>CAJXZL010000017.1 GCA_913063165.1 uncultured Saccharospirillaceae bacterium | reverse complement strand
CACATGCCCAAGATGAGTACCAACGCCAACAACTATTTCACAGACGGATGCGGACGCTGCAAGTATGGCGGTACACCAGACTGCAAAGTGCATACTTGGGCCGATGAATTGAAGGTATTGCGCCAGCTGGCATTAGACAGTGGCCTTGTTGAAGAATCAAAATGGGGTATGCCCTGTTATACCTACAACAACAAAAACGTACTGATCGTGAATGCCTTTAAAGACTATTGCGCGTTGAGCTTTTTTAAGGGCGTACTGCTCACCGACAGCCACCAGTTATTGAGTCAACAGGGCGAAAATAGCCAGTCGGCACGCATCATCAAGGTCACCAAAGACACCGATTTAGACAGCATAAAAGACACACTGCAAAGCTACATCGACGACGCCATTGCGGTTGAGAAATCGGGCGCCAAGGTCGCGTTTAAGGACAATACCGAGCGTGAGTTGCCTACGGAGTTGCTGCAAGTTTTGGACGATGATCCCGGCTACCACGCGGCATTCTTTGCCCTCACCCCTGGCCGTCAACGTGGCTACAGCATGCACTTTGCACAGCCTAAAAAGGTCGAAACCCGTTTCGCCAGAATTGAAAAGTGCCGTGACCGGATTTTTGATGGCATCGGGTTGAATGAGTATTAACCCACAGTCCACCATTACCTGCCCGCATTGCGGGCATGCTGAACTTGAGACTATGCCGACAGATGCCTGTCAGTATTTTTATGACTGCAAGGGCTGCGGTGTAGTGTTAAAACCCAAGGCGGGTGACTGCTGTGTCTATTGTTCCTACGCAGATGTGCCCTGCCCACCCATTCAACCAGATGCCGCAGCTGGCTGCTGCACAACTGCAAAAGCACCCTAAAGCAGCTGTTATCTATTCGATCAGTCGGACTCAGACACCCTAACCACCACCAATCCAACGCGCTGTTCGGATTCTACCCGTCGGTGTGCGTCTGGCATGTCTGCCAATGAATACACGCAGTCAATCGGGGCGGTGATAGCGCCTTGCTCAAACAGGTTTTTAATGCCAATCAGGTCTTGAAGGGTTTCTTTGGCAAAGGCAAAGCTCGCGCGTTTACTGGTGCTTTTATTGATTTGCCTGGTCTGCAACATCACATTGAGGCTGGGATTGGCAGACAGGTAAATGCCGGTATCGCTCAACACCCTCGCGTTGGTTTTCATATCGCTATGGGCAACCACATCAAAGATCACGTCGTACTGATTATCTCCCTGACTGAATAAGGTCTGTTGGTAGTCGATAAAATGGTCTGCTCCCAAGCTGCGCAACAAGCCTTCTTTTATACCACTGTCCACAGCAGTGACTATTGCGCCTTTGGACTTGGCGATTTGTACCCCATAGCAGCCAATACTGCCGCCCGCACCATTGATTAAAACCCGCGTACCCGGCTGGATATCGGCCATATTAAGAAAATGTATGGCATTCAAACCGCCCATCGGCAACGCTGCCGCCTGTTCATAGGTCGCATTGCTCGGTATGCGTTCGACGGTGGCGCTGTCAGGCACGCAGAGAAATTCCCCGTAGGCGCCCATCTTGATACCCGCGCTGCCAAAAATCCGATCACCGACTGAAAATCGCGAGACAGAATCGCCCACCTGTACCACTTCTCCAGCAAAGTAACCGCCCAATATTGTGCGCCGTGGTCGGGTAATACCCATGACCAATCGTAATGGCAGCACAAACCATTTTATGGGGAATTGAAAACTGCGCAGTTCACAATCACCCTTTGCCACCTCTGCTGCTACTACCCGAATTAACAGTTCATTGGCCTTGGGAGACGGCTTTGGCACCTCTTGTACCGACAGAACGTCGGGCGGTCCATAACGGTGATACACAACGGCTTTCATAATAAACCTCGACTATGGGTGTTATAAACATAACCTGCGAGCCGTGTTCCTGCTACCTAAATTCCTGAGCAACACACAGGGGTAATATGACGCACGTTTGGAAACGAACTGATAGCCAGCACCAAACCAACCGTTTAGGATAACGCGCTGTTGTTACCCCTCTGAATATGAGCAATGTGTATGACGATAGATGTATGGCTGTCAGTGCTGCTATTTGCAATAGCCACGACGGGCACACCCGGACCCAATAACGCCATGATGGCGGCTTCTGGCGCAAATTTTGGCTATTGGCGTTCAATTCCGCATGTCTTGGGTATTGTGATGGGTGTGGCGCTGCAAGCCTTATTGGTGGCCGGCGGTTTGGGCGCGGTTTTTGTAACCTTTCCTTGGGTGCAGACCACCTTGAAAGTCATCGGCAGCCTGTATTTGCTGTATTTGGCGTGGAAAATTGGCACGGCAGGCGACACGACCATTGCCACGGCAAGCCGCGCACAACCCATGACCTTTGGCGCAGCGGTGTTGTTTCAGTTTGTGAATCCTAAAGCATGGATGATGACCATCACCTTGATTGGCTCATTTAGCTTGGCCGGAGATTTGTTTTGGCCCTCGGTGTTGGGCATTGTCGCTTTGTTTTCTGTGGTCGGTTTTCACTGCATTTCTTTGTGGGCTGGCTTTGGCACACTGATGGGGCGGCTGTTGTCATCGGGGGCTGCCCGCACCCGTTTCAACTATGCCATGGGGTTGTTGACCGCTGCTTGCTTGATCTTTATTTGGTAGTCACCGCAGTTACTTTTTTGTTATTTGCCTTGCTCTGTTATTTGCCTTGCTCTGTTATTTTGTCTTGCTCTGCTTTTATCTGCTTTTCCCTGCTTTTCCCTGCCTTTCCCTGCTTTTCCCTGCCTTTCCCTGCTTTTCCCTGCCTTTCCCTGCTTTTCCCTGCTTTTCCCTGCTTTTCCCTGCTTTTATCTGCCTTTATCTGCCCTTCTCTGCCTATCCCTGCTTTTATCTGCCCGTTTTTAGCGCCCCGCAATTCCATTCAAGTCTAAGTAATTTTTATGTTTCAATCGGGGATATCGACCAAAAATCGGCAAATTTTGTGCGTTATTTACAGTCGCCTGCCTGAAAACTATTTAGTGTACGATGGACTTGCCTTGTGAAAAAACCCGATTTTTGGTACTTTACGGCGCATTATCAGGGAGCGACAGCAACAGGATACTGCAAACAACGGGCTCATAAGCCACGTATTTCCTAAGACTCTCATCACAAAGACATCCATTCGAAGACCGGTTGTGGCATTTCCCAACCGTTGTGCATTCATTTTTATAGGACGACAGCGAACCAATGACACTGATTCAACACTATATAAACGGTCGTTATTACCAAACAACACCGACTGAAACCTTTGTAACGACGAATCCAGCAACCGGAGAACCTTTGGCAACCATTGCACAGGCCGATGCTGCAGCGATGGCGCACGCGGTCGAGTCAGCCCAACGGGGTCAAGCGGTGTGGGCGGCTATGCCAGCCGTGGAGCGGGGACGGATTTTACAGCGCGCTGCCGATCTTCTTAGAGAAAATAACGATGTGTTGGCCCTGTTGGAAGTGCAAGACACTGGCAAGCCGATTCAAGAAGCCTCGGTGGTGGATATCCAAACCGGTGCTGATGTCATAGCGTACTACGCCGGTCTGGCCGATAAGATTCAGGGTGATTATCAGCAGTTGAGTGACAACAATTATTTTTATACCCGCCGCGAGCCATTGGGCATTTGCGCTGGCATTGGTGCTTGGAACTATCCGATTCAGATTGCCTGTTGGAAAGCGGGACCTGCGCTGGCGGCTGGCAACGCGATGATTTTCAAACCGTCGGAAGAAACACCGTTAACCGCGGTAAAGCTGGCTGAAATCTTCACCCAAGCCGGATTACCCGATGGTGTGTTCAACGTTATTCAGGGCGATTATCGCGCTGGGCAAATGCTCACCGCGCATCCCGCCATTGCCAAGGTGTCATTTACGGGTGAATGCGGTACGGGCAAAAAAGTAATGGCCGATTCAGCCGCTACCCTCAAACAAGTGACCATGGAACTGGGTGGTAAATCACCGCTGATTATATTCCCCGACACGCCTGTTGATCGTGCCGTATCGGGCGCCATGTTGGCTAACTTCTACACCCAAGGCGAAGTGTGCACCAACGGCACCCGAGTATTTGTGCATGAGGACCTGTACGAAGATTTTATTGCCGAGTTGAAACAGCGCACTCAGGCCATGATTATTGGCGATCCAACCCACCCCGATACCCAAGTGGGCGCGTTGATTTCTGAGCAGCACCTCAACAAGGTAATGGGTTATATCCAAGCCGGTATTGATGCCGGTGCGACCCTGTTATGTGGTGGCAAGCGCGTGACCGAGAACGGTCTGGACAAGGGTGCCTTTGTTCAGCCTACGGTCTTTATCAACTGCGACGACAACATGCCACAGGTACGGGATGAGATTTTTGGCCCCGTGATGTCGGTGTTGACATTTACCGATGAAGCCGAAGTTATTCGTCGCGCCAATGACACTCACTATGGCTTGGCTGCTGGGGTGTTCACCCAAGATTTAAGCCGCGCCAGCCGCGTGATTAACCAACTAGAAGCCGGTATTTGTTGGATTAATACCTGGGGCAGCTCCCCTGCAGAAATGCCAGTGGGTGGTTATAAGCAGTCGGGCATTGGTCGTGAAAATGGCGTCGAAACCCTAAAGCACTTCACCCAAATTAAAAGCGTGTTTGTTGAAACCGGCGAACTCGAACGTCCTTACTGAGAAGCGGCCTTACATGACTGAACAATCTTACGATTACATTATTGTCGGCGCCGGCTCTGCAGGCTGCGTGTTGGCTGATCGCCTGACTGAGAGTGGCGAACATTCTGTATTGGTGCTTGAAGCCGGTGGCAGCGACCGCAGTATATTTATTCAAATGCCCACCGCATTGTCCTATCCGATGAATACTGAGCGGCTGTGCTGGCAGTTTCACTCTGAGCCAGAGCCGGGTATCGACAACCGCTCGTTGCACACGCCCCGTGGTAAAACCCTCGGTGGCTCGTCATCCATTAATGGCATGGTGTATGTGCGCGGCCACGCCTGCGATTTTGACCAGTGGGCGGAACTGGGCGCAACCGGGTGGGATTACCAACACTGCCTGCCCTATTTCAAGCGTGCAGAAACCTGGGAACAGGGCGCAGATGCTTACCGGGGTGGTGACGGACCTGTCGGCACCTGCAATGGCAATGGCATGCGTATGAACCCGTTGTATCAAGCCTTCATTGATGCCGGTAAAGATGCAGGCTATGGCGAAACCAGCGATTACAATGGTTACCGCCAAGAGGGTTTTGGCCCCATGCACATGACGGTTAAAAATGGTGTGCGCAGCTCGACGTCCAATGCGTATTTGCGTCGCGCCATGAAGCGCCCCAATTTGACGGTTATCACGCAGGTGCTGACCCGAAAGATTATGACAACCCACAGCGGTGATCAGGTTGTCGCTACCGGTGTTGTTTATGAACGCAAAGGCAAGACCCTGACCGCATTGGCCAATAAAGAAGTCATTTCTGCGGCGGGTTCGATCGGATCGCCACAACTGTTAGAACTGTCGGGTATCGGTGCTGCTGATGTTCTCGCACAGGCCGGCGTGCCGGTGGTGAAAGATTTGCCGGGCGTGGGCGAAAACCTGCAAGACCACTTGGAAGTGTATTTCCAGTACAAATGCCAGCAACCCATCACCCTCAACTCCAAGCTCAACCTGTTTAGCATGGGCTTGATTGGTGCCCGTTGGGTGCTCTTGCGTGATGGACTCGGCGCCAGCAACCATTTTGAATCCTGTGCCTTTATTCGGTCACGTGCTGGGCTGAAATGGCCAGACATTCAATTTCACTTTTTACCAGCAGCCATGCGTTATGACGGCAATGCGGCAGTCAAGGGTCATGGTTATCAGGTGCATGTCGGCCCTAACAAACCTCAGAGTCGCGGCAGCGTACACATTGTCAGCGATGACGCCACCCTGTCACCAAAGATTCAGTTTAACTATTTGACCGATCCGCAAGACGTTCAAGATTGGCGGAACTGCATTCGTCTGACCCGTGAAATTATGAGCCAACCCGCCTTGGCCTCCTATGCCGATGGTGAAATTCAGCCGGGCGCGGAGGTGCAGACTGACGAGCAGATCGATGCTTGGGTCAGACAGAATGTCGAAAGCGCCTATCACCCGTCCTGCTCTTGCAAAATGGGCAGCGACGACGACCCGATGGCCGTGGTTGACAGCCAGTGTCGTGTACGTGGCGTCGAACGGTTGCGCGTGGTGGATTCCTCGATTTTCCCCTCGATTACCAACGGCAACCTAAACGGCCCGACCATCATGGTGGCTGAAAAAGCAGCCGATATGATTTTGAACAAACCCGCACTGGCGTCAGTAAACGCACCCGTGTGGATTGCACCCGATTTTGAACACAGTCAGCGCTAGCTGATCGATATCGGAGATGGAATCGCCATCTCACGTAGGGACGGGCTACCCCCAGTTGGTTTGCCGTCATTAACCTGCGATTTTTTGCAGTAAAACAAGGAACAAAACATGTTGTTTAATGTTAAGAAAGCCCTAAAGCCGGCAGCGATTGCCCTAACCGCCACCCTGTCAATGGGCACTATGGCTGCTCAAAACTGCAGTACCGTGCGTTTTTCTGACGTTGGTTGGACGGATATCACATCAACTACCGCTATCACAAGCGAGTTGGTACAAGGCTTGGGTTACACGCCTAAGACGCAGCTATTGTCTGTCCCTGTAACTTACACCTCTTTGGCTTCTGGCGACTTGGATGTATTTTTGGGTAACTGGATGCCAACCATGGAAGGCGATATCGCCACCTACCGCGAAGCCGGCACGGTCGACACCCTACGCGCCAACCTTGAAGGTGCTAAATACACCTTGGCCGTTAACCAAGCAGCCTATGACGGTGGTCTTAAGACCTTTGCTGACATCGCCAAGTTCAAGAGCGAGTTGAAGAACAAAATCTTTGGTATCGAGCCTGGTAACGACGGCAACCGTTTGATTCAAGACATGATCGACCAAGATGCGTTCGGCTTGCAGGGCTTCAAATTGGTTGAGTCTTCTGAAGCGGGCATGTTGTCTGAAGTACAGCGTGCAGAGCGTCGTAACAACTGGGTGGTTTTCCTAGGATGGGAGCCGCACCCAATGAACAGCAACTTTGACATTGCGTATCTTGAAGGTGGCGACGATTGGTTTGGTCCTAACTTGGGTGGCGCAACGGTCTATACCAACACCCGTGCTAACTATGCAACCGAATGCCCGAACATGGGTAAGTTGTTGAGCAACTTGTCGTTCACACTGGCTTCTGAAAATGAAGTGATGGCTGCCATTCTTGATGAAGGCAAAAAGCCAAAGGTTGCGGCAACTGAATGGCTCAAAGCCAATCCTGCGGTATTGGACAAGTGGCTTGAAGGTGTGACTACCATCGACGGCAAGCCTGGCCTTGCAGCAGTGAAGCAATACCTGAACATCTAATCTCGACGGTACATATACGACCGGCATTGGCCGGTCGTGTTTTTTTGCTAGACCTTTTTTTAACCCGTCAGCAGGGCAACCTGTTTATGACACCAGGTAACAAAATATGAATTGGATTACAGACCACAAGATCCCACTCGGTGAATGGATGGAAGCATTCGTTGATTGGCTCGTTGGCAATGCTTCTGGCTTTTTTGACGCCATCGCCATCTCGCTAGAATGGTTGATTTTGGGGATGACAGGCGTGTTGCAGTTTTTTCCTCCCCTTGCCTTTACTGCCATGGTGGCAGCCATTGCATGGTGGCTTCACCGATCGTGGGGCTTGGTTATTTTTTCGGTTGTCGCGCTGTTGGTCATTGCGAACCTTGGCTACTGGGTAGAGATGATCGAGACACTGGTGCTCGTGCTCATGGCGACCTTTTTGTCGATTGTCATCGGTATTCCCATTGGTATTGTGGCCGCACACCACCCACGCTTTCATGCGGGCATTCGCCCTATTATGGATTTGATGCAAACCATTCCAACCTTTGTGTATCTGATTCCAACCCTTATTCTGTTTGGCCTAGGCGTTGTGCCGGGGCTGATCTCTACCATTATTTTTGCCATTGCCGCGCCGATCCGATTGACGGCGTTGGGTATCAGCAGCGTACCCGAAGAGCTGCTAGAAGCCGGAAAGGCTTTTGGCGCCAGCAAGCGCAACCTGTTATTGAAAGTCGAGTTACCTGCCGCGATGCCGAGCATCATGGCTGGGGTGACCCAGTGCATCATGCTGTCATTGTCGATGGTGGTAATTGCCGCGTTGGTCGGTGCTGATGGCTTGGGTAAGCCAGTTGTGCGCGCCCTAAACACGGTCAATATCTCACAGGGCTTTGAAGCCGGTTTGGCCATCGTGCTATTAGCGATCTTGCTAGATCGCCTTTGCAAACAGCCTGAGCGTGTGGGGAGCCGACTATGAAAATGATTTCTATTAAAAACCTCGACGTGGTGTTTGGCGACAATACCGCAGAAGCACTCACGCTGTTGGATCAAGGGCTGAGCCGCCAAGAGATTATCGATAAAACCGGTTCTGTGGTGGGCGTTCAAAATGCCAGCTTGGACATTCATGAAGGCGAAATCTGCGTATTAATGGGTTTGTCTGGTTCGGGTAAATCCAGCCTGCTGCGCACCCTAAACGGCCTCAACCCCATTACCCGTGGCAGCATTATGATTCAGGATGATGGTCGGGAAATTGATGTGGCCAACTGCGATGCGGCTACCATGCGCCACCTGCGTACCAACCGCGTGTCGATGGTCTTCCAGAAATTTGCCTTGATGCCTTGGTTAAATGTGTTGGACAACGTGGCCTTTGGCCTTGAAATGAAGAACATCGATAAGAAAACCCGTCACAAGCAGGCCATGGAAAAACTCGAAATGGTCGGTTTAGGTGAATGGGCGTACTCTATGCCCGATGAATTGTCTGGCGGTATGCAGCAGCGCGTAGGTTTGGCACGTGCGTTTGCAATGGATACTGACATTCTGCTGATGGATGAACCTTTTTCGGCATTGGATCCGCTCATTCGCGCCCAACTGCAAGATGAACTCATCGAGCTACAGCGCAATCTGAAGAAGACCATTCTGTTTGTGAGCCATGACCTAGATGAAGCCCTCAAAATCGGGTCTCACATTGGCATCATGGAATCTGCCAAGATCGTGCAGCATGGCGAGCCTGAAGATATTGTGCTGAATCCTGAAAATGCCTATGTGGAAAACTTTGTTGCCCACACCAACCCCCTCAATGTGTTGGCCGGTAAAACCTTGATGACCACGGTCGACAAGCTGACGGTGACTGATGGTCGGGTGGTGTTAGATAAAGCGCTAGGCCATTGGCTTACGTTGGATACGGACGGACGCATCCTGCAAGCGGGTTGTGGCGACAAGGTCTTGGCCTGTCATGCCTGGGTATCGGGTGATCCCGTGGTGGGCGAATTTCCGATGGCGTCTCCCGAAGTCAATATGAGAGATGCAGTGAACCTGCGATATGAAAGCCGACTGCCGGTATTGATTGTCGACGATGGAAAATTTGTGGGCGTATTAAAAGACAATAATTTTTATTATGCGCTGCTCGGAAAACACTTTATTGCGGATTAAACCGGTGTCGGTTAGCCACTCTATGAGCGCTGCTCACTGAGTGGTTCATATCCCACAGACACCACCGATCAATGCTGAACAAGTACCACGGGTTGGATAGCTTATGGAAAAAATTGAAGAAGTTCTGGTCGCACTGCGCCGCGTGATACGCGCCACCGATCTACATTCGAAGCATCTGGCGAAAACCACCGGCCTCACTGCGCCACAAATGCTGCTGATGCAGACCATTAAGAGCAAGGGCAATATGACGATTGGTGAATTGGCGACCTTTATGAGCCTCAGCCAAGCCACCGTCACCAGTATTGTCGATCGCTTAGAAAAGCGGCAGTTGGTTGCCCGCGAGCGGTCTACCACAGACAAACGTAAAGTACATGCCTTGCTCACTGACAGCGGTATCGCCGTATTGAAGTCGGCACCTATCCCTTTGCAGCACCAATTTACCCGGCAGTTTGATACCCTAGAGGCATGGGAACAGTCGATGATCATTGCGTCGCTACAGCGCATTGCCCACATGATGGATGCTCACAACATTGATGCGGCGCCGCTGTTAGATGTCGGTACCCTCGACCGCAACGAACGCGACGACGATTTGTCCTAGCACCCAGAGTAGAGCTGCTGGATACGCCTTGCCTGTTGCGCCATAATTGCCCTGTTGCGCCATAATAGTTGCTTCAATGTCTCGGTCGGCCAACATCAGGAGTCTGTCATGGCAGCATCACCGCAATACATCACCTTTATCACCGAACAATTGTCTCGCGTCGGCCGCGTGTCGTCACGGCGCATGTTTGGCTGTATCGGGTTTTATGTCGATGATGTGTTTTGTGCGATTGTGAACCGTGACAACGAATGCTTCTTGCGCACCGGCCCCCATAACCTGAACGACTTTCTGGACGCTGGCGCGCCACAATTTATGGCGTCTATGCCCTATTATCAGGTGCCTGAACAGGTGTTAGAAGAAGCCGACGATATGGCCGTGTGGACAGCGAAGGCGCGCAGCGCAGCGGTTGCGGCGCAATCCATCAAGCCCCAGACATCTAAAAAACCCAAGACATCTAAAAAGCCCAAGTAATCCGCAAATGCGCCACGTAGCGATTAGATACAGAATTTCATAAACCGTAAGGCATCAAAGTAATCATCGCATTCAAACTGCACGGTGTTGTCGTTGATCTGTTGCGCCCCAGGATAAAATCCCCGTTCATAAGCCATGCTGTGGTGTTTGTACTCTAGCTGCAATCGAAAGTGCTCGGGCAGTCCTGCGCGAAAGTCATCCAGTGGCCGTTGCAGCGCTTGGGTAACGCCCGCCCGAATCTCGGCCTGCACTTTTTTGGGTGACAACGACTGTACAGACAAGCCCGTGCCAGCGAAGGCTTCTACCGTTTCGATCGCAGGATCATAGGCCTTTACCACCCGCGCGAGTGCGGTATCGCCCGATACCAACACCGTGGGGCAACCATAATAAAGTCCGGTCATGCTGTTGATATGAAATTCTGACCACACTTGCCCGTTCACCGTCAGGCGGTGCACCGTTCGACCGCTCATGGTATGGCTTAACGGGTTGCCTTGCTGTGAGGCGGCACTGTGATAGCCCAGCATTATTGCGCGGTCCATGCCCTGATCGACACCCTGCATCATCGAGGTGGGATGGCCGCTCCAGCCGCGAATGATTTCAACCGACTCTGGCAAGGCCGACACAATGATATTGCGGGCAGAGGCATGGGCGTCTTTGACCAACACCTTGGTTGCACCAGCCTCTAATGCAGCCTCGCAGGCGGCGACCACTTCTGCGGTCATCAACTCACGAAATTCTTGGTAATCGGGGTCGGCCTTGTTGGTTTCACTGGGGCTACAAATACCTGCTACCCCTTCAATATCTGCACTAATAAATACGTTCATGCTGGTTTCCCTTTGGTTGTCTCTCGCCTATGGGTTTTTTATAGCACATTCAAAATGGCTGAACACTTGTAATCACACAAAACAATTCTACTATTTTAGTATCCCATCGGCGCTTTTAGGGGGTGTCTATGTTTCAGCAATTTATTCGGCAATGCACTCAAGATGTGCACCAAGCCCTTGAAAATGCCATTAATGAATTGGTTGCCCTACAAGAAAACGTGCTGACCACTGACCACATCCTGCTCGGACTGCTGTCTCAGAAGAATACCGAAGCCGTACACATACTGTCCCACCTGTTAGCCGACACCAAAGCGGGTATCAAAGGGCTGTCCAAAGCGGTCTATGATGGTCACGCGTTAGAAAAACAAACCACCGACGACAACCAAATTGTAGCCACTGCTGAAGTAGAAACCCTGTTTCGGGACGCGCTCAAGGTTGCCAAGTCTTTGGGTGATAGCTTTATCGGTACCGGTGCCTTGCTGATTGCCTTGGTTGAACAGGCCAACAGCGATACCGCCCAATGCTTGCGCAATGCCCGTTTGTCGTCAGACCAGATGCGTGAACAGCTCTACCGCTTGCGTAATGGCAAAACCCTAGACGCAGCTGATGATGAAGGCCGCCAAGACCCACTGAGTGCCTACACCACCGATCTGACAGAGATGGCCCGCAATGGGCTACTAGATCCGGTGATTGGCCGGGAGGAGGAGATCAGCCGTGTCATCCAAACCCTGTCGCGTCGCAAAAAGAACAACCCTGTGCTCATCGGCCAACCCGGGGTCGGTAAAACCGTGATTGTGGAAGGCTTGGCACAACGTATCGCCAATGCCGATATTCCTGAAACGCTGCGGGACCGCCGGTTATTGTCGTTGGATATGGCGGAGATCGTCGCCGGAGCCAAAATGCGGGGTGAGTTTGAAGAGCGATTGATGAGCGTCCGAGATGCCGTGATTGAAGCCAAGGGAAGCATCATTTTGTTTATTGATGAGTTGCATACGGTGGTCGGCGCTGGTGCTGGCGGTGTCGATGCGCCTGCCATTTTAAAGAGTGCACTTGAACGCGGCTCGTTACAGGTGATTGCTGCCGACACCCTGTCCGAATACCGCCGCTTTGTGGAACCCGACAAGGCGTTAGAACGCCGGTTCCAGCCGGTGATGGTCAACCCGCCTTCGATAGAAGACACCATCAAAATTTTAGCGGGTTTGGCGTCAGAATATGAGCGCCACCATGACATTCTTTATCACCGTTCAGCGCTAGAAGCTGCGGCGCGATTGTCAGATCGCTATATCGCAGACCGGCAGCTGCCCGACAAGGCGGTCGACTTGATGGATGAATCGGGCGCCCAAAAACATTTGCGGCGCTTGGCGATGTCTGACCCCATGGCACAGTTGGAGCGGGAGCGGCAGTCTCTGGTGGCCGACAAAACCCGCGCATTTGGACGGCAAGCCTTTGAACAGGTCGCCCGGTTGCAAATGGACATCTTGGCGCTTGAGCAGCGCATTGAAACCGAGCGCGGGTCACAACGCGCCCACAGTGGAAAAGACGATGCGGTGGTCACCGAAGACGATGTGGCTGCCGTGGTGGCGCGCCTGACCGGTATACCCGTTACCCGATTGACTGAAACTGAATCGGATAAGCTCGCCAACATTGAAGACAAGATTCACCAGCGCATTGTTGGTCAAGATGCTGCGGTTCAGGCGGTAGCCAATGCCATTCGCCGCAATCGTACGGGTATTTCAAAGACCAACCGTCCTATTGCCTCGTTTCTATTTTTGGGTCCTTCAGGGGTGGGTAAAACGGAACTCGCAAAGGCCTTGGCTGCGTTTTTACTCGATGACGAAACCCGCATCGTGCGTATCGATATGTCCGAATATATGGAACGTCATGAGGTATCTAAAATGATCGGCGCACCGCCAGGCTATGTGGGCTATGGCGAAGGCGGTCAGTTGACCGAACAGGTACGCAGGAATCCCTATACCGTGGTGCTGCTTGATGAGGTCGAAAAAGCCCATCCCGATGTATTTAATATGCTGCTGCAAATTCTCGAAGATGGCCGATTGACCGATGCGCAGGGTCAAACCGTGTCTTTTAAGAACACGCTGATCATTGGCACGTCAAATCTGGGTTCCGATGCCCTTATTTCTGACCGCAAACCAGTGGGGTTTATCTACTCAGATACGCCTAACTATGACGAGGCCCGTAAATCGGTACTCCATGAGGTGAAACGCTACTTTAAGCCTGAGTTTTTAAACCGGCTAGATGATGTGATTGTGTTTCACTATTTGTCAGAAGAACAGGTACGGCAGATTACCGAAAACCTCATCAACCGATTTGTGGCAGACATGGCCGATAGCGGCTTTAGGGTAGACATTGACGGGCCTGTGCTCGACAAGATTGCGCTCGATGGCTTTGTGCCCACCTATGGCGCGCGGCCATTACGGCGCGAGATTGAAACCCAGATTGAAAACCCCTTGGCGGCCATGATTGTTCGCAAAGCCTGTCAGCCAAACGATCACATACAGATACGGTTGGTACAGGGTGAGATTCAGTTTGATGTCAATCCGGTACCCTAGGGCTCCAGTGCCTTCTTAAAGGTGGGGGTTACCCGACCTTGCATGCGCTGTTCGAAGGCATAGGCCAATCCCAACAATCGGTCGTCTTGCCACGCTGCGCCAATAAACGACAATCCCACCGGCAACCCAGATACCAAGCCTGAGGGTACCGTGACATGCGGATTACCCGACACGGCTGCCGCCGATGTGCTGTCAATGTCGCTCGCATGGTTATCGCCCAATACCATATCGATAGACCAGGCGGGTCCACCCGACAGGGTCACAATCGCGTCAAGTTGGTGGTGGTGTAACAAGGCGTCAATGCCCTCAGTACCGGCTTTTTGACGAGCAAATGCCAAGGCCTGTAGATACTCTGGGGAGCTGAGATCGCCCTTTTGGGACGCGGCAATCAGGTGTTCTTGGCCAAAATAGCGCAGCGTGTCATGGTGGTGGGCTTCATTCCAAGCAATAAGGTCTTCGATACACCGCACTGGCACCGCATCAGGTGTACCGGCCAGATATTGATTGAGACCTGCCTTGTATTCGTAATAGAGCACAGCCAATTCGGCGTCGCTAAATGCATCGCTCGAGGCTGCCGCTAGGTCTTTAATGACCTCCGCGCCCGCTGCTTCTAACACTGCGATACAGCTATCGAGGTGTTGCACCAAACGCGGGTCTTTACTAGACCACTGGCGGGCAATGCCGATACGCGCGCCGACTAGGCTCTGTTGGTTTAACCGACTGGTAAAGTCGATCGTGCGACCCTTGCTGTCATCTGTCGATAGGTCAAGTGGGTCAGCGCCTGCCATGACTGCCAATAGCACGGCGGCATCGGTCACGGTACGCGCCATTGGGCCTGCCGTGTCTTGGCTTGCCGCAATGGGTATAATTCCGGTACGGCTCACCCAGCCTAGCGTTGGCTTAACACCCACGATGCCGTTGGTCTGTGCGGGACAAATAATAGAGCCATCCGTTTCGGTACCCACGGCGACCACGCAAAAATTGGCTGCAACGGCTGCGCCAGAGCCCGAAGATGAGCCGCAAGCACTGCGATTCAACACGTGTGGGTTGCGGGTGAGGCCACCCGCGCTAGACCAACCACTAATTGACCGGTTACCGCGGAAGTTGGCCCATTCACTGAGGTTGGTCTTACCTAGAATAATGGCGCCAGCGTCTCGAAGCCGCGCAACCACTGTGGCGTCTTGAGTCGCAAAATTGTCGGTAAGTGCTAACGAACCGGCGGTGGTGGGCATCGGGTCTTGGGTGTCGATATTGTCTTTGATTAACACAGGAATACCGTGCAATGACTGCAATGGCTTACCTGATAAGCGGTCATAGTCTAGCTGTCGTGCCTGACGCAAGGCATCGGGATTCAGCGCGATCACTGCATTCACCTCGCCATCCCATTGGGCTATGGTATCTCGATATTCCGTGATGACTTGCTCACAGGTTAGTCGTCCGGATCGGTAAGCAGACAATAGTTCTGCAATGGAATGTTCGGGCATAAACACCTCGTCATAGCGACTCAAGCCAAACCAAAACGGTGGGCGACAATGTGGCTTTTATTGCGCGGCCCTTGCTATGAAGGCGGCTCATGTCAACCGGTTTTCATCCTACCATAGCATACGAATTTGTCGCAGGGTGGCCAATATTGTCATAACTGCAGGCGGAGTTATTCTTTTTTGTTATAAACAAATCAGTATATATTCTTTGCTATAGGGCCAATTGCTTTGCATTATTAGTGGCTGAGACCCTGCGCAGCGCACCAGCGCTGACACACAATAGAAGAGCGCCTATCGAGCGCCTGCGAACAGGAGCCATCGCATGAAATTAGAGTCAATAGCGTTACACCACGGTTATGAATCAGAGGCCACTACCAAAGCCGCTGCAGTGCCGATTTATCAAACCACGTCCTACACCTTTGACGACACCCAGCATGGGGCCGATCTGTTTGATTTGAAGGTCGCGGGTAATATCTATACCCGCATCATGAACCCGACCACCAGTGTGCTCGAACAACGGGTCGCGGCGATGGAAGGCGGTATTGGCGCTTTGGCTGTTGCCTCTGGCATGGCTGCTATTACCTACGCCATTCAAACCCTGTGTTCGGTGGGTGACAACATTGTTAGCACCAGCCAACTCTATGGCGGCACCTATAACCTGTTTGCCCATACATTTCCACGACAGGGCATCGAATCTCGGCTGATCTCAGCCAATGATTTTGAAGGGTTTGAAGCGGCGATAGATGCCAACACCAAGGCGGTGTTCTGTGAATCCATTGGCAACCCTGCTGGTAACATTGTAGACATCAAGCGTTTGTCTGAAATCGCCCACCGTCACGGTGTACCGGTGATCGTCGACAACACGGTTGCAACGCCCTATCTATGCCGTCCGTTTGAATTGGGTGCCGACATTGTGGTGCATTCATTAACCAAATACATTGGCGGCCATGGTACTTCAATAGGCGGCATTATTGTCGACTCCGGCACCTTTGATTGGGTCGCGAACAAAGACCGCTTCCCGGTAATGAATGAGCCCGATCCTTCTTATCATGGTGTGGTCTATACCGAAGCCTTGGGTGCTGCAGCCTATATTGGCCGATGTCGCGTGGTACCGTTGCGCAATACCGGTGCTGCGATATCCCCGATGAACGCTTTTCAAATCTTACAGGGCTTAGAAACACTCGGATTGCGCATGGAACGCCATTGTGAAAATGCCGAAAAAGTGGCCGCCTATCTACAAGCACACGACAAGGTCTCTTGGGTGAACTATGCCGCATTGCCTGACAGCCCCTATTTTGAAACCGCTAAAGTGATCTGTGGTGGCAAAGCCTCTGGTATTTTAAGTTTTGGTATCAAGGGAGGCATCGCTGCCGGCAGTACCTTTATCGACTCACTGAACATGATTCTGCGCTTGGTCAACATTGGTGACGCAAAATCATTGGCTTGCCACCCAGCCTCGACCACACACCGACAGTTAGGTCCCGATGAGTTGGCCTCTGCTGGTGTGAGCGAAGACATGGTGCGGATATCGGTGGGTATTGAAAACATCGATGACATCATCGCGGATATTGCGCAGGCGCTGGACAAAGTCGCCTAAAGTCATCTGCACCATCACAGGCTCGGCCCATAAAAAAACCCAGGACTTCCTGGGTTTTTTTGTCTGCACTACGCAGTCTTATTAGCCACCAATACCCGTATGGCGAAGCAAGGCGTCTACCTTGGGTTCCCTACCCCGAAAGGCGACAAATAATTCCATGGCGTCTTTACTACCGCCCTGGCTGAGGATCTCATCGTAAAATGCTTTCCCGGTCGCTGGGTCAAAAATGCCCTGTTCTTCAAACAGTGAAAAGGCATCAGCACTGAGCACCTCGGCCCATTTGTAGCTGTAGTAACCTGCAGCGTAACCCCCTGCGAATATGTGGCTAAAGCCATTTTCGAAACGATTTTCAGCAATGACTGGCACCACACAGACCCGCTTGCGCACCGCAGCCAATGTCGCACGGACTTCCGCGATAGTGGGCGCAGCCGTCAAGCTATGTAGCTCAAAATCGAACAAGCCAAATTCAAGCTGTCGCACGGAATGCATGGCTGATTGAAAGTTCTTAGCAGCCAACATTTTATCGAGCAAAGCCTTAGGCAATGGCGCACCTGTGTCTACATGGCCAGAAATAAAGGCCAAGGATTCAGGCTGCCAGCAATAGTTTTCCATAAACTGGCTCGGCAATTCGACCGCGTCCCACGCCACGCCGCTGATACCGCTCACGTCTGCCACTGAGATCTGGGTCAGCATGTGGTGCAGTCCATGGCCAAATTCATGGAACAGGGTGGTAAGGTCGTCGTGGGTAAGCAGCGCCGGCTTATCGCCATCCGGTGCTGAAAAGTTGCAGTTTAAGTAGGCCACCGGCAGTTGCGGGCCAGTTGCCGTATCGCGTTTGGTGCGACACACATCCATCCAAGCGCCACCGCGCTTGCCGATACGGGCATAGAGGTCCACATAGCAACCGGCGATTGTCTGACCGTCGCGGATCACGTCAAAATACTGCGCATCGGCATGATAGGTCGCCACGCTGTGATTGGCTTCAAAATGAATACCAAACAGGCGGTGGCAGACTTCAAATAAGCCTTTCAAGGCTTGCGGCGCGGGGAAATAGGGGCGAATCATTTCCTGCGACACCGCATAACGGCGCTCCCGCAGCTGCTCGCCTACCCACGCAAGGTCCCAGGCAGCCAGCTCAGCCAAACCCAATTCGTCTTGCGCGAAGGCGATAAGCTCGGCAACTTCTTGTTTGGCTTGGGGCACCGAACGATCGGCTAACTCATGTAGAAAGCCCAGCACCTGGTCCGTGGAGTGCGCCATTTTTTCGGCCAAACTCACTTCTGCATAATTCTGATAGCCCAACAAGGCCGCTTGCTCGGCTTTTAATGCCAAGATGCGCTCGATGAGGGGTCCATTGTCCCACTGACCCGCTTGGGGGCCTTGATCAGAAGCGCGGGTTACAAAGGCCGTCGCCACCTGCTGTCGTAATGCACGGTCGTTGGCATAGGTCATAATGGCAATATAGGCAGGCGCATCCAAGGTCACCAGCCAACCCTTTAGGTCGCGCGCTTTCGCCGCGTTAGCCAGCTGGGTCATGGCTGATTCTGGCAAGCCATCCAATGCGGCTTCATCGGTAATGTTAATGGTCCAGCCTTGGGTGGCATCTAATACGTTATCTTGAAACTGGTTGCCCAATTCACTCAGCGCTAAGGCGATTTCAGCAAACCGCTCGCGGGCTTTTTGTGGCAGGTCGATACCCGACAACCTAAAGCTGAGCAGCGCGTTTTTAACTGCTTTGGCCTGCGGCCCGTCTAACGCTGCCACGTCCAATGCTGTATAGCGGGTAAACAGCGCTTGGTGCTGGCCTACTGTTGTGTGAAATTCAGAGATCATCGCCAAGGCCTCTTTGTAGGCCTCACGCAATGCGGGGGTATCCATCACATGCGCCAGATGGCCAATAGGAGACCACGCCTGACTCAAACGGTCGTGAATGGCTTCCAACGGCTGCAAAAAGTTGGCAGCAGTCGGCGATTGGGGGTCTGCAGCCAAGGCATCAATGGCGGCTAAGGTTTCTTGGGTTAATTGCTTTATCGCCGGTACAACATCGGCAGCCGTTAACGCGTCAAAGGGTGGCAACCGGTTAGGTTGCAACAGAACATTGGTCATGTGAATTCTCATGCGAGGTTCTCAACGACAAGCGCCGAGAGCGGTGAAGTTAGGATAGATGGCGCAATAATACCTCAGGGGCTGTGACAGGTACATCCGTGTCACGTGGCGCCTGCAGGCTTAGGCGACTTTCACCGCCAGATGCCTGCGGTAGTCCTGCTGCAATGCAATAAAATCGGCATTACCAAACAAGCCATCATGCCCCTGTGTGAGGGTATGCACGCAGTTGCTCACCCTGATATCAAGGCTGTTGGCAAAGGCATCTCCTAGCATTTCGTGCACCAACAAATTGGCGTGTGTGATGTCATGGTTCCACAAGCTGACACCCAAGCACATGTGGAAAATGTCATTCATTTCTTCGATCAGCCGATGGACGAGGTAGGCAGCAGCGACTGACTTAATGAGGCCATTGGGAATGTCAGGCATATCAGGTGGGTTCATAAAAAAAGACTCTGCCACGACCAGTGTCTTTTCTATATAGGCGTCGAGTGATTTCAAGCCAGCTTCACGCCGAACGTCCATGATTAAATCAGGCGCGTGTCGGGTATATACGAGCGTGAAGCGCTCCAACTTATCAGTTTGATCATCGCCCGAGAGCCGGATGCTGCGGTGTAACAAGGGCCCCTTGTCTGCTAGGTAATGGCGCAACCCTTGCTCAGTTTGATCCCTCGCTATGTCGTTCTCAATGAGTTTACGAAGCTTTACTGCTGTCATGAAATATCCTCGACAGTATATGGGACTCACGAAGTCCACTGTGGTTCATCATCATGTGTTAACAAGTTGATCCAAATACCAAGCCCGCATAAGGCAACAGCAGGCTGTTCAGTATCGGTGTAATAGACGCCATTTTGCAGATGACCATAAAATGGGCTGTTACGAACCGCTTTTAAAGGACAGTTATTACATTGATAGAGGCAGTATAGTGGCATATTCTGGTTTTTGAACTCAAAAATAGAATATTTGTTGCTTCCGATTTCACGGGAGCTAAAACCTACATTTCAAGGGGTTTTAGATGCCCTTCTGCCAAAATTGCTGGGGTTGCGCGGCCTAAACGCTGCAGAAATATTGATAGTCGGCCTAAAAGATGCTTTAAGTCGCCCTACAAAATGACATATACTGACATGGAACAATTTTTCTAGCTTGAGTTTATGTCTGACAACAGGATGGCTGCTCACGGCATCTGTCTATAATAAATACAAGTTGTACGTACGGGATTTCTCACAACCTAATCGTTGTTGGGCTTACCAAATCTGAGGTGTTTAATGCTTGGTTCAAAATTTTCGCGACTCCTATTCGGTCTCGCGCCTTTAGTTGCGTCCACGTCAGCATCCGCTGAATGGATACTCAATATGACGCCGGGTGTGACTGATGTCAGCCGGTCCGTCTATAACTTACACATGGTTATCTTCGCTATTTGCGTGGTGATTGCTGTGGTTGTCTTTGGCGTCATGTTTTATGCCATGCTCAAGCACCGCAAATCCCAAGGCGCAGTAGCGGCAAACTTCCATGAAAACACGATGGTCGAAATTATTTGGACAGTGATCCCTTTTGCTATCTTAATCGGCATGGCGATTCCTGCGACCAAAACGCTCACAGAGATTTACGAAGTAGAAGCTTCTGAAGTCACTATTGAGATCGTCGGTTACCAGTGGAAGTGGCACTATCGCTACATCAATGAAGATCCTGATCAGGAGATTTCATTCTTTTCAAACCTCAGCACCCCGATCGATCAAATTGGTCTTAACGCTACCGCTGAAAAAGGTGAGTTCTACTTGTTAGAAGTAGACGAGCCACTGGTATTGCCAACCAATACCCGCGTACGCTTTTTGATCTCTGCGAACGATGTTATCCACGCATGGTGGGTACCTGATTTGGCAGTTAAGAAAGACGCTGTACCTGGCATCGTTAACGAAGCCTGGACCAAGGTAAACAAAGAAGGTGTTTATCGTGGACAGTGTGCAGAGCTTTGCGGAAAGAACCACGGCTACATGCCTATCGTGGTTGACGTGAGAAGCCCTGAAGAATTTGCTGCATGGCGTGATGAGAAGTTGGGCTTGGCTGCCAACGAAGCTGCGCTTAGCGAGAAAACGGATTGGACGCTTGATGAACTTATGGTTCGCGGTGAAACCACATACAACACTTTCTGTGCTGCGTGTCACCAAGCTACAGGTCTAGGTATTCCAGGTGCGTTCCCAGCACTGGCGAACAGCCCGGTTGCATTGGGTCCTGTAAATGAGCATATCAGAATGGTCGTAGAAGGGGTTGCTGGTACAGCAATGTCTGCATTCGGCAAACAGCTTTCTGATACTGATGTCGCTGCCGTGGTTACGTATGAACGTAATGCATGGGGCAACAACACTGGTGATTCGGTAACGCCTCAGGATGTTGCGGCATTCCGGGCGGGACAATGAGGAGAACAAAATGACAGCAGCACACACTGGTTCCGACCATCACGGCCCAGCCAAAGGGCTGACCCGTTGGTTGTATACCACTAACCATAAAGACATCGGCACGCTGTACCTCTGGTTCAGCTTGTCCATGTTCTTCCTCGGCGGCATCTTTGCCATGGTTATCCGTGCCGAATTATTCCAGCCTGGCCTACAGTTGATCCAGCCTGAATTTTTCAACCAGATGACCACCATGCACGGCTTGATTATGGTGTTTGGTGCCGTAATGCCTGCCTTTGTTGGCTTGGCTAACTGGATGGTACCCATGATGATTGGTGCGCCAGATATGGCGTTACCGCGCATGAACAACCTGAGCTTTTGGATTCTACCCTTCGCTTTCGCGATGATGATAAGCACCCTGTTTATGGATGGTGGTGCACCAAACTTCGGTTGGACATTCTATGCGCCCTTGTCGACCACCTATGCGCCACCGAGCGTGACGTTCTTCATCTTTGCTGTCCATATCATGGGTGCATCGTCGATCATGGGCGCGATTAACATCGTTGCAACCATCTTCAACATGCGCGCACCAGGTATGACATGGATGAAGATGCCACTGTTCGTTTGGACTTGGTTGATTACGGCTTACTTGTTGATCGCCGTTATGCCAGTTTTGGCAGGCGTTGTGACCATGATGTTGATGGATATTCACTTCGGCACAGCGTTCTTTAACGCTGCCGGTGGTGGTTCACCGATTCTATTCCAGCACGTGTTCTGGTTCTTCGGTCACCCTGAAGTGTACATCATGATTTTGCCAGCCTTTGGTATCGTATCTGCGATTATCCCAGCGTTTTCGCGCAAGAAGCTCTTTGGTTACGCATCAATGGTATACGCGACCAGCTCGATTGCATTCTTGTCGTTCATCGTATGGGCGCACCACATGTTTACAGTGGGTATTCCCTTGGCAGGTGAGCTGTTCTTTATGTACTCCACCATGCTGATTGCAATCCCGACTGGCGTCAAAGTCTTTAACTGGATCGCGACCATGTTCCGTGGCTCGCTAACCTTTGAAACCCCGATGTTGTTTGCGGTGGCCTTCGTGGTGCTGTTCTCTATTGGTGGATTCTCAGGCTTGATGTTGGCGATCGCGCCGGCTGACTTCCAGTACCATGACACCTACTTCGTAGTGGCACACTTTCACTATGTATTGGTACCAGGTGCGATCTTCTCCATTATGGCGGCGGTCTACTACTGGTTGCCTAAGTGGACAGGTTTCATGTATGACGAAAAGCTCGGCAAGATTCACTTTTGGCTGTCTTTCGTTGGGGTTAACGTTACCTTCTTCCCACAACACTTTATCGGTCTAGCCGGTATGCCACGTCGTATTCCAGACTACGCATTACAGTTTGCCGATATGAACATGATCTCAAGTTTGGGCGCGTTCTTGTTCGGCGCGAGCCAGCTGATGTTCCTTTATGTGGTGATCAAGGCGATCCGTGGTGGTGAGAAAGCACCTGATAAGCCATGGGAAGGTGCGGAAGGCTTGGAGTGGACTATTCCATCTCCAGCCCCATACCACACGTTTACGACGCCCCCTAAAGTCGATTAATTAGCAGGAAATGACACGGTAATGGCAGAACAGAGCAAGCATCGCAGTATCATTATTAAATCACTGACCGCAGTGGTTATGATGCTTGCTTTTGTATTCTACGGTTTGGTGCCCATGTACGACTTGATTTGTGAGTGGACAGGGGTAACGGGACGTACCGGTGGTGTCTATGAAGAAACCACCCAGGTCGATGTACAAGAACGCACCATTACCGTGCAGTTTTTAGCAATGAATAACGAAGGTATGCCTTGGGATTTTTATCCCAATGTCCGCACCGTAAAGGTCCATCCTGGTGAGTTCACCACGGTGTCTTTTCATGCTGGCAACAACAGCGATAAGACCATGATGGCACAGGCGATACCCAGTGTTAGCCCGTTCCAAGGTGCGAATTACTTTCACAAAACGGAATGCTTTTGTTTCAAACAACAAACACTAGCTGCAGGTGAAGCCGAAGATATGGCACTGCGCTTTATGATTGATCCAGAACTTCCAGACACGATTGATACACTGACTTTGTCCTATACCCTGTTTGATATTACTCAGGTTGCGGCAAACGGAGAAAAAAATGGCCAGTGAAACACAGACTGAAACCTATTACGTTCCCGAGCAAAGCAAGTTGCCGATTTGGATGGCAATTGGCATGGCCACCACAGTAACTGGTGCTGCCCTCTGGATGAATGGCAGCAATGCGATGATGTTCCTTGCAGGTTGCTTGGTACTCGCCGCCACACTTTATCAGTGGTTTAGTATTCAGATCACAGAAAACCACCAGGGTCTTGCCGGTCCACAGCTCAAGCGCAGCTATGTATGGGGCATGGGCTGGTTCATCTTTTCTGAAGTGATGTTCTTTGCCGCCTTCTTTGGTGCCCTGTACTACGTTCGGGGCCTCAATATTCATTGGCTGGCTGGTGAAGGCGCTTTTGAAAGTACCCAGATGTTGTATGACAACTTTACCGCATCCTGGCCTTTAATGAGTAACCCAGACAATAGCTTGTTCCCGGGACCTGAGGACGTGATTCATGCCACGGGTTTGCCGTTGATCAATACCATTTTGCTGTTGGCTTCGAGTATCACCTTGACGATTTCGCACCACGCGTTAATCGCCGGTAAGCGCAAGCCGATGCAAATCTGGTTGGGTGTCACCATCCTATTGGGCTTGTTGTTCTTGTATTTCCAAGCCATTGAATACCATGAAGCCTATACTGAATTGGGTCTTACCCTAAATTCAGGCATCTATGGTACCACCTTCTTCATGTTAACTGGTTTCCACGGTGCACACGTCACCATTGGTACCTTCATGTTGATCGTGATGTTCTTCCGTGGACAGAAAGGCCACTTTAAGTCTGAAGACCATTTCGGCTTCCAAGCTGCGGCTTGGTACTGGCACTTTGTCGATGTGGTATGGGTTTGCTTGTTTATACTCGTTTACTGGATATAACCACGCTCAGTATTGACCGGACCAAGGCGCAACCACTGCTAATTGTCCGGTCAATGCTCCTACGATCAGCAGCACAATCAAACTAACGCCTATGGCGATCCGAATCCAAAGAATCCAAACCAAGCGTTTCGGGTTTTTATGTGTTAGTAATGACTGTAGACCCGTCCCTAGCGTGACAAGCATTAAAATGATCAGCACAATGATCAATATTTTTAACATAGTAGGATTCCTGTATGCGGTCCCGATTGGCAATGTGGTGGTATCAATGGTGGCTGTTCGCGCTGTTGGCGACTTTCGTGCCCTTTACCGCGTCGCTGGGGTTTTGGCAGTTAAGCAGAGCTGACCAAAAGACTCAACTATTAAACGCGCAAGCGGCGCAATCGTTCGCAACGCCACAACCGCTATCGCAGTCCTTGGTGGCTTTTTCTCCAGTACATCTCACGGGAAGACTCACCGACCGCTATTACTGGTGGGACAGCCGCACCTTAGACGGCGCCGTTGGATTTGAATTGTTGGTGGTGGTTGCCTTAGATCAGGGACCTTATCAAGAGGCACTGGTCAATCTGGGTTTTGTTGCCGATACGCATTACCGCCGACAAATGCCAGACCTGCCAGAATTGCCAGCGATTATTGATTGGAACGCACAGGTAAGAGAGATTGACCTACACTGGCTTGAACAACAGCTGTTGCCCGTTCAAACTGATGTCTTTGGCGATGACATGGCACCCGTACTGTTTGAAATAGATCCCGATGCCGCTGAGGCATTGGATCGCAACTGGAAACAAACTGTCATTGGCCCTGCGCGTCACCTAGGTTATGCCGTGCAGTGGTTTATGTTATCGGGCGTGCTGCTAATTGGCGCCTTGTTGTTATTGTACAAACACCGCACCCGTACCCTTTAAAACAGGATAATGAGCATGGTCGATACCGCCCCAACCAACAACCCCAATAAGGGCAAGTTATTAGCCGCCTTGATTTTAGGCGTTCCGCTGTTGCTGATGGCACTGGCTACCTTTATGTATACCAGTGGCTGGATGTCCCCAGGTGGGCGGGTAAACAATGGCCTGTTGTTCACGCCTGTCATACCGCTAGAACAATTAACGATCAGTAACGGTGACGCCCTAGCCTCTGAAAAATGGCAATTTATCTTGCGTGTGGAAGGGACGTGCGATGCGGACTGTGATGCATGGGTCGTAACCCTTCGTCAACTGCACGTTGCCCTAGGTAAAAATGAAGGCCGCGTTGAACGGCTGTATCTGTCGGACCATCCAGCGCCTGCGTCGGTTACCAGTGTTGGCTACTACCGCACGGTGATTGGTAAATTGACACCACTAGACCAGCTGACCAAAACGCCGCCCACGGACAATATTGGTATTTTTGTATCGGATCCTCTGGGTAACATCATGATGTACTATTCTTTAGAAGCCAGTCCAAAAGATATTATTGAAGACATGAAAAAGCTCTTAAAACTGTCGATGGTAGGATAAGACCATGATCGAACATTCGCCTAACCCCGCTGCCATTAGACGCTTGCGTTGGCTCATCGTGATCACCCTGATCGCAACACTGTCAGTGATCGTATTGGGTGCCTTTACGCGATTGGCAGACGCCGGTTTGGGCTGTCCAGACTGGCCGACCTGCTATGGTCACCTGTGGGTGCCCAATTCTGCTGATGATATCGCCACCGCTAACCAAGCTTTTCCGGATACCCCCGTTCTAGCCGGTAAAACCTGGCCTGAGCAATTCCACCGCATTCTTGCATCGTCACTGGGTTTGTTGTGTTTGGTTGTTCTGTTCCAAGTCTTGCGTTATTTCCCCCGCAAGGTCTGGTCACTACAGGTGACTTTGTTAGGGCTCCTCATATTATCGACCATCGTTCGCGCCTTCATTGGTCACCAGCTCGACATCCTGCTCATTATTATGGTGCTGCTCTATTTCAGCAGTCTGGCATTTGTGCCGTGGCAGGCAAAGGGTCTCAACCTGCGCCTCCCGCTGTTCGTGGCGGGTTGGGTCGTGTTGCAGGGTTTGTTTGGTATGTGGACCGTTACCCTAAAACTGTGGCCGCAAGTGGTCACCCTGCATTTATTAGGCGGCTTTACGCTACTGTCGGTTTTGTGGTGGCAATCATTGCGACTGACAGCGATCAATATGGCCGCACTGATCGCACCGATTAAAACCCTCGCGCAGGTCGGTTTGGTCGTGGTGGTGATCCAAATTACACTCGGTGGTTGGACCACGTCTAACTATGCCGCGCTGGCTTGTCCTGACCTGCCCTATTGTCAGGGACAGCTATGGCCAGATCCTGATTTTGCTGAAGGCTTTAACGTCTTGCAGCATGTAGGTCCCAATTATTTGGGTGGCCAGATGGATAACGGGGGCCGCGTTGCGATCCACCTTGCCCACCGCATCGGCGCTATTACCGTTACTCTGGTGCTGGGATGGTTGGCTTTTGCCCTGTATCGCCTACGCAGTAAAAAACTGGCCCTGTTGCTCGCAACGGTGCTGACTACGCAGGTCGCCTTAGGCATCAGCAACGTGGCGTTTTTCTTGCCATTGCCGGTTGCCGTACTGCATAACCTGTTTGGTGCCCTGCTGCTGCTCACCCTAATTACCATTAATTACTGTGCTACCGAGAGGTCTGACAATGACTGATACCACGCCACAATCATTCGGCTACTGGCAGGACTACCTGTCAATAACCAAACCCAAGGTCGTCGCCTTGATGATCCTAACTGCAGTGGTAGGCATGTTGCTGGCGGTAGAGGGGCGTCCTGATGTCGTCTTGATGCTGTGGGCAAATCTGGGTATTGCACTGGTGGCCGGTGGTGGCGCAGCCTTTAACCATGTCATTGACGCCAGAATCGACAAGCAAATGGCCCGTACCCGTTTACGTCCCATTGTCACCGGTAAACTATCCGAATTTCAAAGTCTGTTGTTTGCCATTGGCATTACCGTGCTTGGCATGGTGATATTGGCACTGTTTGTCAATGCGCTAACCGCTTGGCTTACCCTGGCCTCGTTGGTGGGCTACGCCTTTATTTATACTGGCTACCTCAAGCGCGCTACCCCGCAAAACATCGTGGTCGGTGGCTTAGCTGGTGCAGCACCGCCACTGTTGGGCTGGACGTCGATGACGGGAAGTATCGATGCCTATCCCTTGATATTGGTGTTGATGATCTTTATATGGACGCCACCCCATTTTTGGGCCTTGGCTATCTACCGTGTTGATGATTACCGCAAAGTGGGTATTCCCATGTTGCCTGTCACCCATGGGATTCCCTATACCCGTCTTCAGATTCTGCTGTATTGCTTCATCTTATTGGCAGTAACGCTGTTGCCGGTTGCTACGGGCCACAATGGCTTGATTTATTTGGTGGCAGTCACCTTACTGAACTTTCGTTTTATTTGGTGGGCTTGGCAACTGCGTGGCTCAGAACAGCGGCAAATTGCCTTCACCACATTCAAGTTTTCAATCAACTATTTGATGTGGTTGTTTGTGGCGCTGCTGATCGACCACTATTGGACGATACGGTTTTTTTAACCAACTGGTCGACACCCGAGTCAATGAGGATTGCTGAGTAAAATGAATAAGTCAGTCGTAATGACAGTGGTGGTGTTGGTCGCCGTGATGGTGGGCTTAGTAGGGACGCAGTTCTACCGCTATTCCCATCCCAGCATTGAGCCCCTGTCACCAGAGGTGTTGTCTCAATATGGGGCGGTGCTCTATCAAGCGCCCCGCGCCATACCCGAGGTGGCCTTGATCACCCAAGATGACCAGCCTTTCGACTTTTCTGCGCTTCAGGGCCAATGGAGTCTGCTCAATTTTGGCTTTACCCAGTGCGCTGACATTTGTCCGGTGAATATGGTGCAAATCAACCAAACCCAGCAGCGCCTATTGGATTTGCAGATGCCTAGCATTGGCAAGTTTTTGGTGACCCTCGACCCAGAACGAGACACCACCGCGGTGCTCAAGGCTTATATCCAAGGCTTTGGCGCTCATTGGACGGCTATGCGTGTGGAAGAACCCGGCCTAACCGCCTTTGCACAAAGCTTGAACACGGTGTTTTTTATCGACAAGTCGATCGGTCATGGCGACCACGGCTATACCGTCGATCACAGTGACAATCTGGTGTTGATAAATCCTGATGGGAAAATGGTAGGCATCTTTCGGCCACCGCATACCCCGGTGGCCATGGCCGCTGTGATTAGCAACCTGATGAAAACTCAGCCTTAATCGGCAGCGATCTGATCCTCATCCGACACGGCGGGTGAGTCTGGATCCGCGTCTGCCTCTGACAGATCCAACCACTGGTTGATCTTGGCGCTGAGGACCTCAATACCCTGCTTTTTCAAAGACGAAAACAACTGCACACTGACCAAATCGGCACTGCCGGCCATGTCTTTTCTAATCTGCAATAACGTTGCCTGTGCGGCGCCACGTTTCAATTTATCTGCCTTGGTCAGCAAAATATGGCAAGGCAAACCTGAAGCAACGGCCCAATCGAGCATATCGACGTCAAATTCTTTTAAGGGGTGTCGTATATCCATCAGCAACACCAAACCACGCAGCGATTGGCGCTTTTGCAAATATTCTTCGAGGTGTTGGTCCCAATCTGCTTTGGTGGTTTTTGCCACGCGCGCAAAGCCATAACCTGGTAGGTCAACAATACGCTGTACCATATTACCCATGGTGAAAAAATTGATCAGCTGGGTGCGGCCCGGTGTTTTACTGATACGGGCTAACTTGGTTTGTTGTGCCAACGTATTCAAAGCACTGGATTTGCCTGCGTTAGACCGACCCGCAAAAGCCACTTCAGCACCGATATCTGGCGGACACTGGGTCAACTTTGCGGCACTGGTCAAAAATCTTGCTTGGTGGAAATTCACCGTTGGTTTTACTGTCATGACAATCCGGGCCTATGGTGGCTATGGGTAACGGTGTTGAACTATCCCGATTAAGGGTCGACATTCAAACACCCCAAATAATGGTGGGTAGTTTAACGATTCCAATGCAAGACCGACAGCATCATTTTCAGAGTGACCTAGCGCAAACTGTCAGACTTTTTTGCCTTCGTCCGTTGCGGTTTAATGGACTTCCTTGGAACTTCCTACATATAATAGCGCCCCAAGAATTTACAGTGTGGCAGACCAATTTCTGCCAGCACAGTGTTAAACACTTTTGATCTAAACTTCAGGAAACATCATGAGACATTTTATCACAGTAATCGCCATGACTTTGGCAACGATGGGTTTTGCTCATGCAGCGGGTAACATTACTGCAGGACAAGGCAAAGCAGGTATGTGTATGGGCTGCCACGGCATGGACGGCAACAGCATGGTGCCTATGTTTCCTTCATTGGCTGGCCAGAATGAGCGTTACATCGCCAAGCAGCTACGTGATGTGAAGTCAGGTGCCCGCGTTATCAATGAAATGACTGGATTGGTAGGCGCACTTCAGGATCAAGATTTTGAAGACCTAGGCGCATTTTACTTCACTCAGGTAGCCAAAGCGGGCCAGGGTGCAGATGCGGCACTAGCAGAATTGGGCAAGACACTGTACATGGGCGGCAATGCAGAAACGGGCGTAGCCGCTTGTGCCGCATGTCACTCGCCAACAGGTAAAGGCAACTCAGCTGCCGGTTACCCGAGCTTACAGGGTCAACACGCACCTTACGTGGTTGCTCAGTTGAAGAAGTTTCGCGAAGGTGCCCGTCATAATGGCGCAGCGACTGCCGCGGTGCGTATCAATGATGGCGACACCCGCATGATGCGTGACATCGCTTTCAAATTGAAAGACTTTGAAATTGATGCATTGGCAGCCTACGTTGCTGGTATGTAAACGTTTGCAAAGTTCATGAAGAAAGCGGCCCATGCCGCTTTTTTTTGCGGTGGCATTTGGCATAATAACTATCGGTCAACCATGGCCCTGATTTTTTTTGGAGTATGACTATGCGTAAAACAGTTTTCGCCATCATGGCACTTGTGTCGGCATTGACAGTAACCTCTGTGGCTGCTGAAACCTTTGTTGCGGGTAAGCACTACAAAGTATTAGACGAGCCGTTACCGGTCGTGATGCAACAGGGCAAGACCGTTGCTGTATGGGAATATTTCTCTTACCTGTGTGGACACTGTTTTAACTTTGAAAAGCCGGTCCTTGCTTGGGCAGAACAGTTGCCTGAAGCCGTACATTTTGAGCAGGTCCCTGCGATTTTTAACAGCAGCATGATTCCTGGCGCCCAAACCTATCATGCGCTTCAGGTGATGGGTGTGGACAAAGACCACCGTATCAGCCAAGGCATCTACGACGCTATCCACTTGGCAGGTATCCCTGCTAAGAACCTCGGTCACTATACCGCCTTGGTAAAGAACCTAGGCGTTGATGCAGACTTGTTTACCAAAACAGCCAGCTCGTTCACGGTTAACGTGCGCGTGAATCAGTCTAAATCAGCCACCTACGGCGGCCGTTTAGAAGGTACCCCGAGTTTGTTGATAGCAGGCAAGTACATGATCATCTCAAATGAATATGTGCCTGGTTTCGATGCGGTATTGGCTGTGGCCGATTATTTGATCGCACAAGAACTGGCCAAGTAAGTCTCGAGGGGCTGTCCTGTTGGATAGCCCCTGCTTTCGCTCGCTTCCGCAATCCCTTCTGCTGTCCCTGCTTCTCTCCCTGCTTCTCTCCTTGCTACAACCGATCTACCACAGCGTTTTCATGGGTACGCGCCCAACCCTGTGTCGGCACCCATCACCCCGATAACCCAACAGGGCACCAGAATCACAATACCTTTTTGTGCAGAACGCCTATAATGATGGTGCTCGACACAGTTTATTTCTAGGTGGCCCACATGACAATGCTACAACCTGAACCGGTAGCCAGTGAACTCAGCGCTCTTGCGATCAGTCCACCGGAATCTCTGCGTCTACTGAGTTTGAATGTTCAGGTCGGCATTTCTAACCGCAGCCTCCAGCATTATCTTTCTACCCTGTGGCAACACCTGTTGCCCTCAAGTGTACGCATGTCCACTTTGGACAAGGTTGGTGGCTTACTCAAGCCGTTCGATATCGTTGCGTTGCAGGAGGTTGATGGCGGCAGTTTTCGCAGTGGTTTCCATTGCCAAGCCCGCTGGTTATCACAGCACGGGGGTTTGCAGCATTGGCATGTACAAACGAACCGCGACCTAGGGTTCTGGGCACAACATTCCAATGCCGTACTGAGCCGACAAAAAATGCAATCGGTCGTTGAACACACCCTGCCTGGTTTCGTCCCCGGTAGAGGCGCGATTGAAGTTGATGTGGTGTTAGAAGGCCAAGCGGTGACCATCGTGATCGCGCATCTGGCATTAGGTAAACGCACCCGCATGCGCCAGCTGCACTATTTGGCCGACCTGTTGCAAGACCGAGAGCATGCTGTGCTGATGGGAGACTTTAATGCTAGCAACACCTGGCTTTTGGAGTCTTCACCTCTGTCACGTACGCGATTATCTAATCAGGCATCGCTGCACACCTATCCGAGTTGGCGCCCCAAAAAAGACCTCGACCACATTCTGGTAACCCCGAGCTTGATGGTATCCAACTATCGGGTACTGCAGGATCGCGTCTCCGATCACCTGCCCGTTGCCATGGATATTTCACTCGCATCACGCCAGCCTAACGTACCGCAATAGTCCCTGTAACTAATGCCTAAAAGTCGGAAATATTTTGTGCAAATCCGCCACATTCAACTATGGTTATTAATGAGTGTATGGATACCTTGGCGCATTGTCGGTTGGTAGATTATTTTGAGGCCGGCGCAGCGTAGTTTTTTAGGCGGAGGTCACATGAAAACTTTCTCGATTATCATTCCTACCTTTAATGCTGGCAAAACCCTTAAGGCCTGTTTGGCGCAAGTGCATGCATTGGCATACCCCATTAGCCACCTGCAAACCATTGTGGTAGATGGCGGTAGCACCGACGACACCCTTGCCATCGCAGCGTCTCAAAAGGTGCAGGTCATCACCGGTTATTTTGAGCGACCAGCAGACGCAAGAAATGCAGGCGCCGAGGCAGCCGAGCTCGATTACTTGTTATTTGTCGACGCCGATTGTTTGCTGCCAGCCGATTTGTTGTCGCACGCGGTCGAAAAGCTGTTGTTCTATGACCTATACGGCTCTTGGACGGCACCCCATTCCGATGAGTATTGGATTGGCAAAACCTGGCTCAGTGCTAAAAAGCCACTCAACGGCCTGCAACATGCGCTATCTGCCGGCGCCCTCATTGTATCCAAAGCCAATTTCCAGAAGATTGGGGGGTTCAATAGCGGTTACCGCGCCGACGCCTTGCGCGAGTTTTGTCTACATGCCCGCTCCTTGGGTCTAAACCTGTATCACGATGCCCATACCGTGAGCGTCGACATGGACCAGCCGCAAGATTTACCTGCCTTTTTTCAACGAGAAATGGAGCACAGCGCGTCCAAATTATCACTGTTTCGTGACTATGGCTTAAAAGAAAGCTCCGGCAGCATTGCCCTGTATTTGGGTCTATTTGTCACAGCCATCGCAGTGATTATTGGGGTGTTAGGCTTCAAATTGACGGTGCTTTTTTGGGTGGTGGCTGCTTGGCTACTGGTCGTCTTGGCGCTGTCGTTGGCCCATGCTGGCAAAGTGAATCATGCCTTAGAAGACGAGACCAAACTGCACAATATCTGGCATCTATCGGTGTTGTATCTGGTATCACTGACGGCCAAAGCCGTGTCACTGATCCGCTACCATCAGGTGGATGATCTTCTGCGCGTCGATTCCCATCAACAGCCAAAACAATAATCGGTTCATCGCTAGGGCCTAGGCTCTAGCGATTCGCTGTCTAGGACCCTGTCCCTTCAGTATTATCGCTTTGTTGCCGCATTCCATCGCGCTAGCTTGGGTATGCCGCGCGTTAAAAACCACGCCAGCAATCCGTTCATGCCATCCTGCTTCATTTGTTGCACACAAAACTGCTGAAACTTGGCAGCTGTGTCGACCTCAGGCGGGCTGAGAAACGCCCCCTTGTCATAACACATCGAGCAAAACTGCGTACTGTGGGTACCATCAGCGTTGGTGCCGCCACCTTGTTTGTCTTTATTCATTGGATAGCCACAGCTTTGGCATTGCGCGCCCATCATTCACCTCCACGCCCTAGGGGGCTTGTACCCTTTGAGATGTTGCCTGTGCTACACAGTATAGATGCCCGCGACGCCGTTGACAGGTGACATGCTAGTAAATGTTGACTACCGCGATAGCAATGCTACTAAAATCCCGAGCCTGGCTGACTTAAAAAGACCCGCTCTTCCTCAGTAGACGCGCGCTGTAGGATAGCGTTGCGGTGGGGATAACGGCCAAACCGTTCGATAATGGCACGGTGTTTTCGTTCAAAGTCGATGGTCGACTGGACGCCATTTTTGGCAAAGAGATCCGTTGCCAGGTCGTGGATCTTCAACGATTCACTGTGCATAAAGGGCATATACAAAAAGCCGCGTTCACGCGCCGTTAAGTCCTGATCTAGACGATGCAAAATGGCTTCTTGGGCCAGGATGAGCGCCAAGGCGTCCGAAGCAAATGCTCTGGGATCATCTCTGAATATATTGCGCGAAAACTGGTCTAGCACAATCACTTCGGCAAGGCGGCCTTCCGCTGTCATGCGCCAGGGATAGAGTTCACCAAGGTTGGCTTGCTCATGGACCGCCAAAAATCGGTCTGCGATTTGACGGTCGAAAGCCGCATCTTTGGCCCATTGCTGCGCCGGCGTTATTTCGTCGAACCAAAATGATAATACCGCTTGGTAATTCATGGCACGCTCCTCATAAAGATGCGTTATTGTGACCTACGTGCCGTTGTTTTACGACAGCCTTATGGTGGAAGCAAGACACCCATCACCCTATACCGCCGATAATCAGAGGCAGCGCCTAATTGCTCCTGACCAAGCCAGCCCGACATGAACGCGGCGCCTGATGGTGTGTTGAATAACAATCACCGCCTCTATAGATAGGGTTAGCGGGTGCCAGATTCTGCATGACGCGCCTATACTGTTAAGACAGGCGGTAAATTGTAAATAAGGAAGCACTAATATAGGATAGACCCCTTAATAATCATTGGTGGGACCTATGGCGGCTGATAACTACATACTCGAAAACGAAGCAGTCATTCGGCTCAGTCTTTTCGCTGGCGTATTCCTGTTGATCGCGCTGTGGGAGCTGCTGGCACCGAAGCGTGCGTTGCATTATTCCAAATTTCAGCGTTGGTCTACGAACTGGGGCTTTGTGGTGTTTAACACCCTGCTGGTCAGATTGCTGTTTCCCATTGCAGCAGTGGGGGTGGCCGCCTATGCACAAGAGCACAGCATCGGGCTTTTTAACATAACGGCTATTTATACGCCAATCGCAGCATTTAGCGCCATTATCCTGCTTGATCTCATCATTTACTGGCAGCACCGGTTTTTCCATCTGGTGCCTGTCCTGTGGCGTGTGCATCAAGTGCACCATGCCGACGTGGATTATGATGTGAGTCTGGGTTCGCGTTTTCATCCACTCGAGATTGGTTTGTCGATGTTGATTAAGTTCGCCGCCATTCTGGTGTTGGGTGTGCCCGTCGTGGCGGTGGTGATATTTGAAGTATTGCTGAACGCCTTGGCCATGTTTAACCACGGCAACATTCGCTTACCTGCTAGGTTGGATGGCTGGATACGACGGCTGATCGTCACGCCTGATATGCATCGGGTGCACCATTCTACGATCAGCAAAGAATTTAACAGCAACTTTGGATTTCAGTTGTCGGTGTGGGACCGCTGGTTTGGGTCTTACCAAGCGCAGCCATCCAAGGGCCATCAAGACATGGATATCGGGCTACCCTATGTTCAGCCACCGCAAAAAGGCATGCAATGGCTGAGCATGTTGGTTATGCCCTTTAAACGATAGCCCTTACTTCTTGGGCCAAGGCAAATCTTGTGGTGCGCGCCACGGATCATCTTCTGAGGTAAAAAACGCCTCAAACTCACTTCCCACGGTGGGCGGGCACTGTACCTGATATGGCGCGCCACCAAACTCAAAAGCCAACGAATACGCATGCAGGTACAGGCGATCCGCTTCTTTTCCGCGGTAACGCTTGTCGCCAAGAATCGGCGCGGCCATTGCGCCCATAGCAACGCGCAACTGGTGGGTGCGACCGGTTAACGGACGCAACAGAATGGCGCGAAACCCCGGCCGCAGTGATCGGCTAAAAAACTGGGTTCTAGCTGGCCGTGTTTGGGTCTGGGTCAACATCCAATTGCCATCGCGCGCCTTTTCCATGTCGCCTGAAATAAAGCCTTGGCTCTTTTTTGGCTTACGGTCAGTAATGGCAAGGTAAAACTTGGTGACCGTGCGGTCGGCAAACTGCTGTGACAATACGGCAGCCGCGGCTTTGCTCTTGGCCATCAGCAACACACCCGAGGTGTCTCGATCAAGGCGGTGGCATAAAAACCAATTGGCATGTCCGCTCTGGGATTTTACATAGGACGCGATACCCTGCTGGTCCCCTTCTCGATGCACGGGAATGCCGGGCGCTTTGTTGATCACCATAAAATCGTCGGTTTCGAGCAAAATATCAAAGGCTTTCTCTATCACTGGAGCTCCAAGGCGGGGTATCTGGGCGTTAGTGTAGCCTGATTTGGGGTCACGCCACAGCCTAGCAAACCATTTAACCCCGTTGCCTTGACGCTACACCCTAACTGATACGATCCGCTAGGCTTCAAAATGCGCCGAACACTGCTATAATGCGCCGCTTTCTCGAACAGTGAGTGATACCGTGGCAAAACGATTTATTGCTGGAGCCGTCTGCCCTAAATGTGGCTGTCAGGACGCCATTCGCGCCGAACGCGATGAGGCCCGATATGCCATGTTGCGTGAATGTGTCGAATGCGGCTTTACTGACGTGCTGTATGATGCACCACAAACAGAAATACCGACCCGCGTATCCGAACCAAACCCCCTGGACCAGATAGAAGCACAACCCGTGCGTATCATGGATCCTTCGATAAAGCATTGATTCGTCAGACCCGTTAGGAGGCCTGAATGTCCGTTAAAGTTGGCGTTATTATGGGTTCCAAGTCCGATTGGAATACCCTTGAGCACTGCACCAAGACCCTTTCGACATTGGGCATCGAATTTGAGGCCAAAGTGGTATCGGCCCATCGCACCCCCGATTTGCTGTTTTCTTATGCTGAAACAGCGGAAGACCGCGGCATTGAGGTGATTATTGCAGGCGCTGGCGGCGCAGCCCATTTGCCGGGCATGTGTGCAGCCAAGACCCACCTGCCGGTATTGGGTGTGCCCGTACAATCGGCCATGCTCAGTGGTGTCGACTCTTTGTTGTCAATCGTGCAGATGCCTGCAGGTATTCCGACGGGCACCCTGGCCATTGGCAAAGCCGGTGCGATCAATGCCGCTTTGTTGGCGGCGAGCATCCTAGCCAACAAATACCCAGAGATCCGAACAGCCTTGCTGGCCTTTAGAGCAGAGCAAACCCAGACTGTTTTGGACAATTCAGATCCCAGTCAGTAGCAACAACGCCCTGACATTGGAGTGTAACGGCTTATGAAAATTGGTGTAATCGGTGGTGGCCAACTTGGTCGAATGATGGCGCTTGCTGGTATCCCTCTAGGGCTGCGCTTCTATTTTCTAGATCCATCAACAGAAGCCTGTGCTGGCGATGTCGGCACCTTGGTACTGGGCGCCTATGATGATACCGCGGCCATCGACCGTTTACTGTCGTTGGTTGATGTGGTGACCTTCGAGTTTGAGAGCGTTCCAGCCGAAACTGTGGCTTATATCGCCCAATCAAAGCCAGTTTTTCCAACTGCCGACGCATTGGCAATTGCCCGTGAGCGTTGGGCAGAAAAGTCATTGTTCCAATCCTTGGATATCCCCACGGCACCGGTGTACAAAATTGACAGCCAACAGGATGTGGTCGATGCCTTCGCACAGATCGGTGTGCCCGCTATCGTCAAAACCCGCACCCTAGGTTATGACGGTAAGGGACAGCGTTTGCTGAAATCAGATGCCGACATTGCGGGTCTATTCGATGCTTTGGGTGGCGTCCCCCTTATCTACGAAGGTTTTGTAGACTTTGACTATGAAGTCAGCTGCATCGCCGTGCGCAGTGCCGATGGCGAAACACGGGTCTACCCACTGGTAGAAAACGTCCACCGACAGGGGATTTTGCACTGCTCAACGCCGTTGGCCGATCACCGTTTGCAACCGCAAGCCACGGCCATTGCCAAGCAGGTGTTGGACCACATGCAGTATGTGGGTGTGCTGACCTTTGAATTTTTTGTTCAGGGTGACCACTTGGTCGCCAATGAAGTGGCGCCGCGGGTGCACAATTCTGGGCACTGGACGATTGAAGGGGCGCAGTGCAGCCAATTTGAGAACCATGTACGTGCCATCAGTGGTTTGCCTCTCGGCAGTACCCAAATGCTCGGCCATTCTATGATGTTCAATCTCATTGGTTGCCCCATCGATGTCCCCGCGCTATTGGCCGTCCCTGGTAGCTGTGTACATGATTACCGTAAGGCACCCAAGCCAGGCCGAAAAATAGGCCACGTCACAGTGATTGCTCAGGGTCCCGATGAGTTACGCGAACGCGCAGCGCAACTTGCGCCATTGATCAACAACGACCTTTCTGGCGAATAGCCTGTGTGATGGGTTGCAGGGTGCCTCAAGCGAGGCCCTGCCGGTGCGCTGAGGCTGTTCACTTTCGTATCGAAACGCTACACTGCTTGTTTGCATGTCGACTATAAAGGACGCCTTATGGCCATTTGGACTGACCGCATTGAAATTGATGCCAGCGCCGCACACTGCTTTGCCGTGCTATCAGACATTGACACCTGTGGTGTGTGGATCACACAGGTAAAACAGATTGAGAAGCAGTACGAAGGTCCTATCAAGGTCGGTGATCAGTGGCTTGAAACCCGCACCGAGGGCAAAGGCAAGCGCGAACACCGCATGGCCATTACCCTGTTTGAGCAGCATGGCCCAGACCATGGCGCCCCCCCTTATATTCATACCGCTGGCGCAGACGTCATGGGTGGGCGGTCATTTTACCGTTTTATTGTCACCCCAACGACCAACAACCAATGCACGGTGACGCTTGAGGCTGCTTTTGAAGTCAAGGGCTGGTTGAAGCAACAATTCGCAAAGCTGATCGTTCGCATGATGCAAAAAACTGAAAAAGACTTGTTGTCGCGTCTCAAAGCCCATTGTGAGGCAACGACATCCTAACACTAGCCGCTATGCGATTTTCCCCCTAAAGGTGCGTTGCAGCGATTTAGTCTTTACAATAACCGCTTTTATTGACCGCAGTATGAAAGGAATATTATGGCCAACATGCCCTCTTCTGGCGACGCACAGGCTATCCCCAGAAACCCGGGAATGCCTTTTCGACCCGAGCTTTTCCAGCACATTAAAATCAACAAGAGCGCCGTAGAACGCCGTTGCGACTCTATTGTGAAACGCCGTTCTGTGAAAAAAGACCACCAAGTCGCTTGGTTGCTTAAAGCCATTACCTGTATGGACCTCACCACATTATCGGGTGATGACACGCCGGGCACGGTCACGCGCCTGTGTCGCAAGGCCATGCAACCTGTTCGCGCAGACATCATCGCGCGTTTGGGTGTGCAAGACTTGGGCATCACCACCGGTGCGGTCTGTGTTTATCACAATATGCTGGCGACTGCCGTACCCGCCGTGGCGGGCTCTGGTGTTCATGTGGCCGCGGTATCTACCGGCTTTCCTGCTGGTCAAATTCCATTGCCTTTCAAGATCAATGAGATCAAGGCCTCTGTTGCCGCAGGCGCGACTGAAATCGACATCGTTATCAGTCGCGAATTGGCACTAACCGGCCAATGGGAAGCGCTTTACGAAGAAGTGAAGGCCTACCGCGAAGCCTGTGGCGAAGCCCACCTAAAAGCCATTTTGGCGACTGGTGAATTGGGCACCCTAACCACAGTAGCCAAGGCAAGCTGGGTCTGCATGATGGCTGGCGCCGACTTTATTAAAACCAGTACTGGCAAAGAGCCCGTCAATGCGACGCTGCCCTTCAGCTTGGTGATGGTCCGTGCGATACGTGAATACCACGAATTGACTGGCTTTATGATTGGTTACAAGCCCGCTGGCGGTATCAAGACTGCGAAGCAATCCCTAGATTATTTGGCGATGATAAAAGAAGAACTCGGCAATGCATGGCTGAGACCTGAATTATTTCGTTTCGGTGCCAGCAGCCTGCTGGGTGATATTGAACGGCAGTTAGAGCACTACCTCACGGGTAGCTATTCTGCGCAATTCAGACACCCCATGGGTTGATCGGGACACGAGGAACTTACGATTATGTCAATTAAAGAGATTTTTAACACCATGGAATACGGCAATGCGTTTGAAAGTGCACAACAAGCCGACGCCTGGTTAGAAAGCCGGGACCGTACACTGCTGCATTATATTAATGGCAAGTGGTGTCAGCCCGAAACAGGCCAGTTTTTTGACACCAGCAATCCTGCCAACGGTAAGAAACTGGCACAGGTCGCTGATGGTTCTGAACAGGATGTGGCAGAGGCTGTTGCTTCGGCCCATGCCGCCAAAGCCGGCTGGAAAAAACTGGGTGGCCATGGGCGCGCCAAGTATCTGTATGCCTTGGCCCGCCAAGTACAGAAGCATGCCCGATTGTTCGCGGTTTTGGAATCGCTCGACAATGGCAAGCCCATCCGCGAAAGCCGTGACATCGATATCCCCTTGGTAGCCCGCCATTTCTATCACCACGCCGGTTGGGCACAGGTGATGGACCGCGAATTACCCGATTACGAGCCCTTGGGTGTTGTCGGTCAGATTATTCCGTGGAATTTTCCCTTACTGATGTTGGCTTGGAAGATTGCCCCAGCCTTAGCCATGGGTAACACCCTGGTATTAAAGCCGGCAGAATTTACCAGCACCACCGCCATTCTGTTTGCCCAGATTTGTGACGACATCGGCCTGCCAAAAGGCGTGGTGAATATTGTTTTGGGTGACGCGAAAGCGGGTTCTGCTTTGGTCGCCCATCCTCTGGTCAATAAAATCGCCTTTACCGGTTCTACCGAAGTGGGCCGAATTTTACGACGCGAAACCGCAGGTACGGGCAAAAAGCTGTCACTCGAACTGGGTGGCAAGTCGGCGTTTGTGGTCTATGACGATGCCGATCTTGATAGCACGGTCGAAGGTTTGGTGGACGCCATCTGGTTTAACCAAGGCCAAGTCTGCTGTGCGGGCTCTCGTTTGCTCGTTCAGGAGTCGGTTAAGGAACGCTTTTTGGCCAAGGTGAAAGCCCGTATGGCCAAGCTGGTCAGCGGCGACTCGCTAGACAAGAATATCGACATGGGGGCCTTGGTTGATGAAAGCCAGCGCTCACGCATTGCCTCATTGGTCGCCCTCGGCGCACAAGAAGGTGGCGTGGTATGGCAACCTGACACCCCTATGCCCACCACCGGCTGTTATTATCCGCCGACCATTATCACTGACGTTGAGCCAGCCTCAACCTTGGCCCAAGAAGAAATCTTTGGACCGGTTTTGGTGGTCAGTTCATTTAGAACACCCGCTGAGTCGGTGGCCCTAGCCAATAACAGCCGCTATGGCTTGGCAGTGAGTCTGTGGACCGAAAATATCAACCTGGCATTGGACATAGCACCCAAAATTAAAGCGGGTGTGGTCTGGGTCAATTGCACCAACGTCTTTGACGCTGCCGCTGGTTTTGGCGGCTATCGCGAATCGGGTTTTGGACGCGAAGGTGGCAAAGAAGGCTTGTTTGAATATGTGAAGCCCCGCTGGGAAGCACAGCTGAGTACCAGTCCGGTGTTAAAAGCAGGTAAAGCGAAGGCGGCAAAAGGCGACGCGGCTCAGGTCGTTATTGACCGCACACCCAAGCTTTATATCGGTGGTAAGCAAGTTCGCCCAGACAGTGGCTATACCGATGTTGTGCGTGGTGCCAATGGCCAGACGATTGCTGAATTGCCACAGGGTAGCCGTAAAGACATTCGCAATGCCGTTGAAGCTGCACAAGCAGCCAGTGGTTGGACGCAAACCTCCGCCCATAACCGTGCGCAGGTGCTCTACTACGTGGCCGAGAACTTTAGTGCCCGTGCTGCTGAATTTGAAGCCCGTATCGTACAGCTAACGGGTAAAAGTGCCCGTGCAGCAAAGGCTGAAGTGGAACAGTGTATCGATCGACTCTATACCTACGCTGCACTTACCGACAAATACGACGGTGATGTGCATAGCACACCCATGCGCGCCGTTACCTTGGCGATGAAAGAAGCGCTGGGTGTCATAGGCATTGTGGCCCCTGAAGAGGGTGGTTTGCTAGGTTTGCTGTCCGTGGTATTGCCGGCGATTGCCATGGGCAACCGCGTGGTGGTGGTGCCTTCTGAAGCCACTGGCTTGTTGGCCTGCGATCTCTATCAGGTGTTGGATACCTCTGATCTTCCCGGTGGTGTGATCAACATCGTCACTGGCGACCGTGTGGCATTAACGGATACGCTGGCCCGACATTATGACATCGAAGGTCTGTGGTATTGGGGCACCGCTGAAGGTAGCACCCTGATTGAAACAGAGGCCGCCGCCACCATGAAGCGCACCTGGGTAAACTATGGGCGTTTTTATGACTGGCATGATGACCGTGTTGCCACCAGCGAGCAGTTCTTGCGTAAGGCAACTGAGATCAAAAACATTTGGATTCCCTACGGAGAGTAATCTCTGCTAGGGTCATGACAAGGCAGACGGCGTCTGCCTTTTTCTTTTCTGCAGGATAACGCGCATGTCACTACCGCTTTGGAGTCTCGTCATTGCCACCCTGATGGTGTACGCCTCTAAGATTCCGCTTAACATCATCACCCTGCGCGCTGAGCGCTATGACAACCACTATCCGCGACTGCAGCACCTTAGGCAGCAAGGGGTTGGTCATCGGGCTTGGGCGGCGCACCAAAATATGATTGAAGCCTATCCGATGTTTGCTGCTGGGGTCTTGGTGGCACAAATGTGGGGTAACCACAGTGACATCGCCAATGCCTGTGCTGTGGTGTTTTTGTTGGCTCGTGTGTTGTTTCAGGTGTGCTATTTGGCCGATTGGTCTAGTTTACGCTCAGTCTCTTGGGCGGCGGGGTTTGCGGCCTCGTTGGCGCTGATGTTAACACCCGTAATGTAGCGGCAGCGCTGTTAACACCCATACTGTAGCGGCAGCGCGGTTGGCGGCGATCTATTTAGGCGCGAAGCGCCAGATAAGCAGCAGCCGTAGCCATCAGCAGGGCAGCAAATCGGTTCATGCGTTGCAGTGCTGTGGTTGATCGAAACAGTTTTCGCGCCGATGCCGCACCACCAGCAACCGCCATTAGGGCCAGTAACAGCGCCACAAATTGCAAAAAGCTGACCCAAATAACAGCGTTGGTGGTGAGGGTCGTTAGGTCGATAAAGGTCGGTAAAAACGCCAAATAGAACAAAATGACTTTCGGGTTAGAAGCGGAGATCATAAAGCCTTGAATCAGACTGGATACACCATCTTCAACCAGACCGTCGGGGTTTTCACCGGGCTTTTCTACTGCAGCTGTCCACATTTTATAGGCTAAATAGAACAAATAGCTCGCGCCCGCCACCCGAATGGCCAAAAAGGCACCACTCCAGTTTTCTGCTAGGGTCGCCAAGCCATAACAGGCCAGTATCAAATAGACCATGTCACTCAATACCATACCCAGACTGAGCCAGATACAACGCCCGGCTCCCACCGTTAGCGCGCGCGCCAAAATAGCAAAGGTTCCTGGGCCCGGCGTGACCCCAAACACAAAAATGGCGATAAAGAAGGTCAGGCTACTTTCAATGGACATCGGTTTTCCTTGGGCTTGGTTTCGCTGGTTAGCGGCGTAGTGCCGATGTTAGAGAAACACCGGTGCAGTGACAGATGTGGTATGCGGTGACATTCTATGTGAGCGCGGGGGCTAGTCGCAACACTATAAGGCCGATAAGCATGAGAATAACCGCCCACAGCGCACGCGGTGTCGGTCGCTCCTTGAGAAACACCATGCCCATCATCACAGCGAAGGCAACACTGGTTTCTCGTAGCGCCGATACCAGGGCAATGGGTGACTGCGTAAACGCCCACATCACGATGGCATAGGCTGCAAATGATGCCGAACCGCCCTGTATTGCTAGCCATTTGTGGTGCTTGATGACCTGTGTGACCGTTCCGGGGCGGCGCCACCGCATCACCACCATCAGCATGCCCGTATTCAATAAGGCCATCACCGCATAGAATCCGACCCCTGTGGCTGCTATGCGGGCGCCATAGCCGTCTATCAGGGTATAACTGGCAATGAGACAGCCTGTAAACAACGATAGCCTAGCAGCGTGCCATGAGGCCTTAGTAGCACTGAGCCGAACCTGACTCAACAGCGCAACCACTATCAAAGCCACTGCGGTTAGTTCGAGTGCGTTGAACTGCTTGTCCAAAAACAGCAGAGAGATAAGCGTGACCAATAAGGGTGCGGTGCCACGGGCCAAGGGGTAGACGTGGCTCAAGTCGCCCAAGCGATAGGCAGACATGAGGGTCAGTTGGTAAGCGAGGTGTAAACAGGCACCTAGCAACAGCCAAGGCCACGCGGCAGCTAGCGGGAGCGGTACCCACCATAGCGCGATGAGCGCCACTGGTGAATGGCCCAATACCACAGCGGTCATGCTGACATCGGGGTTGTCATGGCTTTTGACACCCAAATTCCACGCTGCGTGTAATGCTGCCGCCGTGATGACCCACAGCATGACGGTGACTGACATGGGGATTCCTATTGGTTGTAACAGGCAAACACTTTCGCCTTGCAGGGTGTTTGGGTACACTCTAAATGAGGTACCACCCGATTCATCATGGCATAGGCTGTTAATGATCGATAATTATAATTTTGACAATCGATTTAATAAGAATATCTGGCTGGCAGAACGGCGAGAAGATATTCGGTTTTATTTTAAGTCACGAGAGGTGATCTGTCGGCGTGTTCCCGAACTACCGCTGTGGAGCCAATCGCCCTTTACGTCTATATGGATGGTCACGGGCGTTGGGATACCGGGGTTTATTGGCTGGTATGTCATTGCGGGCGATCATCCAACGGACATCGTGGGGCTGGGAAATTTTAATGGTCCTGCAGATATTCTGCGGTATTTCTCTGGCAAATGGGCGGAGCTGGCACTCGATTTGATGGCGGGCCGTCCTGTCGCGGACTTCCGGATTCCCGTAGATGCGGATCTGGAACGTTACGGAATGGTCATCAGTGACCGTGCTGACAAGTTGTGGGACTTGGTTCAAAAGCTAGAAAGTCAGTAGTCCAGTCGCGCACGAAAAACGACACCTATAATCCCGGTCATTTCCCCTTTTATAATCCCTTTAAATAACGCCTGCCGTGATAGCGATTGCTTACTTACGTTTCTTAACAGGGCGGCGCTTGGCTGTGTCCAGTTCGGTACCCGTTTAGACCTGAGGGGTTTAGACCTGAGGGGTTTAGACCTGAGGGGTTTAGACCTGAGGGGTTTAGACCTGAGGGGTTTAGACCTGAGGGGT
>CAJXZL010000016.1 GCA_913063165.1 uncultured Saccharospirillaceae bacterium | reverse complement strand
TTACCCAAAACGCAAAAAAGGCACAATGGATAATCCCAGCACAATGGCTACCGCAGTCAAAAACACGATGACAGTGAAAGGGCGATGACTAAAGGTCTGCCACAGGGTGGGTAATGGCATCTCATTCTGTTCTTTGGCCAGTTCTTGCTGTAGCTCAATCTGGTAGGCATTGATCAATTGTCGGGCAGGGACATAGTCTTCGTCATCGGCGACCCAGAGTGCAGCAACCGATATATTCCAGCGACCTGCCGCTGTTTCATAATAAATAATGCCATTGTCATCGAGGATGCTCCGAATGGCGTTAGCCTCAGATTCCGGAACATCTTTGAGTGCAAATATTAACTGTGCCATGAACAGCGGGTTCTCTTAAGAAATAAAGTAGCGCCCTGGTTTGTGATTAATCGCAATCACAATGTTCAGTGCCACGGCACCAGCGACAGACAGGGCGAGAATAGGCAGGGTAACAATAAAGAATCCTATTGCCAAAATACTGAGGTCGACACCAAGCTGAAATTTCCCTGCGCGGATGTTGTAATGCTCCTGTAAATATAACGCTAGGATGCCAACGCCACCCAGACTGGCTCTGTGCCGGAACAAAATCAGCATGCCTAAGCCGACGAGTAAGCCACCAAACACGGCAGCAAAAAGGCCATTGATTTGATCAATGCTAATGAGCAAATGCATGGTGTCTGCGGTTAGGGAAACGGTCAGTACGGCAATAAAAGTATTTAGGGTAAACCGCCAGCCCATGCGCTTATAGGCGAGGATATAAAAAGGCAGGTTAAGCAAAAAGAAAATTTGCCCAAAACTAGCAGTTAAAAAACCGCTAAGAATCAGAGCCAAACCGGCTGTACCACCTGTCAGTAGCCCAACTTCTTTAAACAAAAATACACCGAACCCAACACAAAGCGCACCAGTGATGAGTGCAAAAATATCTTCACGTTTGGTATGAAATTTATTGTCAGTCATGTTGCCACGCCTATCGCATTAAATTAGAGAGGAGCATGCTAACAAAAACCTCGGAATGTAAGGCTATACAGAGGGCAGTGTCGGCGCCTTGGCCTGTAACTGATTCAATACAAATCCAGTGGATATCATTGGCACGGTGGTTTCAAATGGGTAAACTAATGTCATTCAATTACCCATTATGGACACCCCCATGGCGAATACTTCTATTTCAGACGGCCTCATTGCATTCTTGGCTGAATCACCTACCCCTTTCCATGCCGTTGACGCCATGCGGCAGCGATTAGAAGCGGCGGGATTTCGTGCGCTTAGAGAAAAAGACGTGTGGCAGCTCGAAAAAGGTGGGCGATATTTTGTCGTACGCAATGAATCTAGCATTGTGGCCTTTATCAATGGCGCACAAAGCCCTGTTGAAGCCGGCGTAAGAATAGTGGGCGCGCATACCGATAGCCCCTGTCTTAAAGTAAAGCCGCAACCTGAAATGCATGAACGCGATTACTTTCAATTGGGTGTCGAGGTATACGGTGGCGTATTGTTACCTACGTGGTTTGACCGCGATTTGTCGTTGGCTGGCCGCGTCACCTACAGAAAGACCGATGGTACCTTGTCGAGCAAGTTGGTTAATTTTAAACGCCCGATAGCGACCGTCGCCAGTTTGGCCATTCACCTAGATCGTACGCAAAACGATGGGCGTAAAATTAACAAGCAAACTGACATTGCACCTTTGTTGGGTCAGGTAGTCGGAGAGGAAACCAAAGATTTCCGTGACATCCTCGCCACCCAGTTACGCAGTGAGCACCCCGATTGTCAGGTCGATGCGATTCTAGATTATGAAATGAGTTTCTACGATACGCAGCCAGCCGCAGTTGTGGGGCTCGAAGGTGACTTTTTGGTCGGAGCCCGATTGGATAATTTGCTCAGCTGCTATATTGGTTTGGAGGCTTTGTTACAGTCAGATGGTAGCCAGTCAGCCGTGCTTATTTGTACAGACCACGAAGAAGTAGGGAGCAGGTCAACAGCCGGCGCCAATGGTCCATTACTCGAGCAGGTGCTGCAGCGTTGGGTCGGTAGTTATGACAACTATTGCCGTCTCGCGCAGCATTCGATGTTGGTGTCTGCTGATAATGCCCATGGCATACACCCGAACTTTCAGTCGGTACATGAACCCAATCACTGGCCGCTGCTGAATAAGGGACCCGTGATTAAAATCAATGCCAATCAGCGTTACGCCAGCAATAGCGTGACTCAGGCAATCTTCAGACATGCCTGTCACATCAGTGACGTACCTGTTCAGTCGTTTGTGACACGAACCGATCTTGGCTGTGGATCGACTATTGGCCCAGTTACCGCCACAGAAACCGGTATCCGCACAGTGGATATTGGCTTGCCGACCTTTGGTATGCACTCAATCCGTGAAACCGCAGGCACACGGGACGCTGAGCTTTTGGTAAGGGCATTGGTCACCTTTTTTGCATTGAACGATGTATCTTCGGTTGAATAGTGGCTTTAATAAATCATAAGAATAAAAATAGAGAATAAAAAAATGTCCGATAAAAGAGTCCCTAAATTACCCGCCCAGTTTCCGCAACTGGGTAATCGCGTCACCCGCAGCATAGGGCATTTTTTCTTGTCTTTGATGGGTTGGCGGATTACGGGCAGTTTTCCTGAAACGAACAAGGTCGTTTTGGCGGTTGCGCCACATACGTCGAACTGGGATTTCTTTGTCGGCCTAGCCGCGATGTTTGCCTTGGGCCTAAAAGCCCATTGGCTTGGGAAACACACCATATTTATATGGCCAATAAAGAGGCTCCTAACTGCTGTCGGTGGTGTTCCAGTCAACCGTGGCGCCGCGAAAGATGTGGTGTCTCAAGTGGCCGAACGTTTTGAACAGTCTGAAGCGTTGATATTGGCTCTGGCTCCTGAAGGCACTCGCAAACAAACGCCCAAGCTAAAAACGGGATTTATTCGTATGGCCATCGCAGCAAAAGTGCCGGTGTTTCTGATTGGTTTTGACTTTCCGACAAAAGAGATCGTGTTGGGAGAGCTCTATCACCCTACAGGCGATGTCGATGTGGATGAAAAAGCGGTTAGAAGCTATTTCTACCAATTTAAAGGTAGAAACCCCGATCAGTATTGCCCGAAAGATGCAGAGTAAAGTCGATAGTAAACACAGTGATTGCTGCGTTCATGGCACCGTCTAACAGGGTCTCGAAATGAAAGAATATTCAGTCATGATTTATCAGGAAGGGATGCTGGGGTCTCTTATCTTTGGTGCATCAAAGGTCGACCCAGTAAAATTCTCTCGGTTTCTCAATGAGCATGCAGCACTGGGTTGGCGCGTCGTGACCATGGAAAAGGACATACGTCGTATGTTGCTGTTATGGAAACGAGAAGCTTATGTGGTGGTATTGGAGCGAGAAGCCGCGTCCGGTCCCCGATAGCCTTCCGTTACTCACCCAATGCCAATTTTCGCCGGCTATTTCGGTGTCGATTACGCAAAGCCTCGATGGTCAATAATCCCAGTGCAGTCCATATACACACGAAAGTGACCAACTTGTCTGCGGTCAATGGCTCATTATAGAGGCCGATTGCGCACAAAAACATAATGCTGGGTGCAATGTATTGGAAAAACCCCATGGTGCTATATTGCAGGCGCTGAGCTGCTGCGGCAAAGAAGATCAATGGGATACTGGTGACGGGACCTATCAGCAACAGCCACCCCCACTCTGACAGTGAATACTGGATATCGATGGTGCCACTCTGGACGAGATAATAGCCATATCCCAGTACCGGCAACATCAGGATAAGTGTTTCTAACAAAAGACCGGTTTGCCCATCAATCGGCACTTGCTTGCGGATCAAACCATAAACACCAAAGGTCGTGGCCAAAGTCAGCGCCACAACCGGTACCCTGCCAAACACCACTACCTGGGCGATCACGCCAATCAGGGCCAAACCCAATGCGGCCAGCTGTAGCGGCCTTAGCCGTTCGTTGAGAAAGATGATGCCCAGCGAAATGTTAACAAAGGGGTTAATAAAATAGCCCAGACTCGCGTCCAGCATGTGATCGTTTTGTATTGCCCAAATAAACACCACCCAATTACAGGCCACCAACAGGCTACTCAAGAGTAGCCGGGTCATATACTTGGGATTGGTGATGACTTTTTTTACCGCGGGAATACCGCGCCAAAGCAATATGAGCACACCGGTAAAAAGAAAGGACAAAATGATCCGGTGCACCAGAACTTCGGAGGGCAAGGCGAAATGGAGCTGCTTAAAGTAAATCGGCAGAAAGCCCCAGAGGCCATAAGCGCCTAGGGCAAATAGCACACCATCTCGCTGGTTTTGGGGCATATTAGATCCAGTTAAGAATGACTTTACCGGATTGTCCCGAGCGCATGGCATCGAATCCTTGCGCAAAATCGTCAATGTTATATTGGTGGGTGATCATCGGCGAAAGATCTAATCCAGATTGAATCAGACTAGACATTTTATACCAGGTTTCAAACATTTCTCGGCCATAGATACCCTTGACGTCCAAACCTTTGAATATGATGTGGTTCCAGTCGATGGTCATGTCGCTTGGTGGAATGCCGAGCAGGGCAATCTTTCCACCATGGTTCATGGTCGCTAGCATGCTCTGAAAAGCTGATGGCACACCAGACATCTCTAAGCCCACGTCAAAACCTTCGGTCATGTTTAGACGCTTCATGACTGATGTCAGATTTTCTTGAGACACATTGACCGCGCAGGTGGCACCCATTTTGGTAGCAAGTGACAAGCGGAAGTCGTTTACATCGGTAATTACAATGTGGCGTGCGCCTGCATGGTGCGCAACAGCGGCTGCCATGCAACCTATTGGGCCAGCGCCGGTGATCAAGACATCTTCACCCACCAAATTGAATGTCAAGGCGGTGTGCACAGCGTTACCGAACGGATCAAAAATAGCAGCCCAATCAGACGAGATTTCGCTTTGTATTTTGAATGCATTGAAGGCTGGCAGAATCATATATTCAGCAAAAGCCCCTTGCCGATTCACGCCAATGCCTTGGGTGTTTCTGCATAGGTGGCGACGGCCAGCACGGCAGTTGCGACAAAAGCCACACGTGATATGACCTTCACCGCTGACGCGATCACCGATTTTGAAGCCTGAGACTTCTTGGCCCATGGCAACAATTTCGCCGACAAATTCATGGCCTGTGATGAGTCCTAACGGCACGTTCTTTTGTGACCACTCGTCCCAGTTGTAAATATGGACGTCTGTGCCGCAGATAGCGGTCTTATGCATTTTTATCAATACATCGTTATGACCTGGCTCTGGAATGGGTGCATCGATCATCCAGATGCCGGTTTCCGCTTTCGTTTTTGCTAATGCTTTCATGTCTTATAGCTCATTATATAAGTTGCAAATCGGTGCCGATGGAGATAAATGCCGCAATGGCTGTGTCTATCTGCTGTTTGGTATGGCCCGCGCTCATTTGTGTTCTGATACGAGCAGCACCCCGTGGTACCACTGGAAAACTAAAACCGATGACATAAATGCCTTCTTTTAAGAGTCTGCTGGCCATTTCCGCAGCCAATGCCGCATCACCGATCATCACTGGGATAATGGGGTGGCCGTCTCCTGACAAGGTAAAGCCTGCAGCGGTCATTTTGGTTCTAAAATAGCGTGCATTGCTGTGTAATTGTTCGCGCAATGCTGCCGATTCTTGCAATAGTTTAAGTGTTTCGATACTGGCCGAAACAATGCTTGGCGCCAGTGAATTGGAAAATAAATAAGGGCGAGAGCGCTGACGCAATAGGTCAACAATTGGCTGACGTGCCGCTGTATAGCCACCAGATGCGCCACCAAGTGCCTTGCCAAGGGTGCCTGTGATAATATCGATACGACCCAAAACCCCTGCATATTCGTGCGTGCCGCGTCCGTTTTCGCCCATAAAGCCAACAGCATGGCTGTCATCAACCATGACGAGTGCATTGTATTTGTCGGCCAGGTCACAGACGCTTTTGAGGTCGGCAATGACACCGTCCATGCTAAACACGCCATCGGTAACAATTAAACGGGTTCTCGCATCCTGTGCCGCGATCAGCTGGCTTTCTAAATCGGCCATATCGTTATTGGCATAGCGATAGCGCTGTGCTTTGCTCAATCGAACGCCATCGATGATACTGGCATGATTGAGCGCGTCGCTAATAATGGCGTCCTGGTCGTCGAGTAGGGTTTCGAAGAGGCCGCCGTTGGCGTCAAAACAAGAGGAATAAAGAATACAGTCATCAGTTCCTAGAAAGGTGCTGAGATCTGCTTCTAGCGTTTTATGGATGGTTTGGGTACCGCAGATAAACCGCACAGACGCGACCCCAAAACCATGGGTGTCTAAACTGGATTTTGCAGCATCGATCAGCCGTGGGTGGTTGGCCAATGCCAAATAATTATTGGCACAGAAGTTAACGACTGTTTCGCCAGAATCTAAGGTCACAACGGGCGATTGAGCCGAAGCAATGGTGCGTTCTGCTTTAAACAAACCGTCGTTTTTGATTTGTGAAATCTGTGCTTCAAGCCTACTGAAAAATGCCTGATCCATGCTTGCTCCCAGTGCCATTGATTCGCTATGTGGCAGTAAGAATGCACAGGGTAAACACAACTAACAAGTTATGGCAGAATTTGCCTCTGTGTTATCTGTCTTGAGTGGTTTACGTCTTTATTTAAGGCGTCTACTTGTGTGAATTAACGGCGGTTCTACCCACCCAATATAACAGAGGCACCTGTCAATTCTGCATGAGCCGACAGGGTGACCATCCCCTGAAATTTTTGAGGGTGCAGATAGGTATCAAGGGCCTATTGGTTATACAATGCAGTAGGTGGTTTTATTTAACAGACAAGGAGCGGCAATTGTATTCTGATATTGGGCAACTTCTGCAATTGAAAGCCAGTGTGGCAGAAAGTGGCTTAACGCCGTCAGAGCGTCAATTTATGGCCGCCAAAAGTCCAGCAACGGGGCGAGACGCTGCCGGCGATGTGACTCAGCTGTTGGCGTTATCTCACGCCAGAGGCGCCTTTGATATCAAGGCTGGACCTTGGTTGGTGTTGCTTGCCGTTCTATTGGGCATGGCGACCTTGGTAGGTCTGATGCAAACCGCTAGCGGACACCCAATCAATTTATTGTATGTGTTGTTGGTGTTTGGGCCTATGCAATGGTTGCTTATGGTTATGGGCGTGGTGACGATGGTTAAAGGCAATACCCCGTTGTTAGCACCCTTATTATCGAAAGGCTTAGGGCAGGCCACCTTTCCAAAGCGCTTGGCTAGCGCATTGTTTTTTCATCTCAATCAAAGCTTATCCGTGGTTTTTTCGCTATCGGCGCTAGCCACTTTTTTTGCCCTGTTGGCTTTTAGAGATTTGTCATTCGGGTGGCAAACCACTTTTCAATGGACGCCCAATGCGGTGACGTCAGTTTTGGAGGCGCTCGCATTGCCCTGGGCCTCTTGGTGGCCTGAGGCCGTGCCGAGCCAAGATTGGGTGCTGCAAACCCGGTTTGTGCGTTTATCGTCTCAAGAAATGGGTACAGATGCGGCGATGGCTTTTGGGCAATGGTGGCCCTTTATTGTGGCGTTTATGCTCTTTTATAGCCTTCTGCCGCGTTGTGTTCTGTGGCTGATAGCCCATTGGCTATTAAAGACACAGACATTGCAATGGGTTGCTCATGACGTCGCATTGCAGGCGATGTTGTCACAGGGCCAATCCAATGCGGAAGATTTGGCGATTTCGGACCACCCATCAGTCAACAGTAAAGGCACGGTGGGCAGCGTCGCGGCACTGCCACTCCCGCTGTCTGTATTGCCAGCCGCAGACACTACTTGGTATTGGAAGGTAGCGGCACCTACCGGGAATACCCTGATGCAATTGGGGCTGCCCGAACAATGGCAACAAGACCAACAACGATTGGCCGACCAGGCCCAAGCATCGCGTTGGAATGTGGTCGTGCCGGGTTGGGAGGCACCAACGGCTGAGTTGGCCGACCTTATGTCCGACGCGCAAAACACCCATGCCATTCATGTCATACTTCAACCATTGAATCGACCGCTATCGCGCGGGCAACAGTCAAGCTGGGAGCAATTTATGAGAGAAAGGCTACCACAGGCCCAACTTTCAGTATGGACGGAGACGCTATGATGGTGTCGCAATTCGCCATTGTTGGTCATGCCAATAAGGGCAAGTCGAGTTTGGTGGCCACCCTCGCGCAAAATGATGCAATTGCCGTATCAGAGGTGTCAGGTACCACGACGCAAATCCAAACCATTGATTTTACGCTGGGCGGTGAAGTCTGTTATCAGCTGATCGACACACCGGGGTTTCAGCGGGCTCGGGTGCTGTTAGAGACGTTAAAAAAACAGGTAGCGGCGGTAGCTGATCGTAGAAAGGCCCTAGAGGCATTTTTAGAAACCCCAGAAAATGGTCAACGATTTCCCGATGAATTTCAGCTGTTGCGGCCTATTTTGGAGGGTGCAGCGGTGATTTATGTGGTTGACGGTGCGACCCCCTATTCGGTGGATTATGAACCAGAGATGGAGTTGTTGCAGTGGACAGGTCAACCCCGCATGGCAGTGATTAATCCGATTGGCAACGCTGATTTCGTGGATGACTGGCAGCAGGTGTTGGATCAGTACTTTTCAACGGTGCGCGTATTTGACCCCCTGCAATCCGACTTTAACGCCCAAATCGATTTGCTGCAGTTATTTAGCACGTTGCGCACCGAATGGAAGCCTAGCCTAGATAGCGTCATACAGGGACTAAAAAGCCAACGCCAAAGAAAAATCCAACAGGCTGCACGCATCATTCTTGAGCAAACCGAGGTGTTATTGAGCCATGAAGTCATGGCCGAATCCTCTGAAGATGCTTTGGGAAAACTCAGTGCACAGTTAAAGCCTTCAACCTTGATCGCACAATACCAACAAGATTTGCGTTCCAAAGAACAGGCGATCTGGGACGCCTTATCTGCTTTGTTTGTGCATGCCAATTTAACCACCAATATCGAAGCCATTGGTTTGCAGCAGGATGACCTGTTTAACAGCCACAGTTGGCAAATGTGGGGGTTGCCGCGCAAAACGGTGATATCCCTAGCCATGGGTACTGGCGCAGCAGCTGGGGTTGCTATTGATGTTGCCGTTGGCGGTACGTCACTAATGATGGGTGCCTTATTGGGCAGTGCAGCGGCAGGCATTTCGACAACACTGTTTGGCGAAAAAATATCCAAAACGACGGTGGGTGGCCTGTTTGCGTTAGGCAAGCAAACGGAACAAGTAGGACCGGTGAAAAATCTCATGTTTTCTTGGGCGATATTTGGACGCCAGATTGCTTTCGCGACGGGGTTGCTCCACCGCAACCACGCCCGCAGGGATACTTTTCACATTGGTTCTGGGCAGTCGGTGTCAGCAGATATTCACAATGCATTGGTGGCACTCAGCAAGTCTGAACAGTTACTCGTGAGCACCTGGCTGGTGTCACGTGGCAAACGGGGTAATCCAGACAAACTGCTCGGCATTATCGAAACCTTGATAGCGAACGGAAGAGGATAGGCCGCTCATGGTTGTGTTTTGGATAGGGTTACTGTTGGTTGCAATTGTTTTGGTGTTTATTGCGACGCTTAGAGCGGATCAAAAACGATTGAGCCAGGCGAATAGGGATGCACAGGCCCAAGCATTGGCACGACTTGCGAAACCGCTGTCTGGTGAACACATTGATGCGTACATGGCGACCGCACGTAACCACCAGAATAATGGCCGCCTTGGTAGCGAAGACCAATTGGTATGGCATGATTCCCCCCAAAAAGTGCGTCAAGTGGTGCTATATCTGCATGGATTCAGCGCCTCGCCTAATGAAATATCACCGGTTCTTGACACCGTTTCCCGCCAATTGGGTGCACATTATTTTGCCCCCCGCTTAACTGGCCATGGGCAGACAGGCAGTGCGTTGGGCGCAGCAACTGCGGAAGACTGGTTACGCGATGCATGGTTTGCGTGGACGGTAGCCAGCAGTATGGCAGAGCGTGTCATCATGGTGGGAAGCTCAACGGGCGCGACTTTGGCGACCGCATTGTTGCGTGTTCCAGAGGTGCAAGCGCGGACAGACGCTGTGGTTTTTCTGTCTCCGAATTTTGGTATTAAACGGGTGGCTGCACGAATACTGACTTGGCCAATAGGCAGTGTCATTATGCGGTGGCTGTCAGGCCCAGAGTGGGCTTGGAAACCGAGCAATGAATTGCAAAAAAACCTGTGGACCTATCGATACCCAGTCAAGGCGTTGCATCAGGTGCAACGACTGGTTCAGTGGACCACGCAACGGCCGCTAGTAAATGTAGCCTTGCCACTGCATGTGGTGCAGTGCCGCATGGATAAGACGGTGTCGAGCGACCGCGCTAATCAGTATTTGGCATCTTGGGAGGGAGAGAAGATGTGGCATTTTATGCCACCCAAAGAGGGCACTAATAACCATGTTCTGGCTGGCGATGCTACCCGTCCTGAAAATAACGCTGAGATGATTAGCCTATTAACGGCATTTTTGAAAACCAAAAGAAAGACAGCAGGCTTATTGGATTGAGATAGCAGACGACAGTGTTGCTTGTAATTCATTGAATGAGCCACTAAATTAAAAAAACACTGGGCGCCATTCAAAGACCCAATGATAACTCTGGAGATAGACCAATGAAGAAACTACTGGCTTATATCGTGTCAGCCTTGGTGATGTGGTCACCTATTGCAGCGCATGCAGGTATGGCGACATCACAGTCCTTGATTGAAACCCCAGTTGAAACCCCAGTTGAAACCCTCGTTGATACCTTGGTGGATAACGCAGCCTTTATGCAGCAAATGGCGGACATGGGTGTATCGCAAGCACAATTTGAAGCCCGCCTTGCCCAATTAACCCCAGATGAGCGGTCACAGCTTGCTCTAAGAATGTCAGAATTGCCTGCTGGCGGCGACATTCTGAGTTTGGCCTTTCTGGTCTTTATCGTATTCATCATTACGGACATGTTAGGTGCAACTGACGTATTCACCTTCGTAAATGAAATATGAAGTAAGGTTTAGGCTATCGATTTATGTGTTGGCCATCCTGTTGTCAGGCTGTGCCAACCAACGCACTATGTTGGTGACAGATACCTTTGACTATCCTGCATCGATAAATCTGTCAGATGTGCCTTTTTATCCCCAACAACCGCTTCATTGTGGCCCTGCCGCCTTGGCAACCGTACTGCAATATTATCAACAGGATGTCACCCCCGAGGGGCTGGCGCCCTACCTATTCACTCCCGGCGCACAGGGCACGTTTGCCTTAGATATGGTTGCATCGGTGCGTCGTGAAGGCATGTTGCCCCTGCCGGCGCCACAGGATTTATCGGCATTGCTGGCACTCACGGCTCAAGGATGGCCCAGTATCCATCTGATGAATCTGGGCTTTGGCCTGTTGCCAAAATGGCATTACGCCGTATTGGTGGGTTATGACCTGGATACAGGTGCCGTCCTGATGCGTTCGGGGTCAGATAAAGAGCGGTGGTATTCGTTTTACCATTTTCAGCGGGCACGCGCCCTAGCTGACTTTTGGTCCATTGTTCCAGCGCCAATCACTGCCATGCCCAGGCTCCAGGATTGGACGGGAGTGTATCGGACCCTCGTCGACTTCGAACAGGTGCAGGCGCAAAGCGCTGCTCAAGCATGGCAGACGGCAATCACTGTGTATCCGGAATATTGGCAATTTCACTTTGCTTTGGGCAATGCACTGTTCAAGCAAGATCCGTCTGGTGCCGCTGCAGCATTTCTTGGCGGATTGGTGTTATCCCCTCAACAAGCCCCGGTTTGGAATAACTTGGGTTTTGCTTTGGAATCCCAAGGCTGTTACGAAAAAGCCAGGGAAGCGGTCTCCTGTGCGATTGCGCTCGATCCAAAGACAACGCAATGGCAGCAATCACTATCAGAGCTTTCAACTGCAGTGTCACAGCAACCCTGTGTGGTGAGTCTGATCTGCCCAGTTTCGGATTGACCAATAACACAAATAGCACAGATAGCACAGATAGCAAAAAAGGTGCATTGCAATCCTTGTGGTATGTAGCCTACCTGTACGGAAAAGGTGGTGAACATACCGATCTAAAAACATTGATTTCGAACAGGGATCAATAAAAGATCGCTTTACACTTTGCTGCTGTCAATCCGTGCGTATAATCCCGCCTCACAGTCATCGACCTGAACAGCCATCGTCACCCACCTATGAACTGTTCACACCACAGAAACGAGTTGCCTCATGAATGCCCCCTTTAAGCCCGAACTACTATCGCCTGCAGGAACCCTAAGAAACATGCGCTTTGCATTGGCTTATGGTGCCGATGCCGTCTACGCAGGACAGCCGCGCTACAGTCTTCGTGTCAGAAACAATGATTTTACGCTCGACAATCTAAGAGAGGGTATTCAGGAAGCACATGCCATGGGCAAGCAATTCTATGTGGCTTCAAACTTGGCACCGCATAATGCGAAGGTGCGTACCTATTTACGTGACATTGCGCCAGTCATAGAAATGAAGCCAGATGCCCTCATTATGTCGGATCCGGGTTTGATCATGATGGTGCGAGAACAATGGCCAGACCAAGTTATTCACCTCTCGGTTCAAGCCAACGTGGTGAACTTTGCCGCCTTGAAATTTTGGTATAAACAGGGCATTAAGCGAGTCATTTTATCCCGAGAATTGTCTTTGGATGAAATTCAAGAAATGCGGGATGCCTGTCCCGAGATGGAACTTGAAGTGTTTGTCCATGGCGCGCTCTGTATTGCCTATTCGGGACGCTGTTTGCTCAGTGGCTATATCAACAAACGTGATCCTAACCAAGGCACCTGTACCAATACCTGTCGATGGCCTTATCAAACCCACGAAGCGAAAGAAGATGCCAGTGGTGATCCTATGCCGATTGATCCAGGTGTCTGGACACCGCCAGCACAGAAGATTGTGACCGACGCTCCGACTTTGGGCGAGGGTGGGCCAACGGATAAGATATTCTTACTGGAAGAAGCAGGAAGGCCAGGACAGCTGATGCCCGCCTATGAGGACGAGCACGGTACCTACATCATGAATTCTAAAGATTTGCGTGCAGTGCAGCATGTCAAAACCCTGACGGATATGGGCATACACTCGCTCAAAATTGAAGGCAGAACAAAGTCACATTACTACGTGGCACGCACGGCGCAGGTCTATCGCAAGGCTATTGATGACGCTGTGGCCAATCGACCATTTGACCGTGGGTTAATGCACGATCTTGAGAACTTAGCCAATCGCGGCTATACCGAAGGGTTTTACCGTCGGCACGTGCATGATGAATACCAGAATTATGAAATTGGCAGATCGGTAGGGGTACATCAGCAATTTGTTGCAGAAGTCACGGATATCGTGGATGGGCGGCTCATCTTGCGGGCTAAGAACCAATTTGCCCGTGGCGATTCGCTGCAATTGATGACACCTGCAGGCAACCATGATTTTGTATTAGAGGATGTGCGCTTGTTAAAAAATGGCCATGACATGGACGTGGTGCCAGGATCAGATTATGAAGTCTCTATTGCGCTGGATATGCCCAACCTATATGACGCCAAAGACTTCGGCTTGATCATGAAAAACCTCTAGTAGTTCCCACGTCAAATGGCGGTAGCCTGCGCTACCGTCCCGAGTCCCGAGTCCCGAGTCCCGAGTCCCTAATCCCAAGTCCCAAGTCCCAAGTCCCTAATCCCAAGTAGTTCTGTTAGTCGTGTTTTTGACCAACACGATCCAATGTAATAATCAGTGCCGCACCCAGTAAAAATACCACCATAGCAGCCAGAAGCTGATTCGAATCTCCTGAGGCTTCGGTAAAGCCTGTGGGTGACAGCCATTGATTGGCGACGTAGGACTTGTTCTCAGCGGCCGATTGTAACGCCTGCCAGTTCTGCCAAGGCCACAATTTCACCGTGGCACCGGCAACAATACCCGTCATCAGTGCCATGGTCGCCACATGAAACCGTGCAAGCAACCAACGCAAAAATTTAGAAAATGATAACAATCCCACAACACAGCCCGCCACGAAACTCAGCACCAATACCAGTTCTCGGTCGTGGAGTGCCTCACTAACGGGTAAATACAATCCCATAAGGATGAGCATGAAGCTGCCCGAGATGCCGGGGAGAATCATGGCACAAATGGCAATAGCGCCGCCAATGAGTGCGGTGGTTGGTGTTAATTCAATAGAGGTTGGGGTTACAAAGGCCAATGCCGCTGTAGCCACCATGCCGATAACGAACATGAGATAGGCCTGAGGCGTCCACCGGAACTGTTTGGCCAAATACCATACTGAGGTAACTACCAAGCCCAGAAAGAAAGACCACAATAAAATAGGCTGATGGGTCATTAGCCACCGAACCACCTGCAGCAAACTGACCAGACTCAATATCAGGCCTGAAAATAGCTGCAGTAAAAAGGTGGCATCCATGGCTTTCCAAACACCGGGGATGTCCCCGCGTAAAAGCTGTTTGATAACGGATCCATTAAACGAGCTGAGTGCCGTGATCAGGCGTTCATAAACACCCAAAATCAAAGCAATAGTGCCGCCGGATACCCCGGGTACTGCATCGGCTGCGCCCATAGCGGCGCCTTTTAGCATGGTCAATAGGATGTTTTTCATAGTGGATCCTGTGTTGGATGTGGGCGCACGCCGTTAACGAACGGTTTTCAGTGCGCTGCGCTGCAAGTGCTTTTCAAGGGCCAGTTCGATCAATTTGGTAACCAAAGCACGCTGCGGTAGACCACTGTATTCCCATAATTTGGGGTACATGCTGATGTTGGTGAACCCCGGCAGGGTGTTTATCTCATTGATATACAATGCGCCCTTGGCCGTCATAAATAGGTCGATCCGCGCCAGTCCTTCGCAATTCATCAGGCGAAAGACGTCTAAAGCGATACGCTGAATGTGAGTGACTTGGTCGTCAGACAATACCGCAGGAATGGCCAGGGTAGCAGTGTCTTCATCAATATATTTACTGTCATAAGAATAGAAACCACTGGTCGGGATGATTTCACCGATAGCAGACGCTATCGGGTTGTCATTGCCTAGCACAGCAACTTCAAGCTCTCGACCTACGATGGCTTTTTCAATAATAATTTTTTGGTCGAACGCGAATGCATGAGCGATAGCCGCATCGAAATCTTTAGGACCATCGACCTTGGTAATACCGACAGATGACCCCAAATTGGCTGGCTTGATAAACAGTGGCCAGCCCCAGTCTGCGGTTAAAGCCTGCATGTCAGGTCGGGGATCATTGTGGTGGACGACCATTCCGGGAGCATTCGGGATGCCTGCTTGTGACAGCAAACGCTTCATCACATCCTTGTCCATGCCCATAGCACTGCCAGCAATACCAGCTCCAACACAGGCAATATTGGATAAGCGCGCTAACCCTTGAACAGAGCCATCTTCACCATAGGGTCCATGAAGTACCGGGAATAACACCGCAACGGTAGCGATGCCCGCACCCGTGTTGAGGTTGATGACATTGGGTTGATTGACAACGGGAACCAAGGCAACGGGTGTTAAATCCTCATGGATGGCAAGGTCTGCTGCAGTTAGGGTAGAGAAATTGTCGGGATTGGGTACCGCATACCAGCGACCTTGACGGTCAATCCCGATCAATAGCGGGTCGAATTGGTTCTGGTCTAACGACTTGATGACATTACAGGCAGATTGCAGAGAAACGTCATGTTCAGCAGATCGACCGCCAAAAAGAATGGCTACGCAGGTCTTATTATTCATAAAAATCGTCTGGTTGTGGTCATGTGACCATCATAATGGCTATCTGACAGGAATTACAGGGCATTTGAATGGGTCTGATAATCTTACCTAGAGCGGCCCCGCTATTTTGCAGGGCTCCTCAATAAAATATGGACCGAATGACGGTCCATATTTTTATTTGTAGTGATGGCCGATCGGCTTTTAGCCTTGCGTTAACGGCACAACCAACACGGGTATCTTACTGGTATGTACGATCTTAGTGGCGCTTGAACCCATCATCATACGACCCATCATTGAATGGGTGCGACTGCCCATGACAATCATGTCGGCTTTGACACTGTTGGCTACATCAAGAATCACTTCCTCGATTTGGCCACTTTTCACCATCACTGCCGTTTCGAAAGGCGCCTCTGTGTCACCCATTTCTTCTTGGTGAAAGGCACCAATGCGGCGCTCCATGTAGACACGGGTACTTTCTAGACTTTCCTGATACTTCGCGTCAATGTCTTCATCTGAGTAGTAGGCGCCAACCAAAGCTCTGGCAGTATCTGCTAAAGGCTCAAGGACGTGTAAGTATACAACGCGGGCATTATGCTGTTTGGCGATAGATGCAGCCAATCGCATGGCAGGCCGGGTGTTTTTGCCTAAATCCGAGGCATATAGGATCGTTTTTATTTCTGGTAGCATAATGTTCTCCCTCACAGTCCGAGTGTTTCTTTACTGAATAGTTTAGCCTAGGGTTTATCTGGCGAAAAGTGCAAATGTTATATTAATTGGTTTTTGTGTCGGTTGATTGACTTGGTAACAATCATCGACCGAATTAGGCTTGTGGTGTATATCCCTTATAGAAGAAGGAGTGTTAGTGGTGATAGCGAAATGGTCGGTGTGCCCTTGGGATACCCTTGATATTGAAACCCTGTATGACTTGTTATCGCTTCGTGAAAAGGTATTTGTGGTCGAGCAGAAATGCTTTTATCAGGACGCGGATGGTCTAGACCGCGAGGCCATTCATGTGATTGGCCGTGACAACGCGCAGCACTTGATTGCCTATTGCCGTATATATCCACAGGTTGACGGCTGGCACATCGGTCGGGTATTGGTCGATTCACCCTTTCGGGGTCAGGGCCTTGCAAGGCTGCTTATGGTTCAGGCGCTCACAATCTGTGGGTTGCCTTCTGAGCGCGGTCCAGAATTGCATCTGATGCCGATGCATTTGTCGGCACAATGTCACCTCACCGATTTTTACGGTTCATTGGGCTTTGAAGCAGTTGGTGCCGCCTATCTTGAAGATGGCATTCCCCATCAAGACATGAGTCGGGCACCAGCGTTTAGGACCACTGAAGGCGGTCAACATGAGTGACCGAGCGGTTTTTGTTGTCGCCTTGGCAGACGCAGCACGCAATGCAGCTGCCAAACGGGCAATGCAGGCGCAATTTCCAGAAGCGCACATCGTATCCTTCCCAGACTGCACGGATGACAAGGTGCTCGCAAAAGCGACCGCTTTATTGGTATGGAATCCCGACCCAAAGTTATTAGCACTCATGCCCAAATTGGATTTTGTTCAGAGTTATGGCGCAGGGGTAGATCACCTTCTGCCCTATTGGGATCAGTTATCACGGATGTCTGTGGCAAGGTTTGTCGATCCTAGTTTGAGCGAAAACATGTCACATTATGTCATCAATCAGATTCTAAATGATCAATTGCACGCTACAAGTTATGCCGATCAGCAACGTCAGTCGGTGTGGCGGCCACATGTCCCGCGAGAAGGTAATCGGGTGCTTGTGATGGGTTTGGGTACTATTGGACAAAAAGTGGCTGATGATTTGTTGGGACTGGGCTACCAGGTAACTGGCTGGTCTCGAACGCCAAAACCACATACAGGGTATCCAACGCTGTCGGGTTTAGACGCGCTGCAGTCGTCATTGGCGCATATGGATTATGTGGTCAATATCTTGCCACTAACGCCCGACACGCGGCAGTTAGTGAACGCTCACTTGATGGGCAAAATGACACCCGATTGTTGTTTCATCAATGTAGGCAGAGGCGCTACCGTAGATACTACGGCATTGATTGGCCAGCTAGATCAGGGCTTACTGAGAAAAGCCGTTTTAGATGTTTTCGAACGCGAACCCTTGGCTGCTGACCATCCTGCTTGGCTTCACCCGAAATTGGTCCTAACGCCCCACATTGCCAGTATCACCAACATCGAGCAGGTGGTAGCAGTTTTTGCAGAAAACCAAAGGCGTCGCGACAATGGAAAGCCAATTTTATATGGCATTGACATGGCCTTGGGTTATTAAACATCACCTGCTGCCAGAATCGTTTGGATGGCATTGCCACCTTTAGGCATTTTATGGCGCTGACAAGCTTGAGGGTTTCTGTAACCAAAGTTACTGCTGTGCGGCTGTGCCAGTGATTGTCCGATGGTATAGATGGTATATATAGATGGTATCTACGGTATCGATGCTCTCAAAACAGTGGGCATCTTTACATATACTCTGTGATTGGCGAGCATCCTGATTGACCACCTGCTTAACGCCTAATACCTACGATTCCTATTGGCTACTATGTGCCAAAAAACACCCGTGATTTGCCTGTGAACGAGACCCTTCAGGATGTGTTCAGGACGGGCGATTCGCCATAATTGCCACACTGGTCTACGCTCCCCACAGAGATTGAATCTGTTGGCCTTTACAATAATAAAAATTATTGCACCCTAAAAAGGCAACTGAGCTGACGCGGAGGCAGATTGATCTGTGTTTATTATTGTGAATTCCGCGTTCCTTATCTTTGGCTTTTAGGTGACAGCTAGAAGGGAGTTAAGTGATTATGAAATTGAACAGCAGTATTTGGGTCTTTGTCCTCATTACCTTTGGTTTTTCCTGGCTATTCTGGGTGCCTGATGCCTTGATCGCACAAAATATTGTAGATGCACCGGAAGGTGTGAAAGATTTTCTGGCACTCAATGTTGGGGCGTGGGGGCCGCTTATTGGGGCTATTGTAACCACTTTCATTTACCAGAAAGGTGCCGGAGTAAAGGCACTGCTAAAGCGTGGATTCATGGTGCGCCTTGGAAAATGGTGGTGGATCATTTTATTAACCTTCCCGGTATTAATTGGCGGATCATTAGCGATATCAACTCTGTTTGGCGCGCCTCTTCCAGAATTTCCAGCGCTGGCGCAACCGATCGCCTTACCTTTTGCCCTCGTTTATATATTCTTTTTGACGGGCCCGTTACAGGAAGAATTCGGCTGGCGCGGTTTTGCCTTTGAGAACTTGAGAAAAAGTTATGATGCGCTGATTGCAGCTGTTATTGCCGGTGTTATGTGGGGACTTTGGCATTTACCCCTGTTCTTTGTTTCGCGTGCCGAGGATTACTACAACCGCCCCATTTGGGGATTGTTACTCACCACCATTCTCGTCGGTATTATTTTGGCGTGGTTCTATGCGAATACAAAAGGCAGTATTTTTGCCGCCATGCTGGGACACGCCATGTTTAATTGGTCCAATTGGGTGATTCCAGCCTTAAAATCGGATACTGCTTCTCTGATATTATTCGCGCTCTATTTTGTACTAGTGGCCTATATTATTTGGCAGTTTGGAAGTAAAACATTGGTCAGGTCTGAACGAGAACCAGTCATTCCACCCCACGTGTAAGCCATGTTGCTCACCGTGCAACTGTTTGCAATAAGCCAATTGATTGCACGGTTTTTTGCGCATTATTTTTGATTAGCGAATCCATTAGGGCAAACATTGCCTTGTCCTATTAATCTTAACGGTCCTGACGTATCGTCAGAAAACAACCTGCATATCCAGTAGGCTAGGAATGAATAGCCAGTCTTGAATAGAACAGGAAATGCTGGGTGGGTGATGCCACTCCCTATTAAATACATTTTTCTCGGAGACTTACAGTGAGTGACACAAACAAGCAGGTGTTGATGGCCCTAGAAACCTATGAGTCTGCAGTCCTCGCAAGGGACCTAGATGCTTTTATGTGTCTGTACGACCCAGAAGTCAGAATATTTGATGCTTGGGCAGAATGGATGTACGAAGGTGCAGCTGCATGGCGTGTGTCGATTGAAAATTGGTTTAGCTCGCTTCGCAATGAATCTGTGAGCGTGCGTTTTGATGACGTTAAAATCATGGGTGATGGTGGATTTGGGTCGATGACCGCCTTTGCAACCTATTCAAATGTATCGGACGATGGTCAGGTGCTGGGTTCAATTCAGAACCGTATCTCTTGGATTCTTCAGGTCAGTGGTGGGGAGCTGCGAGTCATCCATGAACATACATCCGTACCCGTGGTATTTGAAGATGCCAAAGCGATTTTTCACCGTGAAAGCCCCTAAAGACATAGAATAGTCAGGGGACATTAATGGCTCCAAGATGCCCAAAAGATACTTTGGTGACGGTTATGGCGCTTGTTCTTTGCGCACTGCCTGTCAATACCGAGTAATGACCATACCAAATGTTGGCCATACTTTGTAATATGGCACCTAGATAATCAGAATCTGACGCTGGTAGTCATTGGGCTGTTCTATAGTGTGCTTGCAGGATTTTTTCATCCTTTCCCTGCGACCTCGATAGTGATCTTCTTTTCTGTTTGCCGCGAAGCAATACACACATTTTTTGGAGTTTCCCATGGCGCAATCTCAAGATGTTGGCATGAAAAGCCTGTTACGTATTTGGCCCTATGTTGCTCAGTATAAAATCCAAATAGTAGGCGCTTTAGCTGCTTTGCTGTTGACGTCTTTGGTCACCCTCGCGCTGGGTCAGGGTGTGAAAATGGTCATCGATAACGGGCTATTATCGGGTTCGACTGCCATGTTAAACCAAACCATGGCAGTGGTGATGACCTTGGTGGTGTTGATGGCCTTTGGCACCTATGCGCGTTTCTATTTGATGACGTGGCTCGGTGAGCGGGTCATTGCTGATTTAAGAAATGCCGTATTCCGTCGCATTATTTATTTACATCCGAGCTATTTTGAAGAGAATCGCAGTGGTGAATTGATGTCGCGATTGACGACGGACACCACGTTATTGCAGTCCATTATAGGCTCTAGTTTTAGCTTGGCGCTCCGATCGACGCTGACGGTGATTGGCGCCACGATTATGTTGTTGATTACCAATCTTAAGTTGACACTCATTGTGGTGGCGGCAGTGCCTTTGGTGTTGGTGCCCATCATGGTGATCGGCCGACAAGTGAGAACACTGTCAAAGGATAGTCAGGACCGCATTGCGGACGTCGGTACCTATGCTGGCGAAATTATCCGTCAAATAAAAACAGTACAAAGCTACACCCGAGAATTGTTTGAGCTGCAGGCATTTTCCGGCGAAGTAGAAAAAGCCTTTAACGTAGCCAAAAAGCGCATTCAACAACGTTCATTGATGATGTCGATTGTCATCTTGTTGGCGTTTACGGCTATTGCGGCGATGGTATGGGTAGGTGGTAATGATGTCATGACCGGTCGGATGACCGGTGGTGAACTCGCTGCCTTTGTATTCTATGCCATTATGGTGGCCTTTGGGGTGGCGTCGGTGTCTGAAATCATTGGTGAGCTTCAGCGTGCGGCCGGTGCTACTGAACGGCTGCTTGAACTCATGGCTGAAGAATCTTTAATCGTTGATGCACCGGTTGAGTCGGCATTTAATGATGACGCGTCTCAGCATATTGTTTTTGAAGGTGTCTACTTTAACTATCCCAGTCGACCCGATAAATCCGCGTTACATGATCTCACCTTCTCAGTTGCCAAAGGCGAAACCGTCGCTTTGGTCGGTCCCAGCGGCGCCGGAAAATCCACCGTTTTTGAAATGTTATTGCGATTTTATGATCCGCAGGCAGGGACGATATCAGTCCAGGGACGAGACATTCGAGAGCTGAAATTGTGGACGCTCCGAAAAGTCATGGCCTTGGTGCCACAACAGCCGGTATTGTTCAGCTCGGACGTGTTCACTAATATTCGGTATGGCAAATTAGATGCGACTGATGAAGAAGTCTATGCCGCGGCCGAGGCGGCCAATGCCCACGAGTTTATCTTGGCATTGCCTGAAGGTTATAGCAGTTATTTGGGCGAGAATGGCATTCGCTTAAGTGGCGGTCAAAAGCAGCGCATTGTGATTGCGCGGGCGATCCTAAACAATCCTGAAATATTGCTGTTGGATGAAGCCACGTCGGCATTGGACGCTGAAAGTGAGTATCAGGTGCAGCAAGCCCTTGAAAAACTAATGAGCAACCGGACCACCATCATCATTGCGCACCGATTGGCAACAGTAGTCAATGCCGATCGTATTGTGGTGATGGATCAGGGCAAAATTTTGGCAGAGGGACGTCACGATGTGCTGATTCACCAATCAGGGCTCTATCAGCGTTTGGCAGAGCTACAGTTCAATCAGGGTGAGGTGTTGGTTGGCGAGCCAGCATCGGGTGCTGATACTTCTCTGTCTGCCGAAGGAAAGCTGGTATGACGGGTTTCAATGGCGCGGATATAGGCGTTGTTACGAATTTGAGATTCAACCACAGGGTCGCCGTAATATTGAATGAGCGCATTGCCCTGTGCGATGACCTTTAAGAAATCACTGACCCGAACAGTTTCAATGCCATTGCCCCAGGCGTTGACGATGGCTGTTTGGGCGAGCATGTTGGTGGCGTCCAAGCTGCCATTCCCCAAAACCGATAACGCCAAATGGTTGGTCTGCCCAAAGAATTCTAGAATACTGTTACCTGTCATGTTGACGTCTACCCACTTGCTATCAAAGGTCATCTTGCCCCGCGCAAAGGTGCTGACGTCAATTTTGATTCGAGGAGAGGTGAGGGGCGTCTTGGTGATGATATTGAACTCACCTTCTAAGTCCAACTCAACGATTTCAGGCATCGTCAATCGCACGATAAAACGGCTTGAACGGCAGTCTCCCGCGTGCATCCGCAATCGATCATTGTTCGAACGAAAATAAATTTCTGACAGCGTTTCTGGTAGCGCCTCAATTTCTAGCGAATATTCAGGGCCTTGTGACAGTTCAAGTAAAAAATTACCCCGAATATCAATCTTATTGAATGTACCAACACCGTATTTTTTGCGCACAGTCTCTTTGGCATCGGCATCACAGACCCGCGTTTCAGCTAGGGTCTGTGGCGAAACCAGTACCCACAGTAATACGGCCAACAGTGCGTTGGTGAATCGACCGCTCAATTGCGTACCTGAGTGAAATAGAGTGAATGCCATAGCGCATATCGTCCACTAACTGAGCCTGATTGTCACTAACGAAAGGCTATTAAAGTAGTGGCTTCATTGTGTGAAGTCATGAACACGGATATCTCCCAATATTTTTTCAAAGGCGGGTGCCCACAGTGCCGATTGGCTATGCCATTCCTGTTCCGATCCTGCTAGGGGATTTTCAAATCGAAACCGACGAGACAAGCCTTCAAACGCAGCGGCAATGCCCTGTACCTGACGATAGTGGTAAAGCCAGTCGTGTTGCGTCATGTGTTGAATAACACGTTGGGCTGAGGCCGGCGCGTCAACCACCTCAACCAATAATTGCTCATAGCACGCATCGGCGAATGCGCGCAATGGGCGGTCATGCCACTGTGACCAGTTTGCGGCCAAATAATGATCAAGCGTGACATCGAGGATAATCCCTGAAAACCTGCGTCGTTCTTTGGTCACTGTGCTTTTTAATGCAATAAAGTCAGGATGTGCGTCAGTCAACCGGTCCACCCGTTGGTGCATGTGACAGCCTGCCACAATAGGGCCCGAAAGGGTTTTCCAATCATGCGGTTTGCACAAATCTGGCAGAATGCTACCCAGCAATGAATGCTGGTGGAGCGAAGCCAAATAGAGGTGACCTAAAAAATTCATAGCAGCACAGCGTAGAGTGATTGTTAGCGATAGTGACTGATTTCATCACGCAAATACAGCAAAGGTGGTTTGCCAGCAAAGGTGGGTGTCAAAACTAAGGTAAAAAAAAGGCCGCTGATGCGGCCTTCGGTGGGGGTTATTTCGGGAGATTTTTGAGAATCTCTTGGACGCTGTCTTTGGCGTCTCCAAATAACATGCGGCTGTTTTCTTTAAAGAACAATGGATTTGCAACCCCTGCATAGCCACTGGCCATCGAGCGCTTCATGACTACGCAACGCTTGGCTTTCCACACTTCTAGCACCGGCATCCCAGCAATAGGTGAGCTTGGCTTTTCGACTGCATCAGGGTTTACCGTGTCATTTGCACCAATAACCAAAGCCATGTCGGTGGTTGGGAAGTCATCGTTCAACTCATCCATTTCCAACACGATGTCATAGGGTACATTTGCTTCAGCCAACAATACGTTCATGTGACCAGGTAGACGACCCGCGACAGGGTGTATACCGAATCGCACCGTCTTGCCCTTCTTTCTTAGGGTTTCAGTGAGCTCACTGACCGCCTGTTGTGCATGAGCAACTGCCATGCCGTAACCAGGTACGATAATGATCGAGTCAGCGTCTTCCAATTCCTCAGCCACTTCTTGGTGTGAGAGGAACAGTGGGTCTCCCTGTGGACCGTCATCACTATCAGCAACGGCACCGGAATCTGTACCAAAGCCACCCATGATCACACTGATAAATGAGCGATTCATACCACGACACATAATCAAACTGAGGATGGCACCGGAAGAACCGACCAATGCACCAGTTACAATCAATAGATCGTTGCCAAGCATAAAGCCTGTCGCTGCTGCTGCCCAACCTGAATAGGAGTTCAGCATGGACACTACCACTGGCATATCGGCACCGCCAATGGCAGCGACCAGATGCACACCCAATGCCAATGAGATCAAGGTCATGATCATTAGCATGGTAGCAGTTGAGCCACCGTGACCTGCCTTAACGAACATCACCAATAGGATCACTGAGATCAAAATGGCTGCGCCATTCATCCAATGACGACCTGGCAGGGTTAGTGGGCTGCCCGACACCAAACCTTTGAGTTTTGCAAAGGCAACCAATGAACCCGACAGGGTCACTGCACCAATGAAAATACCCAAGTAGATTTCGATGTTATGAATGACTAACTCGGTACCCATGAGCGCACTGGCTTCTAGATAACCGCCCCAACCAATCAAAACGGCAGCAAGACCAACAAAGCTGTGCAGCATGGCAACCAATTCAGGCATGGAGGTCATTTCAACCCGCTTTGCCAAAAACAAGCCTATGACTGCGCCAATACCCATTGCTAGGGCAATGAGGCCGTAAGCATGCACCATCGAGCTGGCGATCGTCGCGACAATGGCGATGGTCATACCGGCGATGCCGTAGTAATTACCGCGTTTAGCAGTTTCTTGTGAGCTCAGACCGGATAGGCTGAGAATGAACATAATGGCGGCCAATAGATAGGCCATGGTAATCATACCCGTCATGTTATTACTCCCTATCGTCTAAACATTTTAAGCATGCGGTGGGTAACAAAAAATCCGCCTGCAATATTAATAGAAGCTACTAGTACGCTGATAAATGCTAATGCACTGACCAGTGTCGAGCCGCCCAATGTGTCACCGCTGCTAATTTGAAGCAGAGCACCGACCACGATAATGCCCGAAATGGCGTTGGTCACACTCATTAAAGGTGTATGTAGCGAGTGGGAGACATTCCAAATCACCTGCCAACCAATGAAAATGGCCAAAACAAAGACGGTGAAGTGTGCGACAAACTCCTGAGGTGCCACATTACCTAACCCGAGCAAAGCCAGACCGGCAATCAGCCAATAAATGGCGATTTGCGTGCCTGAGGTCTTTTTCTTTTCGACCTTTACTGGTGGTGCTACGGCTTTTTTAGGGGCAGGGGGTGCTGCAGAAAGCACCGGCGCTGGAGGAGGCCAGCTAATAGCCCCTTCGTTTGTCACGGTGGCACCACGAATGACTTCATCATCCATATTAATAACCATGTTGCCGTCTTTCTCAGGCGTCATGTCGGTTAATAGATGCACCAAGTTCTGCGCATATAACGTTGATGCTTGAGTGGGTAAACGCGATGGCAGATTGGTATAACCAATGATCGTGACGCCATGTGCGGTGACAACTTCATTCGCCACTGTTAATTCGCAGTTACCGCCCTGCTCGCCAGCGAGGTCAACAATGACGGAACCTTCTTTCATGAGTTCAACCATGTCTTTCAGCCACAAGCGCGGTGCTGGCTTTCCTGGAATCAATGCGGTGGTGATAACAATGTCGACTTCTTTGGCTTGTTCTCTAAATAACGCCATTTCAGCGTCAATAAATTCTTGAGACATCTCTTTGGCATAACCGCCAGTGCCCGAACCGTCTTCTTCAATCTCAACGGTTAAGAATTCGCCACCCATAGATTCGACTTGCTCTTGCACCACTGGACGGGTATCAAAAGCCCGAACAATAGCACCCATGCTCTTGGCTGTACCAACAGCAGATAAGCCTGCTACACCGGCGCCAATGACCAAAATTTTGGCGGGTGGAATCTTGCCTGCAGCCGTAATTTGGCCATTTAAAAAACGACCAAAATGGTGGGCGGCTTCGATAACAGCGCGGTAACCACCGATGTTGGCCTGCGATGACAGTGCGTCCATCTTTTGTGCGCGTGAAATACGTGGCACGGAATCCATCGCCAACGCATTAATCGACTTTTCTGACAGTTCTGTCAGCAAGGCGGGATTTTGAGCGGGCCATAAAAAGCTAATCAAAGTGGTTTTTGGCGCAATTAAGGCGATTTCTTCAGGATTAGGTGCAAGAACCTTTAACAGGATGTCGGTCGCTCCGAAAATCGACTTTTTATCGGATACGATGTCGGCACCTACCGCTTGGTAAGCATCATCGGTGAAATTGGAACTTTTACCAGCACCCGTCTCGACTGAAACGGTGAAACCCAGCTTGATCAATTTTTCGACACTTGCCGGGGTTGCTGCAACGCGGTGTTCTAGAACATTAGACTCTTTTGGAATTGCGATTTTCATGTATTCGCATCCTCTTATGGATTGTTATTATTGAACGGTTACGTGTTTAGCAAAATGGTTCTATATGGATACAAGCCTGCCTTTTATGGAGCTATCAAGCGGGGCGTGTCGCACACAATGTAATGGACCACTGCATCCATCAGTGACCTTATCCTGCCACATCCAGTATCAGGGCCGATAGGGTATTTTTAGTCAGTCCAGATAATATTGATATATCGCATTGTTTAACTCGCCGAAAAACGCATGCCACCCCAATTTTTAAAAAGCGGTGGCGGTAGGCGTTAATCGTTTTGGTGCAAAATGGCGTTAAGGGAGACCGCTGTTTTATTGGCGCGACATTCCACTGCGCCGGTCAGAGAGTTACGAATAAACAACAAATCTGATAGGCCAGAGAGCGCCGCTGCTTTCATGACGCTATGGTTGCCGGTGTCAGGATCAACGACAGAGACTTTCGTACCGGCAGTGATATACAGTCCAGCTTCCACAATACATCGGTCGCCCAGTGAAATACCTATGCCAGCATTGGCGCCGACCAGACAACTTTCGCCAACGGAGATAACGGTTTTACCGCCGCCAGACAACGTACCCATAATGGAGGCGCCGCCGCCAATGTCTGAGCCTTTGTGTACAAATACTCCGGCTGTAATTCTGCCTTCTACCATACTTGCGGCTTCGGTTCCCGCATTAAAATTGACAAAGCCTTCATGCATGATAGTGGTGCCTTCACCCAAATAGGCGCCCAAGCGAACGCGGGATGAGTCGGCTATGCGGATGCCAGACGGCACAACGTAGTCCACCATCTTGGGGAACTTATCGACTGAAAAAACCTGTAACGTTTGACCACGGGCGCGCGTTGCCATTTGCCATTCTGGTAATTCAGGCATGTCTATCGGACCTAAGTTGGTCCATGCAATGTTGCGTAATACACCAAAGATGCCATCAATATTGGTGCTGTGGGGCTTCACCAAACGATGGGATAACAAGTGAAGCTTTAAATAGGCAGCGGGTACCGAATCGGGTGCAATATCCTGTTCAAGCAGGGTTAGCACCAATTCGGTTTCACCTTCTATTGATAAGCGTGCAAATTGGGCGGTCATGTCATAGTCAGCGGATTCAAAAAGATCGGCCACGGTTTCAAGGTGCTTTAATGGCACGCGTGTAACTGAGGCAGTAGGGCCCATTGATAATACAGACTGTAACTGTCCTACCCATTCGGCATTTGGCGCCATGATGGGTTGCGGATAAAAACACTCAATAATGTCGTGTTGCTTGTTTTCAGTGCAGCTACCCAGTGCAATTGCATAAAAAGCCATGTTATTTCCCTAAATGTTCGGTTAAAAAAATGTTAAGCCTGTCTGGTGTAAATCCGACTATGATTGCGCCATTGCAATCAATGACCGGTCTTTTGATGAGGGTGGGATTGGCCACCAACAGTGAGATGAGTTGGTCATCAGTCGTAACGGATTTATCCGCGTCACTCAGCTGCTTCCATGTCGTACTCCGACGGTTGAGCAATACTGTGCTGTCGACCTGTTGCAGCCAAGGGGCGACCAGTGTGCTGTCTACCCCGTCTTTTCTGAAATCGTGAAACTGGTAATCAAGGTGCTGCATTTCTAGCCATTTTCTGGCCTTTTTCACCGTGTCGCAATTCGGGATGCCGTACAGGGTAATCATGATGCTATTCCTGTTGAAGGGCATTGAGTTTGGTTTCTAATGCCTGTTGCAATGGTGCGTAGTCTGCAAGGTCAAAGGGTTGGTTGTCGGCGTTTAATACAAAGAAAACGTCTTCAACCCTTTCACCGAACGTTGAGATGCGTGCGTTTTGGATTTGAATATTGAATTCCCTAAACATTTCACCAATTGAAGCCAAAAGGCCAGGACGGTCAACGGTAACAATGTCTATTTGCGTTCTGTGTTGAAGCGGATCATTGGTCAATTGCACCTGTGCAGGGAATTTGAAGTGCTTGAGCTGTCTGGGCACCCGTCGGTGAATGGCTTTAACGGATTTCGGTTGCAGGATCGCAGACATCAATTTGATGCGAATGGTTTCAATTTTCATCGCATCAGAACCCAATGAATTGCCCTGGTCGTCTAAGACGATAAAGGTATCTAATGAAAATTGGGTATGGGCTGCCGTCAGAATGCGCGCGTCATGAATATTGAGGTGTAGTGACTCAAGCGCACGGGCGATGTCGGCAAACAGGTGCGCGCGGTCTGGTGCATAGACAAATATTTGACTGGCACCATCATAGGATTCCTCATTAATTTCACGTATCAATACTGATGTGCTGTCCAGGCCGGCCTCTAAAATCTCATGGCCGTGCCAAGCAATGCTCTCAGCAGATTCTCTAACAAAGTATTCGTCGCCTAATGTTGCCCAGAATCGTTGTACTTCAGCGGCGTCAACACCCATTCTGTCTAGTATTGCCATCGCATCTACCTTTATAGCGGCAATACGTTGTTGGGTCTCCAGTGGGTTGGCGCGGTCGAGCTGCAGGTACCGTCTGGTTTCAATATATAGCTGTTTCAACAATGAGGCTTTCCAGCTGTTCCAAATGCTGGGGTTGGTCGCGTTAATGTCGGCAACGGTGAGCACCATCAGATAATCTAGGTAACTTTGGTTTTGCACTTTATCTGCAAAGTCAGCAATGATTTTAGGATCCGACAAATCCTTCTTTTGTGCAGTGACTGACATGAGTAGGTGGCTTTCAACCAACCATACAATTAAGGTCGTATCGCGCTCAGGCAGGCCGTGTCGTTCACAAAATGCCCTCACATCAGCAGCGCCTAAGCTTGAATGATCACCGCCACGGCCCTTTGCTATGTCGTGGTAAAGCGCTGCGATATAGGCATTTTCGATCTTGGGCAGTGACCGGATAATATCAGTGACCAAGGGGTATTTTGAGGTGTTTCCTGGGTGTCGGAATTTACGCAAATTGCGAATGACCAACAGTGTGTGGGCATCGACCGTATATATGTGAAAAAGATCATGCTGCATCTGACCAATGATGCGGCCAAATTCGGGTAAATACAGACCTAAAATGCCAAAGCGATTCATGCGTAGCAGGTTGGTAGATACGCCTTTTCCGGACCGTAGCAGCTCCATGAACAGCGCTTGGTTGGCAGCAGTGTTGCGAAAAGCGTCATCCACTAGCTGGCGATTTTGGCGAATTTGCCTGATAGTTGCCGCGCGAATACCGCGAATGTCTGGTGACTTGGCCATCAATACAAACACCTCGAGCAATGCCGAAGGGTTGTCGGGAAATACCCGTGGATGCAGGGTTTCGATGTTGCCATTGCGAATCTGAAAGCGGTCATTTAACGCGATGATATTGTCTCGTTGGCCAGCCTGTAAGATCACTTCATCGAAATGTTGTAACAGCATGTCGTTAAGTGACCGCAGCCTTATCACCCTGCGGTAATAATCTTGCATTAACCATTCGATGGCAATTTTACCGGCTTTGTCTTCATACCCAAATAACACCGCCAGTTGGCTCTGCAGGTCAAACAGCAATCGGTCTTCTGGTCGTTCCGTTAGCATGTGCAAGCCGAAGCGAATACGCCACAAGAATGCCAAGCCAGATCGCAATGCTTGATATTCAGGCGCCGTTAAAAAGCCTCGGGTAACCAGATCTCGATTGCGTGAGTCACCGAAATGGCGCTTGGCTACCCAACCGATGGTTTGCACATCTCTTAAACCGCCAGGTGAGCTTTTGACGTTGGGTTCAAGGTTGTATTCGGTTTCATTGAACCGGTCATGTCGGTTCTGTTGCTCTGCTAATTTTCCGGTAAAGAATTCGCTGCTAGGCCACATTTTCTCAGGGCGAATGCGGTAGGCCATGTCTGCTTGAATCTGTTCGCTACCAGTAATGAGGCGATGTTCAATCAATGTGGTGATGACGGTCAGGTCTTTTTTTGCTTCGGCGGCACAGGTGTCGGGTGTTCTGACACTGTGGCCAATTTTGAGATTGATATCCCACAGAAAGGTTATGAAGGCTTGGATCAAAGGCTGGCATTGTTCAATGTCGCGTTCAGATTCGAATAACAGTAAGAGGTCGATGTCTGAATGTGGCAACAGTTCACCGCGACCATAGCCACCAACGGCGAGCAAGGCGATGTTGTCAGTGGGCCATGCCTGCGTCTTCCATGCCTCGGTCAATAATTGGTCTATTGTCCAAGCACGCCCGTAAACAGCATGTCGAATAAAGTCGTCGTCCGAAAACTGTTGTTTAAAGGCAGTGTATTGGGTGTCGTTGAGGTGCTTGAGTGCTTTTTTATAGGCGTCCAGAGGCTGTGCTGTGGCAAGCGACTGAGCGAAGGCGTCTGGATCAAACAGTTGATGGTCTGAATGGATGTTAACGACATCAACCATGTGACATTTTCCTATTTCAGTAGATGGTCCGGAAACACTTCGTCTTGTCGCAGCGTTAAAATTTCAAAGCCATCTTTGGTTACCAAGCAGGTGTGTTCCCATTGGGCCGAAAGGCGTCCATCTTTGGTCACAACGGTCCATCCATCACCACGCGGAGCTGGTGGGGATGATTTTGAATGGCGTTTGCCGGCATTGATCATGGGTTCCACTGTGAAAATCATGCCTTCTTTTATCACCATGCCTGTGCCACGGGTGCCATAATGAAGTACCTGTGGTTCTTCATGGAATACATCGCCAATACCGTGTCCACAGTATTCTTGGACTACGGTGTAATAATTTTTGGTGGCATGCTGTTCGATGGCATACCCGATATCGCCCAAATGTGCGCCCGGCTTTATTTGGGCAATACCCAAATACATGCATTCTTGGGTGACGGTACACAGACGTTCTGACGACGGTACAACGTCACCGACATAAAACATGGCACTGGTGTCGCCATGGAAACCATCTTTAATCACAGTAATGTCGATATTGACGATATCGCCCTTTTTCAAGACCTTTGAGTCTGAAGGGATTCCGTGACAAATCACATTGTTAACGGAGGTGCAAATCGATTTTGGAAAGCCGTGATAATTCAACGGTGCTGGAATGGCATTTTGGTGGTTCACAATATAGTCGTGGCAAATGGTGTCTAGTTCACCTGTGGTAACACCTGGGATTACGTAGGGTCCTATCATATCGAGTACTTCTGCTGCTAAACGTCCTGCAACGCGCATTTTTTCGATTTGACTGGGGTTCTTTATAAGTGACATGCCTATTCCGACCAATTGAGTAAAGTATTCACTATTCTACTGAAATTTACCCATTACACCACCCACAATGCCCTGATTGAGTGTGTTTCTTTTCATAATGTTGGGCTGTTATGGCTGCCGGTTTATATTGGCGCAAAAAACCACGGTGTTTGGAACCGATCAGGTGCTGTTACACGGCTCACGCGCCGCTGCGGGGCTTGGTTGTGGTAATAAATAGCATCCAGTTTAATTCTGTACTTCTTTTGGTAAAAAGGCTTTGGAAAATGGCTTAAATATGGTATAAAGCGCGCCGCTCTGGACGACTTCGTCTGAGCAACTATGAAACATAACTGTCACACACCTATCGTCACTGATTTTCTGGGTGCCCTCCGGGGTTGAAAGTTAGGGATGGGTGGAGGCTTAACCCGTTCAAAAAGAGATTTTCTGATTATGGCAACTGTATCTATGCGCGAACTGCTTAAGGCAGGCGTACACTTTGGTCACCAAACACGTTACTGGAACCCAAAAATGGGCAAGTACATCTTTGGTGCACGTAACAAGATTCATATCATCAACCTAGAGCACACAGTGCCTGCGTTGAACAAGTCTTTAGACATTATCAAAAAGATTTCAATGAACAAGAACAAGATCTTGTTTGTTGGTACTAAGCGCGCTGCGCAAGAAGTGATTAAGTCTGAGGCTAGCCGTGTGTCTATGCCTTACGTTAATCACCGTTGGTTGGGTGGCATGTTGACCAACTACAAAACCATCCGCCAGTCTATCCGCCGTTTGCGTGATCTAGAAGCACAGGCAAAAGATGGTACTTTCGAGCAGTTGACTAAGAAAGAAAAGTTGATGCGCGAACGTGAAATGGAAAAGCTTGAGAAGTCTATCGGTGGTATCAAGGATATGGGCGGTTTGCCTGACGCTTTGTTCATCATCGACGTTGACCATGAACGTATCGCTATCCTAGAAGCGAACAAATTGGGTATCCCAGTTATCGGTGTTGTTGACTCTAACAGCAACCCAGACGGCGTTGATTACGTTATCCCTGGTAACGACGATGCTATCCGTGCGATTGAAATCTATGTTCGCTCTGCTGCAGACGCTGTCCTAGAAGGCCGTGTTGAAGCTGGTGGCGTTAAAGACGATATCGTTGAAGTGACTGAAGAAGTTGCTGCGGTAGCGCCGGAAGCTGACAAAGAAGCCTAAGCCTCTTTGCACGCACAGTATTGAAAAGGGGGCGTCGCCCCCTTTGTTGTAATTAACTAATTGAACATTAAGAGGAACTTGGCATGGCAACTATTACAGCAGGCCTAGTGAAAGAACTCCGCGAGCGTACCGGCCTCGGTATGATGGAATGCAAGAAAGCGTTGGTTGAAACTGAAGGCAATATCGAAGAAGCGATTGATAACCTACGTAAGAATTCTGGTTTAAAAGCGGCGAAGAAAGCAGGTCGTGTTGCAGCAGAAGGCATTGTATTAACACGCGTTTCTGAAGATGGCACGTTCGGCATGATCGTAGAGATCAACTCTGAAACTGACTTTGTTGCACGTGATGACAACTTCCTAGGTTTTGCAGAGGCAGTAACCGATGCGGCTTTTGCTCAGCGTCAGTCTGACGTTGCTGTATTGATGGCTGGCGAATTGGAAGCGCGACGCGAAGCCTTGGTTCAGAAAATTGGTGAAAACATTGCCGTTCGTCGTATTGCTACTATCGGTGCTGAAGGCAGCACAGTAGCAGCATACGTACACGGTGGTCGTATTGCCGTATTGGTAGAAATGGCTGGCGGCAACGCTGACCTAGGTCGTGACGTAGCTATGCACGTTGCTGCAATCAATCCTCAGTATGTGTCTGCAGAGCAGGTACCTAGTGATGTGCTGGATCGCGAAAAAGAAGTGGTTAAGGCGCAGTCTGAAGGTTCTAACAAGCCAGCAGAAATCATCGAGAAGATGGTTCAGGGCCGCATTAAGAAGTTCTTGGCTGAAATCAGCTTGGTAGAACAGCCTTTCGTTAAAGATCCTGACACAAAAGTAGGTGCTTTGTTGAAAGCAGCTGGCGCGGCGATGATCGGTTTCACCCGTGTTGAAGTGGGTGAAGGCATCGAAAAAGAAGAAGTTGACTTCGCTAAAGAAGTTGCAGAAGCAGCTGGTGTTAAAAAGTAACCAGTTGCAGTAAAAAAGGGCAGTGTAACTGCCCTTTTTTGTGCCTGTAAGAAAGTGGCTTTACACAAAAGACTGCGAATTTTTTGACTTGATTGGGGTATTTTGTAAAAGCACTCGGTCGATGGCTTGTGATATAATGCTGCGCAATGATAGACACGAGCGAAAAGGGTTTCGTTGACATATTGGAGTGGTTGAATGGCAGATTCTAAGGGTCAGTCGCAATATAAGCGAATATTGCTAAAGTTAAGTGGTGAAGCATTAACCGGTGAAAAGAATTTTGGGATTGATTCCAAGGTATTGGATCGCATGGCATTGGAAATCGGTCAGTTAATTGGTATCGGTTTGCAAGTTGGTCTTGTGATTGGTGGTGGTAACTTGTTCCGTGGCGCGGAACTCAGTGCTGCTGGTTTAGATCGGGTCACCGGCGACCACATGGGTATGTTGGCTACGGTGATGAATGCATTGGCGATGCGGGATGCGCTAGAGCGATGCAGGATTCGTACCCGCGTGATGTCCTCTATCCCCATGAGTGGCATCGTTGATGACCATTATGATCGACGCAAAGCGATTCGTTATCTTGAGCAGGGCGATGTGGTTATTTTTGCAGCAGGCACTGGTAATCCGTTCTTTACGACTGATTCAGCTGCCTGTTTGCGTGGTATAGAAATTGATGCCGATATCGTTTTGAAGGCAACCAATGTAGATGGCGTCTATAATGCAGACCCGCGCAAATTTGCTGATGCGGTAAAGTATGATCGATTGTCCTATAACGAGGCATTAGAGCGTCAGTTGGGTGTAATGGACTTGACCGCAGTGTGTCTTGTGCGTGACCATAAGATGCCCGTACGGGTATTTAACATGAACAAACCTGGCGCATTGGTTCGCGTCATAAAGGGTGAGAATGAAGGCACTCTGATGGTAGAGGATACGAACGCATGATTGAAGATGTAAGAAAAGAAGCTGAAGCAGACATGAAAAAGGCGCTAGAAGCCCTAGATCATGCATTTAATAAAATTAGAACGGGCCGCGCGTCTCCGAGCTTATTGGATACGGTATTTGTGGACTATTACGGTTCTATGGTGCCTATCGCTCAAGTGGCGAACATCAGCATTGAAGATGGTCGTACTCTGGCGATTAGCCCTTGGGAAAAGACCATGATATCGCCTGTTGAAAAAGCCATATTGAAGTCCGATTTGGGGTTGAATCCGTCGACGTCTGGCGACAACATCCGGATATCTATGCCTGCTCTGACTGAAGAAACCCGACGTGATTTGGTGAAACATGCGAAAGCAGAAGCGGAAAAGGCACGAATCTCTATTCGTAACCAACGCCGTGATGCCAACAGCACGATTAAAGAGTTCTTGAAAGAAAAAGAAGTCAGCGAAGATGACGCGAGACAGGGTGAAGATCTGGTTCAAAAATTGACCGATAGCTATATTGAATTGGTAGAAAAAGCCCTAGGCGAAAAAGAATCTGATTTGATGCAGGTGTAACACCAAATCAAGTTGTATGGAGGGCTCATCGGATGATGGGCCTTCGCCATTTAACAGGAAGTCACTATGACAACAGGTAGTTCCGCTCCCAAGCATGTTGCAATTATCATGGATGGTAATAATCGTTGGGCTAAACGAAATTCGCTGTCAGGCATTTCTGGCCACAAGGCGGGTAAAGGGGCGGTCAAAAAAGTTGTAGAAGGCTGTGCGAGAAGTGGCGTAGAAGTACTGACATTATTTGCATTTAGCAGTGAAAACTGGCGACGTCCAAAGGATGAAGTCAGTGCATTGATGGAGTTGTTTCTATTTGCACTGAAGAGTGAAGTAAAGAAGCTACATAAAAATAATATTCGATTAAAAGTCATTGGCGACACAAAAGCCTTCAATGACAAGATTCAAGCACAAATTGTTGCCGCTGAATCACTCACGAAAGACAATACCGGTCTTACATTGGTAGTGGCTGCCAATTATGGTGGGCAATGGGATATCGTGCAGTCCGTGCGTCAATTGGCAGCACAGGTGCAGCGAGGCGAATTGGCACCAGAAGACATCTCAGACGCATCCATTGAATCCTATTTGTCGACTGCAGGATTGCCTGCCCCCGACCTATGTATACGTTCTGCTGGCGAGCAGCGCATAAGCAACTTTTTGCTTTGGCAAATGGCCTATACCGAAATGTATTTTACAGATGTATTGTGGCCAGACTTCGACGAAGCGGTATTGGAAGCTGCTTTTGATGCGTTTTCTAAACGGGTTAGGCGGTTTGGTAAAACCGATGACCAACTAAATCAGGCGCTTTGAATTTCATGTTATATCAGAGAATATTAACCGCATTGGTACTTGCGCCCATTATGATTGGGGGCATTTTCTTTTTACCACTCACAGAGTTTGCGCTCTTCATTGGCCTAATCGTGGTGCTGGGTGGCTGGGAATGGACAAGGCTTGCAGGCATTGAAGGCATGGTCAATCGTGTTGCTTATGTCGGTGTGTTGGTGCTGCTGATGGCAGGGCTCTATTACAACCCAATGGGTATTAATGCAGCTCTGCTTTACAAAGCCGTGTTGTGGGTTGCCCTGATATGGTGGGTTGCATCCCTTTGGTTTGTGAAAAACTTCCCCAAACTACCGGCCTTTTGTTTTAAAACATCCACGTTATCTGTGCTCGGTGTCGTGGTATTGGTGCCTATGTGGGTCGGTCTGATGACCCTGAAAACCTTGCAAGAAAGTAATTTCTGGATTATTTATTTGATGCTGATTGTGTGGGGTGCCGACGTTGGTGCCTACGTGGTAGGCCGTGCCATTGGGCGGCGCAAGTTGGCACCAAATGTGTCTCCTGGTAAGAGTTGGGAAGGTGTGTTTGGTGGTTTGCTAGCCGTGATGTTAATTGCCATGGTAGCGGGCTTGATGTTATCGGATACCCTTGAATTTGATCTGTCTCAGTGGTTAGGATTATTTGGTGTTAGCATCGTCGTGTTTATCATTTCTATACTGGGAGATTTGGTAGAAAGCGTGGCAAAACGGCATCGTGGCATTAAAGACAGCAGCAAGCTTCTGCCAGGTCATGGCGGCATAATGGACCGAATTGATAGCCTAACTGCCGCAGTTCCGGTTTTCGCCTTATTACTGACGATGGTGGTAATCTAAGGTGACACTCAAGGTTACGGTGCTTGGTGCGACGGGATCCATTGGTCTCAGCACATTGGATATATTGTCGCGACATAATCAACGGTATCAAGTCTTTGCCTTAACAGGGCACAAAAATGCCCAACTCATGGCGAAATTGGTGGCACAGCACCAGCCCGAGGTTGTGGTCATGGCCGACGCAGATACCATTCGTGCGGTCAGCGACCTCGTAGGACCTTCCACTATAAGCTTTCTGCACGGGCCACATGCCTTACAACAGGTTGCGTCAGCTGCAGAAGTTGATATTGTCATGGCGGCCATTGTCGGTGCCGCTGGTTTAGAACCCACGTTGGCAGCGGTTAAATCCAGTAAGAAAGTGTTGCTTGCGAACAAAGAAGCGTTAGTGACAGCTGGCCAGTTGTTTATGGACGCTGTGAAGGATCATAAAGCGTTGTTATTGCCAGTGGATTCTGAACACAATGCGATTTTTCAATGCCTACCGCCACAATTTGATTTTGCCAATCCCAGTCAGGGTATCGAGAAGATTTTACTCACTGCCTCTGGCGGTCCTTTTCGAACCTGGACGCTTGAGCAATTGAAAGGTGCCACGCCGGCACAGGCCTGTGCCCATCCCAATTGGGACATGGGACAAAAAATCTCGGTGGATTCCGCCAGCTTAATGAACAAAGGCCTTGAGTTAATTGAAGCCTGCTGGTTGTTTGGTGTCGGTGCCGATAAAGTCGAGGTGGTGGTGCATCCCCAGTCGATCATTCATTCGATGGTACGCTATAACGATGGCTCAATATTGGCGCAAATGGGCCAGCCGGATATGCGTACCCCTATCGCTAATGCGTTGGCTTGGCCAGAACGCATTGACTCAGGCGTAGCGCCATTAGATTTCACGCAGTTGTCACATCTGAACTTTGAGGCACCTGACGAAGTACGTTTTGTGAATTTGCGCTTGGCGCGTGAATCGTTTTCAGAAGGACACAGCGCTCCAGTGATTTTGAATGCCGCCAATGAAATTGCTGTGGCGGCTTTTTTACGGGGAGATATCGGATTTTTAGACATCGGTGTTCTGAACGAAACATTACTGAATACCATGCAGCCGACAAACATCGACAGCATTGAAGCAGTTGTCGCAGTCGATGCACAAGCCCGTATTGCTGCTGAACGTTGGGTAGGTCAACGTCGGGGTGTTGCCTCATGATGACCATTCTCGCACTGATAGTGACCCTAGGAATCTTGGTTACTGTTCACGAATACGGCCACTTTTGGGTAGCACGACGCTGTGGCGTCAAAGTGCTGCGTTTTTCCGTTGGTTTTGGGAAACCTTTGTTTCGGTGGTACGACAAGCAGGGTACCGAGTTTGTGATTGCCATGCTGCCACTGGGTGGTTATGTCAAGATGCTGGACGCCAGAGAAGGCGATGTGTCGGAAGCAGACGCGGGCTATGAATTCACAAGTAAGCCAGTAGCGCAGAGAGTCGCCATTGTGAGTGCGGGTCCTTTGGCCAACTTCTTGTTTGCCGTGGTCGCCTATTGGATCCTGTTAATGGTTGGTGTTACGGGTGTCAGTCCTTATGTCTCAGGTGTGTTACCAGGAAGCCTAGCAGAAGAGGCAGGATTTGCTGCACCCACGGTGATTGCACAGGTAGATGGGAAACAGGTCAGCACCTGGCAGGAAGCACGGATGGCACTGATTGAGCGCGCTGGTGATTCTGGCGTTATTGTGCTGACCGATGCCGATAGGCGACAATACAGTATCGCAGTGAGCGGATGGTTATCAGGTACCGATATTGATGATCCCGTAGCATTATTAGGCTTGATGCCTTTGGGCACCTATCTCGACGCCACCATCGATACCGTGCAGGTTGGTAGTGCAGCAGAGCGAGGCGGCATCGCTGTTGGTGATCATATCGTTGCAGTTGACGACCAGGCAGTGTCTGGTTGGGATGCGCTCGTGGAAAGGGTCCAGGCATCCCCCGGGAAACCTTTGGTACTCGACATCGATCGGGATGGTTGGCTACTACAACTGACCGTTACGCCAGACCGACAAGACTCTGGTGTTGGTTATTTGGGCGTGTCACCCTTGTTGCCGGAATTACCTGAAGATTTCTTTGTCACGCTACAATACGGACCGCTGACATCGTTGTGGAAGGCGTTAAATAAAACGTGGGATACGGTAGGTATGAGTTTCTCAATGTTTGGCAAAATGCTGTCAGGAGCCATTAGCACACAAAATATTGGTGGGCCAGTCGCCATCGCCAAAATGGCAGGGCAAAGCGCCGCGTCTGGACCAGAAGTGTTTCTCGGCTTTTTGGCGTTTATCAGTATCAGTTTAGGCGTGGTCAATTTATTGCCAATACCCGTTCTAGATGGTGGCCATCTTTTGTATTATGTCATCGAATGGATATGGGGTAAGCCGTTGCCAGAGCATGTGCAGGCATTTGGGTTTCGCATTGGATCGAGTTTGTTGGTCGTTATCATGGTATTCGCCATTGTGAATGACATCGTCCGTTTATTTTGAATGGATACGATTGGCTCGAAAAGTAACGGCACACTGTATTTAGGCACTTGACTCATTTTTGGGATATGCGGTTCTATGAAATTTCGATTGCTATTGATTACGCTGTTGGTGGGCTTGTCAGGTGGTATATGGGCTGACAGCTTTACGGTATCTGAAATAGATATCATAGGCCTTCAGCGCGTGTCGTTGGGGACGGTGAGAAATAGTTTGCCTCTTGAAGTCGGTGATATTGCCAATAACAATGATTTAAGCCTCGGGCTAAAACGGCTGTTTGCCACCGGATATTTTAAAGACGTGAGTGTGTGGAGTGACCCAACATCAGGGTTGGTGCGTTATGACGTGATAGAACAGCCTGCGCTGTCTGAAATTACCTTTACAGGCAACAAACTCATCCCCACAGCTGGCATGAAACAAGTGTTTTCAAATGCGGGTTTGGTAGAGGGCGACGTGTTTAGTCGCAGTAAAATGGACGGGCTATTGCTAGAAGTTGAGCGCCAATACGCCGCGATGGGCCACTATGCCGTAGATATCCAATCAGCATTGACACCGGTGCCAGGCAACCGTGTCAAATTGGCCATCACCGTTGTTGAAGGCAAAAAAGCCAAGATTGCCAATATAAATATTACCGGCACACAGGCCTTTAGCAATGAACCGCTGCTGGCAGTGATGAAGCTAAAAGCCAAACGCCCGGGTAACCCATTTCAAGTATTTTCTAAAAAGACCCTTTATTCTTCTGACGCCGTGCGCGGTGACCAAGAACGGCTAGCCAGTTATTACCTCGATCGCGGGTATTTGCGCTACGAGCTGATGTCGACACAGGTCACCCTGTCGCCCGCTTTAGATGAAGTCTATATCACCTATAACATCAGTGAAGGTGAGCTGTTTCACCTGTCGTCTTTTGAACTCAGCGGAGACTTGGTGGGTGATGATGTCGCCTTATTAAAGCTCGCCACTGTATCGTCTGGCAGTGTGTTTTCCCGTAAACAAATTATTGATATTCAAAAAGCCATCCAAGAACGTTTATCGGATTTGGGCTATGTGTTTCCGCAGCTGAGACTCGGCAGTGATGTAGATGAAGCCAAGAAAACCATTGCCCTTAACCTATTTATCAACCCGGGCCAACGGACCTATGTCCGTAGAATCACCATTCAGGGCAATGTCACAACCCAAGACAGCGTTGTGCGTCGTGAGTTGACTCAGCAGGAAGGCGCACTTGCCTCGGGAACCAAGATCAGCGAATCAAAACGTCGATTGGAACGGGTGGGCTATTTCAAAAATGTGCAAATAGCCACACAACCCATTGCTGGTATACCGGATCAAGTGGATCTCAACATCAGTGTTGAAGAAATGAAAGATGCAACCTTGACGGGGTCAATTGGCTGGGCAGATCCAGGCGGTTTGTTTGTGGCGGGTGAATACAAGCAAAAGAATTTCCAAGGCTCAGGACGAGACGTTTCGACCAGTCTGACTATAAACAGCTATCAAAAGATGTTGGATTTTTCTTATACCAACCCTTATTTTACCAAAGACGCCGTGTCGTTGGCTTATAACCTATTTATGAATGAGACTGACAACGCCAATATTTCCGAAAACGACTACGCCACCAATAAATGGGGCGGTGGCGTTTCTCTGGGTTATCCGCTGTCTCTGAATCAACGGGTTAGTTTTGGTATCGACTATACCCAAACGGCTTTATTTGCTACCAATCCCGCTCAGGAAATTGCCAATTTCATAGGCGACCACGGCAAGAATTTCTCTAATTTCGAGCTCAGTTCGGCGTGGCGATATTCCAGCCTCAACGGTACCTTCTTGGCAACGGACGGGCAAAGCCACAATGTATCGCTTAATGTGAGTTTACCTCTGAGCGATTTGGCTTATTATAAACTCGACTACCGTGGCCGATATTACCAACCATTGCTGGGCGATGACTATGTACTGCGTTTCCGCGGCGGTTTGGGTTACGGTGATGGTTTTGACAATACCAATGCGTTGCCGTTCTTTGAAAACTTTATTTCAGGTGGTGTGAGCTCCGTACGCGGCTTCCGCTACGGGTCCTTGGGCCCGAAAAGTACGCCACCCATAGCGTCAACGGCTACGCCAGCTGCCATTGGTGGCAATATGAAATTAGAATACGGTGTTGATTTGTTGTTCCCAACACCCATTGCAAAGGACAAGAGTCAATTCCGATCGTCGCTGTTTTTTGATGCAGGTAATGTATTTACCAGCCAATGTCTGCCGACCAATGTGAATTGTGATGTTGGCTTCAATCCAGATGATTTGAGATATTCTATGGGTTATGAGTTGAATTGGATGACACCGATTGCACCCTTGCGTTTTATTTGGGCATGGCCTTTAAATGCACAAACCGGTGATTTGCAACAAAGCTTTATGTTTACGTTTGGCTATGCCATGTAATTTTTAATTGAGGAAGATGTTATGTTGAAGAGTAGTCTCGTTGCAGTATTTTTGCTGTTTTCAACCCTGGTATTTGCAGAAACCAAAATTGCATTTCTGGATAAGAATGTCGCGATGTTTCAGAGTGAAGCAGCTCGTGCTGAAACTGAAAAATTGAAACAGGAATTTGGTCCTGATGAGCAACGCATTCGATCTATCGAACAGCAGGTCACAGAGATCCGCGGTCGTCTAGAAACTGACAGTGCCATCATGGCAGAAGCCGATGTGCAGACCGAGATGAACTTGGTTAACAGCCTACTGGCAGAGCGAAAAAGTTTGGTCGATAAATTGACCCAGATCCAGCAGCAACGACAGCAGGCGTTCGTGAAGAATTATCAGCCTGTGCTGCTTGAAGCCATTAAGGATGTGGTCGCGGCAGAATCAATTGATTTGATGTTGGATGCACAGTCGGTGATCTATGCAGGTGACGGATTCAATGTGACTGACTTGGTATTAGCAGCGTTCAACGCACGCGTACTAGGATCGCAGTAATGATTACCGCTGGCCGTATTGCTGCCTTGGTAGGCGGTGTACTCCGAGGCGATGCTGCACGCGTCATCACGCGATTGGCCGCGATAGAACAGGCTGGCGAAAACGCTGTTACGTTTTTGTCCGATAAAAAACATCGGCCGCTGTTAACTGACTGTACAGCCGGCGTTGTGCTGCTAAAAGAATCCTTGGCAGGTGATTATACCGGCGATGTAATTGTGGTCGAAGATGCCTATTTGGCGTTCGCAACCATTTCCAGTGTATTTGATCCAGAACCGCCAGTGGCCATTGATATTCATCCCAGTGCGGTAGTCGCAGACACCGCCACCCTAGGTGAAGGCGTTGTCATTGGCGCCCATGCGGTTATTGGTGCCCATGTTACCCTAGCAGCTGGCGTCCGAATCGGGCCAAATGTAACCATCGGCGACGGCAGCATGATAGGTGCTGACAGTTGGCTATATCCAAACGTCACGGTTTATCACCAGGTGATTGTGGGCAGTCGTTGTCGGATTCATTCTGGTTCGGTGCTCGGTAGCCATGGTTTTGGTTATGCGAATCATCAAGGCAATTGGTCGAAAATCGCACAGATTGGCCGGTTGGTAATTGGTGATGACGTAGAAATTGGCGCAAATTGTGCTGTCGATCGTGGTGCGATAGAAGATACCGTGATTGAAGACGGCGTAAAGATCGATAATTTGGTGCACATTGCCCACAACGTCAGAATTGGTGCGCATACCGCGTTGGCCGGTCAAGTGGGCATATCTGGGTCTACCAGTATCGGGCACCATACCATGGTGGGTGGGCAGAGCGGCTTTGCAGGCCATTTGACTACGGCACCAGGGACCATCTTTACGGGTCAATGCATGGTTACCGGTAATGTAACAGAGCCGGGCATGTATTCATCCGGCACAGGACTGTCCCCCGCGAAATCCTGGCGTAAAATGGTAGCGAGAATGCGCCACATAGACGAATTGCACAAACAAGTACAACAATTAGAAAAACGCTTAGAAAATCTGTTGCCTTCTGGCAACGAGGCGTCAGATGCACCAGGAAAAGATGATTCAAATTAGCGCTTAGTCTAGGCATTTTGTTTTTATGCACATAAACGGTGGCGTGACCGACCAGCATGACTTGTGACTTTTTGGCACAAGATTAGGTCTATTGCGTTACATTTTATTCGGGAATATCAGAGTTATGAGCGACTTTACGTTACCTTTGGATTTTGAAGCGATAAGACATATTCTTCCACACAGATATCCCTTGTTGCTGGTAGACCGTATCACCGAGTTAGTCCCTGGCTCCTATGTAAAGGGCTATAAGAATATTACCGGCAATGAAGACGTTTTTAATGGCCATTTTCCTAGCCATGCGATTTTTCCTGGTGTCATGATTTGTGAAGCCATGGCGCAGGTAGCAGGCGTTCTTGGCTATTTAACTACAGGTAATAAGGCATCTGATGGGTATTTGATGTTGTTTGCGGGTTTAGACAACGTGCGTTTCAAACGACAAGTAGTGCCTGGTGATCGGTTGGATATTGAGGTGACCTATGTTGCTGGGAGACGTGGCATTTATAAGGTTGCTTGCAAAGCGTCAGTGGATGGCCAATTGGTCTGTAATGCTGACCTCATGTTTGCTGAAAGAAAGGTGTAATACGTGATTCATCCTACTGCGATAATTGATTCAAGTGCCATTCTCGGACGTGACGTCACTGTCGGAGCCTATAGCATTATTGGGGCAAACGTCGTAATAGGCGATGGTTGTGTTATTGGACCCCATGTGGTGATCAAGGGTGATACCCGCATCGGCGCACATAATCAGTTTTATCAGTTTTCTTCTATTGGTGAAGATTGCCAAGATAAAAAATACCAGGGTGAGAAAACCTTTCTAGAAATTGGTGACCATAATATTTTTAGAGAATTTGTGACCGTGCATCGTGGAACTGTGAATGACCACTCACTCACTTCCATTGGTAATGGCGGACTGTTTATGAATTACAGCCACATTGCCCACGATTGCCAAATTGGGGACGATGTTATTGTGGCCAATGGCAGCCAATTGGCGGGGCATGTGCATGTTGGAAAGGGTGCCATAGTCGGTGGTACCTGTGGCGTACACCAGTTCTGCCGTATCGGCGATTATGCCATGCTAGGCGGAGGCACCACCCTATTTAAAGATGTTCCGGCCTTTGTAACGGTTCAAGGTAATCCTGCAGCGGCCCACGGCATGAACTATGAAGGCATGAAGCGCCGCGGCTACGATAAATCGGTCATTCATTTGTTAAGAAATGCCTATAAACTTGTCTATCGCCAAGGGGCAACGCTGCACGACGCGGTTGAAGAATTACAGACCTGGAAAGACGATTCGGGTGAACTTCAACGTTTTATTGACTCGATTCACAACGCGACGCGAGGCATTGTGCGTTGATTTCCCGACCGCTCCGTGTGGGTATTATTGCCGGAGAAGCATCGGGTGATATCCTCGGTGCAGGGCTTATCAAAGCACTAAAATCCCAACATTCCAACCTCACTTTTATCGGCATTGGTGGTCCTAAAATGATCGCTGAGGGTTGCGAAAGCCTTGAGCCGATGGAAACACTTTCTGTCATGGGGCTCATCGAAGTCATTCGGCATATACGTCCACTTCTGGCCGTTCGAAAAAAAATCATACAATGTTTCACCGACAATCCACCGGACATTTTTATTGGTATCGATGCACCGGACTTTTGTCTTCCCGTGGCAAAAAAACTAAAGCAGCGCGGTATCAAGACCGTGCAATACGTCAGCCCCTCGGTGTGGGCATGGCGACAAGGGCGTGTGCACGGTATTAAGCGGTCGGTGGATACCGTACTTTGTTTGTTTCCTTTTGAAAAAGCCTTTTATGACCGCTTTGACATGCATGCGACCTTTATTGGTCATACCCTAGCAGATCAGTTTCCGCTTGAGCCAGATACCGAGGCTGCACGCACCGCCTTGGGTCTGCCCCTAGACACTACGTGCGTGGCATTAATGCCAGGGAGTCGACTGAGCGAGATTGCGCGCATGTTGCCGCTGTACCTTGAGACAGCAGTCGGTCTCATAGAAACGCATCCTGGTATACAATTTTTAATTCCCGCTGTTAACGCAGCCTGTAGCCAAGCCATAGCAGTGCAAGTAGCGGCTTATCCGCACTTACAGGTACGGATTGTGGAAGGGGACTCACAGCGCGTCATGACGGCAGCTGATGCATTGTTAATGACGTCAGGAACCGCCACGCTAGAAGCCATGCTGCTCAAAAAGCCCACCGTGGTGAGTTATAAAATGGCCACACTGTCTTGGTGGCTGGTCAAGTGGCTGGTAAAAATTGAGTGGGCAGCACTGCCGAATTTATTGGCTGAACGTGCGTTAATGCCAGAATATTTGCAAGATCAGGCGCAAGCGGCGCTGTTAATTCCGGCCATGGGACACTGCTTAGAGCAAGGCTACCGAGACGATCACATTCGTGAATTCCACCGTCAGCACGTGCGGTTAAGACGTGATGCAGACCAGCGAGCGGCAGACGCAGTCCTCGCACTTCTGTCATAATGGCATACGAAGATTTAGAGGCACAATTTGGCATGGGTGCCCGTGTTGCGGGTGTTGATGAGGCCGGTCGAGGACCGTTAGCAGGTGATGTGGTTGCCGCAGCCGTTATTTTAATGCCCGACCACCGTTTGGTTGGTCTGAACGATTCAAAACAACTGTCAGAACTCAAACGTGAAACATTGTTTGAGCAAATAAAAGCACAATCGTTGGCTTTTTGTATCGCGCGGGCTACCGTAGAAGAAATTGAACGGTACAATATTCTCCAAGCAACCATGATGGCAATGAC
>CAJXZL010000015.1 GCA_913063165.1 uncultured Saccharospirillaceae bacterium | reverse complement strand
AACTTCGATTTCGATGAAGATCTTTTGCTATCTACTGATGGATCTGACCAAGAAACAATGCCAGAAGGCGTGGATTTGGATGCAGATACAGAGCCATCACAAGCTCAGCCAAAAACAGCTACCGCAGCTGATGATGAAGGTGGCATGAACTTCGATTTCGATGAAGATCTTTTGCTATCTACTGATGGATCTGACCAAGAAACAATGCCAGACGGCGTGGATTTGGATACAGATGCAGAGCCATCACAAGCTCAGCCAAAAACAGCTACCGCAGCTGATGATGAAGGTGGCATAAACTTCGATTTCGATGAAGATCTTTTGCTATCTACTGATGGATCTGACCAAGAAACAATGCCAGAAGGCGTGGATTTGGATGCAGATACAGAGGCGCTGGTGCCGGGTGAGACATCAGCTAGTGATGTGGATGACGACTTCCTAACTGATGTGGAGGCCGACGACCCATTTGGCGAATCGCCTGGCTCAGACAGGGCAACCTCCGATGAGGCGCTCGATGATGCGCTTGGCTTTAATTTGGATGACGATTTTGATTCGCTCATGCCGACTGGCGAACAACCAGCGACTGAAGTATCAGATGATGCCGCCCTAATGGACGCACTAGACCTTGACGATGGCAGTGTCGATTTTGAGACTGCACTTGCCGATTTGGGTGATTTTGACAGTGAATTGGCTGCGGTTGAAGATGACAGTGTTGCAGCATTGAAAGACGTCAACGTGCTGAGTGCCGATTCAGACGATTCGGCCAATGATCTGCCCATGTTTGCTGATGACAATTTCGACCTAGGTGATTTGGAAGATTTGAATGCTGATTTAGAAGGCATGTCAGCCGACGATGATTTTGATTTGGCCGACGGCTCCGATGAGATCTCCACCAAGTTAGACTTGGCGCGCGCCTATATCGACATGGACGAAAAAGAAGGTGCCAAAGAGATTCTTCAGGAAGTCATGACAGAAGGCAGCGCTGAGCAGATCCGTAAAGCTGAGGAAATGCTTGTTCAGTTGAAGTAACTGCATTTTTTATCAACAATTATTGTTCGAAACCGCTAAAATCCCCTTTTAGCGGTTTTTTTTTAGGTACCTATGTCAGAGATTTTTCCACCGAGGAACCCCGATTACCAGCGCCGCGTGGCGATGGTTATTGAGTATGATGGCAGCCAATATTATGGTTGGCAGATTCAAAAAGACGGTGTTGCCTCGGTTCAGCAAACGTTAACGGAAGCCATAAGTAAAGTGGCCAACCATCCTGTCAGTCTGTTTTGTGCAGGCCGCACCGACACAGGCGTGCACGCTTCCCGCCAAGTGATCCATTTTGATACAGATGCCCGTAGAAAGGATTATGGCTGGACGGTGGGGACCAATACCCATTTGCCGCCAACGGTCAGTGTGCAATGGGCGAAAGAGATGAACCATGATTTTCACGCCCGATTCAGTGCATTGGAACGTCGCTATCGGTACGTGATCTATAATAACCCCATTGCACCAGGGCTTTTCAGAAAGCATCTTACATGGCACCGCTGGCCCTTAGATGCCCAAGCCATGCATGCCGCTGCGCAGGCTATGTTAGGGACCCATGATTTCTCTACCTTTCGTGCGTCAAACTGCCAAGCGGCGTCACCGGTGCGCACGGTAAAATCAATCAGTGTGCAGCAGACCGGCAGGTACATCGTCATTGATATCACGGCTGATGGGTTTTTGTATCACATGGTTCGCAATTTGGCTGGTGCCTTGATGGAAATTGGTGAGGGCAAGCAGCCGGAAAATTGGATATCAACGCTTTTGGCTTTTCAAAATAGAAATCAGGGTGCAGTGACGGCGTTGGCCAATGGGCTGTATTTTGTTGATGCGATATATGATGCTAAATTTGAAGTACCCCAGACCTATTTAGGGCCGCATTTTTTAATGCACCTGCAGGAGTAATATGAGAACCCGGGTTAAAATTTGTGGTATTACAACGGTTGAAGACGCATGGGCCGCGATTGATGCCGGCGCTGATGCGTTGGGATTTGTATTTTTTGAAAAGAGTGCCAGAGCGGTCTCAATTCAAACGGCCTCAGCAATCTGCCAACAATTGCCAGCGTTCATCACACGGGTTGCATTATTTGTTGACGCCTCTGTTGAAACCGTTAACACTATCCTAACTCATGTAGAAATTGATCTTATCCAATTCCACGGTGCCGAGACTGATGAATTTTGTAGGCAATTTAACAAGCCCTTTATTAAAGCGCTTCAAGTTAAGTCCAAAATATTTTTGGACAACGAGATGGCGAAATTCCCTCACGCAAAAGCCTTGCTGCTAGACACCTTTGTTCCTGGTGTCGCTGGCGGTTCCGGTCAGACCTTTGATTGGGATCTTTTTACAGCAGCACAGCGCATTCATCCTAGTCAGCCGTTGATATTAGCGGGTGGACTAACGCCAGAAAATGTTTTTGATGCCATACAACAAGTAACACCATTTGCTGTCGATGTCAGTGGAGGTGTTGAGCGTGAAAAGGGCATAAAAGATACCAAAAGAATCGCTTCATTTTTAGCACGAGTGATGCAAGCGGATGCTGCATTACTTGAGCAATAGGGGATTACAATGTCATCTACACCCAATACCATTTATCGTGAAATGCCGGATGCGCGTGGTCACTTCGGACCTTATGGAGGCCGATTTGCATCAGAAACATTGATGTTTGCATTAGACCAACTCACCGAAACGTACAACACATTAAAAGATGATCCCGAATTCATTAAAGAGTTTGACACCGATCTTGCCCATTATGTCGGCAGACCATCACCCTTGTATTTTGCCCAGCATTTGACCAAAAAGTGGGGCGGTGCTGATGTCTATTTAAAACGTGAAGACCTGAACCACACCGGCGCGCACAAAATTAACAACACCATTGGCCAAGCACTACTCGCCAAATATACCGGCAAGCCACGTGTCATTGCAGAAACCGGCGCGGGGCAGCATGGCGTGGCAACAGCGACCGTTGCTGCACGTCTGGGATTAGAATGCGTGGTTTACATGGGCGCTGACGACATTGAAAGACAAAAGCTCAATGTTTACCGCATGAAGCTGCTAGGGGCTGAAGTGCGAGCAGTCACTTCGGGTACGAGAACACTTAAGGATGCTATGAATGAAGCGATGCGAGATTGGGTGACACGCATTGACGACACATTTTACATTATTGGTACAGCAGCTGGCCCTCACCCATATCCCCAGTTGGTGCGTGATTTTCAATCGGTTATTGGCCGCGAAGCCAAGCGTCAAATGGCTGACCAAACCGGCGATCTGCCAGACGCTTTGGTGGCGTGTGTGGGCGGTGGTTCTAACGCGATCGGTTTATTTTATGAATTTTTACCTGACACCAGTGTCGCGATCTATGGTGTTGAGGCTGGTGGAGATGGTGTTGAAACGGGAAGGCATGCTGCACCGCTATCAGTGGGTAAGCCGGGCGTTTTGCACGGAAATCGCACCTATTTAATGTCAGACCCAGACGGCCAGATACAGGGTACCCATTCGGTATCTGCTGGCTTAGATTATCCTGGCGTTGGACCTGAGCATTCATGGTTAAAGGATATGGGCCGTGCACAATACGTGTCGGTTACCGATACAGAAGCGCTTGATGCGTTCAGAGAGCTCACGCTTGTTGAAGGCATTATGCCAGCCCTAGAGTCCGCTCATGCTATGGCTTATGCCAAAAAATTGGCTGTCCAAATGGGACCAGGAAAGAAAATCATTGTGAATCTGTCGGGTCGAGGTGATAAGGATATTCACACCGTGGCCGCACTCGATAACATCGAAATATGAGGCATGGACATGAATAGAATTGAAAAAACATTGGCTGCATTAAAAGCAGACCGCCGTGCCGCACTGATCCCTTTCATTACTACTGGTGACCCTGATACGGCCACGACACTCGCTTTGATGCACGCTATGGTGGCATCAGGTGCTGATGTGATTGAGTTGGGTGTGCCTTTTTCAGATCCAATGGCCGATGGTCCGGTGATTCAGCTGGCTAACGAACGTGCATTGAAACACCACACCAGCCTTCACGACGTGTTTGAAGTGGTGCGCCAATTTAGAGAAGCGGATCAGTCTACTGGTGTGGTTATCATGGGCTATTTAAACCCGATTGAAGTCATGGGTTATGAGATATTTGTCGCAGCAGCTAAAGCTGCTGGTGTCGATGGTATGATCACGGTCGACCTCCCACCAGAAGAAGCAGTTACCCTGACGGCATTGTTAGATGAAGCCAATATTCTGCCGATTTATTTGTTGACACCTACTACGTCCGATGCGCGCGCCCAATTGATTTTGGACCAGTGCAAAGGGTACGTCTATTATGTGTCTTTAAAGGGTGTTACAGGGTCTAATCAACTCGACATCCATGATGTAAGCCAGAAACTAGCGCATATGCGGTCGATGACCGATTTGCCAATCGCTGTGGGATTTGGCATAAGTAATGCCGACACGGCTGCACAAGTAGCAGCAGTTGCAGATGGTGTGGTAGTAGGTAGTATGTTGGTTAATCGCATCAATGAGCTATCTGGTCAGCCTACAGGCACTATCACTGCCGACATAGGCGCTAGGATAGCTGAAATGCGTGACGCTATGGATCACGCAATTAAAACCCATTGACCCAATGCAGGTACTCGTATGAATAACTGGTTAGACAAACTGGTTCCATCGATGATTCGCTCTGAATCAAAAACCAGTCAGATTCCAGAAGGTTTGTGGCGTAAATGTCCCAAGTGTGGCGCGCCGTTGTACCGCCCTGAGCTTGAAAAGAATTTTGATGTTTGCCCCAAGTGCAACCATCACCACCGTGTTACTGCCCGAAAGCGCATCGATATGTTTTTGGATCAAGATGGCCGTTCTGAAATTGGCGCGAACATTGAACCGATCGATCGGTTGAAATTCAAAGACACCAAGAAATACAAAGATCGTCTAACGGCTGCCCAAAAAGACACCGGTGAAAAAGATGCTTTGGTGGTATTCAAAGGCACCGTTGAAGGTCAACCTGTCGTCGTGGCCTCGTTTGAGTTTGCCTTTATGGGCGGTTCAATGGGCACCGTGGTTGGTGAAAAGTTTGTTATGGGTGCTGAAAAAGCCATTGAAGAAAAAATTCCCTTTGTGTGTTTTTCGGCCTCAGGTGGCGCAAGAATGCAGGAAGCCTTGTTTTCATTGATGCAGATGGCAAAAACCAGTGCTGTGATTCAAAGAATGCATTCGCTGGGCTTGCCCTATATTTCGGTAATGACCGACCCTTGTTTCGGCGGCGTATCTGCTAGCTTGGCTTTGCTAGGTGACGTGAATATTGCAGAACCCAATGCCTTGATTGGCTTTGCTGGCACGCGGGTTATTGAACAGACGGTTCGTCAAAAGTTACCTGAAGGCTTTCAAAGAAGTGAATTTTTGTTGGAACATGGTGCGGTGGATATGATCGTTGAACGCAGCCAGTTGCGACCAAAATTGGCTTCAATTCTCAAAAAGCTGGTGCATTATCAAACGGTATAATCGTCAGGTACCGCACTAGGTTATCACCACAATGCCAACATTGTTCGCCGAATGATGTTGGCATTATGCTAACCGTAAAATGGAAAATGGTTCATGCAACGCTCTGTTGAAGATTGGCTGTCGCTTTTAGAACAACGCCACCCGACCGAAATTGAATTGGGTCTGGGGCGTATAGCGGCGGTTGCATCACGCATGGGCATCTCTCCCGGACACGCCCGTGTCATCACGGTGGCTGGCACCAATGGCAAAGGCTCTACCTGTGCCATGATCGATGCGTTGTTAACTGCTCATGGCCTTCGCACAGGCCGATATGCCTCTCCCCACTTATTGACCTTTCACGAACGCATCACGCTAACAGGCACTGCCATTAATGATGAGCAATTGCTGGCTGCATTTGCTGCGGTTGAGGCCGGTCGGGGTGATGTCTCTTTAACCTTTTTCGAATTCACCACCCTCGCGGCTTTTTGGTCGTTCCAACAAGCCAAACTAGACGTATGGGTTGTCGAGGTCGGTCTTGGTGGTCGCTTAGATGCCACCAATATTTTGGATGCTGACGTGGGGGTTGTGACCAGTATTGCCTTAGACCATCAAGATTGGTTAGGGGACGATGTGGTGCAGATAGGCCGGGAAAAGGCGGGCATTTTTAGACCGCAACGCTTGGCTGTTTTGGGTCAGCCCGATGGCTGTGAAGGCGTAGTCGAAGTGGCACAGAAATTAGGCATTCGTCTACTTAGGCGCGGTCGCGATTTTGGTCTGACTAAAGGTACGCATTATTGGCATTGGAATGGCGTTATCATCAACTCACAAGGCGATGAGTTGTCGATTCGCATGGAACAGCTAACTGTGCCCCAATTGCCGTTAGTCAACGCTTCAACGGCGTTACAGGCGGTGCTATTACTTTTCCCGGATATTGGACGGCAGGCGGCATCTCAAGCCTTTGCTCAGGTGCGGCTGATGGGAAGAATGCAGTCCTATCAATTCGGTGAAGCTGACTGTGTGGTTGATGTGGGGCATAACCCCCAAGCTGCGCAATACATGGCTGACCAATTACGAGAACGACAGTGGCAGCCAGATGCAGTGATTTTGGGTATGTTATCAGACAAAGATGTGACGCAAACGGCGTCATTGTTATTGACATTAATGCCAAAGACGCTATTTCTTGCAAGCCTATCAGTACCCCGCGGTCGGAGTGCATCGCAGCTTGAATCCCTTATCAAGACCGATGTTCCGATTGTGACCTGTGAGAGTATTGCGGTTGCAATTGAACAAGCACGCCAGCACCACAAAAAACTGTTAATATGTGGGTCGTTTTACACGGTGGCCAATGCCATTCACCATTTTCAGGATGCAGATTAACGTGGAAATCTCAATTGCCAGACGGGTTATCGGTGCGATTGTACTGGGCCTCTTAGCTGTGGTCATCTTGCCACAGCTGTTTAACGGTGGCGGCCGCATACCGGATAGGCCAAACATGACGATACCCACGATGATTCCAACGCCGGATGCATCGCGGCTATCCGTTGAGCTGCCAATCGATGCCCGCGCAGAAAACAACCGCACAGAACCGACCCTGGCTGAACAGGTAGTGACAGAGAAACCAAGTAAGACAGGCGACACGGTCGCCGTGATTGGTGTGTGGAGTTTACAAATCGCCAGTTTTAAAGACAGTGTGAATGCTGCGACGTTGCGCGATGGGCTTCGCGAAGCAGGCTTTCGATCGTACAATAAAGAAAATGCATTAAGTGACGGCAGTCTCTTGACTCAAGTGATGGTCGGTCCGGTTCAAAATTATGACGATGTGATCGCATTGAAGACTGAGCTGTCAGCTGCTTTGACGTCGTTAAATATCAGTGGTCCACCGCTTGTGGTGAAATATAGCCCCTAGGGCGGTGTTACAAGCAATAAAACAATGCCTATTTTGGGAGCCGGAAAATGACTGTGATCGACTGGGTTGTCGTCTTTGTTATCGTTGTGTCGTCAATCATCAGTATTATGCGTGGATTTGTAAAAGAAGCGCTGTCCTTGGCTTCTTGGATCGCGGCTTTGGTCATCGCGCGCTTGTTTACAGGCAAGCTTGCGTATCTGTTAACCGATCTCATTGCGTCACCTAATTGGCGACTGGCGACCGCATTTGCCATACTTTTTGTTGCCTCACTCATCGTCGGCGCCATGATCAATCACCTGTTGTCAGAATTGATAAGAATGGCAGGTTTGAGTGGTACTGACCGTTTGTTAGGTGTGGTTTTTGGTATTTTACGAGGCATTATTATCGTGGTGGCCATTTTGGCGACCATGAGATTATTTGCTTTGGATAGCCTTTGGCAAGATGCCCTTTTTGCGCCCTATTTTGAACCCCTGATCGATTGGACCGGTCAATCGATAAACAAAGTATCTTCATCAATTATGAATGTGGGTCAGTAGTGCGCCATGCACACTGTGATCTATCTAACGCGTAGTCACTAGAGAGTTAAATATGTGCGGTATTGTTGGAATCCATAGTGTTTCCCCTGTTGGTCAGGCAATTTTTGATGCCTTGACTGTGCTTCAACATCGAGGGCAGGATGCCGCTGGAATCGTAACGGAAGACAACAGTCGGTTCTTTTTGAAAAAGGCCAACGGTCTGGTACGGGATGTTTTTCGCACCCGACACATGACCCGGTTGGTCGGAAACAAGGGCATCGGTCACGTGCGTTACCCAACTGCAGGTAGCTCAAGTTCGGCAGAGTCACAGCCGTTTTACGTGAATTCTCCCTATGGCATAGCATTGGCTCATAATGGCAGTTTGACCAATTATGAACGGTTGGCAACAGATCTATTCCAAGATGACCTGAGGCATGTGAACACCAACTCAGATTCAGAAGTACTGTTAAACGTGTTTGCTCACGAACTCCAGCAATTACACAAACTCCGACCAGATCCACAGGACGTTTTTACCGCGGTTTCCCGAGTGATGAGCCGTATTAAAGGTGGTTACTCGGTCATTGCTATGCTGTCTGGCTACGGTTTGTTGGGTTTCAGAGACCCTAATGGGATTCGGCCGTTGGTGTATGGGCAGCGCACCGCTGAAAGTGGTGTTAACGAATATATGATAGCGTCAGAAAGTGTCGCATTGGACGCCTTGGGATTTACCCTGATAGCGGATGTGCAACCTGGCCAAGCGGTGTATATCGACGAATTGGGTGCACTCCACACCCACCAGTGTGTTGATGCAACTGATAGAGCACCCTGTATTTTTGAGTATGTTTATTTCGCACGACCCGATTCGATATTAGATGGCAGTTCGGTGTACAAATCACGGTTGAGAATGGGTGAATATCTTGCTGATAAAATATTGGCTACCCGCCCAGATCATGACATCGACGTGGTCATTCCAATTCCAGAATCTTCAAGACCTTGCGCCATTGAACTGGCAAACCACTTGGGTGTGAAGTTCCGGGAAGGCTTTGTGAAAAACCGTTATATCGGCAGAACCTTCATTATGCCTGGTCAGGCAGAGCGCAAAAAATCAGTGCGTCAAAAGCTCAACCCAATCGGTTTGGAGTTTAAAAACAAAGTCGTACTGTTAGTCGATGATTCAATTGTGCGTGGTACTACGAGCCAGCAGATTATTGATATGGCCCGCGATGCGGGTGCAAAGAAAGTGTATTTTGCTTCTGCTGCTCCAGCGATACGGTTTCCTAATGTCTATGGCATCGACATGGCGGTTAAAGACGAGCTCATTGCGTTTGATAAGACAGAACAGGAAGTTGAAAAGGCGATTGGTGCTGATTGGTTGATCTATCAGGATGTGAAGGACTTAATTCGCGCTTGCATCCCGGTGGACAGTCATGAAGACCGTCGGTTTGATTGTTCAGTGTTTGACGGCAATTACGTTACTGGCGATATCGATGAAAGTTTCTTGAAGCGACTTGAAGCCGCTCGAGCAGATGATTCGAAGGGTGCCTCCGTGACAACGTTAGTCGATATGCACCAAAGCGGTAGATAAAAAAAGCCGTCACGCATACGATGCTGACGGCCTGTTTTTGGGGGCTCATTGATCGTCAATGAAGGCCCCCTTTCTTTAGCAGTATTAGGCTGCGTCTTCTGATTTCTCAGCAGGTAATACAAAGTTTAAGAAGATTGCAATCATGGCTGACAGTGCGATGCCCTGTAGCTTGAACTCGCCAAATTCAAAGAACATACCACCCAAACCAAACACCAATGCCAGTGATACAATCACGAGGTTACGGCCTTCATTTAGGTTGATTTTAGCGCGGATCATGGTGCCAATGCCCACTGCGGTAATTGCACCAAACAATAGGGTCATGATGCCACCCATAACAGGTGTTGGGATGGTCTGTAGTAGCGCGCCTGTTTTGCCTACTAAGGATAGTAGGATGGCAAATGCAGCAGCCCAAATCATGACAACAGGGTTGTAGACCTTGGTGAGAGCAACAGCGCCAGTCACTTCTGAATATGTGGTGTTTGGTGGACCGCCCAAAAATCCAGCCAATGATGTCGCAAGACCATCACCCAACAGCGTGCGTTTCAGACCAGGCTTCTTAAGGAAATCTTTACCAACGGTATTCGAGATTGCCACCATATCACCAACGTGTTCTACGGCAGGAGCAATTGCGATGGGAAGAATAAACAAGATTGCTTCTAGGTTAAATTCAGGTGTTGTAAAGCTAGGAATTGCAAACCATGGCGCGTTAGATACGACACTAAAATCAACCACGCCCATAAATAGCGCAATAATATAACCCATTACAAGGCCACTGATAATGGGTAGCAAACGCATCATGCCGGTGGTGATTGTCGCAACCAAGATAGAAACGGTGAGTGCTGGAATAGCCATCCACAGTGCCTTGTCCATTGCAAACAACTCAAAGCTGCCGTCGCCAGTTCTACCTAATGCCATATTGACGGCAACCGGTGCCAAGCTTAAACCGATAACCATGATGACGGGGCCAGTGACGACCGGAGGAAGAATGCGGATGATTACGTCGTTTCCGCGCCATGCAACGACACCACTCAATATCACATACAACAAACCTGCCGCGATAAGGCCGCTTAACGTTGCGGGCAAGCCCCATGTTTGCGTGCCCAGAATAATGGCAGGAATGAAGGCGAATGAAGACGCCAAAAATACAGGAACCGTTTTACGGGTAATAAACTGGAACAACAATGTACCCACGCCCGCTGTGAACAGCGCAACGTTTGGGTCCAATCCAGTCAATATTGGTACCAATACCAATGCACCAAATGCGACGAAAAGCATTTGTGCACCCAGTACTGCATGTTTAACAGTGGTAAGCATGGCGATTTCCTCATGGTTTGTTGGGTTTATACGGCGCACAGACTAACGAAATTTGCAGGTTCTTGACAGTAAAAATTCGGGAATCTTAGGGAAACTAGCGCACAAGCCGATAGACGTGAGTGGCTGATAGTTGGGGCCGAAATAGCGTAGTGCCTAATGCAGTAACGCGTCAGCGATCGCTGTGAGTCCGTAGAGGATAGGCTGGTGAATGAGATAGACTGAAAGCGGGTGTCTTCCTGTCCATAAGAGCAGGTCGAAACGGGGTGTTTTTTTCGCGCTGAACCCTGCGGAAAAAATAGCGGCAACGCGGTCTTCTGGGACAACATGGCCCAAAAAGATGCCGATGAGCACGACCCCAAACCACGGCGTAAACCGTGCAATGTCTAAGGTGCTGTTGGGCAGATGCAGCACTGGTTGTAGTGCTTGAAATAACCAAGAAAAGTTAAAGTTGCTGAGCGTGGCATCCATAACAAACAACGCGATACCTACTGTCAGAGCCCAATAGGGTCGGCCTCTAAAAGGCAGGGCTACCCACATGGAAACGGCGAAAAAATGCAGGATCCCGAAATAAATCCATCGCTGTGGAAAAAGAAAACCAGTCACCAGTGAAATGAGTATCGCTGCCATGGCAACCTGTAAAAAGCGTTTGCTAAAACGCCGCCAAGGAATGGGTCTGTCATGCCCTAATGTTGCGGTCCAACCACTGATACCAAAAAACAAAACAATGATCAGGGTGCGAAATGCCCGCCAAAAGTCGTTGGTGAAATCAAACGAGGCAAAGTGAAAGGTGGTGAGGTCAAAACAGGCATGAAATATTACCATCAGTATAATGGCCAATCCCCGGCTCCGATCAAGCCAATCTTGGCGGGTAGCGGGTTTTGCTACGATTGTGCTAGTCATTCGCTATTGGCTCCTGATTGTCGGTCGCCGCCTCTGCATGTGTAGCCATTGCGCGATACAAACGTTTGCGTACCAAGGGCAAACACAGAAGACCAATCAAGAAACCAGTAACCAGGCCACCAAGGTGGGCGGCATTGTCTATGGGGCCAACCATACCAATCGCCAAATTGATGAGTACAAAAACACCAATGCTTTTTACAAACTGCTTTCGTACTGCAGGTCGCAGCATGTCGGTCGTCAGCATAGCGGCGAAAAATCCAAAGAGCCCAAATATGGCGCCAGATGCACCAATGCTCACCACCCCGTAATTGAAGTACAGGCTGGTGGCGCTAGCGCCGATACCGCACAGGATGTAAATAAGTAGAAACGCTGATTTAGCAACCAATTGTTCGACAATACCGCCGATTTGATAGAGCACGGCATTGTTGAACACATAGTGGATAGCGCCTGCATGCAAAACCGTGCTGCTGAGCAAACGCCACCATGCGCCGTCAGTTGTATAGGGGCCATAGTTGGCACCCAAATCTACCAAGGTCTGGATCGAAATAGACCACAGGGACCCCGAAAGCATGGCTGATAGTAGAAAAGCGGCGGTATTTACCGCGATAATCCAGTGTGTCAGCGTCAGTTGCCGTAATTGCAACATGGCACTATCCTTTGTTGTTGTATTAGTGCTTACGCCCAGCGGGAGGCACTAAGAAATGTTGGGTGTTGCCCTGCATATAGTCGTCAATGTTTTTCATAACCCCAGCAATTAATGCCTGAATTGCTTGGGCACTGCTCCATCCTACATGCGGCGTCAGAATAAAATTGGGGTATTCTACCAGTGCATACAGTGGACTGTTGGCAGGCATGGGTTCGGTCACGCTGACATCACATGCAGCCCCAGCGATCTCACGCTTGTGCAATGCGGATACCAAGGCGGGTTCGTTCACGATACCACCACGGCTGGTGTTGATTACAACCGCATGCTTGGGTAGTAACCTGAGTGCTTTCGCATCAATCAGATCAGCTGTATCGGGTGTCAGGGGGCAGCACAAAGCCAAGTGGTCGAGTTGGGGAAGTGCAGTCTGCAAAGTCTCAGCGTCAGCGGCTTTTTTCTCGCGGTTGTCTATCGTGATAACCCTCATGCCCAAGGCCCGACTTTTGGTGGCAAGGCTTGAACCGATGGCACCTTGGCCCAGAATGCCGATCGTAGTACCTGCTATGTCAGATATCGGAGCTGCAAAATGACAAAAATGGCGTGATGATGACCATTCCTGTTGGTGTATGCTGGTGCGATAAGCTGCTAGGTTGCGTCGTAAACCAAACAGGCATGCCAATATATGTTCAGCCACTGTATTGGCCGCATAACCGCTCACGTTGGCAACGCCAATGCCACGGCGCTTACAATCAACTAGGTCGACGTTGTTGGTGCCAGTTGCCGTTACAACGACCAATTTTAATCTCGGCAGTTGGGCAAGAATCTCGGCATCTAAGACCACCTTGTTGGTCACAAGGATGTCCGCCTGACGGGCGCGCTCTACGACCGCTTTGGGTTCAGTAAAATCGAAATTGGTCCAATCCAAATGATCGTGCTGAAATTCAGCCCAATCGGGGAAGCTGGTTCTATCGAGAAATACGATTTTCATGGGTGTCTACTGCCTGACGTAAAGTGGGCCACAAATGGTCCAAAATAATGGGCTGGGCTGACGCAACGGGATGAATACCATCGCCCTGCATGAGACTGGGTTGGTCTGCTACCCCTTCAAGCATAAAGGGTACGTAAAGGGTGTTGTATTGTGCAGCAAGGTCGGCATATTGAGTGAAGAAAGGTTCGGTATACCGTGGTCCATAATTCGGTGGGATGCGTATACCTATTAAGACGGTAATCGCATCAGCATCGAGTGATTGTTGAATTAAAGACGCTAAGTTATTGCGTATGTGTTTGAGTGGTTTACCCTGTAGACCATCATTACCACCCAATTCAATAACCACAACAGACGGCTTTGTCGACGCAAGTAATTGCGACATGCGTGACAGACCCGCAGCGGTAGTTGCTCCGCTGACAGCACCATTGGCAACGGTCCAATCGGGATATTGGTTGGCCAATTTTTCGGATAATAGTGTTACCCAATCGGTACCGGCTGGTATTTGATAGCCCGCGCTTAAACTGTCACCAACAACCAGTAACGTAGGGTTGGCATTGGCAGAAACCGCGGAAAGTAGCAGTAATACCAGAAACGACATTCGACATTGTGAAACAAACTTGGAAATAGCCATGATTAAATGCACCAAAGTAATTCAAACCGTAAAAACATCTGAAGGATTATTAACGATCTTGAAAGGTATTGATATGGAAATCAAGCAGGGTGAGTCAGTGGCTATCGTAGGCGCCTCGGGTTCAGGTAAGTCAACTTTGCTTGGCATGTTGGCGGGCTTGGATACGCCTAGCTCAGGCGAGATTTACCTTCGCGGCAAAGAGATCACCCAATTAAATGAAGAACAAAGGACACAGGTTCGGGGTGAATTGACGGCTTTCGTATTTCAAAATTTTCACTTGCTTGACGGTTTGACGGCGTTAGAAAACGTCATGTTGCCCCTGGAAGTCAAAGGTGTGGCGGATGCCAGAGCCAATGCCAAAGAAGTTTTGGCACGGGTAGGGTTACAAGGCCGAGAACATCACTATCCACGCCAGTTATCAGGTGGTGAGCAGCAACGCGTGGCCATTGCACGGGCCTTTGCAGCCAAGGCACCGATTTTATTTGCCGATGAACCTACCGGTAATTTAGACACCAAGACCGGAGAAACCATTGCTGATCTCATCTTTGAATTGAATTCAGAGTCCAACACCACGCTGGTGTTGGTTACCCATGAACAACGGTTGGCAGAGCGATGTGACCGTCAGTTGATTATGGAAGCAGGTAACTTCATTGGAGCAAACGCATGAAAATGGCGTTAAGGTTTTTGTGGCGTGATTGGAAGGGCGGAGAACTGTCGTTATTGATAGTGTCCCTGATCATTGCTGTGACGTCAGTGACGAGTATTTCGATCTTTGCTGACCGCGTGAAGCGCAGCATTCAAGATCAAGCCGGCGAGTTGCTGGCAGGGGATTTACAGGTACGCAGCAGTGCGCCCGTTTCTTTGGAATGGCGTGAATACGCCACAGGCGCAGGGTTAGCCGTTGCCGATGTGCTGTCATTTCAGTCGATGGCGATCTCAGATAATAATATGACAATCGGCTCCATTAAGGCTGTATCTGATGCCTATCCCTTAAAAGGGTCGTTGACCATCGGCAAAACACCGTTCGTATCTGACGAAGTCGTTCAGCGAGGCCCTGCTCAGGGTGAAGTGTGGCTGGCTTCAAGGCTGTTTGATTCATTGGGCGTAGCCATAGGTGATCGCATTACCATCGGTGCCGCCGACTTTACCGTCACTGCAGCATTGATAAAAGAGCCTGACAGTACCCAAAGTTTCTTTGGCGTAGGGCCGCGGGTCATGATGCATTGGCTTGACGTCCCGGCAACTGAGGCAGTGCAGGTGGGTAGTCGTTTGAATTATACCTGGATACTGGCAGGTGATTCGGGCCAAGTAACCGATATGACGGATTGGCTCACGCCACAATTGGATCGCAACTTCAGACTGTCTGGTATTAAAACCAATGACCGCAGTGTTGGTTCGATATTAGACCGCGCTGAGAGCTTCCTGCTGCTTGCAGGGTCTTTGGGTGTGATCTTAGCCGGCGTTGCCTTGGCATTGGCGGCACAGCGCTACAGTGGCCGTCAGGCTGACTATGTTGCTTTGCTCAAGACCATGGGCATGACCCCGCAGCGCATTCAAAAATTGTATCTCACCAATTTGTTTGTACTAACGCTTGTGGGAACATCCTTGGGGCTGTTATTGGGGTGGCTCTTACATCAAATTATCGTCACCATTTTCTCGGGCTTGCTGCCTGACCAATTGTCTCCAGCCGGGTTGCGCCCCTACATTACAGGTGCCTTTACCGGCATCATTAGCCTGTTTGCTTTTGCCGCTCCGCCGATATTGGCATTGCGTGATGTGCCACCGGCACGGGTAATAAGTAAAAATGTGGTGGGTGGAGAACGCTCGGCTATGGTGGTCTTTTTGATCGGTTTAGCGGCCATGATGTTATTGGTATTTTGGTATAGCCAGTCGTGGTTAATGACTGGCGCCCTGACCGGCGGCTTGCTATTGGCGTTGGTGGGTGTCGGTGGTCTGGCATGGGTGTTATTGGCTGTCACGCGGCGTGTCGGTGATAAAATGGGCCGCACCTGGCGTATTGGCTTGGCGAGCTTGCAGCGCCACAGCAAACAAAATGCCATGCAAATTATGATATTTTCCACGGCACTGATGCTGTTATTCATCATTTCGCTGATGCGTGGGTCACTCATTTCGGAATGGCAACGACAGCTACCGGTCGATGCACCGAACCATTTTATCTATAATATTTTCGAGGGTGATTTGCCTCAGGTACAGGCATTTATGACCGAAAATCAAGTAGTGGGAACACCCCTGTACCCAATGGTTCGTGGGCGTCTGATGGAAATTAATGGCGTCCCCTTGGCGGCTCGTCCCCATGACAAAGATAACGTTGGTGGTGATGACTTCCATCGTGAACTCAACTTAACCTGGTCCGACACCATGGCAGCGGACAATCAATTGATGTCTGGCCAATGGTGGCAGCCGTCAGACGCCGATGTTAGTCGTGTCAGTGTTGAACAATCATTTGCCGAGGCATTGGGTCTGCAATTAGAAGACCAATTGGTATTCAGCATTGGTGGCCTTCGCGCTGAAACCACCATCGCCAGTATCCGGTCGGTCGAATGGGAGTCCATGCGTCCCAATTTCTACGTGATTTTCAATGACCGCATATTAGATGGGTCGTCAGCCAGTTACATGACGAGTTTTCAACTACCCCTGTCGCAGAAATCGGCGTTAACTGCGTTGATCAAAGCGGTTCCCACGGTTTCCTTGATTGAAGTAGATGCCATGATTGACCAATTACGGAGCATTATTGGGCAGGTGTCCTTGGCGATTGAGTTCATTCTAGCTCTGGTGTTGGCGGCTGGTCTGTTGGTGCTGGTGGCCAGTGTGCAAGCATCTTTGGATGCCCGATTGCGTGAAAGTGCCATTCTAAGAACGCTCGGTGCGCAGCAATCCTTGGTGCGCGGCAGCCTGATGATTGAATTTGGTACCCTGGGTTGGCTGTCTGGACTGCTGGGGGTCATAGGCGCTGAATCGGTGCTGTATTTTCTGCAGGTTCAGGTATTTGACATGGCGTTCCAGTTTAATGGGATGCTGTGGCTTGTCGGGCCATGGGTCGGAGCAGTATTGATCGCAGCTGTTGGCATGATATCGACGCGCCGAGTCGTTAAAGTACCGCCGCTTTTGGTTTTACGGGGCTTGTGAGTGCGGAGAAACCGCCAATTGAAAATAAACGAGATTAGTGGTTGAATTTTGGGAGTCTGTCCTCAATTATTATTGGGGAGAACAGCATGACAACAATGATGATGCCAATTAGCGGGCACACTTTAATCGGAGAATAATATGAGCGTATTAGTAGGCCGTAAGGCACCAGATTTCACGACCCAAGCAGTATTGGGCAATGGCGAGATTGTGGGCGACTTTCACTTGGGTAGCTTAATCAAAGGGAAATATGCGGTTGTGTTTTTCTATCCGTTAGATTTCACCTTTGTTTGCCCGTCAGAATTGATCGCAATGGATCACCGTGTCGCTGAACTAAAGGCATTGAACACCGAAGTGGTTGGTATTTCTATCGATTCTCACTTCACCCACAATGCTTGGCGTAACACCCACATCAACGATGGTGGTATTGGCCAAGTGAGCTATACACTGGCAGCTGATATGAGCCACAGTATCGCAAAAGCCTATGGTATCGAAGCTGAAGAAGGTGAGTCTTACTACCCACCGGGCGTTGCGATGCGTGCTACCTTTGTCATTGACCAAAAGGGTGTTGTACGTCACCAGGTAGTTAACGATGAACCGATAGGCCGTAATATGGACGAAGTGGTACGTGTTGTTGAAGCACTGCAGTTCTTCGAAGAAAATGGCCAAGTGTGTCCAGCTGGTTGGAACAAAGGCGACAAGGGTATGGTAAATACACCAACGGGTGTTGCCGCTTACCTTGCAGAGAATGCAGACAAGCTGTAAGCAATCACTGTTATATAAAAAAAGGGGCTTTTAGCCCCTTTTTTTATTCGAGTCCGCAACGTCCATTAGTCTAGGCCACCCATAGCGGCAAGAAAGTCCATTTCGTCATCGTCCACTGCGTCAACCCAACCACCTAAGGCCTTGTATTTGTTGACCATCGCGCAAAACAGCTCCGCCGTTTTCATGGTGTCATATTCGGCAGAATGGGCTGCCTTGGTATCAAATTCTATGCCCGCAATTTTGCAGGTTTTTGCCAACACCGTTTGACCAAATACCAACGCAGACAGCGTTGCGGTATCAAAACTCGAAAACGGGTGAAATGGATCTCGCTTGATTTCTGTTCGCTCAACGGCGGCTTTTAAAAAGCCGTGATCGAAGTGTGCGTTATGGCCAACCACCACCGCGCGATTGCATCCCGCACTCTTGAGTCCCTTGCGCACCATAGTAAAGATTTCCTGCAGTGCCGTGGCCTCTGTAACAGCGTCACGAAAAGGATGGTAGGGGTCGATACCAGTGAAATCTAACGCCGCTTGCTCAATGTTGGCACCTTCAAATGGCTGCACATGGAAACTGACACAGCGGTCTGGACTGAGGATGCCTTCATCATCAAATTTCAACGTCACTGCTGCTATTTCTAATAGCGCATCGGTCGCTGACTGAAACCCGCCAGTTTCAACGTCGATAACAACAGGGTAAAAGCCTCGAAATCTTGCGGCCATACGAGAGGGGCCGTTATTTTCTTCTATCACGGTGGAATCCTTATGTCTGAAGCGGACATGGTAAACTGTATGGCAAGCCATGCAAAGTGCCGCCTCAGCTTTGGGGTGTGACTGTGCTGTCAATTGTATCGGCACTTTTTTCAGCTAACCCTTGATATAACAACTGCTGCTCGCAATATATTAGTCGCGCAAGGCGCTATAATTTTGCCATAATAAACCTTTCCCACTTTCAGAGAACTGTGCCCTCATGTCTGATATTAAAAAAGTTGTTTTAGCCTATTCTGGCGGATTAGATACATCGGTCATCGCGAAATGGATCACCGAAACTTACCAGTGTGAAGTGGTTACCTTTACTGCTGATTTGGGTCAGGGTGAGGAAGTGGAGCCCGCTCGCGCGAAGGCGAAAGCCTTGGGTATTAAAGAAATCTATATTGAAGATTTGCGCGAAGAGTTTGTGCGCGATTTCGTTTTCCCAATGTTTCGTGCCAATGCCATTTACGAGGGCGAGTACCTACTAGGTACGTCTATTGCACGGCCATTAATTGCCAAGCGCCTCATTGAAATTGCCAATGAAACCGGTGCCGACGCCATCTCTCACGGTGCAACTGGTAAAGGCAATGATCAGGTACGTTTTGAGCTTGGAGCCTATGCGTTGAAGCCAGGGGTGAAGGTCATTGCACCATGGCGCGAGTGGGATTTGACCTCACGTGAAACGCTGATGGCCTATTGTGAAGAACACAATATTCCGGTTGATTTCAATAAGGCGGGTAAAAAGTCACCTTATTCAATGGATGCCAACTTACTGCATATTTCCTACGAAGGCGGCGTGTTGGAAAATACCTGGGCAGAAGCCGAAGATGATATGTGGCGTTGGTCGGTTAGCCCTGAAAAAGCACCAGACGTGTCGACCTATATCGAATTGGATTATGTCAAAGGGGATATTGTTGCTATTGATGGCGTTGCCATGTCACCCGCCACCGTATTGGAACACTTGAATAAGGTGGGTGGTGCAAATGGTATTGGACGTCTTGATATCGTAGAAAACCGATTTGTTGGCATGAAAAGCCGTGGCTGCTATGAAACACCGGGTGGCACGATCATGATGCGCGCTCACCGCGCCATTGAATCCATCACGTTGGACCGTGAAGTGGCTCACTTGAAGGATAGCTTAATGCCTAAGTATGCCGAGCTGATCTACAACGGATTCTGGTGGAGTCCTGAGCGACTGATGTTGCAGGAAATGATCGATAAGTCTCAGGGTCCAGTCAACGGAAAGGTCCGGTTGAAGTTGTATAAGGGCAATGTCGATGTGGTTGGCCGTCAGTCGGAGGACAGTCTGTTTGATGCCAGTATCGCCACGTTTGAAGATGATGCCGGCGCTTATAACCAAGCCGATGCAGAAGGCTTTATTAAGCTCAATGCACTGCGTTTGCGTATTGCAGCGAAAAAGGGACGGTCACCCCTGGAATAAGTATCCTGATGTCAAAAAGGTCTTATCGAACGCGCTTTTTAGCGCGTTCTTCATTTTCGGCGATTCGTTTGGTTACTATCGCCTCGATAATGGCGGTGGGAATGGGGTTTTCTGGTTGAAAACGGATGGTGCCCTTGCTGGTGCTAAAGGCCTGTAATGCAACGGCGTGATCAGCGACTGCCTGTGCGCCGGGATACAACGCGCAGTGGTTCTTAGCCGCACCAAAAGACAACAACATGCGGCCATTCAATGTAAAAGTGGGTACTTGGTATGAGATGCCTAACGTGGCATCAGGTGCCAGGGTATGAATAATCTGCTGTAGGGTTTCAAGTGCCTGTCGCTGGTGATCAGGCAATTGGCTTAAGTAGGCGATAACCGCATCGGAATTCATTGGGCTCCCTCTTACAGTGTGGCTGGAATGCTGATGTTTTGTGCGGGTGGTAACACCAAAAGGTCGGCCGGTAATTCCGGAATCTCATCATTGAGCGGAAAGCGCCATTTCAATAGGTCATAATACCGCCGAATATTCTGAACATAGTCTACCGGCTCTGTCCCCCGCGCTTTTCCATAGGTCAAATTATTATAATATTTCGGATCTGACAACAGCGGTAAGTGATTCATCACATCCAGCCAACTGTCCGGATTGAAACCCATTTGGGCGGTGAGGTAGCGGGCATCTTGTAAATGGCCACTCCCCACATTATAGGCAGCTAGGGCAAACCACGTGCGATCGGGTTCTGGAATGTGCTCTGGTATGACCCGGGTGAGGCGATCAAAGAACCGAGCGCCACCCTGTATCGATTGTTCGGCGTCTATACGGTTGGTCACACCCACCGACTTGGCGGTGGTTCGGGTCAGCATCATGATGCCGCGAACACCGGTTGGCGACACGGCCCGTGAGCGCCAGCGAGATTCTTGAAAACCTATGGCCGCAAGCAGCCGCCAGTCGAGGTTGTTGGCTTCAGCCGCTGCTATAAAATAGTCTTGGTATTTGGGTAGTTGATCGCGCATCTGTCGTTGAAACAGCTGGAGGCCCACATAGCTGAACTGATTCAGGGCGCCATAATACCGCTCGGTGAGTTGGGCTAACTGTCCTGAACTTTCGTACTGTTCGAGAAATGCATTGGCTGCCACTACCAAACTATCATCTTTTTGGTGGGTAAAAGCCCATCGAATAGGCAAGGGGTCAGTTAGGTCATAAGCAATTTTCACGTTTGGAAAGTACGCGGCGTCAATGTCATATTCGAGCGAATCCATGATCGCCACATCACCCTCACCCTGGTCCAATGCCAATAGGATGTCGGTGCTGTTACCTGGGATGGTCAATACATTTTTGTAGTCTGGCAATTCTTGCGCTAACCACTGTGCGCTGGGTGACGACTCTTGTACCACAATGCGTTCGGTTGTGAGGTGTTCGAGGCTTTCTGGGTAAGTATTACGAAACACCAATACGCGTGTTACCTCTAAATACGGATTTGAATAAGCCAGTTTTTGCGCATAATCAGGTGGGCTTAATGCAGCAGCGCCGACCTGTGCAAGATGCAAAGTAAGGTCTTCATACAGCTGTTTGTGGCTGTTTTCTGGTCGAATCTTCAACGATACCTGTAACCAATCTGCAAATGCCGAGAGCAGAGCAAATTCAAAGCCATCTGGCCCCTGAGCGTTAAGGTAAAAACTGTCAGGATTATAACGTGTCACGGCATAAAGCTGCCCGTCAGACACCACCTGTTGCCTCAGGGTTTGGATATGAAACCCTGCGAGGAAGCCAATGGTGACCAAGGCTACCAAAATCAATAGGTATATTCGGCTTGCGAGATGCTTCATGGTGGTCTCTAAACGGTCATTTTTGTGGTTCCCAGTGCGTCAGTATCACGACACAGGGCAAATCCAGTTTTTCAGCCTTTGAATCTATGTATGGGGTCGTTTTTCTGTCTTTTTTTCTGTCTTTCGGTATGATACGCGGCCATCGATACCCCCTTATGATGGCTACATAGGATTTTAGGAACCATGCAAATATTGCGAGGCGCTCCAGCTCTTTCGTTATTCAAACGTAAGCAACTTATTCAGCAATTGCAACAGATCTGTCCTGAAGTTGAGGATGTTTACGCAGAGTTTGTGCATTTTGCACAGTGGCAGGACTCCTATAGCCAGTTGGATCATGACGTATTAAACCGTTTGCTGCGTTATGGCCCTCGTGTCGAGCCAGAAACTTTTTCTGGTCATCGCGTTATTGTGATTCCAAGACCCGGCACCCTATCACCCTGGAGCACGAAGGCCACAGATATCGCGCACAATTGCGGCCTGTCTGGTCTAACCCGTATTGAACGGGGCATCGATTATGATATTCGTTTGTCGCAGCCAGTAGACGATGTGCTGCGCGCATTGGTTGAAGCGGCGCTATTTGATCGCATGACCCAAACGGTGGTCTATCACCACGGTGGTGCTACGGCACTGTTTGAGCACCATGTACCACAGCATTTGGCCACGGTTCCGGTGTTGGCTGAAGGTCGTGCGGCCTTGGAACTTGCAAACACTGCATTGGGCCTAGCTCTAGCGGGTGATGAAATTGATTATCTGGTAGACAGTTTCAATACCCTCAAACGTGATCCGAGTGACGTTGAACTCATGATGTTTGCTCAGGCCAATTCTGAGCATTGCAGACACAAGATTTTTAATGCGAGTTGGGATATTGATGGTGACGCCCAACAGCTATCGTTATTTAAAATGATCAAAAATACCGCAGCCTTAGCACCGGATAATATTCTCAGTGCCTATAAAGACAATGCTGCTGTGATTGCAGGATTTGAGGCCGATCGGTTCTATCCAAATCCAAACAGCCACGAGTATGGCTACCATACTGAGTTGGTACATATCCTGATGAAGGTAGAGACCCACAATCACCCAACGGCCATTGCGCCATGGGCGGGCGCTGCGACAGGCTCAGGTGGCGAAATTCGTGATGAAGGCGCCACCGGGCAAGGGTCAAAGCCCAAAGCAGGCTTATGTGGTTTTACCGTATCTGATCTAAAAATCCCTGGCTTTAACCAGCCTTGGGAAAGCCATTACGGCAAGCCAGATCGCATCGTGTCTGCACTCGATATCATGCAGGAAGGCCCACTGGGCGCTGCGGCTTTCAACAATGAGTTCGGTCGCCCCAACTTGACAGGTTATTTCCGGACCTTTGAACAGCGATTGGATGCGCAGGGCGAAGACCGTGTGTGGGGCTATCACAAACCCATTATGATCGCGGGTGGTTTGGGCAATATCAAAGCTGAACACGTTGAAAAAGCCTGGGATGCCATTCCTTCTGCCAGCAAGCTGATAGTGCTTGGTGGGCCAGCAATGGAAATCGGTATGGGTGGTGGTGCTGCGTCGTCGATGCGTACCTGTGAAGGCCAAGAGAATTTAGATTTTGCTTCTGTACAGCGTGACAACGCTGAAATGGAGCGCCGTTGCCAAGAAGTGATCGATGCCTGTTGGGCATTGGGTGATGATAATCCCATTGCCTTCATTCACGATGTTGGTGCAGGTGGCTTGTCAAACGCGTTTCCAGAATTGGTTAATGACGGTGGACGCGGTGGTCGATTTGATATCCGTGCAGTACCCAATGATGAACCTGGCATGGCGCCTTTGGCGATCTGGTGTAACGAATCTCAAGAGCGTTATGTACTGGCCGTAACACCCGAAAAAGTCGCGCAGTTTAGCGCGATATGCGAGCGTGAACGGGCACCCTTTGCCATCATTGGAGAAGCCACTGATGACAAACATTTAACCGTCATTGATCCGTTGTTTGACAATACACCGGTCGATTTACCCCTGACAGTGTTGTTGGGAAAGCCACCCAAAATGCACCGCAGTGTGGTGTCTATTGACCAGCCGTTAGCAGCATCTGAGATCGATGATATCAATCTGCTTGACGCAGTTGATCGGGTTTTGAAATTTCCAGCAGTGGCCAGTAAGAACTTTTTGATTACTATTGGTGACCGTTCTATCACGGGTATGGTCGCGCGCGACCAAATGGTCGGGCCATGGCAGGTACCAGTCGCCGATGCAGCGGTGACCACCAGCACGTTGAATAGCACTTGCGGTGAGGCCATGGCCATGGGTGAAAGAACCCCTGTTGCTGTGCTGAATGCCCCCGCATCGGGTCGATTGGCTGTTGGTGAAACCATCACCAATTTGGCATCAACCAATATTGAAACGCTCGCAAACATCAAACTATCAGCAAACTGGATGGCCGCTGCGGGTCAGCCGGGACAGGATGAAGCACTATACCGTACCGTTGAAGCCATCGGCATGGAATTGTGCCCAGCATTGGGTATTGCCATACCTGTGGGTAAGGATTCTATGTCCATGCATACTGGCTGGTCTGAAGAAGACGGGGCAAAAGGTGTCACTTCTCCACTGTCCTTGATCATTACCGGTGTTGCACCGGTTCAAGACGTGCGAAAGACAGTGACGCCGCAGTTGGTCGCTACGGGCGAGCCGACCGATCTTATCCTGATCGATTTGGGCCGTGGACAAAACCGCTTAGGTGGATCGACGCTACTGCAAGTGTATAACCGGATGGGTAATACCCCGGCCGATTTAGATGATGCTGAAGATATGAAGGCATTTTTTGCCGTGGTCCAAGGCCTGTTATCTGATGGGAAATTATTGGCCTATCACGATCGATCAGATGGGGGCCTGTTTGTGACCCTTGCTGAAATGGCTTTTGCTGGTCGGGTTGGTATTGATATCAATGCGGATCTGTTGGTTGATGAACAAAACTCATTGTTACCGGGATTGTTTGCCGAGGAACTTGGTGCGGTCATTCAGGTACGCCAGTCAGAGACCGCTTTCGTGTTGTCACAATTGTCTGCGGCAGGCCTCGATGACTGTTCATCGGTTATCGGTACCCTTAATAGTGATGATCGGATTCGTGTGACTGTGCAGGGCGAAGAGGTATTGTCATTGGCACGTACGGACATGATGCGATCATGGTGGGAAGTCTCCTACCAGATGCAGCGTATCCGTGATAACGCAGATTGCGCACAGGCCGAGTTTGATAAGTGGTTGGATGCCAGCGATCCAGGCCTGCATGTACAGGTACCCTTTGAAATTCTGCCATTTAAGCCAAAAGTGCCGGCTCCTAGACCACGCGTGGCCATTTTGCGTGAACAGGGAGTCAACGGACAGCTAGAAATGGCAGCGGCCTTTGTTCGTGCAGGATTTGATGCCATTGATGTGCACATGAGTGACATTCTTTCCAAGTCGGTGAGCTTATCGGGCTTTACTGGTTTGGTAGCCTGTGGCGGTTTCTCCTACGGTGATGTATTGGGTGCAGGGGAAGGGTGGGCGAAGTCTATCTTGTTTAATAACCACGCACGGGACGAATTTACGGCCTTTTTCAAACGAGAGGACACCTTTACGCTAGGTGTTTGTAACGGTTGTCAGATGTTGAGTAATTTGCGCGAGATTATTCCGGGTACCACAGAGTGGCCTCACTTTGTGCGCAACGAGTCAGAGCAATTTGAAGCCCGGACGGTGATGGTTGAAATTCAATCCTCGCCTTCCATTTTATTGGATGGTATGGCTGGTACGCGAATGCCTATCGCTGTCGCTCATGGTGAAGGGCGCGCAGAATTTGCATCCCCAGAAGCGGTGGATAGGGCGTTGTCCTCGGGTCTGGTTGCGATGCAGTTTGTGAATAACCGTGGCAGTGTGACCGACCAATATCCTGCTAATCCGAATGGATCTCCGGCGGGCCTCACTGCGATCACCAATCAGTCAGGCCGTGTCACCATCATGATGCCACACCCAGAACGCGTGGTGCGCAGTGTCACCAACAGTTGGCACCCAGAATACTGGGGTGAAGACAGCCCTTGGATGCAAATGTTTTATAATGCCAGACGTTGGGTTGGCTAATGAAGAAAGCTGCTTCGGCAGCTTTTTTTATGCCTGTGGAAATGCCCGCCTTAAGCACAGTACCGATACTATCAAGCAGGCACCTGCAGCCAGCAAAACGGCATGGTAGCTAAACAAGGTGGCGATAACGCCCATGGTGCCAGCACCCATCATGGCGCCGGAGCGCATGGTGTTGGTATAGAGTGCGCTAGAAAATCCCACACGGTCAGGCAGTAAGTCTTGAATAAGCGTAATGCCCAGACCAGCGAAAGTACCAAAGAAAAATCCATTGGCCAATTGCAGGGCTAGAAACTGCCAAGCTGTGGTGGCAAAAAACATACCGGTGTAAAAAAAGCAGCCAGACAGCAGACCGAAAGTTAACAGTCTGAGTGGAGAAATGCGGTGGGTCCACCGAGATGCCAAGAGCATGACGGGAATTTCAATTGCAGCCGCCAAAGCCATTAGCCAGCCAGGCAAACCCGCTGCTTGTTTGTGCTCGAGGATCACATACAGCGGCATCGCTGAAATATAGATACTGTTTGCCATATTGGCGAAAAACAAACCAGCACTCACCAAAATAACGGGGGCCGATAGTCGGGTCCTTTCGGCTGTTTGGAGTGGTTTGTTGGGGCTGACAGCGGTTTTAGGTAGCATCCGTTGCGCGAACACAAGCCAGAGCGCACAAATCAAGGCGCTGATCAAAAACGTCGCCCGAAATCCCCACGTGTCGGTAATCCAGAAAGCCAGTGGAGCGCCTAGGATCCAAGCAATCGAAATTTGCGCTCTCAATGCCGCATTGAACCGACCGATATGGAGGTTGTTCTTGACTGAAAATGTGCGTCCAAAGGATAGCAGCAGCGGGATGGCGGCATTGCCAAAGGCCATCACTGAAATACCCAGTAACAAGATGCCAAAATAATTCTGAGTAAAGCCATATACAAATGAAGCAATGCCAAATCCCGCCACGGCAGCGAACAGTAACCGTCTATTATCGGCACCATTATCCACTGCTGAGCCAATGAAGTGGCTCATCAACACCGAGCTGATACCCACCGATACGGTATATACACCGACCCAAATAGGCGCCTGTCCCAATCCGTCGACGATAAAGTAACTCATGATCGGCAATACAAAGGAATAGCCCAGTCCATGCAAAAGCACCAGCATGAGCATCTTGCCGGACGTACCAGAATAGCTGTTGAGCAATCGTCGGGTCATAGGTTGCAGTGTGTAACGTCAAGGAGGTAATGGGGTAAAAATACCAGAATATTGCCCATTTTATTGGACAATGGAGGTCAAAGAAATTCGGCTGGAGTGTAGCACGCTAGCGCCATACGGTGTGCTAGCATGCTGGTAATTATTTGGATGGAAGTGTCACCAGTGAAAGACGTTTCTTTTGATCATTTGTTTGAAAAATTTCAAAGTAAGATTTATGGCTCTCGCAAGGGCATCATCCGACAAGCCGTGATGGAAGGCTTTATCGCGGACCAATTGGCCGGTGAGGCGATCCCATTGCGTGTTGCCGACATTGGTGGTGGGTTAGGACAGTATTCATTGTTACTGGCTCAGCAGGGCCATGCAGTGACCTATTGTGACGCCTCTGCAAAGATGTGCGCGCATGTTCAGACGCAGATCACACAACAGGGACTGGCGCCATTTCCTATCGTCGAGGGGCGTTTTCAAACCGAGATGCAAGGACAGCAATTTGATTTTGTACTCTGCCATGCGGTGTTGGAGTGGCTTGAAGACCCTGTAGATGGCTTAAGACAGTTGGCAAAAATGGTCGCGCCAAATGGGCAGTTGGTGGTGGTGTTTTACAACGTGCGGGCCATTCAATTTAGAAACCTGATTAAGGGAAATTGGCGGGCTGCTTTGTTGCCCTACCTATCGGGTGGTCGTAACAGTTTGACCCCCATATCGCCAATCGATCCGGATACCTTTGCAGCGGCTCTCGCAGATTTAGGTGGTCATATAGTCGATAAAATGGGCGTGCGTACATTTTCTGAATATGTCTATCCGGGTCGTACTGACAAACACACCGATGCAGATTTCATTGCGATGGAACGGGCGGTTGCCCGAAAGGAACCCTATCTGTCGATGGCCCGATATATCGCCTGGGCTATCCGTTTTTAACGGCACCGATTTTTGAGCGAAAAAAAAGCCACCCGAAGGTGGCTTTCATTCACGGCCTACAATTTAGGCTGCATCAGTTGCAATCACAGATTCAGCTGCTTTCATGAAATCATCCATATTATTGAATGCCATGTAGCGGTAAATGTCAGCAGACATTGAATCGATTTTCGCGGCATATTCCTGATATTCAGCAGGTGAGGGTAGTCGGCCTAGAATCGCGCCAACAATCGCCAGTTCAGCTGAGGTCAAGTAGACATTCGCACCGTCACCGAGTCGGTTAGGGAAGTTACGAGTCGACGTCGACAATACCGTAGACTTAGGCGCTACACGTGCTTGGTTACCCATGCACAATGAACAGCCAGGCATCTCAGTACGTGCACCAGCGCGGCCATAAATGTTGTAGTAGCCTTCTTCCATCAGCTGACGTTGGTCCATTTTGGTCGGTGGCGATAACCACAAACGTGTGGCCAATTCACCTTTGTGTGCATCAAGTAATTTGCCTGCTGCACGGAAGTGACCGATGTTGGTCATACAAGAACCAATGAACACTTCGTCAATCTTGGCGTCCTGAACCGCTGACAACAATCGCGCATCGTCTGGGTCATTAGGAGCGCATACGATCGGCTCTTTGATCTCATTGAGGTCGATCTCAATGACCGTTTCGTATTCAGCATCAGCATCAGCGGTCATCAATGTTGGATTGGCTAGCCAGGCTTCCATAGCCGCTGCGCGACGCGATAACGTGCGCTTGTCTCCGTATCCATTGGCAATCATCCAACGCAGTAGGACCACGTTTGATTGCAAGTATTCAGAGACTGAATCTTCGCCCAACTTGATGGTACAGCCAGCAGCAGAGCGCTCAGCAGACGCATCTGATAATTCAAATGCCTGTTCAACCGTTAAATCGGTCAGTCCTTCAATTTCAAGGATGCGGCCAGAGAAGATGTTCTTTTTACCCTTCTTCTCAACGGTAAGCAGACCGAGTTCTATGGCTTTCAGTGGGATGGCATGAACCAAATCACGCAGGGTAATGCCTGGCTGAATCTTACCGGTGAAACGTACCAGTACCGACTCAGGCATATCCAGTGGCATCACGCCAGTCGCAGCAGCAAAAGCAACCAATCCAGAGCCAGCTGGGAATGAAATGCCCATAGGGAAACGGGTGTGAGAGTCACCGCCGGTGCCTACTGTGTCTGGCAACAACATACGGTTCAACCAGCTGTGGATAATGCCATCACCAGGACGCAACGACACGCCACCACGGTTCATAATGAAGTCGGGTAGGGTGTGCTGTGTGTCGATATCGATCGGCTTTGGATAAGCAGCGGTGTGACAGAATGATTGCATGACCAAGTCAGCTGAGAAGCCGAGGCAAGCGAGGTCTTTCAGTTCGTCACGTGTCATAGGACCCGTGGTGTCCTGAGAGCCTACCGTGGTCATTTTAGGTTCACAATAGGTGCCAGCACGTATGCCTTCAACGCCACAGGCTTTGCCAACCATCTTTTGCGCCAAAGTGAAGCCTTTGGTACTTGTAACAGGTGTCGTAGGCGCACAGAACACGTCTGAAGGTGCTAGGCCTAAAGATTCGCGTGCTCGCTGTGTTAATGCGCGGCCAATGATCAAGTTGATTCGTCCACCGGCACGCACTTCGTCAAGCAATACAGGCGACTTCAATTCAAAAGTCGACAGTACAGCACCGTCTGCGGCTAAAATTTTACCGTCATAAGGACGGATTTCTACCACATCACCCATGTTAAGATCTTGAACCGGTGCTTCAAAAACCAATGCGCCTGAATCTTCCATGGTGTTATAAAAAATCGGAGCAATTTTGTCGCCGATGCAGATACCGCCACCGCGCTTATTGGGCACACCAGGTAAATCATCACCGAAAAACCACAATACCGAGTTAGTCGCTGACTTTCGTGATGAACCAGTACCGACCACATCACCAACAAAAGCCACGGCGTGACCCTGCGCTTTTAGTGCTTCAATTTGTTTGATAGGACCAATAGAACCCGGCGCATCAGGCGTTAAGCCATCGCGTTCCATTTTAAATGCAGCCAGTGCATGCAATGGAATGTCAGGGCGGCTCCAGGCATCAGGGGCAGGAGACAGGTCATCGGTGTTGGTCTCGCCAGTCACTTTAAAAATGCTAACCTTGATTGATTCTGCAACCGTATCACGGCTGGTGAACCATTCAGCGTCGGCCCAGCTTTGAATCACTTCTTTTGCGAAGTTATTGCCGCCTTCCGACTTTTCTTGTACATCGTGGAACGCTTCAAACATTAATAAGGTGTGCTTGAGCTCAGTGGCAGCCAATTGTGCCAACTCTGCGTCATCCAGCAACGCCACCAAAGTAACAATGTTATAGCCGCCATGCATGTTGCCTAGCAGTTTCACTGCGTGCTTTCGGTCGATGAGTGGAGAGGTCGCATCACCACTTATTAAGGCTGCTAAGAAACCCGCTTTAACATAAGCGGCTTCATCTACGCCCGGTGGCACGCGGTCCGTAATCAATTCGAGTAGTGTTGATTCTTCACCAGCTGGAGGAGCCTTGAGTAGTTCGATCAGGCCTGCAACCTGCTCAGCATTCAGTGGCTTTGGCACAATACCTTGTGCAGCGCGTTCTTCAATATGCTTACGATAGTTTTCTAACACAATTCAATCTCCATTATTGCGGGTGTTGATGCCTGTCTTGTGCGAATGTCGCCCATGATGCCGATTATAATTGATAATGAGGGTGGTTCTCAGCAGTCACGGCTGACCCAAGTCACCAGCATGTAAACTAGTCTAAAAATGTGGCGAAATTGTAGGCCAAAATGCGTCACAAGTTAAGTATTAGCCACTAGCACCTTAGTGGCATAGCACGATTCATTTCTGAATCGCTGTAAAGTTGAACTTTGAACATTTTACAGCGCATCGTTCTTAATTGAGCGTCAATATATGAGGACTTCCTGTATTCTTCAAATTTATTCTTTTTATTACTAATATCCATCTGCTGAATAGTGGCAGGTATCCAATTGCAGATAATCTTCCCGTTCGAATGCCATTTGCCTATAATATCCCCTCTGCACTGTCTGTGCTGGCGGGCTATATGCCTCAATAGGGGAAATACATGGCTAAGAAAATGCTTTACCTTTGTCTTGTTTTGGCAGGCTTGTTACAGGCTATGACAGTGCAGGCTGGAAATAAGCCGGATCCATTAGAGCCAGCTAACCGTGCCATCCTCAAATTTAATGACGGTTTAGACAAAGCCATTATCTCACCTGTTACACGGGTCTATATGGCCGTTACACCAGACGTGGTAGAAAAACACGTCGATCTTTTTTTTGCGAATCTCATGGGCGTTACATCAGTGGCAAACAGTTTTGCCCAGTTCAAATTCAAAAAAGGTTTGCGCCACTTGGGGCGGTTTACGGTGAATTCTACCCTGGGGGTTTTAGGTGTCTTTGACGTCGCCACTCGGTGGGGTCTGAATGAATCTGCTGAGGATTTTGGCCAAACATTAGGGTTCTGGGGTGTCCCCGCCGGTCCTTATCTGGTGTTGCCTTTGTTTGGACCTTCGACGCTGCGCGATACCGGTGGCTTGATTGTTGATACCTATTCTGACCCAGTAACCTATTACCCAACAGATTCGACTGCCAATATGGCCGTGCGAGGTGTTGAGCTGCTGGCTACCAGAGCGGGATTATTTCGTTACGACGCGCTGATGACAGGTGATCGATACAGCACCATGAGAGAGCTATACTTGCAGAATCGAGAGTATCAGGTCAAAGATGGGGCAGTGGTTGATACCTTTACGGACGCCTTTGAAGACGACTCTGAGTTTCTGGATGAGTCATTTTAGAATAGGGATCGCGTACTGTAGCTAAACGGGCTGCTCGAATAAAGCGGATGTCGAATGCATGATTCGCTGTGCACAGGCCTGCTTGGTGAGCGTTCATTCCGACAGGCCTGTGTTATTCAGTTTCTATAATCTTAATGCCCAATTTATACAGTCCGCTATCGTCCTGCTGGCAGCGCATGACTTCTGCTGTAGCATTGAGGTCGTCGAAGCCATCTACATGTGAAGGCACCAGAACGCGGATAATGGTACCAGCAAGTACTTCTAGTTCGGTGGTTAGCGACATACCTGCAGCCGATAAGTCGCTGCAATTACATAAGTACTTTTCACTTTTTCCTTGGAACTGAAAATAGGCATCTGTATCGATGTCCATGCGAATAAAAAAGCGTTTATCATTTCCTTTTGCAAACGGTTCGTCCATAGCTCTTTTCACTCGAAATATAAGGGTTTTAAGTATCCTAATGCGTAACCGACCTAAAATGCAATTTTAGACAAAGGCATGCATTAAATGAAGTCTTCTCGTATAGTGTGAGTCAAGAATAAGACCAGTGCTTGTCTAGGGTCAATGGCATGAAATTGATGCGCTTGTTGTGCGAGGTTGGAGATTAGCATGCAGCCAAAGAATGAAACCGTTTTGGTGATTGACGATGAAGATTTTGTTCGAGACACCATTACAGGGTATTTGGAAGACAGCGGGATCGAGGTGATTGAGGCCGAAAATGGCAGGCAAGGCGTGGAGCTGTTCGATCAGCACCATCCAGCCCTGGTATTGTGTGACTTGCGAATGCCCAAAATGGATGGACTCGAAGTGCTGAACCATGTGATGGAACAGCGACCAGACACCCCCTTCATTGTGTTGTCCGGTGCCGGCGTCATGAAGGACGTGGTAGAAGCACTGCGTCTGGGTGCCAGCGATTACCTCTTTAAGCCGCTTGCCGATCTTGCCATGCTTGAACATTCCATTCGCCGTAATTTAGAACGATCCCGTTTGCGCCAGGACGTTGAAACCTACCGAGCCGAGCTTGAAGCGACCTACAGTCAGTTACAATCTGACTTGCGTGCTGGGCGTAAAATCCAACAAAAAATGTTGCCCGAAAAACCACTGCTACGTCAGGGTTGGGAATTTGACTATATCATCGCGCCGTCACACATTATGAGTGGCGACTTTGTTGATTTTTTCCCGCTCTCCGAACACGAGACTTTTTATTACTTGGTAGATGTTAGTGGTCACGGTGTGTCTTCAGCGATTATCACCATGGTGATTAAGCAGTTCGTTGAAATTGCACGTCGTGACTTTGCCCATTTGAATGATCCGTCCATTTTCACACTAGACAAATTCCTCTCACGCCTGAACCAGCAATTAATAGCTCAGGATTTAGGCCGTCATGCGACAGTATTTGCTGGTGTGTTGAATACTGAAGCCGATACCATGACCTATTGTTCTGCGGCACAGTTTCCGCCGCCGATCGTTAGTGTGGCTGACGGATGTGAGGTGATCCCTTCGGATGGTATGGCGGTTGGATTGTTTCCTGACGCGCAATATCACATGTTCGAACGGACATTATCTGGGGTAGAAGGGTTTTTCTTTTGTACCGATGGCATTTTAGAAATAATTCAAGAATCTTCACTGTCTGCCAAAGAAAACCTGATAAAGCAGACGGTGGAAGCGGGAAATCGATCAATTTCGTCCTTTTCTGAAGCAATTGGGCTCAATGGAGTTGAAGGTTTACCAGATGACATTACAATCTTCACCATCAATCGTACTAGGTGACATTATGGCAACTGGCCGTATTTTGGTCGCCACCCATCGAGGCACTTGGGTGGTAAAAATGGTAGGTGACGTACGCATGTCACTGTGTAATACCATTGAACAGTGTTTAAAGCGCATGTTTAACGATGCCGCATTCTCAGATGTGTTGGTTGATTTGACTGAAACAGAGGGCATCGATAGCACGTCGCTGGGTTTGTTGGCCAAACTCAGCATCAATACCAAGAAGCGCATAAACAAAGTACCGGTTGTTGTATCTGACAACGCTGATATTAATCGTATTTTACAAAGCATGGGTTTTGATGAACGCGTGTTTACCATGGTCACTGAGCCACCTCTTGCTTTGGTTGATTTACAGGAAATGCCGGTTGTGCCTGTAACTGAGGAAGCGGCGCGTCAACGCGTGTTGGAGGCACATCGTATTTTGATGGAACTGAATGATCAGAATAAATTGAAATTTAAAGATTTGGTGGCCGAACTCGAAAAGAGTCATTCGGTTTGATCTACGGCCATCGTATCGCCATAAAGGGTTAGAGCATTTTGAATATAAAAAAAATATGTGTCATCGGTGGTGGCAGTTTTGGAACAGCCATTGCCAATATTGCAGCGACCAACAGTGCCCAAGTAGTCTTATGGATGCGCAGTGAAAAGCAATGTGAAGCCATTATCGAGACTCGCATTAATGCGCGTTACCTACCTGGCTATCGCTTACATGACGATCTGACCGTCACGACCGATTTGAAAAAGGCGTGCCTTGATGCAGAATTGGTATTTGTGGCGGTGCCTTCAAAAGCATTCCGCGTCGTAATGGCAGAAGCGATCCAATATATATCTGCTGGCGTACCACTGATTTCACTGACTAAGGGTATTGAGCACGGCTCGTTTAAATTGATGAGTCAAATCCTACAAGAGATAGCGCCGGGACATGATGTTGGCGTATTGAGCGGTCCCAACTTGGCAAAAGAGATTGCACAAAACCAACTGACCGCTACGGTAGTAGCTAGTTACAATCCGATATTACGAAAGAATGTGCAGGCTATTTTGGATACCCCGCTATTCAGTGTTTATGGCAACCCCGATACTTTCGGAGTGGAACTGGCAGGCGCTTTGAAGAACATCTACGCTATAGTAAGCGGCATGGCCGTTGCCTTGGGGATGGGTGAAAATACCCGTGCCATGATTATCACGCGTAGTCTGGCTGAAATGAGCCGATTTGCGCAGGGTATGGGCGCCAATCCATTGACCTTTATTGGGCTGGCAGGTGTCGGTGACCTCATCGTAACCTGTAGTTCGGTATTGAGCCGAAACTATCAAGTGGGTTTTGAGATAGGTAAGGGTCGCTCGTTAGTGCAGGCCATAAAGAACACAGGCGAAACTGCCGAAGGTATTAATACTTTGAAAATGGTTAAAGACAAAGCGGATGAAGTGGGCGTTAACATGCCTATTGTGAATGCGCTGTACGAAACCCTCTTTGAAGGTGGTGAAGCGACAGACATTGCTGCAAAGCTCATGAAAGTTGCACATGCAGACGATGTTGAATACATGCTTGGAGGCTAATATGAAAAACGAAGACCACGTTGAATTTGATTCACAAGAAGGTACATTTGTTCGCGGCGCCTACATATTGTTATTTCTTCTCATCAATAACATAGCTGGATCGCTGCTCTACCTACTCGTGTTTTTTCAATTTCTATACACCGTATTTAGAGGCAAACCCCATGAGGCCGTGCTGTCATTTACAGGCCAACTGAACCATTTCATTTATTTAACTGGCCGATTTGCGAGTTATCAATCAAATGAAAAGCCTTTCCCATTCTCACCTTGGCCAGATGCAGAGTATCCAAGCGCCAAGGATGCAGGGGAAACTGTTGCTGAGACAGCAGAACCCGTCGCTAAGGCAACTGCAACAGCTGCGCCTGTGAGCGATGAAGCGCCAGCAAAAAAGGCTCCCGCTAAAAAAGCACCGGCTAAGAAGGCCCCTGCTAAAAAGCGGGCGCCAGCAAAACCGAGAGCCCCAAAAGCACCGCCAAAGGATACCGAATGATATCGTTGTACATTCTTCGGCATGGTGAAGCAGAAATGGCGAGCCACAATGATTCGGATCGCCGTTTAACCGAAAAAGGGCGGCTACAAGTACGCCAGAGCGGTCAATTACTGCCCGAAATCGATTTGATGGTCGTCAGCCCTTACGTCAGAGCCCAAGAATCTGCACGTGAAATAGCCGCTATATTGGCAGGAAAAGGTCTTGAGATTGGTCGTGAACACAATAGCGAAACCTTAGTGCCAGATAGCAGCACCAATGCGGTGACAGGTTGGTTAGAAGATGTCGATGCCAACAGGGTGTTGTTGGTGTCGCATAACCCGTTAGTGACTGCACTTGTTGATCTGCTAACCGGCGGTGATACTGTTTACTTTGGTACGGGCACCTTGGTGCACATACGAGGCGATTTGATTGCGCCGGGTTGCATGAGTGTGGTGCCAACCCTCTGATAGATCCATCCACATTAGAATTTCAATATCACTTGTCGATTGCATGCGCGCATCCGACGGTATAAATAACCTAGGATACTTATGCGGAGTTTTTCTGAATTAGCCTGTTCCACCGATTTTGGACAAGTCGCCGGTATCGAGTGGGCAGGTGCTCCCGGTGCTCCGGTAATTATTGCGTTGCACGGTTGGTTGGACAATGCTGCCAGTTTCATTCCTCTCGCGAATTACCTCAAGGATTACCGTCTTATCGCACTAGACTTGCCTGGACATGGCTTTAGTGATCACAAACCGGTCACCGATTTTTACGCTTTGTCAGACTATGTCCGTGGCATCTCTCAAGCAATTGATAATTTGGATGTCGGTGACTATTGGTTACTCGGTCATTCATTAGGGGCCATCGTTGGGAGTTTAATGAGCCTCACAGAGCCTGCAATGAAAGGGGCTATTTGTTTGGATGCGATTGGTGGCGTAGCCCGAGAAAGCCACGAAGTGGCGAGCGGTTGGAAGGATGCCATTGCCGCAATCGAAAAATTCAAACCCCGTAAGCCGAGTTATGCGCATTTTGACGATGCCGTGACTGCGCGTGAAAACAGCCAACTGCCTGTTACACAAGCCGCAGCCGTGTTGTTGTGTAGTCGTGGTCTGCTGCATTTACCTGATGGTCGGTGGACCTGGCGCAACGACAAAGCGCTTATGTTGCCTGGAGCCATTCGATGGGATGAAATGGCGGTTCTAGACTTACTCCGTGCAGTCGACATACGCACGCTTGTCGTGATGGCAGAATCTGGGTGGATGACAAAGATGACATCGGATATTTTGGATAATCGGATGGCAGCGTTGAAATCAGGCACGGTCAAATTTGTACCGGGTGGGCATCACTTTCACATGGATGATGCTGCCGAACCCATCGCCGATCTCATACAACAATTTATAGCGAGTGCGTCATGAAAACCATTTCAAATCTGTCCACCATTGGGGATTTTATCCGCTGGGCTTCCACAGAATTTGCAAAACATAAGGTGTTCCTTGGTCATGGCAGTGACAACTATTGGGACGAAGCCGTATTTTTGGTGCTCGGGTTGTTAAAGCAGCCATGGAACAGCGATAAGGCTATTTTTCATTGTCATGTAACGGATGAAGAAAAAGAACTGCTCGTGACACACATTGACCTGCGTATAAGAAAGCAAATTCCGGTCGCTTATTTATTGGGTGAAGCGTGGTTTTGCGGGCTGCCATTTAAGGTGAACACCCATACTTTGATTCCGCGTTCACCCATCGGTGAGTTGATCGAGCGTGGCTATGAACCCTGGTTGGCCATGGAGCCAGACCGGATTCTTGATTTATGCACGGGTAGTGGTTGTATCGGTATCGCCACCGCTCTCGCATTCCCATTTTCTGAGGTTGACATCAGTGACATCAGTGCTGATGCCTTGGCAGTGGCGCGTGATAACGTGGCGACTTATGAATTAGAAGACCGCGTCACCCTGTTTCAATCAGATGTCTTTGATGGTATCCCAGCTGAACGGCAGTATGACCTCATTGTGTCGAACCCGCCCTATGTTGATGCCAATGATTTTGACAGCATGCCAGCGGAATATCAGCACGAACCTAAGCTTGGCTTGGTGTCGGGACCAGATGGCCTCGATATTTGCCGTAAGATCTTGAAAGAAGCGGCCAGCCGATTGACAGAAAACGGCTTGCTCATAGTTGAAATAGGCAACAGTGCAGAAACCTTTGAACAACTGTGGCCGGGTTCTGGCGTCAGTTGGATCGAATTTGAACAGGGCGGCCATGGCGTTTTTGCCCTGACCAAACAAGACATTATGGCAGGCCCTTGGCAATAAGTGGTTCAGCTCGGCCAACAGAGGCGCAGATTGAAACAGATGGTCTGCTCAAGTAGGATTCTAGGCAATACACAATAGGAACAAAACTCATGTCAGGTAACACCATTGGTAAGTTGTTTACGGTAACCACATTTGGCGAAAGCCACGGCACAGCGCTTGGCTGTATTGTCGACGGCTGCCCTCCTGGCATAGCAATAACCGAAGCTGACATTCAAGAAGATCTCGATCTTCGCAAGCCGGGTCAATCGCGTTATACCACCCAGCGCCGTGAGCCGGACCAAGTGAAAATATTGAGCGGCATTTTTGAAGGCAAGACAACGGGTACACCGATTGGACTGCTGATTGAAAACACTGACCAAAAATCGAAAGATTATTCCAATATTAAAGACCAGTTTCGGCCCAGTCATGCTGATTATGGTTACATGCATAAATATGGTTTCCGGGATTATCGTGGCGGCGGTCGTTCGTCAGCCCGTGAAACAGCGATGCGCGTTGCAGCTGGCGCCATCGCTCGCAAGGTTTTGGCAGCGCAGGGTATTGAGGTGTATGGCTATTTATCGCAACTCGGACCCATAAAAATTGATTCCGTGGACCGAAGCCAGATTCGCCAAAATCCTTTCTTTTGCCCTGATAGCAGTAAGGTCGCTGATATGGAAACCTATATGCAGGCACTATCAAAAGAGGGTAATTCGGTCGGTGCAGAAATAACCGTGGTAGCCTCTGGTGTCATGCCTGGCTTAGGCGAACCGGTATTTGATCGATTAGACGCTGAAATTGCGCATGGTTTAATGAGTATCAATGCCGTTAAGGGTGTTGAGATTGGCGATGGTTTTGATGTGGTCGCGCAAAAAGGCACCGAGCACCGTGATGAAATGACCCCTGAGGGCTTCTTGAGTAATCACAGCGGTGGCGTTATCGGTGGCATTTCATCTGGTCAAGATATTGTCGCCCGCATTGCCCTAAAGCCTACCAGTAGCCTTCGTATTCCTGGTCGTAGCATTGATGTGCATGGCAACCCAGTTGAAGTCATTACAACAGGACGCCATGACCCCTGTGTCGGCATTCGTGCGACGCCGATTGCAGAAGCCATGTTAGCCATAACACTGGCGGACCACTTGTTACGGCACCGCGGACAAAACGGTGGCGTTGAAGTGACAGTGCCCGATATTTCTAAATAATCTGATATGCCGCTATTGAGGCATCCAATGATGGCGTTTATCAATTGATCGTTCACGCCTAAAACACACGCCTTCTTCACGAAGGCGTTTTTCTTGCACCTGCCAACCCGGAAAATCTGCTATCTTCAATCCCGCAGACACGACGCGATGCCAGGGCAATCGGGTATCCTCTGGTGTGTTTTTGAGCGCTCGAGCCACCATTCTGGCGGTTTGACCAGGCGCTAAAGCGGCGATTTGCCCGTAGGTCATCACATGGCCAAGCGGAATCTGGTTCACGATGAGGTAGACTGGGTTGTCTTCTGATGCAGTCATGTAAATTGTTGCCTAGTTAAAGTGGTGTCGAGACCGTTCTCTGTTCAATCGCCACATGGTAACGGGTTAGTCCATAACAGTGAAATACTTGGCAAACAGAGTGGGTGTGGTAGGCTATTTCGACATGCGCAATCTTTGCCAATTGATAGTCAATAGGAGAATAACATGCGATCGGTAATGTTGGGATTTGTTGTCTTGCTTTCAATGGTAACGGGTATTGTGCAAGCACAAGACAATAGGGTGGCCCGTGCCACCTTTGCTGCAGGCATTCAAGACCGAGAGCCTGTTGCCGCGTCAGACCAGTTCTTGAATGAGTTGTCACCGGTGTTCTTCTTTACCGAAATCGTCGGCGCAGACGGCAAAACCATTACACACCGCTGGAGTTACCAAGGTGAGGTTATGGCCAATGTGGAGTTTGAAATTAAGGGTCCACGCTGGCGGGTATATTCCAGCAAGGTGTTGTTGCCTTTCTGGACAGGTCTGTGGAGTGTTGACGTGCTAGAGGGCGACACACTGCTGGGCACTTGGTCATTCGACTATGCGGCCACCTACTGATCGTCCTCAGCATTGTCTGAAAACGACGCGATGGGTTGAATCAGTGAAATTTTGGTTAGCCAAGTGGCACCGGCAATAGCGGCATTGCAATCTTCATAGCAAGCCGCATCAGGCGTTGCTTCAAACAGCAGTACCAACTGCACCGTTTGTTGGTCATAGTGAACCGTCATTTCATGGTAACGATTGAGGTGCACATAGCGCGCAAGATAGGCTTCTATTTCTGGTCGAAGCGGCGCTAACGGTCCACCTTCGTTAAAATCATCATCTTCTTCATGGTCGATATGCAGTGTGATGTCTTTTAAGTCAGGCTCAATTTTACGCAATTTAGACATGGCAAATTCGTTGATTTGATGGCCTTCCGACACCGAAATATCGGGGGCTACCTGCACATGGGCATCCAGTAATATGTGATTGCTCATACGCCGCGTTCGTAACTGGTGCACATTGATGATGCTAGGGATACGAACAAGGGCATCTAATAAAGCATCTTGCTGTCCCTTCTCTAAGCCCTTATCCATGAGCTCTTCCAGAGCCCCCCAAGCCATTTTGGTACCCATACGTGCAATCAGGTAGGCAACGAACAATGCAGCGATGACTTCGACCTGTGGATAGCCATAGAGCGTTGCTGCAATACCAAATAATACAACGACGGATGAAAATGCATCACTGCGGCTATGCCACGCATTGGCTTCTAGTAATGTTGATCGCACTTTCTTGGCCACTTTTAGCGTGAATCGATATTGCCATTCTTTACCGGCGATCGATAAGGCTGCGATGGCTAAAGCCCAAGTGCTGGCATGGGTGGTAATGGTGTTGTTAATCAGCTGCATCAGATAGTTATTGGCCATAAACAAGCCGACAGTGATTAATGATAAGCCAAGGATGAGGGTGCCTACGGTTTCGTAACGGGCGTGACCATAAGGATGATCATCATCAGGGTCATTGTGTGCATAGCGGTTAACAATCAACACGAATATGTCGGTAACCATGTCGCTCAATGAGTGGAGACCATCGGCAACTAAAGCGGTCGACATGGTGATGAAGCCAGTAGCGATTTTGATGGCCGACAAAATGGCATCCATAATCATCCCATAAACCGTGATGTCACGGATGGCTTTTTGGCGCGCTTGAGCCTGTGGCGAAATTTTTTGGGTGGTCATTGGTGTCCTTCATTGGGCATGGGTGAGGCGCTTTGATCAGAGCCATCACCTCTTATTCTTTTGATGCGTCAGTATAGCAAGTGACGCTGCGACATGCTGCCTGAAAATGCGGGATGACATACAATGGCTGCACTGGCGCTATTTTTAATGCCACTGAATAATTTCATGGCGACGCACGCCGCACATTGGTTACAATGCGGCAACCAAAATTTTCAGTTTCCCCTTTTTGAATAGGTGGCCGAATGTCAAAAGAGCAAGTTCGATTTGATTCTATGTATGGTAATAATTTCGGGTTTTTAGGATTGCCAGTATCCCGTGACCTGACGGATGCAGATGCCGTTGTTTTGGGTATCCCTTATGACATGGCTACTACCGGACGTTCAGGCAGTAGGCAGGGGCCTCAGGGTGTTCGGTCGGCATCAGTCAATTTGCGGTGGGAATATAAGCGTTGGCCTTGGAAATTTGATGCCTTTGAGCGTATCAACGTCGTTGACTATGGTGACGTAGACTTTTTGACCGGTGAAAGTGAATCCATGATAGAGGCCGTGGTTGAAACCGCCGACCATATATTGTCGCAAGGCAAGACATTGCTAAGCTTTGGTGGTGACCACTTTGTTACCTTGCCTTTACTGCGGGCGCACGCAAAGCATCACGGTACCATGGCATTGGTACATTTTGATGCGCATACCGATACTGAAGAAGGTAATCCGAGCCGCTATAACCATGGCGCCATGTTCCATTTTGCACCGATAGAAGGGTTGATCGATCCGAGTAAATCCGTACAGGTTGGCATTCGCACGGAATATGATGAATCCAAACACCCATTCAGTGTATTGGATGCACGCTGGGTGAATGATCACAGTGCAGAAGATGCCATTGCCCACATCAAAGCACGTGTGGGTGATGCACCTGTATACCTCACATTTGATATCGATTGCTTGGATCCTGCGTATGCGCCAGGTACTGGAACCCCCGTCGTCGGCGGTCTAACCAGCGACCGTGCTTTGGCTATCGTGCGCGGTTTGGCGGACCTCAATATTGTGGGAATGGATGTCGTGGAGGTAGCACCTTGCTATGACCATGCAGAAGTGACTTCATTGGCTGCGGCCACGATCGGCCTAGACCTGCTCTATATGCTGGCACACAGAAAGGGTGGCTGATTACCCCACTTCATAGCAGGTATCAACGGCCATTTTGGCCGTTTTTTTTTGTTTGTCGCGCTGGCTGTGGGTGAATCAACACAATAATAAACAAAAAATGGGTGTCTGGTTTTGAAAGTTTTTTTGAAAGGTGCATTCACCAAATGAATAGTGAAAATAAAAAACATAAATTAGGAATATGACTGTCTGGTCGGTAAAGTCTAAATCGTAGTTAACCAAACGATGATTTACGAGGACAGGCCAATGTCAAATTACACAGAAAATGTTCACGCAGCAGCAGATACCGTAACAAAGAATGGCGCGTCATGGGGCGCAATTAACCCCGAATCTGTCGCTCGTATGCGCTTGCAGAATCAATTCCAAACGGGGTTAGATATTGCACGTTATACTGCAAAGATCATGCGTGACGACATGGCCGCTTATGATGCTGACCCATCACAGTACACACAATCATTAGGCTGCTGGCACGGCTTTATCGGTCAGCAAAAACTGATCGCCGTCAAAAAGCATTTTGGCACCACACAAGGCAAATATCTTTACCTGTCAGGTTGGATGGTAGCTGCATTGCGATCTGAGTTTGGTCCGCTGCCAGATCAGTCAATGCATGAAAAAACTTCAGTTGCGGGCCTGATCGAAGAACTTTATACCTTTTTGCGCCAAGCGGATGCGCGTGAATTGGGTGGTTTATTTAGAGAGCTTGATGCCGCTCATGATGAGGTTACCCGTCAAGGCGTGCAGAAACGAATAGACGAATTTGAAACCCATGTAGTGCCAATTATCGCTGATATCGATGCGGGTTTTGGTAATGCTGAGGCGACCTATTTGATGGCGAAGCAAATGATCGAAGCGGGTGCTTGCTGTATTCAAATTGAAAACCAAGTGTCAGATGAAAAACAGTGTGGTCACCAAGACGGCAAGGTAACGGTACCTCATGCAGATTTCCTAGCAAAAATTAACGCTGTGCGTTACGCGTTTCTAGAGTTAGGCGTAGACGATGGCGTGATCGTGGCCCGTACCGATTCACTGGGTGCTGGTTTAACCAAGCAGATTGCCGTAACCAATGAGCCAGGTGATTTGGGTGACCAATATAATGCATTCCTAGACGTTGAAGAGGTGTCTGCTGAAGACATCAAAAATGGCGACGTCATCATCAATCAAAATGGCAAGCTGGTTAGACCCAAGCGTTTACCAAGCAACCTGTTTCAGTTCAAGCCTGGCACTGGTGAAGCTCGCTGTGTACTCGACAGTATCACCAGCTTGCAAAATGGCGCGGACATGATTTGGATCGAAACTGAAAAGCCGCACATTGGCCAGATTGGTGCCATGATCAACGAAGTACGTAAAGTGATTCCGAATGCCAAGTTGGTCTACAACAACAGCCCATCATTCAACTGGACGTTGAACTTCCGTCAGCAGGTTTTTGATGCCATGTTGGAAGCTGGCGCGGATGTATCTGCCTATGATCGTAAGGATTTAATGAACGTGTCTTACGACAGTACCGAATTGGCGCAGGTTGCTGATGAAAAAATTCGTACTTTCCAAAAAGATGCCGCACGTGAAGCAGGTATTTTCCACCACCTCATCACGCTACCAACTTACCACACAGCAGCCTTGTCTACAGATAATTTGGCTAAAGAGTATTTCGGTGAGCAGGGCATGTTGGGCTATGTATTGGGTGTTCAGCGTCAAGAAATTCGCCAGGGTATTGCCTGTGTCAGACACCAGAATATGGCTGGATCGGATATTGGTGATGACCATAAAGAGTACTTTGCGGGTGAAGCTGCATTAAAAGCCTCTGGTAAAGACAACACCATGAACCAATTCGGTTAATTATTTGCACGTTTTTAGCCCACTTCGGTGGGCTTTTTTTTGTCTCTAGAAAACAGTGGATCGAATCAAACACAGGCCTGAGTATCGGTTTTTGCGGAAGTCGGACCCTTATGCACCTCGTCAGCGGTTTATCAGTGCAGTCTGTGCGACTATGTCCCTTGATAGATAGGCAACAAATCAACGGGCTGAATTCAGTGCGTGCAGCGAATGACAAAAGGATTTACTTAAGTGGATCGAATGTACTTGTGCAGTCCTTATAAAAGCGAATAATGAATTGGATTTTGAAATTTCTAGGAGTAGTGGCTGTATGCATATTGTCGTGATAGGTGGTGGCGCTGGAGGCTTGGAGCTCGCAACCCGTTTGGGCCGAAAATTCGGCCGAAAAAAGCACAGCATTACCCTGATAGATCGCAACAATACCCACCTATGGAAGCCGCTACTGCATGAGGTAGCCAGTGGCAGTCTGGACATGGGCGTCGATTCGCTGAGTTATCGAGCACATGCCTATAATCACCATTTTAAATTTAATATGGGTTCATTGAGCGGCATAGACCGTTCACAAAAACGCATTACATTGGCTGCTATGCAGGACAACGATGGGCAAGAAGTGCTGCCTGAGCGCACACTAGACTATGATTATTTGGTTTTGGCCATCGGCAGTGTCACCAATGACTTCGGTACGCCAGGGGTGCGGGATAATGCGATATTTCTGGATGCCCCCAAACAGGCTGAACGCTTTCATCAAAGGTTACTGAATGGTTTGCTACGATTGAATAGGACAGCAGAATCAAATGTTGAGGCGATATACCGTATCGCAATCGTAGGTGGTGGTGCGACCGGAGTGGAGTTGTCAGCAGAGCTACACAACACGTTTAACACCATGAAGGCCTATGGATTAAGCGAGCTTCGGTCAGAACAGCTGAAAGTCTCCTTAATTGAAGCGGGACCGCGCATATTGCCAGCGCTTCCAGACAGAATTGCAGCCTCTGCACACAAAGAATTGGTTGAAATCGGTGTTGAAGTTCGTACCAATACCGCTGTCGCACGGTCAGAGCCAGGGTGTTTTATCACCAAAGATGAACACAGAATTGAGGCTGACATTCTTGTGTGGGCCGCTGGAATTAAAGTGCCAGACGCCTTCAAGGGTATGGGGGAGCTTGAAACCAATCGCATCAATCAGTGGGTGGTGCGGCCTACGTTACAAACGACATTGGATGATCACATTTATGTGCTGGGCGACTGCTCTGCGTGCAAGATGGCAGATGGCAAACAAGTGCCACCGAGGGCCCAATCGGCTCACCAAATGGCAACCCATGTTTTCAAAAATATTAGTCGTCAAATGAATGGCCAAAATGATCTATTGGATTACATTTACACTGATTACGGCTCCCTAGTAAACCTCAGTCGCTATTCAACGGTAGGCAGTCTAATGGGCAGTCTAACCCGAGGCAGTATGATGATTGAGGGCCGCATTGCACGCATTATGTATGTCTCACTGTATCGCTTACATCAGCTAACACTGCATGGCTGGGTTAAAACGGGTTTGCGAATACTATCAGACAGCATCAATCGAATTATCCGACCCCGGTTAAAATTGCATTAACGCAGTTATGAGCCAAGTAGGATGAACGACCGAATCAGAGATAGGCTAATGAAATCAGTGTGTTAGGGACTATCCATAGGTCTTAATACCTATGTCTCATTACATAGTATATGGTTTTTTAATATGGTTAGGTTGTCTCAGGAAGAGACATTATCAAGCCACTAATAATGGAAAGGAAGCCATGAAAAACTTGATTATCGCAGTACTACTTACCTTAAGTTTTCCCATTTACGTGCAAGCAGAAGCAGGCAATACGTCAGTAGTGTCGACTTTAGAAGCACCCATCCTGATGGCCAATATTAACCAAGACGACGCTGAGAAATTAGCGACGCTGTTGGTTGGTGTGGGTCCAGTCATTGCAGCAAGAATTGTTGCCTTTCGAGAGCTTAACGGACCCTTTGTTAATCTTGAGATGTTATTAGAGATTGAAGGGTTTGGACCAAAGAAATTGGAAACTAATAGACATTTATTAGCGTTGTAACGGCCTAATGGTAAGTGAGCAATTTGCTCGACAAAAACCGCCACAGAACCGTTGTCTAATCCTGGTACTCATAACCATGATTGGATAATGAACTCTGAAAGGAATTGGCGGCCGCATCAAGGATGATGTGAGGGTCACCCAATGTCGGGTGGCCGCTTTTTGCACTATTAATCTCGCCTAATTGTATGATTTCTAAAGTTTTTCAAAATTTTTATTGCATTCAAATAAGCCACTGGTATTATACGCCCCGCTGTCAAGACACCTTTGGCAACGACACTATGTCCCGTTCGTCTAGTGGCCTAGGACACCGCCCTTTCACGGCGGTAACAGGGGTTCGAGTCCCCTACGGGATACCACCTTTTTTTAAAAGGGTCGTATCGTAGTGTATCTTTTTGCGGGAATAGCTCAGTGGTAGAGCACAACCTTGCCAAGGTTGGGGTCGCGAGTTCGAATCTCGTTTCCCGCTCCAAT
>CAJXZL010000014.1 GCA_913063165.1 uncultured Saccharospirillaceae bacterium | reverse complement strand
TGTTGAAAGAGGTTTCGTTGCTGTACCGATAAATCTTCAGACTGTGCCATGCTGTCTTACCCGCATTATATAAGTTAGTGCTAATATTTTGCCATATCTGTCGGGATAGCTCAAATTTTGGCCAAGGAAAGAGTACCCAAAGCTTAGATTAGCCTGTAAATCGGCAACTAAATTGTCAGGGTGGCCATGGCATGCGCATTTTAATTTGATGATAGAAGGGCTACTGCGAATCCAAATGACGGCCCTGTATTGACTGCACTTCCTCTAGCGTCAGTTGCCGACTCTGGCCTGGTGATAGGGCTGCGTCCAGTTGAATGACTCCAATCGATTGCCGGTGGATGGCCAAGACAGGATTTCGAAATCGACCGAACATGCGTTTTATCTGATGGTATTTACCTTCACTCAGGGTTACCAATGCGGAGTGAGTGCCTACTATCTCTAGCTGCGCCGGCAAGGTGTTGTGGTCTTCATATTCAAAATACATCCCCTTGGCAAAGGCATCGACCATCTCTGGAACGAGTGGGTTCTGTAGCCTCACCTGATAGACCTTCGACACCTTCTGTTCTGGCGCAGTCATTGCCTGTGACCAGCGGCTGTCATTGGTGAGTAGCAACAATCCAGATGAGTTCAAATCCAACCGGCCAGCAATATGCAACTGGTCTTTGTTTGGACACTCGAGCAGGTCGATAACGGTGGCGTGTTTTGCATCCCAGGTGGCACTCACCACGCCGATTGGCTTATGTAACATCCAGTACTGGCGGTGGTTCTCTTGAAACACAATGCCATCGCAAGCCACAACACTGAACTCGTCGATCTGAAAGTCAGGGTCCTTGACCACCACACCGTCAACCTGAATGCGAGCACCCACTAACCAGGTGCGAATGTCACGCCGAGGCACTTGAAAGTGCGCACTCAACAACCGATCGAGACGGCCTCTCTTAGCAAACATAGGGTGTCCCTACTTGATAAATGGGGTATTGCTCCTATGCTAGGATAACAGAGAACGGGTAGCCTTTAATGGGGTTCCTGACTTACCATGCGTTGACTTGGCAGTTGTTTAGTATATTCTAATATTGAAATTCAAGGCCGCGAACTGGCCGTCATGTATTCGGAGTAGGGTTATGTCATACCACTTTACCAAAACACTCACGGGCGACTTTGAGCAAACCATTCAAAAAGTAACTGAAACATTGGCTGGCTTTGGCTTTGGCGTTTTGACAACGATTGACGTGCAAGCGACCATGAAAAAGAAGATCAATGAGGACATTCGTCCCTATACGATTTTAGGCGCCTGCAATCCAAAACTGGCGTTTCGCGCCTTGGCTGCTGAGAATAAGATTGGCACCATGCTGCCTTGTAATGTGGTGGTACAACAGATCGCGGACGGCAGCATCGAAGTCTCTGCCGTTGATCCTGCCGCATCGATGTCTGCGATTGAAAATGACACCCTAGGTGCATTGGCGCTTGAAGTGCAGGATTTACTGAAGCAAGTGATCGCTGCGTTATAGACCGTTATAAATTGTCTTAAAGGCGTGTACATCCCTAACCCTGTTTAGGTTTGTTGCGCCTTTTTCATTACTCTGCCCATCTGATTTCCTGAACATACATTCCCTGTCGTGTTCATGGTCGTATTCATGGTCGTATTCTTTGTCTACTCGCTTTGCCAGCTAACTTCGTCTACCAACAGTGCCTACCAACATTGCCTCCTACATGCAGGACACGCCTTTACACTTTTTTGGCATTTGGTGCCTTGAAACGGTCCCAAAGCATCCCTATCTATTAAAGGGTAACCGGATGTCTCAACGAGAGTCTGGTTCATTTAACTTAATATTGCTTCTCATGGAGAATATCAAATGACGACGATTGACTTATCACCCCTATACCGCAACACCGTTGGATTCGACCGCATGGCGGCACTACTAGATGCAGCCACCCGCAGAGAACAAACCGCGCCAGGTTATCCGCCTTATAATATTGAAGTGACAGGTGAGAATGACTATGAAATCACGTTGGCGGTCGCGGGCTTTTCTGAAGAAGAATTGCATATTGAAGTCGAAAACGGTGTGCTCACTGTCAAAGGCAAACGTGGCGACAGTGCCCAAGACAAGCAGTACTTACATCAGGGCATTGCCACCCGCGGTTTCGTTAGGAAATTCAACCTAGCCGACCATGTGCTGATTCAAGGCGCCACCTATATCAACGGCATTTTAAGTGTGCAACTGCACCGTGAAATACCAGAAGCCATGAAGCCCAGAACCATTGCGATAAACGCAGAATCTCAGCGTGACCGACTCACTGCGGTCATTCATGAGAAAAAGGCGTCTTAACCCAAGTATCAAAAAAACAGAGGCAGCCTAGGCTGCCTTTTTTAATGCCTAACGTATGGGTTAAGGTATCAACACCGTAGAACCGGTGGTTTGGCGAGACTCTAATGCTTGATGCGCCTTACCAACCTCGGCCAATGGAAAGGTTTGGTTAATGGCGATGGTGACATGCCCTGCCGCCACGACATCAAATAATTCTTTAGCGCCTGCTTCAAAGAGTTCGCGGTCTGCAATATGGGTCCCTAGCGTTGGGCGGGTAACACTTAACGAGCCTTTAGGCGCCAACAAACTCAAATCAAAAGGCGCTACTTTGCCGGTCGCATTGCCATAGGTCACCATCACGCCGAATGGGCGCAGGCAGTCTAATGAGGTCATAAAGGTGTCTTGGCCGATTGAGTCATACACCACTGCCACGCCTTTGCCGTCGGTGATGGCTTTTACCCGTTCAACAACATTTTCTGTGTTATACAAAATTGTATGGTCACAACCATTGTCTCTGGCTAACTGCGCCTTGTCTTCAGACCCCACACAACCAATGACCACAGCACCCAAATGTTTGGCCCACTGGGTTAGGATTAATCCCACTCCGCCTGCAGCGGCATACACCAAAATTGGGTCACCCGGCTGCACACGATAGGTTCTGCGCAATAGGTACTGGGCAGTAAGTCCTTTGAGCATCATGGCCGCAGCCTGTTGGTCGGAAATGCTGTCGGGAATCTTGACCACTTTAGCGGCGTCTATGATCCGCGCCTCTGCATAAGCACCCATTGCCATGGGGTAGGCCACGCGGTCGCCAACTGACAGATTGCTAACACCTGCGCCAATCTGGGTTACCACGCCCGCCGCTTCCATACCGGCAACCACTGGTAATTCGCTGGGATACAAACCAGTGCGTACATAGATATCGATATAGTTAATACCCACAGCGGTCTGCGTCATGACGATTTGACCAGGACCTGGCTCACCCAGAGCCACGGTTTCCCAGGTTAATACTTCCGGTCCACCTGTCTGATGTATACGAATCGCTTTGGTCATGTTGTCCCCTAGATGCTGTTTCAAATAAAAATGGTACCGCCATTCTAACTGATCACAGGGTTCTGCAAAGTGATTTTTATTTGCCCAATGCCAGTTACCCTGCGCGCATGGCATGGCTATGCGTGTGCAATTGATGGGTAGTGCCCAGTGTCCCGTCTATTTGATTGGGGTGTTATTCATATCGAAGGGCGTCTATCGGATCCAGTCGCGATGCCTTGGCGGCTGGTAAGATACCAAAGACGACACCGGTACCGGTTGAGAATCCAATCGCTAACGCAATAGCCCACAGGGGTACTTCCGAGGGAGGAAAATTGGGGATCATTGCGGCGATACCGATACCCAGACCGTAGCCCAAGGCCAATCCGATCAAGCCTCCAATCATGCTGATCACCACGGCTTCAATGAGAAATTGCAACAGAATATCTGCGCGAGTGGCACCCAATGCCTTACAGATACCGATCTCTCGAGTACGCTCAGTGACCGACACCAACATAATGTTCATGATACCGATACCACCCACAAGCAGACTGATGCCGACAATGCCGCCAAATACCAAGGTGATAACGCTGGTGACCTGTCCGATGGTGTCCAATACCTGATCAGAGCTTTGGATACTAAAATCGTTTTCGTCATCGCCAGACAACCCATGTTCTCTGCGCAGGGTACTGATGACCTGATCTCTTACTGCGTCAATATGGTCGACATTGGCGACACGCCCAACAAACACCACCATGGGCTTACGTTGATAGCCCATGAGACTGACCGCTGTGGTATAGGGAATATAGGCATAGCTGTCGAGGTCTTGACCGAGTAACTTGCCCTTGGGCTCTAAAACGCCGATGACTTTGAGCCAGTGCGGTCCATACCGCAAAAAGGCACCAATGGCATTTTCCCGAGTCAGCCCCAACTCTTCACGTACTTTATCGCCTATCACCACGACTTTCTTGCGGTTGTTGGCATCAGCATTTGTAATGAATCGACCAACTTCTGGATAGCTGTTATCCATTTCTGCAAATTCAGGCATCACCCCAATCACATCAGCACTGTATTCAGTTGAGCCATAAATCAGCCCAGAGTATTCGAACAAAAAGGTTTGTGGTGATATTGCAGCAATGCCTTCAATATTTTTCAGGGTTTCCAAGTCATGATTCGACAGTTCACCGGTTAATTGCCCGAATTTATCGCGTTGCTGTTGAATAAATAAGGTGTTGGAGCCATAGCCTTCAAATTGCGATGTAATAGACTTCTCTAATCCCTGTACCAACGACACCACCGCAATAATGCTGGCAACACCAATGATAATACCCAGCGAGGTTAAAAAGCTGCGTAACTTATTGGTCGCAATGGCCTGCAATGCCGACCGGAGTCCTTCTGCCCAAATAGACAACATTAGCGATTTCTCTCATCACTGATTATCTTGCCGTCAAACAACCGAATTTGACGGTGACAGCGGTCTGCAATATCCGGCTCATGTGTCACCATCACGATGGTTTGCCCTTCGTGGTGTAATGCATCAAAAAGATCCAAAATGTCAGCGGTAGTCGATGAATCCAAATTACCGGTCGGCTCATCCGCCAATAAAATACTGGGATTGGTGACCAAGGCACGGGCAATGGCCACACGCTGACGTTGGCCTCCCGAAAGTTCGCTCGGCAAGTGTCCCATCCGGCTCGATAATCCCACTTTATCCAATACCTGAGTGGCGCGCTCTCGCCTTTCAGACAGCGACACACGTTGATAGATGAGGGGTTGCATGACGTTTTGTAGCGCAGTGAGTCGTGGCAATAGGTTGAAGGTTTGGAAAATAAAACCAATTTTCTTATTCCTGATTCCCGCCAGTTCGTTTGGGGTCAAGCCACTGACATTTTTTTTGTCCAACTCATACACGCCATTTGATGCCGTATCCAAGCAGCCAATGATATTCATCATCGTCGACTTGCCCGAACCAGAGGCGCCAATGATGGCTGCATATTCGTTTTGTCGGATATCGAGTGACACCTGATCTAAGGCATGCAGGGTTTCACCACCCATAACGTAATGCTTGCTGACATCAACAAGGCGAATTAACACGTGAGGATCAGAGCTCATGTTACTGGTCCGCCGAATCTAGCTGCACTGCGTCACCATCCCGAAGGGCTCTCAATACCCGATATGGCCCCGTGATCACCAAGTCTTCAGCAGAGAGGCCCGACAAGACCGCTTGGTAACGGTCATCCTGTTTGCCCAGAGTCACGCCCATTTCTTTCGCCAAGCCATTTTGATAAACAAATACCGAAAATTCAGGGCCAGATCGTTCGTCTGACATCGACGCCATGCCATCGCCTCCGGCGGCACTGAGCGCGCTAGTGACCGCGTTATCCCGAATGGCTTCAATAGGCACCACCCAATTCTTAGTGTCACTGGGCTGTAAAATTTCGGAGCGGGTGCTCATGCCAGGACGCAGCCGTATGCCAGCGGTTTCAACAATACGAACCCGCACGGGAAACACCAAGGCACTTCTACCGGGAACCGTTCTTGCACTGGTTGCGATGGTTTCAACCACGCCTTCAATAGCCACATCTGGAAAGCTCACCGCAAATACCTTGACCTGCTGCCCCTCCAGCACGCCACCAATATCCGCTTCGTCGACATCAATATCGGTATAAATGACATCTGGATCTACCATGACCAATAATGGTTGTCCTGCGCCGCCTGCCACCGCCATCTCGCCGGCTTTGATATCCAAAGCGCTAATCAGACCATCGGCTGGTGCTTTGATAATGGTCTTATTAATCTGCTCCTGCACTTTGTCTACGCTCAACCTCGCCTGCACCAGCAACTGCTCTTGCATACGAATATCGACCTCTGCCAGCCGAATCTGATTGATATTGTCTTCTAGCGTGGTGATTTGCGTCGCCTGCTCGGCATAGAGTTTCTCTAGGCGGACTTGTTGGTCCTTGAGGGTTTTAAGGCGCAGATTGGCGCGTTCAATTTCGATTTTACGCAGCGCGATGGTGACTTTTTGGGAGTCGAGATCGGTGTTCAGCGCATCAGATTCAAGTTCTATTAGTTTCTGCCCTTGCTGTACGATATCCCCTTCGTCGACCAACACTGCCTTTACCAATGCGGTGACTTCACTGCGCACATTACGTTCGTCGCCATAGGCCAAAACACCCGTAGCCAAGACCGTCGATTCGATAAACTGATAGGACACGCCTTCGGTTTGCACAATTTCCGCAGTGGTGGTGGTACGCCACTGCGATCCAACGCTGATACCGACCACTGCCGCGACAACCAACAAGATGACCAAAAGTCTTTTCATGACGCGTCCTCAAATTCATCGTGCTGAAAAAGGCCGTTTCTGCGTCGACCTAGAGATTGTCGGCGGTGATACGCCGATCAGGTTAAAGCAACCACACCAATAGGCTCATGAAGACGATAGGCGCTAACAATAGCAACGCCGCCGTTCGTGTGCTTACTTTTGCCAACAGGCTAAACCCTAACACGCTAATAAGCCATGACCACAGGCTGCCCAACGACACGGCATTTGCAGCCACATAGCCAGCGTCCTGAGGATTAAAATGAAAGGCGAGATTGTTTAATGTCGTGCGGTCAAGTGACTCAATGGCCACCGCGCCGTCCTGAGCGATGGCGATACTGATCGCCATGCTTAATAGGCTAATAAGCCCTGGAATAGAAGACCATGCAACCACCGCCAACCACTGCCCATAGCTGCTTCTCACATCGCTGACTACATTGGCTACGAGGCTACAGTAGAGGGCAATCACAAAGGGAATGCCAACCTGACTGACTACAGAACTCAAGAGGGTGGTGATTCGCAATAGCGCTGTTTGGTCACGTATCGCCACCAGCGTTTCGGGCGTCATGGCTGTGCCACTTTGTGCGGCAGCGGCTATGATGAAAGCCTCCATATCCACGGTCATAAAGTACCAGCCGAATACGGCCAAGCTACTAACAAATACCACAATTAACGGGACCCAGGCTGAAAGGGTTTTTTCAATAATAGCTTGGAAGACGCGTTGGGGTTGCGCGAAGATGTCGGCAATAGCGGGTCCAAATGCATAGACACTCATTTTCTATCCTGCCCTGTAATAATGTGGCGGTTGCTAACCACCTTTACTATAGCAGCGAACGCAGTGTGGCGTGCCTTATTTTAGTGGCCCAGATCACAGAATCGTCTAGGTTTGTCATTGAAACGGGTGACATAAATAATGGTGCATTATCCGCCTTTCTTCGGTGCGCGCAGTCGCTATAAGTGTGAACGAATTTTGTATTTTGGTCAGTCAATCTCACACCCATTCGCATTAGAAAATAAGCAATTTCTGAGACCAGACATAGGTGCAGTACAATGGTATCGTTTCCAAGCGCGCAGCGCATTGTGATATAAAGGACGTCAGATGGGTACTGCTTGTATGCCTCGGATTCAATGCCGGTGTCCTTACGGACAAGTTAACGACCCGGCAAGCAAGGTTTGTTTTGTATAAAAACGCTGAAGCATTTGATATTCTGGGCCAATGACTGAGCGATAGACTGAGCCACATGCTTAAAGGAAATCCGCTGATGAGAATACTGCGTTATTTAGTTGTGTCCCTGTGCCTGCCCATGGCTACACAGGCTACCGAATTTTTCGTAACAGACCGAGACGATATGCCACTAGCGGGTGTTGTGGTGTTTGTCGCCGATGAGAATACCCCGAACAAGCCAGCCAAAAAACCTGTCGCTGTACACCAGACCGACAAAAAATTCAGCCCCTACATCACCGTGGTCAGTCAGGGCAGTGACGTGCAATTTATCAATGATGACAACATAACCCATCACGTCTATGCGGCCAAAGGCCCAGAGCGATTTTCATTCAAGCTTAAACGTAATGCGCCTGCCGAAACCATTAGCTTTATGCAATTAGGTGACGTGGCAATGGGTTGCAATATTCATGACTGGATGGGCGGTCACATTCTTGTGGTCCCCACTGGTTATTTTGGGATCACCAATAAAATGGGTCGTGTGACGATCAAAGATCTGCCACAAGGTGCTGTCACAGTTACCGTATGGCATCCGCAACTCAGTGCCAGCAATCATAGCCAGCAATGGCAGATCGAAAACAATATTGCCGCTAATATGCGACTTCAAGTCTCCGCCAAGTTAGGCAAGGTACCCGACCAAGAAGCGCCAGATGACATCGATTACGATAGTTTCTATTGAGGGGTTAAGCTGCTGATGTTTACCTTTATGAATCGCCTACAGACCCAGATATTCACTTTTTTCGTACTGTTGTTACTGGTCATTCAGGCTGTGTCTTTTTGGTTTACCTACAGCGGCAACCAACAGCTTGAGCGCCAACAACTAGGCAATCAACTATCAATGGCCCGTCTCGTCTTTGAGTCTGAAAATGCCAACCGAAATTATTATCTCGCCGCATTTGCCGACACCGCCGCGAAAGACTTTGGCCTTAAAGACATTTTCATTGATGGTGAAGAACGCAGCTTTCTGGTCGCACTCAATAATCACCGCAAGCGAATCAATGCCGATATGGCTATTGCCGTATCCTCTGATGGAAAAGTCATCGGACAATTGGTGTTTGATGCCAATGAAGACGCCAATGGCAAGGTACAGCTGGGCTCCGAACAAAACACCATGTTTCGCTTTCAACTCGACCAAGATTTCCAGTCTGCGACCACCCTATACCGTTTGGGCGACCGCATTTATCAGATACGTTTTGCGCCCCTGACCAGTGGTGTCGACGCCACCATCGGTTGGGTCGGGTTTGGCTATATCATAGACAATACACTCGCTGAAGGATTGCACACCATCACTGGCCTGAATGCAGGCTTCCTGTTATCAGATGACCAAAACAACGTATCAGACGTGGCCTATTCAAGCGAGAAAATAGCGCCTGAAGACCACGCTATTGTGACCAATTATATTCACAATGACATTGCGAACTTTGATTATCTGTTATGGAAGGAAACAGTGGGGACCGTCGAAGGCAACACACTGTTTGCCTATATGTTTGTAAAACGGGAAGCCGTGTTAGCCAAACTTCAAAATCAATGGGCGCAACAATTATTATTGATTTTTCTCATGCTGCCCCTATCGCTATTAGTGGCTTTTCTCATCGCTCGCAATGTCACCAAGCCCATCAAGTTGTTGATTGGTCAGGCACGCTCTATTGCTCACGGCAACTATACTGGTGCCGCCGACGTCGGTAGTAGTATCGAGATGCAAACCCTGTCGAATGAATTTACCTTTATGCGTGATGCGATTAACGATCGGGAACAAAAAATCACCCACCAAGCGCAGCATGATCCGTTAACCAACTTACCCAATCGCAGTGGGCTTGATGTCGAGGTGAGTCAATGGCTAAAAGCCAAGCATCCCATCGTTATCATGTTGCTCAACATTCGACGGATTACAGATGTCAATGTGACGCTAGGCCATGCGGTTGGCGATGAAGTTATCAAAGAGGTCGGGCGGCGGTTGGCTGATTCGCCAGAGATAGACCTGGTGTGTCGACTATCGGGTGACGAATTTGTATTAGCCTACAAGCAGCTTCCAACCGAACGTATAAAACATCAGATCGCACAGATTGCCGATAGGGTAGATAAAGAATATCGCTACCAAGATATTACGTTACACCTACAGGTTACATTAGGCATCAGTTGCCATTCACCAGATTCAACATTGGTAAGCCTATTAAGACAGGCTGACACCGCTTTACATCATGCCAAGAAGCAAAAATTGCATGCCCAAATATACGATATCGATATCGACAAAAACACGTTGTCTGGCTTTCAACTCTTAAACGATTTAAAAGGCGCGATTGAATTGGAGCAGTTGGTGCTGTTCTATCAACCTAAGTTATCACTTACTTCTGGCTTCATAGAGCACGTAGAAGCGCTAGTTCGGTGGCAGCACCCGATTAAAGGTCTCGTATTTCCAGATGTGTTCATTCCACTAGCGGAAAAAGCGGGCCAGATGAATGCATTGAGTCGCTGGGTGTTCCAAGAGGTATTGCGCCAACACCAGCGTTGGCAAGCCAGTGGGATTACACTCAGCATTTCCGTCAATGTCAGCGCAGAGAATATTGCCAATCCCGAATTCTGCCAATGGGTACTTGATGAAACCCAGCGTCAACAGGTACCACCATCGGACATTACCATCGAAATCACTGAAGACGCCGTGCTATCTGATCCTGAGGCGGCTATCGAAGTGTTGTGTCAGTGGCGTGATTTTGGGTTCACATTATCCATTGATGACTATGGCACCGGATATTCGTCACTCGCTCAATTGAAGAAACTACCGGTCGAAGAACTTAAAATTGACAAGTCATTTGTGATGCAATTGATGACTGAAATAGAAGACCAAGTGATTGTGCGGTCGACCATTCAATTGGCCCATAACCTGTCATTGTCGGTGGTGGCCGAAGGCGTTGAAGACGCAGAAACCATGGCGTGGCTACTGGAGAATGGTTGTGAAAAAGTACAGGGTTATTTCATATCAAAGGCAGTTCCTGCCGACTCCCTTGCCCTGTGGCTCAAGGATTCACCCTACCACAACGAGGCAAAGTAGCGGCTAAGCTAGGGTCACAGCAGCAGCCTTGGCCTTTCTGAGCCGTAACATCAGCCAAACAAGTAAGCCCAATGACAGGCTGAGGTAAAGCTCTGCACCGATCAAGGTGCGTGACCAACCGCCTGTATGCCAAAACGGGTAAAGCATTATGGGACCCACACTCGCACCCAAATAGTAAAATACCAAATAACCAGCCGATGCGGATGCTTTGGCTTTTTTGGCGTGGCCATTTACCCAACTGCTTGAGACCGAATGCGCCAAGAAAAAACCAAAGGCATTGATGGTCAAGCCCAATATGGTGACTCGGATATCTGCGGAGAACAGAAACAAGACCCCTAACATAAATACCAGGATACCAAACACGATGGTATTCAGTTGGCCGATGCGGTGTGCTATCCAACCAGAACTCGCTGATGCAAAAGTGCCAGCTAAGTATGTGACAAACAGCAGACCTATAAAGCTGGAACCTGCATTGAATGGTGGTTCCACAAGAATAAAGGCCAAATAGGAATAGAGATTGATAAAGACACCAAAAGCCAAACCAATCACCACATAGATGGTGATCAGTTCAAAGTGACTCATGTGGTGCCATATATCCCGCAACACACCTGCAACCTTAAGCGGTTGTGACACGAAATTCTTGGGTTGTGTTAGCCAACGATACAAAGCAAGCAAGGCCAACGCATTCAAACCAGTCATCACAATATACAGATCATTCCACGAGTACGACTCGGCAATAAATCCGCCTAACAAGCGTCCCCCAATGCCGCCTAGGGTGTTAGCCGCGATATAGATACCGACTACGCCCGGTACCAGATGCGGCGAAAACTCATCGCCGATGTAGGCGATAGCGACGGCTGGCAATGCACCCAATACCACGCCCTGCAATAAGCGCAAAAACAAAAGCTGTTCGAAACCTTCTGCCCACACCATCGCAAGGGTCACAAGCGAGGTACCCCCTAGCGATAACAGCATCAACCAATACCGGCCAATGGCATCACTTAACGCGCCATAAAATATGAGCGAGCCTGCCATTGCAAAGGTCGCTATGGTAAATACCAATGTGATATCCAACAGACCCTTACCAAAATCGGTAGCTAGGGTGGGCAATAGTGGCTGTAAACAATACAAATTGGCAAAGATAGCCGCTGAGCCTAGCGCAAGCGCTAACACGGTTTGATAGTACTGTGGGGTTTTATGATGTATCAAAAGGACCAGTCCATAAGTCAGTTGCGCGCATGCACAGGTTTGTCAAAAAGGCGACTCTAAACCAATGCCTATCATATTCATAGTTGCTTCTATCTCGACCGATCAATACTCGGCGTTTTCTTGATCCACATGCCCATTGGTACCCTGTATGCCCCCTCTGGCAGTTGGCATTGCCAAATTTTGGACAAAAAAAACCCCGCAAAAGCGGGGTTCTAAGACACAAAATAAATTACTCTGCGTCTGCTGCCTCTGTAGCACGGTCTACCAATTCAACGTATGCCATAGGAGCATTATCGCCTGCACGGAATCCACACTTCAGGATACGCAAATATCCACCAGGACGATCGATTGAACGAGGTCCGATGTCTTTGAACAATTTGCCCACTGCTTCATCAGAACGCAATGTATCAAACACGTGGCGACGGTTCGCAACGCTGTCCACTTTTGCTTTTGTGATCAACGGCTCTAATACACGGCGTAGTTCTTTTGCCTTAGGTACCGTTGTTTTGATCACTTCATGTTCAACCAAGCTGTTAGCCATGTTCTTGAACATAGCTTTGCGGTGTGAACTGGTTCTATTTAACTTACGGCCACTTTTACGATGACGCATGTTTTAATTCCTTTCGAATCGTGGTGCTCAGCCGAGCACCTTATCGTCGTTCTTTAAACTGGCTGGTGGCCAATTCTCTAAGACCATGCCAAGAGAAAGACCTTTAGAAGCCAATACGTCTTTTATTTCAGTCAATGATTTTTTGCCCAAATTCGGAGTCTTTAACAACTCGACTTCGGTACGCTGAATCAAATCACCAATATAGTAGATGTTTTCGGCTTTCAAGCAGTTCGCTGAACGTACGGTCAATTCCAAATCATCTACCGGACGCAACAGAATAGGATCGATTTGATCTTCTTCTTCTGCTACCTCAGCTTCTGACTCACTTTCCAGATCGACAAATGCTGCCAACTGTTGTTGTAGGATCGTAGCTGCACGACGGATCGCTTCTTCAGGATCAATCGTACCATTAGATTCAACGTCAAGGACCAATTTGTCCAAGTCGGTGCGCTGCTCTACACGAGCAGCTTCAACAACATAAGCAACACGAATCACTGGGCTATAAGAGGCATCTAACTGCAGTTTTCCGATTGGTTTTGTCTCTTCATCACCTGTGCTGCGGGCTTCAACTGGCACGTAACCGCGACCTGTTGTAACGCGTAGCGTCATGTTCAAAGAGCCATTACCGCTCAAATGGGCAATCACCTGATCGGGGTTTGCAATTTCAACGCCGTGATCGAGTTGGATATCAGCGGCTGTAACTTCACCAGTGCCTTTCTTAGACAGGGTCAAAGTCGCTTCATCTCGATCAAACAATCGAATTGCTACACCTTTAAGGTTCAACAAGATGTCTAAAACATCTTCTTGAACGCCTTCGATAGTGCTGTACTCATGTAATACACCATCGATCTCAACTTCAGTGATCGCTGCACCTGGGATAGACGACAATAAAATTCGACGAAGTGCACTGCCCAACGTATGACCAAAACCACGCTCTAGTGGTTCGAGCGTAATTTTAGCTCGCTTTGGACCTACTTCTTCAACATCGATATGACGTGGAGTGAGAAAATCGTTTACTGAACGCTGCATAATGCTCCCCAGCAGTCTGTTACTTAGAGTAAAGTTCGACAATCAAGTTCTCGTTGATGTCAGAAGCAAGATCAGATCGCTCTGGTACTGCTTTGAAAACACCTTCAAGTTTCTTGCTGTCTACTTCAACCCAGCCAATAGCTGCACGACTGCTTGCTAGTTCTAAAGAACCTTTCACACGCAGCTGCTTTTGTGCTTTTTCAGTTAGGCTGATAACGTCGCCTGCTTTCACTTGGAATGAAGGGATGTTTACCTTAACACCATTAACAGTGATTGCTTTGTGGCTGACCAACTGACGCGATTCTGCGCGTGTTGAGCCAAAACCCATGCGGTATGCTACGTTGTCTAAACGACACTCAAGCAGTTGCAATAAGTTTTCGCCAGTTGCGCCTTTACGACGAGCAGCTTCTTTGTAGTAGCTACGGAATTGCTTTTCAAGCACACCATAGATACGACGCACTTTCTGCTTTTCGCGCAGCTGCAAACCGTAATCTGACAAACGACCACGACGTGCGCCGTGTACGCCAGGTGCGGCTTCTAGCTTACATTTTGTGTCTAGTGAGCGGACTCCGCTCTTTAGGAAAAGATCCGTACCTTCCCGACGAGACAGCTTACACTTTGGACCTATATAACGTGCCATAGAATCTGTCTCCTGTTACACACGACGTTTTTTCGGTGGACGACATCCGTTGTGCGGGATAGGCGTCACGTCGGTGATGCTATTAATCTTAAAACCACAGGCATTCAGAGCACGAACTGCTGACTCACGACCGGGTCCCGGACCTTTCACTTCTACATCCAGATTTTTGAGACCGTATTCCTGAGCGACAACACCTGCGCGCTCAGCGGCCACCTGGGCTGCAAAAGGGGTACTTTTTCGGGAACCACGGAAACCGGAGCCACCAGCCGTTGCCCAACTCAGGGCGTTGCCTTGGCGGTCAGAGATAGTCACGATAGTATTGTTAAAAGAAGCGTGAATGTGGGCGATACCGTCCGCAATCTGCTTTTTAACTTTCTTACGCGACTTGTTGGAAGAACCTGGCTTTGCCATCTTCGATTTCCTTCAAGTTATTCATTTACTTCCTGATGGGCTTACGCGGGCCCTTACGGGTGCGAGCATTGGTCTTGGTACGCTGACCTCGAACCGGTAGACTGCGACGGTGGCGTATACCACGGTTACAACCCATATCCATCAATCGTTTGATATTCATTTGCACCTGACGACGCAGATCACCCTCTACAGGGATAGCTGTTACGGCAGCTCGCAGCTCGTCCAATTTCTCATCGGACAAGTCTTTCATTTTGGTAGTTGGGTCTATTCCGACATTGGCACAAATTTTATAAGCCGTTGGCTTACCAATTCCGTACACATAAGTGAGCGAAATTACGGCGTGCTTGTTGTCAGGAATGTTGACACCGGCAATACGGGCCATTCACCTTACTCCGTTATTTAAACACTGAAAACCGAAGCGACATACTTCGATTCTATACCCAGTGCACAAAAGGGCGCGAAAGAATAATGCCTGTTCCCTAAGAAATCAAGCAGTTTCCAAATTAACCTTGGCGCTGTTTGTGCTTTGGTTCACTACAAATTACTCGAACCGCACCATTGCGACGAATAACTTTGCAGTTTCGGCAGATTTTCTTTACCGATGCACGTACTTTCATTTTGTGCTCCCTTAACGATGGCCTTAGTGACCGATCGTTTTTAAGTTTGCTTTCTTCATCAGCGATGAGTACTGATGCGACATTAGATGTGACTGAACCTGAGCCATAAAGTCCATTACTACAACAACAACGATTAGCAACGAGGTTCCACCGAAATAGAAGGGAACGTTAGCTGCCAACACCATTGCTTGAGGCATCAAAGATACCGCAGTAATGTACATCGCTCCGAAGAACGTGAGTCGGGCTGAGACACCATCAATATAACGTGCAGTTTGCTCACCTGGGCGGATACCCGGGATAAACGCACCTGAACGCTTAAGGTTCTCTGAGACATCCTTAGGGTTAAAAGTAACCGCAGTATAGAAGTAACAGAAGAACACAACAGCTGCTGCAAACAGAATGATATACAGAGGCTGACCAGGTCCTAGAACCAAGGCAACATCTTGTAACCACTCCATACCTTCACTCTGACCAAACCAGCTTCCCAATGAACCCGGGAAAAGCAACAGTGAGGATGCAAAGATCGGTGGAATTACACCAGCCATATTTACTTTCAGAGGCAGATGACTGGTCTGAGCAGCAAATACTTTTCTACCTTGCTGACGCTTAGCATAATTGATCGTAATACGACGTTGGCCACGCTCAATAAAGACGACGAAACCTACTACTACGATGGCAAATACGCCAATACCCAACAAAGCTAGGATATTCAAATCACCCTGACGGGCAGATTCAAATGACTGACCAATCGCACCAGGCAAACCAGCAACGATACCAGCAAAGATTAGCATCGAGATGCCGTTACCTATGCCACGTTCTGTAATTTGCTCACCCAGCCACATCAAAAACATGGTGCCACTGGTTAATGTGATAGTCGCAACAAAATAGAAAGAAGGACCCGGTTCAAACGCGATGCCCTGGCTAGCCAAACCTGCTGAAATAGCGAAGGATTGGATGATAGCCAAGAACAACGTGCCATATCGGGTGTACTGAGCAGTCTTACGACGACCCGCTTCACCTTCTTTCTTCAATGCCTCAAGCTTAGGACTCACAACCGTCAATAACTGCATAACAATCGACGCAGAAATATAGGGCATAATACCCAATGCGAGGATACTCATACGCTCTAAGGCGCCACCAGAGAACATGTTAAACATGCTCAAGATGGTGTCTTTATTACGTTCAAACAATGCAGCCAAGCTATCTGGATTGATTCCGGGCACAGGAATGTGCGCCCCAATTCGATAGACCAAAATAGCTAGCAGTAGAAAGCGTAGACGAGACCAAAGCTCGCCTAATCCGCTCTGTTTACCTGTTGGTAGTGAGCCTTGCTTTGTCATTTAGACCTCGACCTTTCCACCAGCTGCTTCAATGGCCGCCTTAGCGCCCTTAGTAACAGCCAATCCTTTAATGGTGACAGCTTTCTCGATCTTGCCAGACAAGATCACACGAACACGCTTCATGTTATCGCCGATAATGTCAGCTGCTTTAAGCGCTACCAAATCGATGATATCAGAATCAACTTTCGCTAATTCATGCAAACGTACTTCGGTGGTCGTACGACCAATGCGTGATGAGAAACCAAACTTTGGTAGACGTCTCTGCAAAGGCATCTGACCGCCTTCGAAGCCAGGCTTAACGCCGCCGCCAGAACGAGACTTCTGTCCCTTGTGACCACGACCACCAGTCTTACCAAGTCCGCTACCGATACCACGACCGACACGCTTGCGAGAAGTCTTAGCGCCTTCTCCTGGGCTTAGTGTATTCAGATACATGATTAGGCTCCTAAAACACGAACCATATAGTGAACCTTGGTAACCATACCGCGTACTGACGGTGTGTCTTCAAGTTCTACTATCTGGCCAATTTTACGAAGTCCCAAGCCTTTAACGCACAATTTGTGCTTAGGCTGGGTACCAATAGGGCTGCGAAACAGCTGAACTCTAATTGTCTTGTTAGCCATCTGCCTTACCCCTGTATCTGCTCTACGGTCAAGCCACGCTTAGCCGCTACGTCTTCAGGTGAACGCATCATCTTCAACCCATTATAGGTTGCACGAACGACGTTTACCGGATTGGTAGAGCCATAGCACTTAGCTAGAACGTTGTGAACACCAGCTACTTCTAGTACTGCACGCATCGCGCCACCGGCAATTACGCCAGTACCATCAGATGCAGGTTGCATGTATACCTTAGAAGCGCCATGACGTGCCTTAACTGGATACTGCAAAGTACCATTGTCAAGCTGCACATTAATCATATTGCGACGTGCTGAATCCATAGCTTTCTGAATAGCGATAGGCACTTCGTTCGCTTTACCGCGACCAAAACCTACTTTGCCATTACCATCACCAACTACAGTCAATGCGGTGAACTTAAAAATTCGACCACCTTTAACAACTTTGGCAACGCGGTTCACTTGAACCAGCTTTTCTATCAGGTCGCCGCCAGCTTGTTGCAGTTCATTGTTGGACATAAATTTCCCCTTAGAACTCCAGACCACCTTCACGGGCGGCATCGGCCAAAGCTTTTATCCGACCATGGTATTGAAAACCAGAGCGGTCAAAAGCCACCTTTGTAACACCTGCTGCCGTTGCACGTGAGGCAACTAGCAAACCGACCTTCTTGGCCGCTTCGATATTACTCGTGGCATCGCCACGTAAATCTTTGTCTAATGTTGAAGCTTGCGCTACAACTGTGCCACCGTCTGCAGAAATGATCTGTGCGTAGATGTGCTTAGAACTTCTGTTAACGCATAGGCGCACTTCACCCAGCTCACGGATCTTCATCCGTGTGCGGCGGGCACGACGTACACGAGAAACTTTTTTAGAAATCATCGCTATTGCCCTACCTTATTTCTTCTTAGCTTCTTTACGGCGAACAGCCTCGTCAGCATAACGTATACCTTTGCCCTTATAAGGCTCTGGTGGACGAAACGCACGAATCTCTGCTGCTACCTGCCCAACTCGCTGCTTATCTACGCCACTTAGGACGATTTCGGTCTGACTAGGCGTCACGACTGAAATACCTTCGGGTAGTACATAATCAACAGGATGAGAGAAACCAAGAGTCAAGTTCACGGTATTGCCATCTGCTTTAGCACGGTAACCAACACCAATAAGCTGCAGCTTCTTTTCGAAACCTGCAGAAACACCTAATACGAGATTATTCACTAATGATCGCGCAGTACCTGCTTGTGTCCACGACTTAACGTCTTCAACAAGAGGCTTCACAACCAAAAGGCCATCGTTCTGTGCAACTTCGACCAACGCATTGACGTTCATTGACAAAGAACCTTTAGGTCCTTTTGCAGAAACGGTCTGGCCAGAAATTTTTACTTCAACACCACCAGGGATTGTCACTGGTGCCTTTGCTATTCTAGACATTGCGATGCTCCCTTAGAATACTTCGCAAAGGATCTCACCACCGACAGATGCAGCGCGAGCAGCACGGTCAGTCATAATACCTTTAGAAGTGGAAATAATCGCAACACCCAAACCACCACTTACTTTAGGTAAGTCGTTTGCGCCTTTATACTGACGTAGACCAGGCGTGCTGATGCGTTTGATGCTTTCAATAACAGGTTTGCCTTCAAAGTACTTCAAAGCGATAGTCAACACTGGCTTCTGATCACCTTCGATCACATATTCACCAATATAGCCTTCTTCTTTTAGTACTGCCGCAACTGACACCTTCATCTTAGATGAAGGCATGCTAACAGCTGAATGCCCGGCTTGCTGGGCATTACGGACACGCGTAAACATATCCGCCAGAGTGTCTTGCATACTCATTTTCGTTTTTCTCCATTGTACAGCTAAATGCGGTAACAGGAGCCTAAGCTCCTGTCCTGACCATCTTGCTTACCAACTGGCTTTTTTAAGCCCCGGTACTTCACCTTTCATAGCGTGTTCCCGAAGCATGATACGAGACAGCCCAAATTTACGGTATACACCGTGTGGACGTCCTGTAATTTGGCAGCGACGACGCTGACGAACTGGTGAAGCATCACGAGGAAGCTTTTGTAGGTTCATCTGCGCGTCCCAACGCTCTTCGTCTGAAGAGAGCGGATTATGTATAATTGCTTTAAGATTTGCACGCTTTTCCGCAAATTTAGCAATCAATTTTGTACGCTTCTCTTCACGCGCCTTCATACTTGTCTTAGCCATTACGCGATCCTCATCCTTTAAATGGGAAAGATAAGGCTTTCAAAAGAGCCCGACCTTCTTCGTTTGTCTTGGCAGTCGTGGTGATGGTGATATCCATACCGCGCAACTTGTCGACTTTGTCGTATTCAATTTCAGGAAAGATAATCTGCTCTTTCACGCCCATTGAGTAGTTACCACGTCCGTCGAAAGACTTAGGATTCAAACCACGGAAGTCACGTACACGAGGTAACGAAACATCAACTAGGCGGTCCAAAAAGTCCCACATACGGGCTTGGCGCAAAGTAACTTTACAGCCTACAGGCCAGCCATCACGGATTTTGAAACCCGCTACAGACTTACGAGCCAAACAAACTACTGCTTTCTGACCTGAAATCGCTTCCATATCAACAACAGCATTTTCGATCGCTTTCTTATCGGCTGCACCTTCGCCAACACCCATGTTCAGGGTGATTTTAACAACGCGAGGGACTTCCATTACGCTCTTATAGCCAAACTCTTTCATAAGAGCTGGCACTACGTCAGACTGATAAAGGTCTTTTAAACGTGACATGTCTTCGCTCCTATTTAGATGACTTTACTGTTTGACTTGAAGAAACGTACTTTCTTGTCGCCTTCCATACGGAAGCCAACACGATCGCCTTTTCCAGTCTCACTGTTAAAGATGGCTACATTAGATGCTGCAATCAAAGATTCTTTTTCAATGATGCCGCCAGCCTGACCAGTCTGTGGGTTTGGCTTCTGGTGTTTTTTCACCATATTGATGCCAGTCACAATGTACTTGTCGAACTGTCCGCTAGTTTCAACTTTCTGAATCTTACCGCGCTTGCCTTTGTCTTTACCGGCTATCACGATAACTTCATCACCTGCTTTTAACTTTTTCATTAATTTGCCTCAGTTCCTGCTTCCGTCTAGAACTGCAACTCCGAGGAGTTACAGTACTTCCGGTGCCAGGGAAATGATTTTCATAAATTTTTCTGTACGTAGTTCGCGCGTCACAGGGCCAAAAATACGGGTCCCGATCGGTGCCTGCTTACCATCAAGCAATACGGCAGAATTGACGTCGAACTTGATGAGAGACCCATCAGGACGACGAACGCCTTTTTTGGTACGAACGACAACTGCGTTCATAACCTGACCTTTCTTAACTTTACCGCGTGGAATTGCTTCCTTCACAGAAACCTTAATTAGGTCGCCTATACGAGCATAACGACGATGAGAACCGCCCAGAACTTTAATACACTGGACACGCTTTGCACCGCTGTTGTCAGCTACGTCTAGAATTGTTTGTGTCTGAATCATGGTTTAATCTCCAAACCTCAACTCTATCAATTACGACACCAGCGTTATACGCCGGTTGCGCGCTCATCAACGCTTACCAAAGTCCAAGACTTAGTCTTAGATAGCGGACGTGTTTCCTGAATGGTCACTACGTCGCCAATTTGGCATTCATTGCTTTCGTCATGTGCATGTAGCTTGGTGCTACGCTTCATGAACTTACCGTAAAGAGGGTGCTTTACCTTACGTACTAAAAGTACGGTAATAGACTTGTCACCCTTATTACTAACTACCTGTCCTGTGACAGTTCGTGCATTGGTCTCTGACATATCAACCACCTGCCTTTTCAGTCAATAAGGTCTTAACACGCGCAACGTCACGTCGTACTTGCTTAACCAAATGGGTTTTCTGCAGCTGACCAGTCGCCTTTTGCACACGGAACTTAAACTGGTCATGTAGCAGGTCCAACAGCAGAGTGTTTAACTCTTCTACTGATTTCTCACGCATATCATTGATTTTCATCACATCACCGTCCGCTTAACAAAAATGGTTTCTAGCGGTAATTTTGCTGCAGCAAGTGCGAATGCTTCACGAGCTAACTGCTCGGTAACACCTTCAACTTCATACAACACTTTACCTGGCTGAATCTGGCATACCCAGTACTCAACGTTACCTTTACCTTTACCCTGTCGAACCTCAAGAGGCTTCTCGGTGATTGGCTTATCAGGGAATACCCGAATCCAAATCTTACCACCACGCTTGATATGACGAGTCATAGCACGACGCGCAGCTTCAATCTGGCGTGACGTTATACGTCCACGGCCAATAGCTTTTAGACCGAATTCACCGAAGCTAACCTTGCTACCACGAAGGGCAAGACCTCGGTTACGACCTTTTTGTACCTTACGAAATTTGGTACGTTTAGGCATCAACATCGCTAAATCTCCTTACCGTGAGCCTTTCTTCTTGGGAGCGGCTTTGGCTTTGGTTCGAACTTCTTCGATCCCGCCTAATATTTCACCCTTGAAGATCCAGACTTTGATACCCAACACACCATAAGTGGTGTGCGCCTCGTACGCAGAATAATCGATGTCAGCACGTAAAGTGTGCAAAGGAACGCGACCTTCTCGGTACCATTCGGTACGAGCGATCTCAGCGCCGCCTAAACGTCCACTAATCTGAATCTTGATGCCTTTAGCGCCAGAGCGCATCGCATTTTGAACAGAACGCTTCATGGCACGACGGAACATCACACGACGCTCCAACTGACCTGCTACGTTCTGACCAACCAGCTTGGAATCAAGGTCAGGCTTACGAATTTCTTCGATGTTGATATGCACAGGAATACCCATCATGCGGGATAGTTCCTGACGCAGTGCTTCAACGTCTTCGCCTTTCTTACCAATCACGATGCCTGGACGGGCAGTGTGGATGGTGATCTTGGCGTTTTGAGCTGGTCGTTCGATAATGACCTTGCTCACTGAAGCTTTTACAAGCTTCTTCTCAAGATACTTACGTACCTCGATGTCATTTAGCAACTTCTGGGAATAAGCCTTGGAATCTGCATACCAAACGGATGTGTGATCCTTAGTAATACCAAGACGAATGCCCGTAGGATGGACTTTCTGACCCATGTGACATTCTCCTGTTAATCAGAAACCTTGACTGTGACATGACACGTACGCTTAAAAATACGGTCTGCACGTCCCTTGGCCCGTGGACGAATACGCTTCATTGTCAAGCCTTCGTCTACGAAGATTGTTGATACTGTCAGCTCATCAACGTCCGCACCTTCATTGTGCTCTGCGTTAGCAATTGCACTTTCTAGTACTTTCTTGATGATCTCAGCGCCTTTCTTTGGACTAAAAGTCAAAATGTCCAACGCTTCGCCAACAGCTTTGCCTCTTATCTGGTCTGCAACCAAGCGAGCTTTCTGGGCAGACAGACGGGCACCGCGTAATACTGCTTGTACTTCCATCGTATCCTACCCCTTATCGCTTCGCTTTCTTGTCTGCACCGTGACCTTTATAGGTACGGGTTAATGCAAACTCACCCAGCTTGTGACCGACCATGTCCTCAGTAACGAATACTGGGACATGTTGACGACCATTATGGACTGCAATAGTCAACCCGACGAATTCCGGGAAGATGGTGCTGCGTCTTGACCAAGTTTTGATCGGACGCTTTTCACCCTTTTCAATTGCAGCCTCTACCTTCTTCATCAAATGCAGGTCTACAAATGGACCCTTTTTAAGTGAACGTGGCACGGCCTACTTTCTCCTAATTTACTTTTTAGAACGACGGCGAACGATAAACTTATCAGTTCGCTTATTCGTACGTGTTTTATAACCCTTGGTTGGAACACCCCATGGCGTCACAGGATGACGACCACCAGATGTACGACCTTCACCACCACCATGTGGGTGATCTACAGGGTTCATGACGACACCACGGACAGTAGGTCTAACACCGCGCCAACGACTGGCACCTGCTTTACCCAACTGACGTAGGCTGTGCTCTGAATTGCTAACTTCGCCTAACGTAGCACGACAGTTTTCAGATACTTTGCGCATCTCACCCGAACGTAGACGCAATGTGGCATAACCACCTTCACGTGCTACCAACTGTACCGAAGTACCAGCTGAACGAGCGATCTGACCACCTTTACCAGGCTTCAATTCGATGTTGTGACATACAGAACCCAAAGGCACGCTGCGCAAAGGCATTGTGTTACCCGTTTTGATTACTGTGTGCTCACCAGACTCAATCATGTCACCAGCGGTTAGGCCTTTTGGTGCCAAGATGTAACGACGCTCGCCATCTGCATACAATACCAAGGCAATGTTTGCAGTACGGTTAGGATCGTACTCAAGACGCTCAACCTTTGCAGGGATACCGTCTTTGTTTCTCTTGAAGTCGATTACACGATAATGATGCTTATGACCACCGCCCTGATGGCGAACAGTGATACGGCCATTATTGTTACGACCACCATTCTTGTTCTTCTTTTCTACCAACGGCGCATAAGGAGCTCCTTTATGCAGCTCCGTATTAACGACCTTTACCAGGTGGCGACGGCCCGGTGAAGTAGGTTTAGTTTTTACAATAGCCATTATTCCAGCCCCTTATAAATCAGCACTCAGGAAGTCGATTTCCTGACCCTGAGCCAAGCGAACATACGCCTTTTTGATGTCATTCTGCTTACCAGTACCACGTGCAGTGCGCTTCACTTTACCTTTCTGGTTCAGTGTACGTACTGTAACAACCGCGACATTAAACAGCTTTTCAATGGCTGCTTTAATCTCTGGCTTGGTAGCATCAGAAGCTACTCGAAAAACATACTGTCCATTTCCGTCAGCAACGATAGTCGCCTTTTCAGAAATGTGTGGTCCGTGAAGAACCTTCAGTAAACGTTCCTGGTTCATGCCAATAACTCCTCAAATTTCTTAAGAGCAGACACTGTCATAACCACTTTTTCGAAAGCGACTAGATCAACCGGATTCGTTGCATCAACATCTACCACTTCAACGTGCGGCAAATTACGCGCAGACAAATACAGGTTTGCATCAATGTCTTCACTAATGATCAAACAGTTCGTTAGATCCAATTCTTTCATCTTGGCGATAAACAGCTTGGTCTTTGGCTCATCAATAGCCATTTCATTTACAACAACCAAACGCTCTTGGCGAACAAGCTCAGACAAGATTGAACGCATTGCACCACGGTACATTTTGCGGTTCACTTTCTGAGAATGATCAGCAGGAACTGCTGCAAAGGTAGTACCGCCGCCGCGCCAAATTGGGCTACGAATAGTACCAGCACGTGCGCGACCAGAACCTTTCTGTGCAAAAGGCTTACGACCACCGCCACGAACCTGGCTTCTTGTTTTTTGTGCTCGAGTACCCTGACGCGCACCTGCCAAAAAGGCAGTGACGACCTGGTGAATCAGAGACTCATTGAAATCTTTTCCAAATGTGGCTTCGGATACAGTAACCGAAGTACCACCGACGATTTTCAAATCCATGGATTACCCCTTAACTGCCGGCTTAACAATGATATGACTGCCGGTAGCGCCTGGAACCGCACCTTTGATCATGATCAAGTTGCGTTCAACGTCAACGCGCACAACTTCCAAATTCTGCGTAGTAACACGCTCAGAGCCCATGTGACCGGCCATTTTCTTACCTTTCCATACCCGACCTGGAGTCTGGCACTGACCGATAGAACCTGGGGCACGGTGAGACAACGAGTTACCGTGTGTCGCATCCTGCATGGCAAAGTTGTAACGCTTGATGACACCCTGGAAGCCCTTACCTTTAGACTGACCAGTTACGTCAGCCATTTGGCCTGCTTCGAAGATAGCAACAGTGATTTCATCACCTGGCTTGTGTGAAATTTCGCCGTCGAGACGGAATTCACTCATGACACGTCCAGCTTCAACGTTAGCTTTGGCAAAATGACCTGCCTGTGCTTTGTTGACGCTGTTAGCCTTACGCGTACCCGCTGCAACCTGCACAGCATTGTACCCGTCAGTCTCACCCGTTTTTACCTGGGTAACGCGGTTTGGAGTAGCCTCAATAATAGATACCGGAATAGATAGACCATCTTCAGTGAAGATGCGCGTCATACCTACTTTCCGGCCAATAAGACCTAATGACATAATTTTATAACCTCTCAATGTACGGGGCTCTTACCCGCTATGGCCGCCTTAAAAAAGGCTGTTACACAGAGATCCGCTCAGGTAGTGATTAACCCAGACTGATCTGAACATCCACCCCAGCAGCAAGATCTAACTTCATCAACGCATCAACTGTTTTTTCAGTAGGCCCGACAATGTCAAGCATGCGTTTATGAGTACGTATCTCATACTGGTCACGTGCATCTTTATTCACGTGTGGTGAAACGAGGACTGTGAAGCGCTCTTTACGGGTAGGCAGTGGGATTGGACCCCTTACCTGTGCGCCAGTACGCTTGGCAGTATCTACAATCTCCTGAGTTGATGTATCAATCAGGCGATGGTCGAACGCTTTCAAGCGTATTCTGATCTTTTGGTTCTGCATGTGACCAAAACTCCAAGAATGTTAAACAGCAATATATTACTCACCCCCATAAATTTGGGGACGCGCATTGTATGACTGCCACAAAAAGAAGTCAATGCTATGACACATCAATCTTTTTTTAGCAGTAAAAAAAAGGGCCGCTAGGCCCTTTTATAGCTAAATATCACTTACGCGATAATTTTAGCTACGACGCCGGCGCCTACAGTACGGCCACCTTCGCGGATTGCAAAACGCAAACCTTCGTCCATCGCGATTGGGTTGATCAAAGTCACAACCATCTTCACGTTGTCACCAGGCATTACCATCTCTACGCCTTCAGGCAATTCACAAGCACCTGTTACGTCAGTTGTACGGAAGTAAAACTGTGGACGGTAGCCTTTGAAGAAAGGTGTATGACGACCACCTTCATCTTTAGACAATACATACACTTCTGACTCAAACTGAGTATGAGGTGTAATTGAACCAGGCTTAGCCAATACTTGACCACGTTCGATATCATCACGCTTAGTACCACGCAATAGAACACCAACGTTCTCACCAGCACGACCTTCGTCTAGCAACTTACGGAACATCTCAACACCCGTTACTACTGTCTTAGTAGTTTCACGGATACCGATGATAGAAACTTCTTCCTGGATACGCACGATACCGCGCTCAATACGACCTGTAACAACCGTACCACGACCAGAGATTGAGAATACGTCTTCGATTGGTAGCAAGAAAGGCATATCAACAGCACGCTCAGGAACTGGGATATAAGAGTCTAGAACTTCAACCAATTTCCTAACAGCAGTCGTACCCATTTCGTTGTCGTCACGACCTTCCAATGCCATCAAAGCAGAACCGATAACGATTGGTGTGTCGTCACCAGGGAATTCGTACTGGTCAAGAAGCTCACGAATCTCCATTTCAACCAATTCCAACAACTCTTCGTCGTCAACCATGTCAGCTTTGTTCATGAAAACAACGATGTAAGGTACACCAACCTGACGTGACAACAGGATGTGCTCACGCGTCTGTGGCATTGGGCCATCAGCTGCAGAACAAACCAAGATAGCGCCGTCCATCTGAGCAGCACCGGTGATCATGTTTTTAACATAGTCAGCGTGTCCTGGGCAGTCAACGTGTGCATAGTGACGTGCTTCTGAATCATACTCAACGTGTGCAGTAGAGATTGTAATACCACGCTCACGCTCTTCAGGTGCATTGTCGATCTGGTCAAAAGCAGAAGCGGTACCGCCCCATACTTCAGAACAAACGCGCGTCAACGCAGCTGTCAAAGTAGTTTTACCATGGTCAACGTGACCAATTGTGCCCACGTTAACGTGGGGCTTATTGCGTTCAAAGGTAGCCTTAGCCATTTCTATTTCCTCAACTTTTTGTTTGCGCAAACAAATTAAGATTTATTGATAATTGCTTCTGCAATATTCGCAGGGCATTCCGAGTATTTAGAGAATTCCATCGTATAGGACGCACGGCCCTGAGACATACTTCTCACATCTGTAGCATAACCAAACATTTCAGCCAGCGGGACGTCAGCATTGATGACCTTACCCATTGGGCTGTCTTCCATGCCGCTTACTAGACCGCGACGACGGTTAAGGTCACCCATCACGTCACCCATGTAATCTTCTGGCGTTACCACTTCAATCTTCATTATAGGCTCAAGCAATACGGCGTTTCCGCCTTCTTTAATACGCTTGGTTGCCATAGAAGCAGCGATTTTAAAGGCCATCTCACTCGAGTCAACATCATGGTAAGAACCATCATATAGCGTCGCCTTCAATCCCAATAATGGGTAGCCGGCTAATATACCGTTAGACAACTGCTCTTCGATACCCTTTTGAACCGCAGGAATGTATTCCTTAGGAATTGATCCACCGACGATCTCGTTGACGAATTCCAACTTCTCTGAATTTTGATCTTCAGACGGCTCGAAACGAATCACAACGTGACCATACTGACCACGACCACCAGACTGACGTGCGAATTTGTGATCGATTTCAACACCGCTAGTAATACGCTCACGGTAAGCAACCTGTGGCTTACCAATATTGGCTTCCACTTTAAATTCACGACGCATACGGTCAACCAACACGTCTAGGTGCAATTCACCCATACCTGCAATAATGGTCTGACCTGTTTCTTCGTCTGTATGGACTCGGAATGAAGGATCTTCTTGAGCCAACTTGCTCAATGCAATACCCATTTTTTCCTGGTCAGGCTTAGATTTAGGCTCAACGGCAACAGAGATTACTGGCTCAGGGAATTCCATGCGCTCTAGTATAATAATGTTGTCAGGTGAACAGAAGGTATCACCGGTTGTAACGTTCTTCACACCAATCAGTGCTCCAATGTCACCCGCCAATACTTCTTTGATTTCTTCACGGTTGTTGGCGTGCATCTGTACCATACGACCTACGCGGTCTTTCTTGCCTTTTACTGAGTTATATACGCTGTCTCCAGACTGTAGTGTACCCGAGTAAACACGAACGAAGGTCAAGGTGCCCACGAATGGGTCAGTAGCAATTTTGAAAGCCAATGCCGCGAAAGGCGCGCTGTCCTCTGCTTCACGTGTAGCTGCCTCACCATTTTCCAATGTGCCGGAAATTGGCTTAACTTCTTTAGGAGAAGGCATAAACTCGATAACTGCATCCAATACTGCCTGAACGCCCTTGTTCTTGAATGCTGATCCACCTAGCACCAATACAATGTCGTTTTCAAGCGTACGCTGACGCAAACCGGCACGAATCTCTTCTTCAGTTAGCTCGCCAGTGTCTAAGTACTTTTCCATGAGTTCGTCAGTGGCTTCAGCAGCAGCTTCAACCATTTCTTCACGCAATTCTTCACACTGCGCCATCATGCCAGCTGGTACTTCCTGATACTCAAATGTCATGCCCTGATCTTCTTCGCTCCAGATCACAGACTTCATTTTGATCAGGTCAACAACGCCTTTAAATTCTTCTTCAGCACCAATGGTCATCTGAATTGGAACGGCTTTCGCACCAAGACGCTCACGTAGCTGCTCAACTACACGCATGTAGTCAGCACCAGCACGGTCCATCTTGTTTACGAATACCATACGAGGCACTTCGTACTTGTTTGCCTGACGCCATACTGTTTCGGTCTGTGGCTGTACGCCTGAAGAACCACACAATACAACAACCGCACCATCCAATACGCGCAACGAACGCTCTACTTCAATTGTGAAGTCAACGTGTCCCGGTGTATCAATGATGTTGACGCGGTGTTCGTCAAACTGCTTGTACATGCCACTCCAGAAACAAGTAGTAGCAGCCGAAGTAATAGTAATACCTCGCTCCTGCTCCTGCTCCATCCAGTCCATGGTGGCTGCGCCGTCATGTACTTCGCCGATCTTGTGTGACAAACCTGTATAAAATAGTACGCGCTCAGTTGTCGTTGTTTTACCAGCGTCAACGTGCGCAACGATACCAATGTTACGGTACCGATTAATCGAAGTTTTACGAGCCACGACTCATTCCCCTGTCAATTAAAAGCGATAGTGAGAGAAAGCTTTGTTGGCTTCAGCCATACGGTGAACGTCTTCACGCTTCTTAACCGCAGAACCTTTACCTTCAGAAGCATCTAGCATTTCGCCCGCTAGACGCAAAGCCATAGATTTTTCACCACGCTTACGGGAGGCATCAACCAACCAACGCATAGCTAAAGCTTGACGACGGCTAGGACGCACTTCTACTGGCACCTGATATGTGGCACCACCAACGCGACGTGACTTCACTTCTACCATAGGAGCAATGGCTTCCAATGCCGCTTCAAACATAGCAATAGGGTCTTTTTCAGACCGCTCTTCTACTTTGGTTAGGGCACCGTACACAATTTTTTCAGCAACTGATTTCTTGCCGCTGACCATGATAATGTTCATAAATTTCGCTAACTGCAGATTCACATACTTAGGATCTGGCAGAATTTCGCGTTTTGCTGCAACTCTTCTTCTTGGCATTTCTTGCCCCTTTAAACTTCAGGTTAGCCCGAAACAAAATGGTTCGGCCTTACTCATAGACAAACTCCTAGAGATTAGCTCTTAGGACGTTTGGCTCCATACTTAGAACGACCCTGACGACGATCAGCAACACCCGCGGTATCCAAAGAACCACGAACAGTGTGATAACGCACACCAGGTAAATCTTTTACACGACCGCCACGAATCAAGATAACGGAGTGTTCCTGCAGGTTGTGACCTTCACCACCAATATAGGAGGTAACTTCAAAACCGTTAGTCAAACGTACACGACAAACCTTACGCAAAGCCGAGTTTGGCTTCTTAGGAGTCGTTGTATAAACACGGGTACACACACCACGACGCTGCGGGGAGCTCTGAAGAGCAGGTACATCACTCTTAGCAACTCGACGCTTACGCGGGGAGCGGACCAGCTGGTTAATGGTAGCCATTAAGCCTTTCCTCACTTATTAAAACATCTTAAATAAAGTGCCCGGATCATCTCCGGACACTATAAGGGACGCGCATTTTAGTGATCGACTATTATCTAGTCAAGCACTCGTTGCACAAGCGTTGATCATTTATTCAACGCTTCACTCAATGCAGCTTCGACTTCGCTGGCTGATGCCATCGCCAAACCGTCGCCAGATGAGCGTTCTGCACGTCTTCGTTTACGTTCGCTGTGGTATGCCAAACCGGTACCGGCTGGTATCAATCGACCCACGACGACGTTTTCTTTCAAGCCACGCAGGAAGTCCTGCTTGCCGCTGACTGCACCCTCGGTCAATACACGCGTAGTCTCTTGGAAAGAGGCCGCGGATATAAACGATTCGGTTGCCAACGAGGCTTTGGTAATACCCAACAATACGCGATCGAACTTCGCAGGCTCTTTGCCTTCAGCTTCTACGACTTCGTTTTCACTCAATACTGCTACGTATTCAACCTGGTCACCTTTGATGAAGCTGGTATCGCCGCTATCTGTAATGATTACCTTACGCAACATTTGACGACAGATGACCTCAATGTGCTTATCGTTAATCACAACACCCTGTAATCGATACACTTCCTGGATTTCATTGGTGATGTAACGCGCTAGCGAAGACACACCTTGAATACGCAAGATATCGTGCGGGTTCATTGGACCGTCGGACAATACTTCACCCTTCTCAACCTGCTCACCTTCGAACACGTTCATGTGGCGCCACTTAGGAATGAGTTCCTCATAGGCATCATCATTGATCGGTGTGATTTGAATGCGCTTCTTGCCTTTGGTTTCTTTACCAAATCCAAATGCACCGCTGGTCTCTGCCAAAATGGCAGATTCTTTAGGACGACGCGCTTCAAACAAATCGGCTACGCGTGGCAAACCACCCGTGATGTCACGGTTACCAGATACGGCTTGTGGAATACGTGCCAGCAAATCACCAATTTTCACTTCTTGACCATGTGACAGATTCAACAATGCGCTATCTGGCAAGAAGTACTGAGCAGGCTGGCCAGATTCGCCAAATGTCTGCTCATTGCCTTTCTTGTCTAGTAGACGGATTAACGGACGCGTGTCCTTACCCGCCGCACTGCGGTCTTTCACTGGAATGACTTCGATGTTGCTCACACCGGTTAGTTCATCAGCCTTGGTATTGATGGTGATACCTTCTTCCATACCAGAGAATGACAAGACACCGTTTGTTTCAGCAACGATTGGGTGCGTGTGCGGATCCCATTTAGCAACGATCTGACTCGCAACCACTTCTTCACCGTCCTGTACACTAATGACAGCACCATACGGAAGCTTATATTTTTCACGCTCACGGCCGTGCTCATCGGCTACTGCCAATACGCCTGAACGCGATACGGTTACCAAGTCACCATTTTCACGAGAAACAGATTTCACGTTATGTAGGTGTACTCGACCACCGTGCTTCACTTGTACGCTATCAGCTACCACTGAACGAGAAGCCGCACCACCAATGTGGAACGTACGCATCGTTAACTGGGTACCAGGCTCACCGATTGACTGGGCTGCCATAATACCGACTGCCTCACCGATGTTAACCAAATGACCACGCGCCAAGTCACGACCATAACACTTCGCACACACACCATGGCGTGTACCACAAGTGATGGCAGAACGAACGATAAGGTAGTCAATACCCCATTCTTCGATGTTCTTGACCCATGATTCGTCGATAAGCGTACCGGCAGCCAACGCTATGTCAGTAGTGCCAGGCATCAACGCGTCTACAGCCGTTGTACGACCCAAGACCTGCATACCCATACCAACGATGACGTCACCGCCTTCAATGATAGGCTCTACAACCAATCCGTTATTCGTACCGCAATCGAGTTCAGTGATCACGAGATCCTGCGCTACGTCTACAAGACGACGCGTTAGGTAACCCGAGTTAGCTGTCTTCAATGCCGTATCAGCCAAACCTTTACGTGCACCGTGGGTTGAGATGAAGTACTCACCAACCGACAGACCTTCACGGAAGTTTGCTTTAATCGGGTTTTCAATAATGGAGCCATCTGGCTTAGCCATCAAACCACGCATACCTGACAACTGACGCATCTGCGCTGGCGAACCACGCGCACCGGAGTCGGCATAGATATAGACTGAGTTGAAAGATTCTTGCTCAACTTCAACGCCGTCACGGTCTGTAACCATTTCTTTAGACAGTCCGTCCATCATGGCACGCGCGACCTGTTCGTTCGCTTTAGACCAGATGTCGACTACCTTGTTGTACTTCTCGCCCTGAGTCACAAGACCCGTTGCGTACTGTGTTTCAATTTCAGCAACCTGACGGTCAGCATCATCTATGATGTGTGCTTTTTCATCAGGAATAGCGAAGTCGTTCACACCGATTGAAGAACCAGACAATGTCGCCTGACGGAATCCCATGTACATGATTTGGTCAGCGAAGATAACAGTCTCTTTCAGACCGACTTCACGATAGGCTTCATTCAATAGCTGTGAAATCGCCTTCTTCTTCATCACACGGTTAACCAATTCAAACGGAAGACCCTTTGGTACGATGCTGTACAAAACAACACGGCCAGGGGTGGTTTCTAGGATAGAACGACGCTCTACAAAAGCACCCGTTTCATCTTTAACCGTTTCAGTTAGACGCACTTTTACGCGGCTGTGGATATCCACTTTGCCCGTACCAAACGCACGCTGAACTTCTTCAGCATCAGCGAACACCATGCCTTCGCCTTTGCCATTGATCTTGTCACGGGTCATGTAATAAAGACCCAAGACTACGTCCTGTGAAGGAACAATGATCGGCTCGCCGTTTGCAGGTGACAGTACGTTGTTGGTTGACATCATCAACGCACGCGCTTCTAGCTGTGCTTCCAAGGTCAATGGAATGTGAACCGCCATTTGGTCACCGTCAAAGTCGGCGTTGTAGGCAGTACAAACCAATGGGTGCAATTGAATGGCTTTACCTTCAATCAATACAGGCTCAAACGCCTGGATACCCAAACGGTGCAACGTAGGTGCACGGTTTAATAGTACAGGGTGCTCACGAATAACTTCGTCGAGAATGTCCCATACCACCGCTTCTTCACGCTCAACCATTTTCTTGGCGGCTTTAATCGTTGTTGCCAAACCACGTAATTCCAACTTGCTGAAAATAAACGGTTTGAATAGCTCTAGTGCCATTTTCTTAGGCAGGCCACACTGGTGTAGACGCAGTGTAGGACCAACTACGATCACAGAACGACCAGAATAGTCTACGCGCTTACCCAATAGGTTTTGGCGGAAACGACCCTGCTTACCCTTGATCATGTCTGCCAAAGATTTTAATGGGCGGCGGTTAGAGCCAGTAATAGCACGACCACGACGACCGTTATCTAGCAACGCGTCAACCGATTCCTGCAACATACGCTTTTCGTTACGTACGATAATGTCAGGTGCAGAAAGCTCCAACAGGCGCTTCAAGCGGTTGTTACGGTTGATGACACGACGGTACAGGTCATTCAAATCAGAGGTCGCAAAACGACCACCATCCAAAGGTACCAACGGACGCAAATCAGGTGGCAATACTGGCAACACCGTCATTACCATCCAACCGGGATGGTTGCCAGAACGGAAGAAGCTTTCTAACAGCTTCAAGCGCTTTGACAATTTTTTGATTTTGGTTTCTGAGTTGGTCGCCGGAATTTCTTCACGGATCACTGCGATTTCAGACTCTAGATCGATATCTTCGAGTAGGCTCTTGATCGCTTCAGCACCCATACGGGCATCAAATTCGTCACCAAATTCTTCAATGGCTTCGTAGTATTCTTCGTCGTTTAACAACTGGCCTTTATCAAGGGTCGTCATACGCGGATCAATTACGACGAAACTTTCGTAATACAAAATACGTTCGATATCACGCAATGTCATATCCAGCATTAAGCCGATACGAGATGGCAATGACTTCAAGAACCAAATGTGAGCAACAGGTGCTGCCAATTCGATATGACCCATACGGTCACGACGAACTTTAGTTTGTGTGACTTCAACTCCACACTTCTCACAGATAACACCGCGGTGCTTTAGGCGCTTGTACTTACCACACAAGCACTCATAATCTTTGATAGGTCCAAAGATACGGGCACAAAACAAACCATCACGTTCTGGCTTGAACGTACGGTAGTTAATGGTCTCTGGCTTTTTAACTTCGCCAAATGACCAAGAACGAATCATTTCTGGTGACGCCAATCCTATGCGAATAGAATCAAATTCTTCAGAGTGAGATTGTGACTTTAACAGCCCCAGCAAATCTTTCATCGGATCACTCCCGGTTTCGTAATTTAAGTCAGGGCTGAGTTACCAGCCCTCACATCAATATTGCAAAGAAATTTTAATTATCGCTCTCGAGTTCCATATCGATACCCAACGAGCGAATTTCTTTTACCAGTACATTAAAGGATTCAGGCATACCCGGTTCCATCTTGTGATTACCGTCGACGATGTTCTTATACATCTTCGTACGACCATTCACGTCATCTGATTTCACCGTGAGCATTTCCTGTAGGGTGTACGCTGCACCGTATGCTTCCAATGCCCACACTTCCATCTCACCGAAGCGCTGGCCACCGAACTGTGCTTTACCACCTAGAGGCTGCTGCGTTACCAGACTGTAAGAACCCGTTGAACGTGCATGCATCTTGTCGTCAACCAAGTGGTTCAACTTCAACATATACATGTAGCCAACGGTGGTCTGACGGTCAAAAGCTTCGCCTGTACGACCATCCCAAAGCTGAATTTGGCCAGATTCTGGAATGCCTGCAAGTGCCAGCAACTCCTTGATTTCTGATTCCTTCGCACCATCAAATACCGGGGTTGCCACTGGCAATCCGCCTCTGAGGTTATTAGCGAGGTCCATCAACTCAGTATCGGTTAACTTTTCAATTTCTTCGTTTCTGAAACCACTGCCTACATGGTTATAGATGCGATCGAGGTATTCACGAATAACAGGAACGCTTTCTTGTGCCTGTAACATCGTGTCGATCTTACGACCGATACCCTTCGCTGCCATACCCAGGTGTGTTTCCAGTACCTGACCAACGTTCATACGTGATGGAACACCTAGCGGGTTCAATACCACGTCAACTGGCTCACCGTTTTCGTCATAAGGCATATCTTCAACTGGCTTGATAACAGAGATAACACCCTTGTTACCGTGGCGTCCTGCCATTTTGTCACCTGGTTGAATCGTACGCTTAACAGCCAAGTACACCTTCACAATCTTCAACACACCAGGTGCCAAATCATCGCCAGACTGCAACTTGCCTTTCTTATCTTCAAAACGGGCTTCTTGGTCTTTACGAATTTCTTCTAGAGACGACTCAGCACGCTCTAACGTTTCTACCAATGCTTCGTTTTGCATACGCAATAGGAACCACTGATCGTACGGAAGCTCTGCAAGGTATTCCTGGGTAATCACGGCACCTTTCTTCAGTGACGGACCACCAGCAACCTTGTTGCCGACTAATGCATTAGCCAAACGGCCAAAAACTGTCGCTTCAATAATCGAGTATTCTGCTTTCAAGTCCTTACGGAAGCTATCGAGCTGCATACGTTCAACTTCTACCGCACGCTGGTCTTTTTCAACACCGTCGCGGGTGAACACTTGAACGTCGATGACAGTACCGGTAATACCACCCTTAACACGCAGTGACGTATCTTTCACGTCAGATGCTTTTTCACCAAAGATTGCGCGCAGCAATTTCTCTTCAGGTGTCAATTGGGTTTCGCTCTTAGGCGTTACTTTACCGACTAGGATGTCACCAGGGCCAACTTCAGCTCCGATGTACACAATACCGCTCTCATCTAGCTTGCTCAGTGCCGACTCACCAACATTGGGAATGTCTGCAGTGATTTCTTCTGTACCTAATTTCGTGTCACGCGCCACACAAGACAACTCTTGAATGTGGATCGTGGTGAAACGGTCTTCCTGAACTACGCGCTCCGAGATCAAAATCGAGTCTTCGTAGTTGTAACCATTCCAAGGCATGAACGCGATACGCATGTTCTGACCCAAAGCCAGCTCACCCATATCGGTTGATGGACCGTCGGCCAAAATATCGTTGCGCTGAATAACATCGCCCAAGCTGACCAAGGTTTTCTGGTTAATACAGGTGTTCTGGTTCGAACGCGTGTATTTGGTCAAGTTGTAGATGTCAACACCAGCGTCATCGCCGCCTAGCTCTGCATCATCAACCTTGATCACGATACGGCTTGCGTCAACTGATTCAACAACACCGCCACGCTTAGCAACCACACAAACACCTGAGTCACGCGCTACCGCATGCTCGATGCCCGTACCAACCAACGGCTTTTCAGCACGCAATGTAGGTACAGCCTGTCGCTGCATGTTTGAACCCATCAATGCACGGTTCGCATCATCGTGTTCTAGGAACGGAATCAAGGAGGCCGCGACAGATACTACCTGACGTGGTGATACATCCATGAAGTCAACCTTGTCTACCGGCGCCAAGGTAAATTCACCCTGGTGACGTACCTGTACCAATTCGCCCTGAATACGGCTGTCGGCATCTAACGGTACGTTGGCCTGTGCAATAACGTGGTTCGCTTCATCAATCGCTGACAAAAACTCAATATCTGTGGTCGCCTGACCGTCAACAACACGACGATAAGGGGTCTCTAAGAAACCATAGTGGTTGGTACGTGCATAGGTTGACAGGGTATTAATCAAACCAATGTTTGGACCTTCCGGCGTTTCAATAGGACAAACACGACCGTAGTGGGTTGGGTGTACGTCACGAACTTCAAAGCCCGCGCGCTCACGTGTCAAACCACCAGGTCCCAAAGCTGAAACACGACGCTTGTGCGTCACTTCAGACAACGGGTTGTTTTGGTCCATGAACTGAGACAACTGTGAAGAACCAAAAAATTCTTTCACTGCAGCAGCAACTGGCTTCGCGTTAATCAAGTCCTGAGGCATTAGGCCTTCGCTTTCTGCCATAGACAGACGTTCACGAACAGCACGCTCAACACGCACCAAGCCAACACGGAATTGGTTTTCAGCCATTTCACCAACAGAACGAATACGTCGGTTACCCAAATGGTCGATGTCGTCTACGCGACCATCGCCATTACGAATGGCAATCAACGTCTTCAATACATCAATAATGTCTTCTTTGTTCAATATGCCTGAACCCGCTTCTTCGTCACGACCGAGGCGGCGATTGAACTTCATACGACCTACCGCTGACAGGTCATAGCGCTCTTCTGCGAAGAACAGATTTTGGAAAAGGTTCTCTGCTGAATCCTTTGTTGGCGGCTCACCAGGACGCATCATGCGGTAGATTTCTACCAACGCTTCCAATTCGGTGCTCGTCGCATCAATTTTCAAAGTTTCAGAGATGAAAGGACCGCAATCCAAATCATTGGTATACAACACGTCGAAGCTGGCAACGCCAGAAGAAATAATGCTCTCTAGGATGTCTTCATCGATAGGTGTGTTACAGGCAGCTACGATCTCACCGGTATTTTGGTCAACCAAATCGGTAGCCAAGTGCTTACCCAGGACATAGTCTCTAGGTACGATCAGCTCTTTGATGCCTGCTTTCTGCATTTGTACAACATGGCGGGCTGAAATACGACGACCTTGTTCAACCAAGACGTTGCCTTTCTTGTCTTTGATTTCAAAGCCAGCGGTTTCACCCTTTAGACGGTCTTCGACAACATCTAACTTCAGGTCATCGCCCACGATACGGAAGGTCGACGTACTGAAGAACATGCCAACGATGTCTTGGGTACTGAAACCCAAGGCACGCAATAGAACGGTCGCAGGTAATTTACGACGACGGTCAATACGTACGAATACGTTGTCTTTAGGATCGAACTCAAAGTCGAGCCAAGAGCCACGGTAAGGAATCACACGGGCGTTAAACAACAACTTGCCCGAAGAGTGCGTCTTACCTTTATCGTGATCAAAGAACACACCAGGTGAACGGTGTAACTGGGATACGATAACACGCTCAGTACCGTTAATTACGAAGGTACCGTTGTTGGTCATCAAAGGCATTTCGCCCATGTAGACTTCTTGCTCTTTGATATCTTTAATCGCCTTGCTGGCAGACTCTTTATCATAAATGATCAGTCTGACCTTAACCCGCAGTGGGGCAGCATAGGTAACGCCACGCAACTGGCACTCTTTGACATCAAAAACCGGGTCACCCAATCTGTAGCTGACGTATTCCAGCGCTGCATTGCCGGAAAAGCTTACAATGGGGAAAACCGATTTAAATGCTGCGTGAAGCCCTTGCTCCGCGCGCTTGTCTATATCTGTACCGGTTTGCAAAAAGCTACTATAGCTATCTAGCTGGATTGCCAATAAAAAAGGCAGATCCATAACCGGGGGCAGTTTACCGAAATCCTTACGGATACGCTTTTTCTCTGTGTAGGAGTAAGCCATCAGTATTCCTCAGCTCGTTACCTTGGCGAAAGCACCTCAGGTGAGATGCTTAAACAACAAATGACACTCATTTATTGCCGCATGAAATTAGGATAAAACATCAGATAAAATAACTTCTTACCTGAGACGGAAAAAGGCCGGCAGCAAAAATGCCACCAGCCATCGTTCCTAAACGGCCATTTTCAATGCCGTAAGACTTGCAAAATTACTTCAATTCTACAGTCGCGCCAGCTTCTTCAAGCTTAGCTTTCATTGACTCTGCTTCTTCTTTAGACACGCCTTCTTTCAATACAGAAGGAGCTGCGTCTACTGCGCCCTTAGCTTCTTTCAAGCCTAGGCCAGTGATTTCGCGTACTGCTTTAATAGCGTTTACTTTCTTTTCGCCACCAGAAACCAACACTACGTCGAATTCAGTTTGCTCTTCAGCAGCAGCAGCAGCACCACCAGCAACAGCTACAGCAGCAGCTGCAGATACGCCGAACTTCTCTTCCATTGCTGTGATCAGTTCAACAACGTCTTTTACAGACATTTCAGCAACTGCATTGATGATATCGTCTTTAGTCAAGGACATTTTCAAGTTCCTAATACTGAGTGGGTATTGATACCCACAAATTCAAATAAACTGCTCAATCCACAATGGATTATGCAGCTTCCTGTTCTTTTTGATCGCGAATGGCGGCAATAGTGCGCACCAATTTGCCAGCAGAAGCTTCTTTCAGCACGCTCATTAGCTTCGCAATTGCTTCGTCGTATGTAGGCAAGCTTGCCAACAACGCGATATCAGTTACTACGCCTTCGAACATTGCAGACCGGAGTTCTAACTTTGCATTCGTCTTAGCAAATTCTTGAAGAATTCGCGCACCCGCACCCGGGTGATCTGTAGAAAATGCAATGATAGTTGGGCCGACAAATGATTCTGTCAGTCCTTCATAGTCTGTGCCTATAACTGCACGACGTGCCAATGTGTTACGGACTACACGTAGCCATACACCATTTTCACGCGCGAGCTTACGGAGGGCAGTCATATCTGTAACAGTTACGCCACGTGAATCGGCAACAACTGCAGATACTGCACTCTTAGCTACTTGCTGGACTTCAGCGACAATCGCTTTTTTGTCTATAAGTCCTAACGCCACGAGATTTCTCCTGGATTCGGCTAGCGAAGCTAGCCATTTGTTTCACTGTTTAAACAGCGCTATCGGCGGTCAAATCCAGCTTTAATACTGAAAGGGAACACCATCTGCGTAGGCATGTCAGTCCACTGGAAAGACAACATTAAGCGTGCAGCGTGCTACAGCGCCTACGGTCTTTGATAGCTCTTATCCGAAGATAAGAACCCCAAAGTTCTTTCTATGTGTTACAGACTGAGTGACGACTGGTCGATTGACAAACCAGGGCCCATAGTCGATGACACACTAATCTTTTTCAAGAATACGCCTTTGCTAGCAGCTGGCTTAAGCTTCTTAACGTCAGCAATCAACGCTTCAACGTTTTCTTTCAACGCCTTTGGCTCAAAACCTAGCAAGCCAACCGATGCGTGAATGATACCGTTCTTGTCGTTACGGAAACGCGCTTGACCAGACTTAGCATTCTTAACTGCTGTAGCAACGTCAGGCGTTACTGTGCCAACCTTAGGGTTAGGCATTAGACCACGTGGGCCCAAAACCTGACCTAGCTGACCAACAACACGCATCGCATCAGGTGCTGCAATCACAACACCAAAATCCAAGTCGCCGCCTTTGATCTGAGCTGCCAAATCTTCCATACCAACTGCTTCTGCACCCGCTTCACGCGCTGCATCTGCTGCTGCGCCCTGAGCGAAAACTGCTACGCGTACTGTTTTGCCAGTACCGTTAGGCATTACAGTAGAACCACGAACGTTTTGGTCAGATTTACGCGCGTCGATACCCAAGTTAATGGCAACGTCTACAGACTCAACAAACTTCACAGAGGATACTTCTTTAAGCAAAAGCACTGCATCTTCAAAAGAATAAAGCTTGGTGCTTTCTACTTTTTCAGCAATGCTCTTAGCTCTTTTAGTCATTTTAGCCATTACTTAACTCCCTCAACCAACAAGCCCATGCTGCGTGCGCTGCCAGCAATAGTACGTACTGCTGCGTCCATATCAGCTGCAGTCAAATCAGGCTGCTTAGCAGTAGCAATTTCTTCTAACTGCGCACGCGTAACCGTACCGACTTTTACTGTGTTTGGACGACCAGAGCCGCTCTTAAGACCCATGATCTTCTTCAGTAGGACTGAAGCAGGTGGAGTTTTCTTAACAAATGTAAAGCTACGGTCCGTATACACAGTGATAACTACTGGGATTGGCAAACCTGCTTCCATTCCCTGAGTTTCTGCGTTGAACGCCTTACAGAATTCCATGATGTTAACACCATGCTGACCCAATGCTGGACCAACTGGTGGACTTGGGTTTGCCTTACCGGCAGGCACTTGTAGCTTGATATATGCCTTTACTTTCTTAGCCATTTTAATTCCCCAGGGTTCAAACGCTGCAATAGCTCCCCTTCTGATCAACATCAGCCCTCTTGACGAGGGCCACTTTTACTAGGCTTTTTCAACCTGTGTAAATTCGAGTTCTACCGGTGTTGCACGACCAAAAATCGACACAGATACCTGTAGTCGACTCTTATCATAGTTCACCTTTTCAACGGAGCCAGTAAAGTCTGCAAATGGCCCATCGACAACCCGGACCATTTGGCCAGGTTCGAAAATTGTTTTCTGCGTGGGCTTCTCAGCACCATCGCGTACGCGGCTCAAAATAGTATCCGCTTCTTTCGCTGTAATAGGCGCAGGCTTCTCTGCAGTACCACCGATGAAGCCCATGACTCGCGGGGTACTCTTGACCAAGTGCCAGCTATCGTCATTCATATCCATGTGAACCAACACATAACCCGGATAGAATTTACGCTCGCTCTTGCGCTTCTTACCTTCGCGCATCTCTACAACGCTTTCTGTAGGCACCAAAATTTCACCGAAGAAATCCTGCATACCTTTAAATTCAACTTGTTCACGAATCGAATTCGCTACTCGTTTTTCATAACCGGAGTAGGCGTGAACTACATACCAACGCATTGCCATAAGCTACTCCTATGCACCAACAACCCAAGCGATACCCAAACCAAGCAGGGTATCCACCAACCATAACAACAAAGCAACCACTACAACCACTGCCATAACAACCAGGGTGGTTTGAATGGTTTCTTGACGCGAAGGCCAAACCACTTTGCGCACTTCTACCCAAGATTCTTTTCTTAACTGATCAAAAGAACGACCACGCTCTGTAGTTAGCGCAATACCTACTGATATAACAGTCACCACCAACATCACCATGACGCGAGCCAACAGTGAATAATCGGAATAGTAGTAATTCCCAATCAACGTAGCTGCCACTAGCATTACTACAACTGACCATTTCAGCCCTTCTAATAAACTATTTGGAGACTCTGAACGGGAACTCATAATCTAATCCTGCGGTTTTGTGGTTTTTCTCACACTACATAGTGGCAGGCCAGGAGGGACTCGAACCCCCAACATTCGGTTTTGGAGACCGACGCTCTACCAATTGAACTACTGGCCTATAAACAATGACCCAATTTTGGGTCGGCGGATTCTACGCCAACCCAGACTTGGTATCAAGCTATAATCGCTTAGGCGATAATTTTAGCTACGACGCCGGCGCCTACAGTACGGCCACCTTCGCGGATTGCAAAACGCAAACCTTCGTCCATCGCGATTGGGTTGATCAAAGTCACAACCATCTTCACGTTGTCACCAGGCATTACCATCTCTACGCCTTCAGGCAATTCACAAGCACCTGTTACGTCAGTTGTACGGAAGTAAAACTGTGGACGGTAGCCTTTGAAGAAAGGTGTATGACGACCACCTTCATCTTTAGACAATACATACACTTCTGACTCAAACTGAGTATGAGGTGTAATTGAACCAGGCTTAGCCAATACTTGACCACGTTCGATATCATCACGCTTAGTACCACGCAATAGAACACCAACGTTCTCACCAGCACGACCTTCGTCTAGCAACTTACGGAACATCTCAACACCCGTTACTACTGTCTTAGTAGTTTCACGGATACCGATGATAGAAACTTCTTCCTGGATACGCACGATACCGCGCTCAATACGACCTGTAACAACCGTACCACGACCAGAGATTGAGAATACGTCTTCGATTGGTAGCAAGAAAGGCATATCAACAGCACGCTCAGGAACTGGGATATAAGAGTCTAGAACTTCAACCAATTTCCTAACAGCAGTCGTACCCATTTCGTTGTCGTCACGACCTTCCAATGCCATCAAAGCAGAACCGATAACGATTGGTGTGTCGTCACCAGGGAATTCGTACTGGTCAAGAAGCTCACGAATCTCCATTTCAACCAATTCCAACAACTCTTCGTCGTCAACCATGTCAGCTTTGTTCATGAAAACAACGATGTAAGGTACACCAACCTGACGTGACAACAGGATGTGCTCACGCGTCTGTGGCATTGGGCCATCAGCTGCAGAACAAACCAAGATAGCGCCGTCCATCTGAGCAGCACCGGTGATCATGTTTTTAACATAGTCAGCGTGTCCTGGGCAGTCAACGTGTGCATAGTGACGTGCTTCTGAATCATACTCAACGTGTGCAGTAGAGATTGTAATACCACGCTCACGCTCTTCAGGTGCATTGTCGATCTGGTCAAAAGCAGAAGCGGTACCGCCCCATACTTCAGAACAAACGCGCGTCAACGCAGCTGTCAAAGTAGTTTTACCATGGTCAACGTGACCAATTGTGCCCACGTTAACGTGGGGCTTATTGCGTTCAAAGGTAGCCTTAGCCATTGCAATTCGCCTCAATTATAAAATTTACATGCAAAAAAAACAGGCACTCGCCTGTTTCTCGGAAAAATCTGGTGCTCACGATGAGACTCGAACTCATGACCTCTCCATTACCAATGGAGTGCTCTACCACTGAGCTACGCGAGCGAACTCTGGAGCGGGTAGCGGGAATCGAACCCGCATCATCAGCTTGGAAGGCTGAGGTTCTACCCTTGAACTATACCCGCATAGCAAAAGTAAAAATGGTGGAGGGGGACGGATTCGAACCATCGAAGCACGAGGCGGCAGATTTACAGTCTGCTCCCTTTGACCACTCGGGAACCCCTCCTTAAGCGGGCGAAAGTTTGCCTTTACGCCCGTTGATTGTCAAGAATTATTTTATAAAAAATACTTCACAAACAATCACTTACCTAGCAATACAACTGTAATTGCTAACCATCGGAATTCGTAGCATTTGCCTCGATTTCTTCAGGGTCGCGAATAATAGCAACATTATGGTATTTAGCAATCAATTTTTTGGGATTCTACCTGCGGATATCGTAATTTTATCGGTTCCATAATGCCCTCATTAAAAAAGGAGGTGCCCTCAGCATTTAGGATCACATAGAAGGTGTTCAGATCCTGAAAGGATTCAGTGATGTGGGGCGTATAACCGAGTCCTTCAATCTTCTTAAAAATGGCAGAGGCGTTTTCGCGCTTACTATAGACACCTAACGACAGGCCGTTTTTTAGGTCGCCTTCGGTAAATATAAAGCTATCTATGCCTTTAAGGTTTAACTCAGCCAATTGATTCTTTGCATCTTGGAATGTCGGATAGGGCGCAATATAAACCCAATAATCTTTGACGACCTGCTTTTTACGGATACTAATGGACGCAACAATATCAAGCGCAGATAAGCGCGCCTGTACCTGGGTAGCATCAGACTGTGTATCAAAGCCACCCAGTTGCATACAAACGGCAACAGTCACCTCAGGAGCAGGAATAGAAACAACAACGGTGGCCTCTTGGCTCTGAGTGGCGAGCACCAAGTTCCCCAGTGACACACCTTTTACCGATTCGGTCAGGTCATCCGCCGACGGGTTCTGGGTCGACTGGTATTGATACCAACCAAACAACGCCATATTGGCCACCAACAGGGTAATAAATATCGCTCTCAATTGACTGACTCCGTTCGCAATTTCATTAGGCCTTCTATAACGAGGTTGTCTCGCACAATTGCCTCTGTACCAACGATAGTGTGCAATGCTTTTCCGTCACCGCCAGTGAGGTATAGCTTAGCACCTTCATGGGCTTCGCACACGGACGTTACAGCAGACGCCAACCCAAGCCAAACCCCATAGGATATGGCTTCTTGGGTCGACGTACCCAAGGTGATAGCAGGCAGCTGTCCGTCACCTATCTCGGGTAAAGCGGCTTGGCCAACCAAACTGGTAAGCTGTGTACGGTATCCAGGCAGAATATAGCCACCTAAATGTTGATTACCCCGCATTACGTCTATGGTCATTGCAGTACCTGCATCCACCACGATGATGGGCCGATCACTATCACCTTCTGCCACTGCAAACAGGGCAAGCCACCTATCCACTCCCATAGTTTCGGGCATTAGGTATGCGGGGCGAAAAAAGCCCACCAACTCATCTGACGAGACTCTGTGAACCACCGGCGCCTGTGTATAAATAAATGCCATCAAATCAGCACGCGCATCAAGATCACCCACCACGCTAAACCATATCGCATCAACACCACCAAACAGCGCGTCCTGAGACAACAAGTCTTTGTAATCACAGCTACCCGCCTTGTTACCATCGGGCTGTTGTTTTACATATTTTAAACGGGTATTGCCCATATCTAAAAATAACTGCGTCACAACGTTGCCCGCCTAATCGTTACCTCACCCGCATTAAGACTGTGCAAGCGCCCATCAATCAACACCGACAGGTTTCCATCAGCATCAATGCCCTGGCATTCTCCGGTCAAAGTTTGTGTGACCGAATGCACATCAACCATCTGCCCTAAGAGCATATCAAACTTCTGCCAACGCCCCCGCAATGCATCGGGAGATGCCGATTCGGTGCTATCGAGCGCATCCACAATACCGTCCACCATCCGCCCCAACAATTGGCTGCGGTTAACAGCTGTACGCTGTGGTAGCTCAGACAATGATATCCAAGGCTGATCAATTGCAGCGCCGACCAACCCTTGCTGTGAAACATTGATACCCACGCCGACAACCAAACGCACTGTACCACCCACCTCAGCACGCGCCTCTAACAGGATACCGGCCAATTTCTTTCCACCGACATAGATATCATTGGGCCACTTCACACGCACTGGCGCAGCATAGAGTGCATCTAATGCCTCAGCCACGGCAACTGCAGTCCATAGACTCATCTGGCTCAAATGCTTTAATTCTAAATTGAAATCTTTTGCGATTGAAAAGGTAAGGCTTGACGCAAAACCCTGCTCCCAGCGCTTACCCCTTCTGCCACGCGCAGCCGTTTGATAATCGCTCACGACAACCCGATAGCCAGCGGTTCCAGTCGCCGCCATGGCATCCTGATTCGTAGATTCAGTTACCGGCACCAAGTCCAAACGTTCAATCTTACTGCGGATAACGGAAGTCATGGTGTCCAGCACGGTTTGCCGATCTATTAGATCGATAGCCTGACTTAGCTTGTAGCCCTTTCCTTTGACTGCATCTACGCGTAAGCCAATATCTGCGAATCGAACCAAACGTTTGCCTACTGCGGCACGACTTAAGCCAACGGCCCGACCCAGGTCATCTCCGCCATGAAATCGGCCATCCGACAAGGCTTCTATAAGCTTGAGTTGTGTTGCATCCATCTCACTACCTACTGATATCACTACCTATTGAGGCGCACTAACTGCACCTAAACAATGTACCTAAACAATGTACCTAACTCATGCACCTAAACAATGTACCAGAACAAGGCACCTGAACAATGCACGGAACTTATGAATCAAACCAATGTCACCTAAACCACGCGAGCGTTTCGCGTGAGCACCCATTGTGACGTCCACAACGATACACCCATCACCACGAAAAACGGTAACAGCACATCACTGGCAAAGTGGCCGCCCTGCGCAATGCGCGTTAGACCAAGCAACAGTCCCAATATAATGCCTGGCGCAAGCCATAGCCAACTGCGCTTTAACCAGGCCAACACCATAAAGTAATAACCAAATGACGCATGGCCACTCATAAATGAACAATTCGAATGGCACTGGTCAGAAAAAATCCAGGCTGCAGTGAATTGCAAATCCCCTCCAAAGGCCACGATGTCTCTTGGCCGTGCCCGACCCCAGCCTAACTTTAAAACAACTTCGACTAACAGGGTTCCGATGATAAACACCAACAACATAAAGAGCGCTTGTTGCTGATACCTGCGCATCCAGTGCGTGGCTGGCCACCCCATAAAGGAACCAACAAACTTGGACGTTGCCCAGTAAAGTAATAGGCCAATAGCTAGGGGAGCGGAAGATTTTGCAAATAAGACATAGAGCCACACGAATGGCGGCCAATCGCCCAAAAAGAAACCGGCATCAGGTCGCCAGAAGTAGCCAGTGACCGCTAGATCAATTGACGGGAAAGCCATAAATAGAGCGGACAATAAGATAAAGGCCAGTACCAGTGCGATCACGGCAGGGTTTGGTAATTTCATAAGGCTTCTCGATTCGACTGGAATGCGTAACTGGGCAGTATAAAGGAATGTGGGATGATGTGGAGCCCTTTGTCCTACTTAGCAACCTAGGGGGAGGCGAACTGATGTCGCCGCTATGCTTAGTGGCTATTCTTCGCCACTTTTCTTCGTGGCTTTTCTTCGCGGCTATTCATCACCACTTTTCTTCTCCACAACGAAAAAACCCGACCTAAAAGGTCGGGTTGTTTCGATATTAGATGCTTGACGATGCCCTAC
>CAJXZL010000013.1 GCA_913063165.1 uncultured Saccharospirillaceae bacterium | reverse complement strand
CGAACAGAAATTTGACCCACAACAACGTTTCTAACCAAATCTGCGCAGTATGATAGACACAGACATAACAGAGCGACGCCAACATGATAAACGCAGGCATGAAGTTACTCTTAAGACGCATAATCGCGCTCTTAGTGTGCTTTGCCGTCTTGTCGCCTGCACTGGCTGATTCTGGCTGCGGCAATGATTGCCACGCGAAAATGATGCCATCGGACATGACGCCTATTGCTTGGTCCCCTGCTACCAGTGCCTGTGACGCATCCACAAACGATGGGGTGTCTCAGCATTGTGACGATGCCATGGGCCAATGCAGTTATTTTGGTCCTACCCCTCAAGCCGTACAGTCTGGATCGATTTCGCATGATACAGACGCTTCGGATGTGGATAAGCAAAGCCCCGTAAGAACCCAATCAGCATTATTTAAACCCCCCAGAATGACGACTTTTAAGCCATCTGTTGTCAGTTAAAAACACCGCGTTACTAAAACGCGAACCGCTTAAAACGAGGAATTCAAAATGAAAAAATTAGCGTTTGCCGCCGCCCTTGCGTTCAGTGCATTTTCTGGCGCTGCCCTTGCAGAAAGTATGACTGTCTATAAATCTCCTACCTGTGGTTGCTGTGCCGAGTGGATCAAAATCATGGAAAAGAAAGGCCATGATGTGAAGATCAAACATCCGTTTAATTTGAAAAGCACCAAGAAAGATTTGGGCTTGCCGATGCAGTTGGAGTCTTGCCACACAACGGTCATCGACGGTTATCTGTTTGAAGGCCATATCCCAGAACGGGATATCCTGGCTTTTCTGGCGAACCCACCCGAAGGCGCGATGGGTTTAGCCGTTCCCGGCATGCCACAAATGTCACCTGGTATGGCACCACGCAATAAAGCCTATTCTGGATTTAAGGTCATTGGCTTTGATAAGGCAGGTAAATTGACCTTGGTGAACCAGTACTAATGAAGACAGCGCCTCTCACATACGCACTATGGCTGAGTTGCCTGATAGGGTCTTTGGCATTTGCCGAAGACCCCACGGTGGGTCGTGAACTCTATAAAGTTGCTGGTGGCTATGGTTGTGGCGTATGCCATGGCCCTGTTGCCAATGGCGGTGGGCAAGCGGGTGGCCCTATCCGCGGCGCTACTAGAGAGCAATTCGACAAAGCCTTGGCTGAACAACCTACCATGAAGTTGCTCGTTAACGCCCTCGATGAGCAAAACCTCTCTGATCTGTCTTCCTATTTGATGCTACTCGCCGACATGCCTTTGGTTGAGCTCACCTTTGATGACGTCAGTTGGACCATTACGCAGGCGCCGATCAACCAAGACCAAATAGTGCAGTTCGTACTTTTCAATGACGGATTTTCAGACCTTCAGGTTGATTTGACCGGATTCGGATTGGACGAGGTGACTATTGCACCTATGGACACCGCCATAGTGGAATGGGTTGCCGTGGCTGGCAGTTACTTTTTGCCAGACGACAGCCTCTTGGTGGTGTCAGACCAAGCGGTGTGTGTGCATTAAATAGGCTAGAAAAGTGCTACAAATCGACATTTCCAATGCATTGTTCGAAAAGTAGAACTAGCCATTGATGGACATTACTGTCGTTGCCTTTTTGTACATGTGGCGGCCTGTCATCAGGGGTTTTAACGGGTGTTACACCACTGCAATGTAAGATTGCACTGTTTAAAACCACCGAAAACACTCAAAGATCAACGTAAATGGTCGCCAACTGATTGATATTTTGTTGTTTTTTTTGTTTCAATATGAGAAAAAATCCTCTATTTTAATTTGGCCCCAACCCATTTAATTAGTGGAAATCAGATGAATAATAAATTGTATGTTGTCGGTATTGGTGCTTCTGCTGGCGGACTAGATGCTATCCAGCAAGTCTTTGATAATATTCCTATCGACACGGGAATGGCATTTGTCATTGTCCAACATTTATCGCCTGATTTTAAAAGTTTGATGCCTGAGTTATTGGCCAAACATACCGGAATGAAGATTTACACGGCGGCGGACGGTCTCGAGATCAAGCCAAACTGCATTTACTTAAACCAGCGACAAAAGAATCTAATTATTGTCGGCAACAAACTGCATTTGTCCGACAAGGCACCCAAGGATCACCTCAACCTCCCTATTGATATATTCTTTACCAGTCTTGGGGAAGTATACAAAGAAAAGGCTATTGCTGTTGTGTTGTCTGGCACGGGATCTGACGGATCTCGTGGCATCAAAGTAGTCAGTGAAGGAGGCGGTATCGTCATTGTGCAGGAGCCCATTAGCGCCCAGTTTGACGGCATGCCAAATGCCGCGATCGCCACACATTTAGCAGACTATATTGTGACACCTGATATTATAGGCGAAGTCATTGAGAAGTCGCTTTGGGGCCTGAATCTCAATATCAGTGGCGATATGCAGGGCAACGATGATTTTGAACGTACCTTCGTCGGCATTTTAAAAGAAATCCATAAGCAGTCTGGTATCGATTTCTCAGAATATAAGCGCGCTACTATTTTGCGACGCTTAGAAAAGCGCATTGCCATGAATGGCAAATCCAATTTTCAGGAATACCTACAGTACGTCAAACAAGATCGTCGTGAGCGTGAGGCCCTTAAACAGGACTTCTTTATCGGAGTTACGTCTTTTTTTAGAGATCCCAAAGCCTATCATGTCATCAAATCCAAAGTGATACCTAGCTTGGTGATGGGCAAGAAAAAGGACAGCATTATTCGGGTTTGGGTGGCAGGTTGCTCAACTGGTGAAGAAGTATACTCACTAGCGATACTGCTCGATGAACACATTCGTTCCAACAATATGTTCCTAGATTTTAAGATTTTTGCGACTGACATCGACAATGAAGCATTGGTCAATGCTGGCGCAGGTGTTTTTCCGGTTAACATCACATCGGAAGTTGAGCGCCATTATTTAGAAAACTACTTTGTGAAAGTAGGCGAACAGATCCAAATTATTAAGCGCATTCGTGAACGCGTGGTCTTTTCTCAACACAATTTGATGACGGACCCACCCTTCATTCGTATGGATTTAATTTCTTGCCGAAACCTATTGATCTACTTAGATGCAGCAGCACAACAGCGTATTTATACGCGGTTTCAGTTCGCCTTGGAGAAAAGCGGCTATCTTTTTTTGGGTAGCAGCGAATCTTTGGGAGACATGAGTAAGTATTTCAATGTAGTAGACGCGAAGTGGAAAATATACACCAAGAACTCTGACACAAAGCTGCTGCCCAACCAGCTGAATCCAGAAGACCGGATTGCCAAAACTCACTACGGATACGGTAACCCTATTGCCAGCCGCGGTCCTTCTGTTTCAAACCACAAATTACCTGAAATGCGGTTTTTGAAATATCTCACCAATAAATTTGCGCCCACTGGCATCGTGACCGACAGCAGTTTTAATGTGTTATACATCGTTGGTGACGTTTCCAAAAAACTGGTGGTTGGCGCAGGCTTATTTCAAGGCAACCTGATGGACATGGTGAGTCCGGAACTTTCGTCAATTATCCGCACCGGTGTCCGAAAATTGACATCCTCTGCTACCGAGATTCGCGTAAGCAGTTCGGTTCCGGTTAGCGGATCTGCGGGCCCTAGGTACCAGTCAATAGATGTCATCTTTAGCATTATTGAAGACACCCATAGCATATCAAACAGTGGTAATCACAATTACTTCATTGGATTTGTCGACGGAGAAGTGGTTGAAGGTAATCTTATCCAATTAGAGTCGAACCCAATTGACGACATTACTGCGCACCGCCTTCGAGACCTTGAAGAAGAATTAAAATTCAATCGCGTTGAATTGCAAAATGCCACTGAAGAACTCGAGACCAGCAATGAAGAATTGCAGTCGTCTAACGAAGAACTCATGGCGTCTAACGAAGAATTACAAAGTACCAACGAAGAGCTCCAGTCTGTTAACGAAGAACTTTATACGGTCAACGCTGAACTGCAAGAAAAAAACCGTGAATTGTCTGCGCTAAACAACGACATGAGCAACTTGTTTAACAGTACAGATATCGGCACTTTGTTCCTCGACGTCGACATGAATATTCGAAAATTCACGCCTGCGCTGAAAATTCACTTCAGTTTGCGTGATGATGACATTGGTCGAAATATCAAAACCTTTGCACCTGGGTTTGACGCCTACACCCGTAACCTTTTAATAAAAGAAAGCGAGCGCGTACTACGTGAATTGGTGACGGTTGAACATGAAATCACCTCGAATGAAAATACCCACCATTTAATGCGTATCAGCCCGTTTATCACTGCCGATAAAATGATCGATGGATTGATCATTTCGTTTATTGATATCCAGAATCTGCGACGTCAACAGGATGAATTGCTATTCCTGAACAACATCAATAGGTTCATGGAAGAAGAAGATACTTTTGAGCAATTCTTAAAGCAGGCCGCGAGTAACATCGGAAAACTGCTTAAAATTCCTGTGTGCAACATTTATATTGTTGACGCCCCAAAACAAATTATCTACTTGGGCGCAAGTTCCTACAGCGATAACATTCGCAAGGATGCTGGAAAGCTTGCTTACGCGTTTACAACTGGTCATTCCTTACCACTCAGTGGTAATCACACACTAAGCAAGGTAGTACGACAAAAAACAGTCGTACGCACCAAAGATCCTGAAAAAGCGATGTCGTCTTTGATTACTAACGTCAAAGATTTGTCGCTCGTACCCGAAGTAGTCAAGAAAACGGCCTACTCAGGCATGGTTCGGTTACCTCTTAAACACCTACAGACAGTCATGGGCATCTTGGAAGTACCCATTACAGAAACCAATCTTAATGACATTGATAGTTCGCTAGACCGAATTGCAAATCAATTGGCATTGACTATTCACAAATTCGAATCGGACAAGAAAGTACGTGAATTCCAGAGTGGTTTCCAATCCATTGTAGATGCCACCCCAATCCCTATCATGATCACACGCCGTAAAGACACTGTGGCAATGTTTACAAACAAGGCGTGTTTGTCGTTTTTCAATATTGATAACAATAGTTTTGAGAAACCTTTGAAAATTAATTGGATAAAAGAGGACAGTGATCGAAAAGAAATCGAAGCAGCCCTCGATAAGTATGGCATCGCCACAGGCAAACAAGTGGCTGGCCAAAAGCCTGATGGCACTGAGTTTTGGGCACTGTATTCTAGTCGTCACATGGAATACCTTGGAGAAGAGTGTACGTTCCATGGTGTGTTAGATATCACGGAGCGCGCTCAAACCCAACAGCAGCTAGAGCGCTTGGTAGAATTGCGTACCACAGACTTGCACGATGCCCTAAGAGAGTCTGAAGACTCCCGTAATAAACTTAATTTCATTCTTATGGCGATTAGTGAAGGTATTCTGGTGGTTTCACCGAATGGTCGGATTCAAATGCTCAACCCTTTCGGAGAAAAACTACTTGGCCTGAGCATTACTGAGGTGGTAGGCAAGAGGTTTGACAAGTGCAATCTGCCGCCTTCCGTTATAGACGCCATCCACTCATCTATTGACAATTTGGGTGATAACATGACCACCGCGACGCATGATTTGCCCAGTAAGCAGGAAAACGAACGGATCCAATTGATCAGCACAACATCGCCCGTACTGACTAAGGATGGCGAGTTAAAAGGCTATGTCACTGCATTTAGAGATGTGACACTGGAGCGCGCAGTTGACCTTATGAAGACTGAATTCATTGCGACCGCTGCACATCAACTTCGGACTCCGCTTACAAGTATTCAGGGCTTTTCTGAGTTAATGTCTGAAAAACTGGACTACGAATCGCAAAAAGAATATAGCATCCACATCACCGAACAAGCGCAAGTATTGTCAAATATCATCAATGAATTGTTGGATATCGCAAAAATTGAATCTGGAGATCCCACCAACGCGCACCGTGCGCCTATGAATGTTCGAATTTGGATTAACAGCTTTTTGGTATCAGCTGGCCCTCTATTCGAATCGCATCAAATCAAGGTGTCCGTAGACCTTACAGACGAGGAGTACGAGATTGATGCCAATAAGCTGGCGCACTGCTTGAGAAATCTCATTTCGAATGCGACCATATATACCGGCGTAAAGCTCCCGATTGAATTACACGTGACCGAAAACAAAGAGTACGTCACATTCAGCGTTAAAGATTTTGGGGCAGGTATGACAGAAGATCAAATAAGCCATGCATTTGATCGGTTCTGGCGCGCAGATTCTTCAGATACTGCGCCAGAGGGTTCAGGCCTCGGCCTTAATATCGTTCGGAATTATGTAACATCTATGGGCGGCACTGTGACTCTCGAATCGGCAATTGATAAAGGAACCACCGTAACTTTGTTTATCCCAAGGATAATCTCATAGAATTTTGCTTACTAAAATTAAACAGGGGAAATTAATGCAGAAAAAATTGGTTATTGTTGAAGACCGTCCAGAGATTGTAACGCTCATTAAAGCGTCATTTAAGGGCACTGATTTTGAAACCTACGATGCAGCAAATGGCGACGACGGTATCGCGCTTGTTGAAAAAGAAATGCCAGACTTGGTCACGCTAGATATAATGATGCCCGGCAATAAGAGTGGCTTGGATGTCTGCAGCTATTTGAAAACTAACCCAAAGACAGCGCACATCAAAATCATCATGATCTCAGCGCGATCACAAGCTACAGATATCGCTTCGATAAAGGCCTCAGGCGCTGACGCCATTCTCCCCAAACCCTTTAGTCCAGCAGCATTAAAAAAGAAGGCCTTGGCATTAGTGGATAAGTCATAGCGACCAAAATAGACAGCTGTAGGCGATATTGCCTGCGGTTGTTATAACCACCTTTTTTTCTTGAAATACACCAGCAACCCCACCGGGATGGCGATAAACAATATCCATAAGCTGGGGTAGGCCCACTTATAATGCAATTCCGGTAAGTAATCGAAATTCATGCCATAGATACCGGTTAAAAAAGTCAAAGGAATGAATATCGACGCAAACAGGGTTAATACCTTCATGACCTCATTCATGCGGTTATTCACCGCCGACATATAGATTTCAACAAAGCCGCCCAATATGTCCCGATAAGACTCTAGCAATTCAATCACCCGCAATGCATGGTCTTGGACATCACGCAAATAAATACCCGTTTGTGGATTGATCAGTGCACTTTCGCAATACATCAAATCAGACATCAGTTCTCTAATAGGCGACACCTGTCTGCGAACGGTAATCAGTTCTCGCTTGAGCCCCTGAATTTTCGTCATGGTTTTATGGGTTGGTGTGCCAAATAATTCTTCCTCAACAGCCACCATCGTTTCATCGAGTACATCGATGAGTTCGAAGTTCTGATCAACGATGGTATCCATTATCACATACATCAAATAGTCCGCACCTGACTGACGGATACGGCCATGGCTGGCGCGAAGGCGCTGAAATATAGGATCTAACAGGTCATCAGACTTTTCTTTGAACATGAAGACAAAGTTGTTTAATACCAGCAAACTGACTTGTTCGTAAGCCACTGTAAAGGCACTGTTGTGCGTCATGAGGCTTTTAAGCACCACATAAAGGTGATTATCATAGGCCTCAAACTTCGGCCTTTGGTGCGTATTTAAGATGTCTTCTAATACCAGACCATGTATATCAAAGTAATCACCCATGCTCTGAATCATGTCGATATTGGTCAGACCTTCAATGATAACCCAGGTAACGCTTGGCGAGTCTTTGTATTCCAATACCTGCGAAAAAGAATCGATGCCACGCTCAACCAATGTTTCACCGTTATAGTCTATCAACGAGATGCGCGTGGGCTGGTCCATTACCTCGCCAACATGAATGAGAGAGCCAGGGGGTAACCCTTTCTTCTCCGAGGAAGTCTTCAATGACTCAACCATCATGGGTCTCCATTATTATTTTTCCAGTACTGTGTATAAAATAGTGGGAAATGGGGCGCAATGCTATCCGTTTGACAGTGAATACTTTTTTAATCTACCTGCATCCTTGTACCCTCATGCGCAAAATTTATACAGGATTTGTGACGTACTATTCACTTCTCTTTTTTTATTTAAACCATACTTCCGTCACTTACTGAAAACTTCAGCAATTTATGCAAAGCAGCCAGTGATGTTGAGGGAGGGAGATCCCGTGTTAAAAAGCATTCTAGGCACCGTATTGTTGGTTACCGTTCTGTCGAGCGCCCATGCCAGTGACAATAACCTCGAGCCAAGACCCATCGACTTTTTTGGAATCACTACAGCCTATAGCCCAGACCAAGAAATAGACGTCGATTGGCTAGCATTCATGGTTGACCGATTTTCGTATTTGGAAACCCCAGAGTTTACCATTTCTGCCATGCTCTCATTGACAGTCAGTTATGACGACACCTACTGGGTGTTTTTAATGTCTGAGCAATCTGGCAAAGACAGTGACACCATCGCGAAACTCTATGCGAAAAATCCAACCCGTGGGTGGGGCTATATCGCCAAGGTCTTATCGGTGAAACCAGGCTCAAATGAATTCAAAAACCTCAAAACCAGAACTGACTTGGCAATGACGCCTGGTAGCAAGAACGATGACGATGACGGCAATAGTAAAGGCAAGGGCAAACGTTAGATAAACATGGCACGGGTTATGGATGTCGGTAGCGCTGATAGAGCACCACGAGCGCTACTGCACCAAAAACGGCGCCTGCATAAAAAGTATAATCTGCACCCACGTTATCCCACAGCAGTCCTGCGATCACACTGGCAAGTAATAACGCCAAGCCACTCATCAGATTAAAAAAACCAAATGCCGTACCCCGCAAATCTGCTGGGGCTACCTGTGACACCATGGTTGCCAATAAGCCCTGTGTCATGCCCATGTGAATACCCCAGAGTGCAACGCCTATTAACAGGGTCGTTAGGTCGGCACTCGATGCCAACACAAGATCTGCCACAATCAGCACCAGAAGCCCCGTAGCTAACATTTTCTTATGGCTAACCTTATCCGACAGGTGACCAAACGGATAAGCACAGGCCGAATACACGAGGTTCATCGCTACCATCACTAAGGGTACAAAGGCCAAGGGCACACCGCCCTGTTGGGCGCGCAACACTAAAAAGGCTTCACTAAAGCGCGCCAATGTAAACACGGCACCGATGATGACTACCCACCAATAATCTGCGCTTAATCGCTTCAAATTGGCTTTGTTGATTGGGTTGATACGGTTTGCACTGACGGGGCGGTCAGGTTCTTTCACCCCCACAATCAACAATACGACAGCCATAACACCGGGAATCACGGCCACCCAAAATATGGCCCTAAAGTCATTGGCCCATAAAAGCATCAAACTTACGGCGATCAGGGGTCCAACAAAGGCTCCAATGGTATCCAGCGACTGCCGCAAGCCAAAGGCGGCGCCACGCACTTCTGGCGGTGTCAGGTCTGCGATAAGCGCATCACGGGGTGCACCGCGAATGCCTTTTCCTACCCGGTCTAGAAATCGCGCCGACATAACCATACCCATACCACCGGCAATCGCAAACAGGGGCTTGGTCAATGCACCCAGCCCATAACCAATCACCGCCAGGCCTTTTCGTTTACCTAGATAGTCGCTTAGAGGCCCCGAAAACACCTTCACTACCAGTGCGATGGCTTCTGCAAAGCCTTCGATTATGCCCACCGTTAAAGCGCTGGCGCCCAACACTCCGACCATGAAAAGGGGTAGCAAACTGTGGACCATTTCTGAGGACACATCCATCAGCATGCTCACGAAACCCAGTGCCCACACGCCCTTGGGTATCTTGGCTCTGGATTGCTTTTTTTCAGTCATCGCGGGTCCATTGGCGGCTGTTATTTATTAAGCTATAAGCCAAAATGGATTGGCCTTTACTGGATTACTGGCGCGGGTTCGGATTCGGATTCGGGTTCGGGGAGCGTACCGGGTTCCATTACATCAAGATGGTCGGTCACTTGCCCGTCGTCAACATCGGTATCGGAATCCTCGTCATCTTGGATGATTGGTGGCGCATCCACTATAGGGTCTGCTGCTGTGAATGATGTTACTGAATGAATGATATAGGCACCGGGCAATGCCAACCCCATTAATGGCGCTTGGTGTTTGTCAAACCAGGGTCGCGTACTTTTGGTGCCATAAAAAGTCAGCACACAGACCACAATCCAGAACAGGGTATGCACCGTAAGCCGCAACCTGATAATCGGTCGAATGGTGTATCGCGACAATAGAAAGGCAGGTAACAACCCCAACAGAACAATGTAGGCAAATATGTTGGTGTTATAGTAGCCCGCCGCCTCAACGTATGAGGTATTCAGGAGTTTGCCCATCATCGACTGATCAAACATGACGTGATACGTCGTGATGAAATAGAGTGCGACAGAATTGAGTACCATGAGCGTCAGTGTCAGTGGCTTTATTACCCATGGAAATAGAAAACCAATCGGAAACAAAAATACCAATGTCGTGAACAATATCAGCAAAGCTATGTTCACCAAGATGGCATAGCTGGTACCTGAGACTAGGTTCAGCTCACCCATAGCAAACAGCCATAGGGGGCCGTTATAGACCAGGATATTCCACAGCACAAATAGCAGCCAATACGACATCATGCCAATGGACTTGGATTTTAATAGATAGGACACCACAGCGATGGGGCCCTTCATTAGGTCTTTTATCGATTGCATTGGTTCATGCCACCCTTATTTGCTCAGATTCAAACCCGCTAATTGTTCTATCATACTGCTAAATTGATCAATTGACAGAATGTCTAATTACCAGTCGTGCTCTCCGATATTTTGCCATAAAAATGAGCCAACGGGACCTAGAACCTTAGCCTTCAATTTACACGCGATGACTTCACTCGTTAGGGATACTGCGGAATCCCCAACGGTAATACACTGTAAGCGCCCTGAGTCTAGATGGGGCTTGGCCAAGTATTCAGGGATTCTACCCCACCCAATACCAGCCATAATCAACTGCGTCTTGGTATCGAAGCTGTTGGTAAACCACTTTCGTTGACCCAGCTGAACACCCAAATACTTACCCGCTGTGCCAAACCCAGAATCATTGACCACAATTTGAAATTCGTCTCGTAACTCTTCAAGGTGTGACAAACCGGGGTGGCGATCCAGCAGTTCTTGGCTAGCAACATTGACCAAGGCGGTTTCACCAATGCGTTTCATATCAAAACGATCTGCGGTCCATTCGAACTGGGTGACGTGGGTGATGGCAATATCAGCCTGTCCGGTTTCGAGTTTGTTGATGGCACCAGAAATGTGTTCTTGATTGAGACTGACTTGGGTGTTTGGAGCAAACGCTTGAACCCGCGTCAACTGGGGCATAATGAGCGCTAAATTAAACGTAGCATCAATGACTAACGACAGGCTATGTTCAAATCCCTGAGACAGGTTATGAGAGATTTGCTCTATTTCAGTAATTTCGTTTAACACCCGTTGGGCATGTTGACAAATATGGTGTCCCTCGGCCGTTAGCGTTAGGCGGTAGGTGTCACGATGAAACAGCACCACCGCCAGCCGCGACTCTAACTGTTTGATGCCCTGACTAATGGCAGAAGGCGTCTTGTGCAATACCTTACTTGCACTCGTCAGGGTGCCCTGCTCTGCGACCACCAACAACATTTTTAACTGTTCGAGTTTCAAGACGGACCACCTATTAAGATTTTCTTAAAGACTAATCACATAAGTTTTCATTTTATTAAATAAGAATCTACTACACAATGGCGTCATCGACAAACACACCCCCCTATTAGATTGGAGTTGCACCATGTCAAAAATGAAAACGGTTGGTAAATGGATCCCCACTATTTTGTTGGCACTGCCTATGATTGGCGCTGGCAGCGCGAAACTGATGGGCGTGCCTGCCCTGCATGAGTCATTCCATGCTATGGGCTTGCCCGAATGGTTTGGCTACTTTATTGGCGCTGCAGAGTTGGCCGGCGGTATCGGTTTGCTATTGCCTAAATTGTCCGCATGGGCAGCAACAGGTCTGGTGCCCATCATGCTAGGCGCTGTGTATTTTCACATTGCCTATGCAGTACCGTCGGCGATTCCTGCTCTGGTCTTTATCGCCTTGTCGGTATACACCATCATCGTTCGGAAATCACAGACGATCGGGTATCCGTTTTAATCGATCTGAGTCTAAAAAAGACCCAGGCGCCATTGCAGCCCTAAACAAACAAGCGCCAAATCACAGGCGCTTATTTGTTTGGATGCAACCCTTCCCGACCCGTTTACGCCCAGCCTATTGTTCAACCCAATCCTTGCTGGGAATTTCCAAAATTATCTGGCATATTGACCGGCCACTTCAACGCCACTAGGGTTAACCGCATGCTTAATACCACCACTGGACTCATCATACTCGCTTTGATCGGCGGCATGGCTGTGACCATCCAAGGTCAATTTATGGGCCAAATGGATAAGAGCATTGGCACATTTGAAAGTGTTTTCATTACCTATGGCGTCGGTGCCGTCTGCGCCGGACTGGTGATGGTGCTATTGAAGGGCGGCAACCTAACTACGGCCTTCACTGCAGTCCCTCTCTATACCTTAACTGCCGGTATTCTCGGTTTAATCATTGTTGGCAGCATTGGCTATACCGTACCAAGGCTAGGCGTTACCGCTACTTTTACCGTATTTTTGGTCGGTCAATTCTTTTTGGCTATGGTGTTCGACCATTTCGGCACACTGGGCACCGAAATCCGCACGGTCGGCGCCAAGCAATTGACCGGTATTGCAGTACTATTGTTTGGTACCTACTTGATCACTGGATAAGCCTACGCGAGCAAGATAGCCGTTGTAGCCTAGCGTGATCGCGTTCTTTACTGCTATGCTATTTAACAGGCACCAAGGGGTTGCAGTCGTGAGTTGCCACATCACAGTAAATTAGACGGGTTTCCCCTGCCCATTCGTTCCAAAGCGCTCAATAGACTGATCTTGGTTATTTTCTTGGTGATAAAGATAAGATAACGTGTTGCATAAGGTAGCTTTAATTTCAGTGTGTAGGAGTTAGATATTATGGCCAATGCCACATTAGAAACGCTCAGAGCGTCACTACTAGAAAAACAGCGCGAACTACAGCGTCGTGTCGAGAGCTTGGAGAAAGACCTATCCCAAGCCAGAAGTCCAGATTTTGCCGAACAGGTAACAGAGCGTGAGAATGACGACGTGCTACGTGAGATCGCACGGGAAGCGCGTGAAGAAATCCAACGCATTACCCATGCCATCATGCGTATTGACGAAGATACCTACGGGAGCTGCGAGCGTTGTGGTGCAGAGATTTCAGCACAGCGATTGGCCGCCATTCCTAATGCTGACTATTGCATTGGTTGTGCTCAGGCGATGGAATCACAATGAACACGCGAAAAGTGGGTCGAAACTTAGGGGCATCGGTAGTTGCTAGACAAACGCACCGGCGTTTATTGCATCGCGTGATGCTCAAGTCACACCGGTCGTCTTTTTCGCCCCGCCGCTTTCATCTGGGCGTTGAACCAGTATCAGTTTTCAATAAGAGGGCAAAGCCCGATCTATTCTTACAGCTTATTGAGCCTTGGCAACTGCCAGAGTCGACCGACTAATCCTTCCCAGTAGCGGTTACTTATCCGCTTCTGCAAACTTGCCCAAGGTGACACACCACATAAACGACTGCACGTCGATCATGTCACGTGGCTTTAGACCTGTCGCCTTCAACTCGTTAAACAAATACTCTGAAAAACGCAAAACATGGTCGTAGGTTTTCCAATTAACCGTAGCGGCATATTGGATGTTAAAACCTGACTGCTCTGCCGTTTGCTGCGTGATGGTTGGCTTCACGAACATGTGTTGGTGAGGCTGAATCACGTGTAATAGATACGTGGCCACCTGCCATTTACTCACACCCAGACGGGTTAGCGTATGGGCAAATTCGTCGAATCGTGTGCGCATTTTTACATCGCTATACAGCACGGCCTGCAAGCTTTCCGCAAATTCAATCTGGGCACGTTGCGTCGACAACGCTTTCTTCAATGCCGCTTTTTCATTGGGGAACACCATGCTGGTTTGATTCACAATCGCCAGTGCGCGTTCACAGACTTCAACTGCGTTGCCTTCATCCAACAAAGCTCCGAGCGCTTCTTCGTTGAGCAGTGCCAAGGCTTCTCTGTGACTATTTTCTTTGGCTTCTCGCTCACCGCTCAGATACGCAGCATCATAGAAACCATCGTTGTAACCCTTTTGGAATAGGGTCAGCGTATCCTCAAAAGTTTGGTATTTGGTAGTCGAATTGGCGATATCGTGTATCAAATTATCAAGCAAAGGGCTCTCTGCAATCAGTGGCGGCACCTTTTCTAGTGTCACAAAAGACAGGCTCAATACCTTGTAGCCAATACCAACAAAAAACACTTTTACGTCAGTGCCATTACTGCGTGCCAGCACTTCACCTAGGCCCCACTTTGGCATCTTAGGGTGTCGCACCCGCTCGCCTTTACGATAAATAACGGTTGGGTTGCTAGTTGGTTCCATGACATTTCATCCTGATCATTGTGACACGTAAACGTGGGAGAGCAGCGTTGCTCAATATTTTAACACACCACATACGGTGTCATCGGCCTGGCAAGGTGCCTATCGGCCCTTACATTTCAGAGAGAACGGGGTAACACGCGTCACCCCAGTGCCCAGACGCATGGTCCATGAGCAGCTCTATAATTATTGGCACCAACTTGGCCATTATTTTATTGGCATCTGTCAGCTGTTGTCGATTGACGCTGCTGCCACAGGTAGCACCGCCATGTACTACTTGGTTTCTCAGGGTATAAAGCCGTGACAAAATAATGCCCAGCACCCTGTGTGTATCTTGATTGCCTAGAGCGACAGATGCGCTCTTTTTGGCTTGATCAAAACGTTCTTGCCACTCATGTTCTGCAATCTTTTGGTTGTGAAAATCCCAAAATGGCTGGAACACATAGCGGTTGTTTAAAAGCGCTCTGATGCTGTTAGTAAATTCCGCCCAAACGAGATTATACAGATTTTTCGCGCTGTCGTAACCAAGCAGTCGTTCAATAAACTGAGCAAACGCCTGCTGTTCGGATAGTCGGTATTCTTCGGACACTTCGTTGGCATAAGCCGCATTAAAGGCAATCCACAAAAACACAAACCGCCCGTCCTCATCGTCACACTGCTCCGCTCGTTGAAGCCAGCTTAGAGCGCGATGGATACGAATGCTGGCGTTGGGATGGTATTGGTCTCGGTCCGCACGTTGCTTGGCTTTTAGTCGGCTGTATTCTGAGGTCATCGTCGCATCCTTGTCGGTTGGGCGTTCCGACTATTGTATGGCTTTTGGTGGCATCTCACTTGGAGATAGGTCATTAAAGCATCTATTTTGACGGGGAAGGCGGTCGGTTTTATGGCACACTGGCCCGTCCTCTTAGACAAGGCTTCTCCATGATTCAGCTGCGCCCCATAAGACCCGAAGAATTCAAAGACTATCAAGATTATTTTGTTGCCGACTATGCTGCAGAGATACACAGTAACTATGGCACGTCTGCCTTGGAAGCCGAGCGTCGCGCCCAAGCGGATCTCGATGAAGCGTTTCCCAACGGTGTACCTATCGCCAACCATTGCTTAATGGCGATTGATACCCTGTCCGATCATGACAGCCAGATTGCTCCCTACAGGGTCGGTTTCTTGTGGTACGAATTGACTCTAACCGAGCGCCGCTGCTTTATCATGGATTTCTATATCGCGCCTGACCACCGCAGTGCTGGGCTTGGGTCAGAAGCGATGAACGCACTTGAGGCGATGCTGATCTCTCAGAATGTTCACAGTCTGCAGTTGCGGGTCGCCCATGACAACCCCCGTGCGCTCGCGCTGTATCAGCGACTGGGATTCAATATCACGGGCATTAATCTGGCCAAGCACCTAACAACCGATGTGCAGACAAACGCCTAAACAGGAATCAGGTGTCAGGATCAGCAGCCCAGCATAGGCAGTCAACTGGCCCCATTATCAATTGCCATGGATCTCTTAAACCTGACTGCCTTCTAAGCTGTCGCTTTTTCTTAATAGAGACAAACTCTCTTCTGCAAATCCGGCGCCTGCATTGTTCATTAAGTTAAGCACTTTATCGATACCTGCAGCCTCAAGACCACTTGCTTCATCATCAAACCGCGATATGGCCACGATTTTGCCAGTATATCCCGCTGCCCTTAGTTGCTCTGATACCGTCTTACTGTCTTTAACGGTAGGCAGTGCTAACAATACCAAATGTAAGTTTTTGAACTTAAATTGGCTCCATAACTCAATATCTTCACCATCGGCAAATGCCACATTGTCTTCATGGGCTTTTAGATATTCAATGCGTCGCAAACTCGAATCAAACCCAAACACCACACCAGGATGTGCCTGCTTAATGGCATTAAATGCACTGGAACCAACACGCCCTAAGCCGACAACCAAAATCTCCGAGTCTTCAGCTGCCTTCATCTCTGCGGGTTTAACATACTGAAATCGTTCAAAGCGATTTAGATAGGGGCGAAACACCGCGTAATTGGTGTGTGCATTACGATATAACAAACTGGTAAACACAAACGAAAGAGAGACCGCCAAGGCCAATATCACTAGCCATTGTGGCTCCAGCCAATTATTGGACACACAAATTGCAATAACGATGAGGCCAAATTCACTAAAGTTACCCAATAGAATACTGGTGAGGTAGCCCGTTCTTATTCTTAATTTCATCCAAGATAGCAAGCCAAAAAACAATGCCTGTTTTAGGATCAAAAATAGCGATATGACCAAAGCCGTCATTAGCATGGGTAGGGTGGGTAAAGCGGTAAAACCAATCGACAGGAAAAAACCAATCAGGAATAAATCTTTAAAACTTAACAATGATTTGGCTAATTCAATGGCTTTTCTATGGCTAGCCAGCATGGTGCCCATGATTAACGCGCCTAGATCACCCTTTAGACCGACTAAGTGAAACCACTCATAAGCCCCTAAGGCGAGAAAGAAACCACTGAGCGGTAACAGTTCAGCGTGACCGGTATCTTCGAGCAAGTGATCTATCAGTTTTTTAAGCGGAAATAGCAAGATTAGCGATAGTGCCCAAATTGTGGGGGTTTTACCGGTCGCAATGACCAGAAAACCAACGGCAATGATGTCCTGTAAAATCAATATACCAATGGCGATGCTGCCCTGGCGTGACTTCATTTCACCGTTTTCTTCGAGAAGTTTCACCACCGCAACGGTACTGCTAAAACTCAGCGCAAAGGCAATGAGCGCCGATTGAAACAGGGTAATATCGGTAAAAGCAGGCAACCCAACGATGCTCAATGCAAACAAGACAACAACAAAGAGCAAGGTCCACAGCACCATGTGGGTCGTCGCACCAAAGAATATTTCTGGTTTCAGTAAATCCTTAACATTTAATTTTAAGCCAATGGTAAATAGCATTAGCGTAATGCCTAAATCTGCAAGACCCTGCATGCCGGCGAAGGGCACAAAATCGAGGGCGTGCATAATAAAACCGGCGCTCAAATATCCGATCAAAGGCGGCAGTGAAATTTTCTTAAATAACCAGCCACACACATAAGCAAAAAGAATCCAAATAAAATCCAAGTCTGTCTCCAATAAAAGCGCCATCAACTGGACGAGAGCATAAGGTTCATCGCCGACGAATAATATGATCCAAACTAAATACTTGGCAGAAATAAGTAAACTTCAGGTGGCAGACGACCCTTTATGGCCAGATTGGCAGGAACTGTAGGCACTGCAGGAAGAGCAGGAACCGAAAGAGCAAAAAAAAGGGCGGGAACTGAAGGAAACCGATGACAAGTCAGTTCCCCGCGTTTTCAAAGGCTACCTAACCGGTTGTGACTTTAGGTTGGTGTTGAGACCTTCTTGAATGATCGGATTGTTTTGCTTAATAAGTAACGCTATCAGAATGAGTAACATAGCCGTTATCTCATATTGCCCCAGGTTATCGCCTAACAATAGGGCACCGCTTAACATAGCAACCACCAACTCGACTGACCCGAAAATGGCAGTCCGCTCCGGTGTGGTTTTGGGTACGCCGATTAAAAACAGCAGCTGCGGCAAAGCCGCCGCCACAATAGCGATACCCAAAATGGCCATAACACCCGTCGCTGATACGGGTAATACCTGTACTGGTGTCGCCATAATAACAAGTGGAATCAAAATAATAATGTGGCCCATGGTGCCCCATGCCAAGCGCTTAATCGCTGGTATCGCCATTGTGGGCGCTGACAAATATTGTATTTGAAATGAAAACACCAGAGGAGCCGATGTACACAGAGCGATAGCGATCAGCGTTTGCGTGTTGATGGTTTCTGGAACAATGACAAGGGAAGCTGCGACTAACACCAGGGCTGCAGCTGCTAGGCTATTTTGAGAGGCTTTCCTTTTAAATATCAGCCAACCAAGGACCACGCTAAAAAACGGGTAGGTATAATAGATAAGAATGGCGGTTGCCGCATTGATAGTTTCCAGGGCATAAAAATACCCCAAGATAGCCACGCCATTGATAGCGCCAATGATTAACATACGTCCCGCTTCAGGCCATTGTGGCCGCGGAGTACGGATAAAAAACAACAACAAGAACGCCGGTACGATAAAACGGTATAGGGTAACCATTTCGGCACCCAATCCTTCTGCATACAGCAGACGCGCAAATAACGGGTTCAATCCGAAGCCGATTGCGGCCATTAACACTAACGCGGATCCAGCAGACGCCATACGAGCAATCATCAATATTCCCTTATATTCAATGCTATTTACTGATAGGCGGCAGCATAGCCTCTAATACATGAACATAAAATTGAATTAGTTGCGCATTAGATGAATACTGTTCATGTATTGATGGCTGATGTGAGAGTGAATTGTGGGTGTTTTATGCGTTTAGATATTCGTCATTGGGAAATGTTGAAAGCGATTGCTGATCTGGGCACATTAAAAAATGCTGCCAGTGCGTTAGGCATTACACAGTCGGCATTGAGTCACCGGTTAGCAGAAGCAGAACGCCGATTAGGAAGTCCCTTGTTTGACAGAGAAGGACGGCAGCTCAGGTTAGCGAAAGCTGGAATTGCCATGACCCAAACTGCCCTACAGGTTATTCCAGCCCTCCAACGCGCCGAGCATGACTTTATGCAGGCCTCGACAAATGCAGCGTCGGTGGTGCGGTTTGGGGTGGCGGCCTATAGCTGTTATCACTGGCTACCGGTATTTATGAAACACCTAGATGCGACGACTCCTGCCATCCAATTGGAACTCGTCGCATCGGCCACTCAAAACCCCATTATGAATTTACTGGAGGGTGCAGTCGATGTCGTTATGGCGCCAGGTCTTTCGGAAACACCCGGCATTAAAAGCATTCCCTTATTTCAAGATGAATTGGTGCTGGTGGTACCTGCTCATCATCATTTGGCGTCCAAAGCCTATATTGTGGCCGAAGATCTACTCAGTGAAGACTACCTCACCTATAGCAAAACGGCACAGCCTGGTTTTGAATACGAGCGGTTTATCAGACCTTCAGGTGTCGTACCCCATCTGGTAACGGTAGTTGAAGTCACTGACGCCATTATTGAGCTCATTTCGTCTGGTTTCGGCGTCAGCATATTGTCGCGGTGGGCAGTAGGCTCTGCGCTGAAAGGTGGCAAAATAGCCGCCCTTCCGTTAGGAAAACAGGGACTGAGCCTAGACTGGTACGCATTGGTGCGCGCGTCAGATGCAACACAAAGCCACTCCGCCAAGCTCGCACAGCTCATGGCAGCATGGTATGCCCAAAAAATTGGCACGACGAATCCATTACCCCATGATTAAACGCTCACACAATGTGCCGTTACCTGACAAGCTGGTGTGTTGCCCGTTCAGGGTGCAGGCAGCCACCCTGACAAAGGTTTCTGCTGCTGTCCGTTGACTATCCCTTGTTTCAGGCGCTCATCATCCCTTGCATCGTCTCATATGACTGACATCAAAATTAGTGCCGAATCTGAACAGCTGCATCCTATTGTGCACAAAACAAGTCTATAGTGGTTATATGGATCTCGGAGGTAGCTATGATTTCAATTGAGCGATTAGGGCGGCAGTATTTATCCGGTGAGTCAACAGTGCATGCGCTAAGAGACGTGACCCTGACCATTGAACAGGGTGACTTTGTCGCTATCGCCGGCCCGAGTGGTTCTGGTAAGACCACCCTCTTGAACATCATTGGATGCATTGACGGCGCCGACCATGGAAAAGTGGTAATAGACGACATTGAGGTGTCCGCAATGGATCACCGCAAGCTTGCTGGATTTAGGCGCAATAAGCTGGGTTTTGTTTTTCAGTCATTCAACCTCATTCCCGTGCTATCTGCTTACGAAAACATTGCTTTGGTGTTGTCACTGTTGAATGTGACAGAAGCCGAAGTGCGCGAACGTACCATGACCCTGCTCAAAGAAGTCGGATTGGAAGGCATGGAAGATCGACGACCCAGCAAACTGTCTGGCGGACAGCAGCAGCGCGTTGCCATCGCCCGCGCCCTCATCAAGAACCCCTCCATTGTTTTGGCCGACGAGCCCACTGCCAATTTGGACAGTAAGAATGGTGAAGACGTGTTGAACCTGATGAAAGCCATGAATGAGAAATACAACACCACCTTTATCTTCAGCACCCACGACAAAATGGTGATGGACCATGCCCGTCGCTTGGTGATGTTGCACGATGGCCAAATACAATCGGATAAACGGAGATAGCCATGCTCTTTCTGATGCGTTTGTCTTGGAAGAACCTATCACGGTATGTGAAGCGCACACTGATCACGGCGTCGGCAATCGGATTTGGGTTGGGCCTGTTTCTCTTTATGGATTCGCTATTGATCGGAGCCGAAAAAGATTCTGAACGTAATCTGGTCTGGTACGAAACGAGCTCTATTCGCCTGTATCAAACAGACAATGTGGCGCAGCGCGATAAATACAACCTCAAACACCTCATCGACCACCCAGAACCAATCGTAACCTCACTGCGAGACCAAGGGTTTGCAGTCACGACACGAACGGCATTTGCCGCAGAGGCTATTTTGCGAAAAGACCCCTATCCGGAGGACGGTTCGCTGTTGGTACGGGTATTCGCTATCGATCCAGAACATGACACCGCGGTTTATCGTACCGGGAAAGAAGTGTTAGCCGGCGGAACCTGGTTAACGCCCGGCGGCAACGGCGCTATTTTAGGGGCTTGGCTAGCAGAGGATATCGGCGCCGAGGTGGGCTACCCCGTTACCTTGGTCACACGTACTAAAGATGGCGCTTTTCAGACATTGGATGTTGAGGTGGTTGGCCTGATCAATACAGGTAACCCCCTAATTAACAGAACCCAGATCTTGATCGACCAAGATTTTGCTAACACCCATCTACAGCTGCAGGGCAGCGTTACCCAAATCGACATTGCCTTTTCAGTCACTGCCGATACCGCAGTTACCAAGGCGCAGGTGCTTGCAGCACTGCCACCGAACAGCGATAAACTCACGGCGCTTAGCTGGCGAGACCTGGCGCAAAGTTTCTTAAATTTGGTTGCTGCCAAACGATCTGGCTCGTCATCCATTCTTGGGTTGGTATTTTTGATCGCTATGGTTGGCATCACCAATACCATGATGATGGCGATGTATGAGCGACGCCGAGAGCTAGGCATGATGCAAGCCTTGGGTATGACACCCAGAGAAATTGGGTTGACCCTGGTGTTTGAAGCAGGTGGCATTGGTGTTATTGGGGGCTTCCTAGGCTTGATTATCGGGGGTCTCTTTGTCTGGTTTATGGTCGCCATAGGCATCGATTTTAGCTTCTTATTGCGTGATATGGATATCGGCTACCGCATCAGCTCGGTTTTTCATGGCATTTTTAGACCTGAGATGTTTGTGGTCGCCTTTTTTACCGGCATTTTAATCTCGATGGTGGTGGCACTGATACCGGTACGGCAAGCATTGAAACTGTCTATCACCGACTGCTTACGCGTCGATAACTAGTCGGGAGGCAAGGCTTATGAATCTCTACAAAATGGCGTGGCGTAACATCAAACGCAATTCTCGTCGGTCGTTTTTGACCGCATCGGCAATCGGTGTGGCCTCGGCTACCATGACGATGATGTTTTCTTTGGTGACAGGCTTGGCTGATGAAATCGGTTACAACCTGCAAACCTATTACACCGGAGAACTTCGGGTACGTCATGCCGACTTCGACAAGTACGTCAATCTGAACCCGCTGAACTTGAGTGTAACCAATGCCAGTGAATTGGTGGCCACCATCAATGCGCTACCAGCCGTTGCCACCGCTAGCGGACGTATCACCTTCCCTGCCTCGGTGTATGTGGAGGGTGAAAATATCGCAGCCCTTGGCCAAGGCATGGATATGCTCGCGGATACCATGCAGCTAGCGCCTTTTATTATCGAAGGCCAGTTGCCTCTCGCTGGTGAACGGCAAGCCGTGTTAGGGATTGGCTTAGCCAATAAGCTCGGTCTGGGTGTGGGAGACAAATTTACCCTGCTGTCGACCACTTTGCGCCGCGCCACCAATGGCATGACATTTACGGTTTACGGCATTTCTCAACTGCCCTTGGGCGAACTCAATGACAAGTTTTATGCGCCGTTGGATACCGTACAACGGTTTTTGAAGATGGGTGACCGAGCGATTGATCTGTTGATTAAAGCCGCACCAGACAGTGATGCTGATGCATTGCAAATACAGATTGAGCAATTATTGGCAAACAGTGACCGACCGGAATTTGTGGTCGAACAATGGGATGCTATTCCCTCGTCCTATGTCTTTATTCAAATGGCGCGGATGATTTATGGGGTCGGTGCACTGATCTTCTACCTGTTGGCATCCACCGTTATTATCAATACCACCATGATGATCATTTTTGAGCGGACCCGTGAGATCGGCACCTTGGCGGCCTTGGGTATGGAGGGCAAGACCATAGTCCGTCTGTTCTTTTTTGAAGCGGCAATGCTCGGCACCCTCGGGGCGTTTGTCGGTACGCTCATTGGTTCCGTCATTGCGTTAATTTTGGAACAAACCGGGTTGGACTTTACCAGTGCCATGGGTGAAATGAGCTTTGAGATTTCAGGCATTATGTATCCCAAGCTGACGTGGGGCAGCATGGCCATCGCATTTTTTGGCGCGGTCTTTGTGGCGTCATTGATTAGTTTGTGGCCCGCACAACGGGCAGCCAAAATTAAACCCATTGAAGCCATGCAGTCGTTGTAATTGTATTTTACTGTAGCCGCTCACCGCATTTAAGGAGATTGCCATGAAAACCATCGGACTGCGCCTATTGGCCCTGCTGATTTGGGTAGCGCCCGCTGGCGCCGCTGACATGAGCGGTGAGGACATCATTAGGAAACTTGAAAGCCAACAGGTTTTTGACAGTGCCTTTGTGCGGGGCAAAATGGTGATCAATGACCGCTTTGGCGAGAAAATCAGCACCTTTGAAAGTTGGTCATTGGGTGCTGACTATAGTCTCATTTTATTCACCAGTGCCGATGAGCAAGGCCAAAAGGTGCTGCGTAGCCACGATGACCTGTATCTGTACTTTCCTGACGCCGAAGAAGTGATTCGGTTATCGGGATCGGCCCTCAGAGACAGCTTGCTTGGTAGCGACCTCAGTTATGAAGACATGACGGGCGATAAGTCATTACTCGATAGTTATCAGGTGACAGAAACAACGCAAGAAACCCTCGACGGCCTATCGGTCTATCGCATTAAACTCAGTGCGCTAAGACCCAGTGTTGCATACCCAACCCAAGAATTGTGGATTGACGCCACGCAATTCTCGACGATAAAGGCCCACAAATATTCACTGAATGGCAAGCTACTCAAAGTGCAAACGGTGCTCGCCCTGTCTGAACAGGCGGGATATCGCTTTGCTACCCATTCGCGGATTGAAGACCACCTAAAGGGCAACAGCGCCACCGACTTCTATATCGACACCATTGAGGTTGACACACCATTGACGCCTGACTTCTTCTCCATCCAAGAGCTCACGTGGTAAATGGCTACCTATGCGCTGACCCGCTATACGGCGGCGGTTAAAGTGGGGTTACTGGGACTCTGTGTCTGTGCCATTGGTGCGCAAGCAGACCTTCAGCGCAGGATTGAAATCAATGCCACACAAGAGGCCAAATGGAATCCGGTAGATGACAGTTGGCAAACACCTCACCAATTGTCAGGACAGCTCGCACTGAACACCAGCGGCTCATCAACCCTGAAATCCTATCTCCACCTGTCTGCCAATAGCACCGAACCGCACCTTACCCTCGACAAGGCATACGCAAAAATGCGTTGGGAAGGCAATCGCATCACCCTCGGTAAAACCGCATTGGGTTGGGGGCAAGGCACTGTATTTAATGCTGGAGATGTTGTGACCTTACCCAATCAACCAAGTCCGCTCTTGGCACCGCCTACAGATCACCGATGGTTAGGCACCTTCCAACATCCATTAGGGCGGTTTTCTTTTTACGAAATTGCCGTGGTAGCGCCTGCCACCAGCGAGGCCATTCCCACAGCGTCAGCCGATCAGTTTACCGTTGCGGCACGCCACCAATTCCAAATGGCGTCTTGGCACAACAACCAAATTGAAACCGGCATGGCGTGGCAGGGTACGAGCCAACAACTGATGCCCTATATCAGCCTTCAGGGCGGCAGCGGTCTCAACTGGCATGTCAGTGCCCGCGCAGAAATTGATAACCACTACAGCATCACACGGCAATTGGTCACTGCGGGCGTCTACGGTTTGTGGTCGCGGCCACAGTCGTCCACTTGGAATTATCGGCTTGAAACGGTCTGGGACTCAGCAGGTGCCACCACTGAACGGGCCAATGGGTACTGGTATCGACACCTGCTGCAAGGGTCATTGAGCCTTGGCATCAGTAGCCGCTCCAGTGCCTTTGCACAGGTCATGCTAAGCCCAATCGACCAATCATCGCTGACCTCGCTGGGAATGAGCAGCAACCTGCGACAAGGTTTTACCCTCAACGCGACCCTAAGCCTGGGTCAGGGTGATGTGGATGATGTGTTTAGTCACCGCCGCACGGGGGCCATCGCCTTTCGCAGTAATCTCCGCTATGCCTTTTGAAACCATCAGTTCGGATTCAATCGTATTCGCGGTCAACATCCGTTAGCCCTATAATGGCCGCATGACGACATCCGCCTCCACAACCATTAGTCAACAATCCGCGCAACTGCCTGCCTTGGGTCCTCGGCTGCAGGGCATTTTTGATGTGATCGCATTAGGCTCCAGCCAATCACCCTATGACCACTTGTGGGATTGCTGTTGTGATCACGGCTATTTGGGTTTTCAGTTATTGGCATCAGACATAGGTGGGCAGGTACATTTCGTCGACCAACTGCCCCATCTGATTAGCGACATTGCCGACCGTTTTTCTCAAGATGAAGCCCTTCGTCAGTTTTCGCATGATGACTACCAATTACATGCAATAGATGCCGGATCAGTGCATTTTGGCAGCAACTTGAAGCATCTTGCTGTGTTTGCCGGGATCGGCGGCGAACTAACGATTCAAATGTTAATGCGGCTTGCCGCGCAGCATACACAACAGCCCATCGACTATGTGTTTTGTCCGAGCACGACCCAGTTTGACCTCCGGGAATACCTGCACGACAGCGGTTTTGTGTTGTTACAAGAGTCATTGGTGACTGAAAAAGGCAGACAATATGAAATCATTTGGGCGCGCAGCCCAGTGGCGGATACCATCGGTCCGCGTGTGTCGCTAACGGGCGATCTGTGGCAAGCGGATAATCCCGACCATCAGCGTTATCTCAACAAATTGATCACCCATTATCGCAACCGACTAAAACGGGACCCTACCGGCAGAGCCCAGTACATATTGCGGCAGTACCAAGCGTGCAGTGCCACTGTGCCCTAGGCTGGCTGGCTAAAAACCTATTGTATGTCATGGCCTTTGGTTAATTCATCCAGGCCCGTTTTAATGATTTTTTCGAGAATGGCCATGTCAACGTCGGCGAGTTTTCGAATATACAGACAGGAACCGCCGCTGATCTTGTATTTACCCAAATCCTCTAGCAAGGGGGCAACTGCGCCTGAAAATCCGCACATGATGTAGAGGGTAATGGCATTTTTTCGCAAGGCAAAGCCGGTGGCCATCCACTCGCCTTCACTGCTCCTACCCTGATAATGGTATTGCCCAAACCCAAATATCTTGCCCCACATAACACAAGATTTGCCGGTCACTTGCTCAAACAACGTGATCAGCGACTGGGCTGCTGCATGTTCTTGTTCAGAAAACGCTTGAGATGCCAGAAAATCGTCAGCGGATACCGTGGTTGGCACCGTCTTATTTTTGTTCGTCGCTTTGGTCGTCATTGCCGGACTCCTTTTTCAGAATGTCTACCGCGTTAGGTTATGCGCATTGTCTTATATAGCATGTCATGTACCCGAACACTGTGGCTTGCTTTGCAATACTGGCACTTGAACCGCTGCACCAAACTGACGCTGTTCATCAAGATATCATGGGGTAGAATACCACCACAGTACCGCTAATAGAGAGAGGGGCCATCCATTGAAAGGCTTGTTAGGCATTCATCACATCGCCATCATTTGCGCAGACTATGCGGTATCGAAGCGCTTCTATATCGACATATTAGGCGCAACGGTGCTAGCGGAAACCTTTCGCAAGGCACGCGATTCCTACAAATTGGATTTGGTGTTACCCGACAACACCCAGATTGAATTGTTTTCCTTTCCAACGCCGCCACCGAGGCCGTCGAAACCAGAAAGCTGTGGACTGAGACATCTTGCCTTTAGGGTATCTGACTTAGAGGGTGCGGTGGCAGAACTGGTGCAAAAGGGCATCAGCGTAGAAGCCGTCCGCTTGGATGAATTGACCGGAAAACGGTTTACCTTCTTTCAAGATCCCGATGGCCTGCCTTTAGAATTGTACGAATCCGCTTAGCGAAACCTAGGCTAGCCGTAATTGCTCTGCCAGTGTGTGGTGCATAAACTGGTTGGCTTGCCAAATATCCGTTAGCGGGATACCCGTCACAGGATTGACCTGTGCATAGGGAAAAGGACCAAATTCTGGTGTGATGGTGAGTTGGTCTTGTCCCCGAAGCTGGGCTGCGTCAACGACCTGTTGCCACCAGCCTATATGGTTATGCAAATGGTCTAACCACAATGGGCTAGCAGGATCGGACACCTGTGGACCTTCTTCGTAGCCCACACGGGCATGCACATGCCAGGCCTGCTTGACGAGCGCAGACACCCGTTCCGCCTGATCTGACAGGTCGGTTTCATGTACCACCATCCAATGGCTGATGTCTAAGTTCAACTTCAGTTCGGGTAATGCCGCGAGTAACTGCTCGGTCATCAGCGTTGAAAATGTCGGACGGGTTCGGTGGGTTTCGTGTACCAACATAACACCGGTTTCAGCCTCTAGTGCCAATGCCCGTCTAAAGATGGCAAGGTTGTCTTCAAAAGAAAAAAGATCCCTTCCGGTATGACAGTTGATGAATAACGGTTCAAATTCCAACGCGCGCGCTACCTGTTGCTCAAGGCTGGCGATATGGCCTTTTGGAGTAAGCCCATGGGTGGCAATCCCTGCAATGATATTGAGATCACGTGCGCGATGGAGGTCGAGGGTGATATCGGGGGCAATGTCGTAGAACGGCAAAAAAAGCTCGGTGCCCTGGTAACCTTCGTGTTGTACGGTATCGAGCAAAGCGTCAAGATGAGAGGCATCGGAACAGTCCGATTCCCAAAATGATTTGTGAAATGCCAGTTCCATGTTGCCTCCCATGTGATCAAGCCAATCTTGACAGGCTGGCTCGCATCAGTCCTTCGGTGGATTCTTTAGCGACTTGTTGCGTTCCAGTAGTGCCGATGTGACCGACATAAAACTGCCTTCGTGCAACATAATGACTTGATCTGCGTAATGCTCTCTAATCGTCTGAATTTCATTGCGATTGTTCAAAACCGCTTCGACACAGTCAGCGTCTAACTTGGTGCCTGCCAATGATCGCAGCTCACGAAATGCCTCTTCGATTGTCCATGCACGTTTGTGCGGGCGTTCACACAGCAGGGCGTCAAGAATGTCGGCCACTGCGACAATACGGGCTTCGATTGGAATTGCATCGCCTACAAGCCCTTCTGGATAGCCTGAGCCATCGAGCTTCTCGTGGTGAGAGTGGGTCATGGCGGTCAAAACTGAAATATAGGGTAGTTCATCAAGACCGTAGATATCAATGAGACGCTCAACCAAATTATGTCCTGCTTTGGCATGGCGCTCCATCACCTGACGCTCTTCATTGGTCAATGCGCCCTTTTTGAGCAAAATACTCTCAGGCACTTTGATTTGGCCAATATCATGCAACGACGCATAGAGATAGATAAAGTCGATATACACATCTGAAAACTGATACTCGTCTGCCAAATGGCGCGCGATGATCAGGGAATACTGCGCAGTACGCTGTAACCGTTCGGCAGCCTCTGGGTCTTGACTGGCACCCGCGACCTTTAATGACTCTACCGATGCGCGCAATACCCGCAGTTTTTCATGGTTTTTATGCAGCATCAGCGCCATGATCTTGGCGATGAGTTTTAATCGTTCGACCAAATGCGTACCAAAGGCTTCAGTTTCTCGAGAGTTAGCAAACAAAAAGCCAAATAGCTGCCCGTCAATCAGCAGGGGCACAGTAAAACTTGATTGGTAACCCGCTTGAAGAATTACTTGGGTGTGGAAATTGCCTTTACCCTCAAACACAGTCAAATCATTAATAACCCGCTCAGACTTAGCCGCCACCAACTTCTGGAGTGACAAGCATTTAGACATCTTGGCTTCATAATTATGCAGTTGGCTGTCGACGTCTTCGTCGTAGAGATAGGTTTGCAACGTATCGCGTTCAGGATGATAAATCGCGATGGCCATGCGGTGCACTTGCGGATAATCCACGTTCAACAACGCCTTCATCCGCGAGAAGTTTTTGGGTAGGTCAGAACTGTCATCAATCATAATGGTTACCGAGTAGCATCGTTCACATCGGTTAATATTCTCAGAATTTCATTCTGCAGGTGTGATCCCTGACAATTATTCATAACTCTTTCTGGCATCAGGATGAAATTTGTGGGCTTCATCACGTTATTGACAGAGGTCAGCATACTGAAAACCCCCGCCAACTCCCGTGGTTACCGAGCCCATTGCCTTAGTTTTCGCACTTCAGCTCGTAGGTATCCCAATTAGACTTGGTGGCTATTTGGTCATACAGGGCCTTCGCACGGTAATTATTATCGCGGGTGATCCACCGAATAATCGGCCAGCCCTGCTCTATCCCTTCTTCTTTTACTGCTTCAATCAGTCGATCTGCAACACCCATACCGCGACATTCAGGGTCGACAAACACATCATCTAAAAACCCTATTTCTTCGCCACGCAGTGGGCTTGGCATGGCACGACAATGGGCAAAACCCACCAAACTGCCATCGAGTTCTGCCACAAATCCCGTCACTGGATAATTAGCATTCATTAACCAACCCCAGGTGTTTGCAATGCTTTCTGCCGTCACAGGATAGTTGTAATAATGGGCATAACCATGAAACAACGCCAACCACTGTTCGTAATGGGCTGGCGCCAATGATTTGATGTTCAGATACGACATAAATATTCCTTGTTTCTTATTATTGTGTCGCCCATCAGCTGACCCACTGCAAGTTGTGACCAACTGGCTGATAACGCTGTTGGCACTGTAGCATGTTGCTATTAGCGCGCCAATTGTCTCCGTAAAAAGGCTTTATGATAGTGCGCGTAGGATTTTGTCACTGATCAATCTGTAACCGAACAAGCTGTCATTAAACCCTCACAACAATTGCGTTCAAACGGCTGTTTTAATACTGGCAAATGCGCATTGTGATGTTTAAGCATCCAGATTCAATGGGCGTAGATGATGCATTGGCGTAAACCACCATGATGACACTATCTCTTGAAAATGAAGGCTATGCCGTTTTTCGGGCCAATAACGCCGCTAAATCCAGCGAAAACTGCAGATAACCGTATTGGTCGCAGGTGCAAATGTGGCTGATAAGCCGTGTGAAGAAGAGCGCGCATCATTGGCACAGAGTAAACATATCAAATGACTGTTGTCGGTTATCGCTGCACTGATAGACAGCATTGCATCAAGTGCACCAGAGGGCCTGGCTTGCCGATATATCTCTTGGCGCTGTAGTATGTTGACTCTGTGCGCATTATGCGGCCCATCCCCATGATTGAAGCACAGTGCGAAGCGAGTTTCGCATATGGACTTGAACGCAGATAAGAATGAACCGTAGACTGTGGGCTTTGCCACAATAGCCATTACTTGCGTAAGCGGGCTTAACAAGCCATATATAGCAAAGGGACCCGAATGTCACAGCCATTTTTCTCCAAGGAACGCTTTGGTGTCCTCCCTTCTGGCGACCCGATCTCGCGCTATTGGCTCAGAGGTAAAGGCGGACTGACGCTGTCGTTTCTAGATTATGGACTCACCTTTGTCACATTGATGATGCCGTGCAACAAAAGCAACAAGCCGATCAACCTTATTTTGGGTGACGAAAACAGTCAGTTTTATCAACAACAGCCCTTCTATATGGGCGCTATCATCGGCCGCTATTGCAATAGACTTAGCCCGCGCATATTGCCCTATAGCGCCGATGGGCTGACGCTCACCGAAAATGCCCCGCCTTTTCATTTACATGGTGGCGAACAAGGCTTTGATAAAAAGCGGTGGTCGGTGTCGTCGGCATCTGCGGTCGGCGATGAAGTGGCGGTAACCGCTACTCTGTTCAGCGAACATGGTGACGAAGGGTATCCCGGAAACGTTACCACCACCGTCACCATCACCATCGACGCTGACAACCGGTTGCGTCTGGACTTGTTGGCGGAAACGGACCGGCCGACATGGATCAGCCTAACCCACCATGCATATTTTAACCTGTCGGGAAGTCCAACCCCCGTGACAGAAGATCACCTGATTCAGATTAATAGCACTCGGGTGACGGCAATAGATGCGCAGCAACGGACCACGGGGGTCATCGATGATGTAGCGAACACGGCCTTAGATTTTAAGATGGCCAAAACCCTCGCCACTGCATTACAGGTAGGCGATCCTTCCTTTGCAACCACAGGCGGCATGGACCACAACTATGTGTTTAAAAGCCATCCAACTGACCAGCTGCGCTTAATGGCGACACTTACATGTGCCGCGACGGGTATGTCACTTTCAGTATCAGCGACGCATCCGGGTATGCAGTTTTATTCCGGTCAGTATTTACACGCTGATGTGCCTGCAGCACAACACCGGTACGCCCCACACAGCGGACTCTGTTTTGAACCGCAATATTTCCCTGACTCCCCCTGCCATCCCCACTTTCCATCTAGCTTGGTCACACCTACCCGCGCATTTAAAGAAACGATTCAGTATGCAATTTCACAATAACCCCTAGGCAGGGCCATCGCGCGCCATCATTGCTCTCTATGTCGGACATAGCTATTATTATGTCTTACATACTACTGAGCCGTCATTGTGAAATCCAAAAACTGCCAAAGGATCACCGAACTTATTGCCCAATTGGTGTTCTCTCGTATGGCCGATGAGCCCAGGTTAATTCCGCGGGAAGTCGATCTGTCCCACCAATTTGAGGTGAGCCGCAGCACCATTCGGTCTGCACTACAGACCCTAAAAGCGAAGGGCATTATTGAGCGGGTTTCTGGGTCTGGCACGCGGATCAGGCCCATGGCCTGTTGGAACATCTTGGATCCTGAGGTGATCGGTTGGGTGTCAAAATACGGCACGGCCGATGACCTGCTTGAGCAACAGCTATTAGACTTCAGGATGGCAATCGAGCCTTTGGTGGCTTCGATTGCCGCACAGCATGCGTCGATACAGGATTTATCTGCGATTGAACACGCCCTTACTGGCATGGCCAATACTGCGGAACGCGACGCAGTCTGGTTGGGGAAGGACCACCTAGCCTACGACATCCTATTTCATCAAAGCATTTATCGCGCCACGAATAACGTGGTCTGGTCCCAATTGGTGGCCATTCTCGCCCCATCTATCAGCGCCTTGATCGAGAAATCTCATCTAGGTGCGCCCGAGCTGCAACTGAGTGTCAGCTGTCATCGTGCGGTGCTAGAGGCCATTCGACTGCGACAGCCTGATAAAGCCTTTGCCGCTGCGATGCGGGTGCTGGAACTCACCAAATCTGATTTACAACGCACTGATGCGCCGATAAAAGTTGCCCCGAGTGGGTCCGGTTATTAGTGATATCCGAACGCTTTATTTTCTTTAGAGGAATGGCTTATGAAAATTACTGCACTGAAAACCTGGCTTGTACCACCCCGTTGGTTGTTTTTAAAAATCGAAACCGATGAAGGCGTTTACGGTTGGGGCGAACCCGTTGTGGAAGGCCGCGCCGCCACCGTGCAAGCAGCGGTGCACGAGCTAGAAGACTATCTAATCGGTCAAGACCCACACCGCATAGAGCACCTGTGGAACATGATGTATCGCGGCGGCTTCTATCGCGGCGGCCCCATTTTGATGAGTGCCATTGCCGGCATCGACCAAGCATTGTGGGACTTAAAAGGCCGCGCCTATGGCGTGCCTGTGCACCAGCTATTGGGTGGTGCCTGCCGAGATAAAATGCAAGTGTATGCATGGACAGGTGGAGACAGGCCCTGTGACGTGGGCGTAGGTGCCAAGGCACTTGTGGACAAGGGATTTTCCGCGTTCAAAATGAATGGGACAGCTGAAATGGCCATGGTTGATTCACACAAGAAGATTGATGAAGCCATCGCCCGCGTGGCTGAGGCGCGCCAATCTGTAGGCCCTGATGTCGGTATTGGCATCGACTTTCATGGCCGTGTACACCGCCCCATGGCCAAAGCCTTGTTGCGGGAACTAGAACCATTCCACCCTATGTTCGTTGAGGAACCTGTACTACCCGAACATTTGCCATCGTTAAAGCACATTGCTGGCAATCTGGGTTATCCACTAGCAACAGGTGAGCGGTTACATACCCGATACCAATTTAGAGACTTGTTGCAAGACGGCATGATCGACATTATTCAACCCGACCTCAGCCACTGTGGCGGTATCAGTGAGGGCCTTAAAATTGCTTCCATGGCCGGTGCATTTGATGTAGCTCTCGCACCGCATTGCCCACTGGGGCCCTTGACTCTGGCCGCTTCTTTGCAGTTAGATGCCGTTTGCCATAACGCCTTTATCCAAGAGCAGAGCATGGGCATTCATTACAATCAGGGCAACGATGTATTGGATTATCTGACCGATAAGAGCCCATTGAAAATTGAAGATGGCTTTATCAACATCCCTACCGGCCCGGGCCTTGGCGTTGAGATTGACGAAGCCTATGTTGAGGAACGCTCTAAAGTTGGCCATCGCTGGCGCAACCCAGTGTGGACACACGAGGATGGCAGCATCGCCGAGTGGTAAGCTCCCTGCGGGAGCTTCTGATGGAAGCGTAAACTATTTACGCTTCCATACCACGCCAGCTGGTTCAATTTCCTGACCATCAAAGGTCACTGGATCTTTATCATAGTTAAACAGGAACTGGTGCGTTTCTGTGTCTCTCACCCTGAGCCCTACCGGCATGTTCTGATGCGACAAGCCCTCGTTATCCAATGCCATTGTCAACAATCGGTCCATGGCGACCGCATCTGGCCAACCGGCCAGATACCATATATTGTCCTGGCATATCAATGCAGGGACGCCCATGCTGTCGGTTTCCACCACCCCTGCGGTGTCATGGGAATAGGTTTCATGCCATTTATGAAACGCACCACCTGCAGGCAGCGTGATCAGGCTATTGGGTCTGAGCGATTGTACGAACTCTAGGCTTGCCGCAAAACCGGCGTATTGCGCACCCAGACTGCTGGTAGCAAAGTGCGTGTCCTTACTGGCGGTACGCGGGCCCGCCAAGATCGTGCCCTTAAATGTCGCCAACTGCTGCTGTAGCGTATCGCTTAGGGTCATTAAGCCGGGAATCAGCACTACTTGGTAACTGTCTAGATCGGCTGTATCCGGTGAGATAATATCAACCGACTGTCCCAATCGACGCAATCCCCGATAAAAATCAAGCACAATACTAAAATAGCTAAATGATTGGCCCTGCGGTTGAATACGCCATGCCCAGTCAGATTCATAGTCAAATACCAATGCAATTTTACTCGCAAAGGTGCCTACCTCTGGCAGACTTTCCAACTCGGCGGAAACCTGACTCGCCTCATGTAGGCCCCGTGCAGGCTGGCTATTGGGTTTTAATAATCCAGTATGCATCTGCTCTTGGGCAAAGGGTGCCTGCCGCCATCGAAAATAACAAACGGCTTCGGCACCATGAGCAAAGGCTTCCCAGCTCCATAGCCTCACCATGCCAGGCAGCGGCGCGGGGTTAAATGGCGCCCAATTTACTGGACCTGGTTGCTGCTCCATAATCCACCACCGGCCCTTCCCCACTGTCCTGTATAGGTCGTGATGAAAAGCCTGAAAATCCGGATCACCCTGCTTTGAAAAGCGCTCCTTCCAAGCGTCGCCTTCCTCTGAACGATCTTCCAAAAAGCCCAATGGATAACTGTCCCAGCTGGCGATATCTAAATCTGCACCGACTTTATAGTGGTCAAAATCGGTGATTCGTCCCATATAATTATGAATCAGAGGTGCTTGGGTAAACTGTCTCAGTACGTCGACCTGAACCCGATTATAACCGACCACTTGATCGGAACTGTAGCGGCTAAAATCCAAACGGTGGGAAGGGTTGGCTTCCGTGACAGTCAGATTGGGCAAATCAATGTCTGAAAAGGCCGTATATTCCATTGACCAGAATACATTGCCCCAGGCCTGATTGAGCGTAGATATTTTCAGGTACTTCTGCTCAAGCCACCGCTGAAAGCCCTGCCTTGCCGCCACACTGTATGAGACCGTAGTGTCATGGCAGCTATATTCGTTGTCAATTTGCCAGGCCGCCACATACGGATGACTGCCATAGCGCTCGCCAAATAAGCGGGCGATTCTTTCAGACTCGGTTCGATAGCCTTCATGGCTAAAGCAATAATGGCGACGCGAGCCAAACTTACGGGGGTTGCCCATTTCGTCAACCGCCAGCATGTCAGGCCACTTGTGAACCATCCAGATTGGTGGTGTTGCCGTTGGTGTCCCGAGTACCACTTTCAACCCCGCCTTTCCCAGGACGTCAATCGCATCATCTAGCCAACGCCACGCTAACTTACCCTGCGTGGGTTCGACCTTACTCCAGGAAAACTCCCCTATTCTGACCCAGGTGAGACCAGACGCTTTCATTAAGGCAGCATCTTCCGACCACTGAGACTCTGGCCAATGTTCCGGGTAATAGCAGGTGCCTAGGGTGCGTTTCATAACGGATGTCTCCAGAGTTAAGCGGGTATGAAAGGATATTCTTGTTGCCCAGTAACGGCCAGTTCGCTAAAAAAAGTATGACCTGCGGGTTCTGATGACCGTACTGCATTATCTAGTCCAACGGCAGCGGAAGTCGCGAATAAGGTACTCAGTTTTTCTCCGCCAAAAGCGGGACAACTCACCTGTTGGGTGGGAACCGCAATTGCCTCAATAAAAAGTCCCTGCGGCGAGTAACACGCGACCCGTGACGCACCCCACTGTGCAATCCACAGGTTACCGGCTGCGTCGCATACGGCACCATCGGGGTTGAGGCCTTCAGATGAAAAGTCTATAAGGATCTCCGCCGTACCGATGGGCCAGCCGGTATACGGATCAAGTCGGTGTTGCCACAAGTGTCCGACCGCAGTATCACAGTAATAGGCTGTCGATTTATCAGGGGAAAAGCAGATCGCATTCGATATGGTGATATCTTTTGCCACTTGACGCAGCTCTCCTCGATAGTAGCGATAGATACTGCCTGCACCACTTTCGGCTTTTTTTCCCATGGTACCGATCCAAAAACCGCCAAATGGGTCCGCCCTGCCATCATTTGATCGCGTGTTAGGATTATCCGCCTCTAGGTCTTGCAAGGGCACACACTGACGACTGTTAAGGTTGAATGTGAATAAGCCTGTCTCGCTTGCGATTAAAAGGTGGTCATGGTCAATCCATGCTGCTGCTGACACCATCTCTTCGAATATCCAAACCTTCGCGTGGGTATCTTCTGGACTTCTGCAATACAGCGTTTTATTCAAAATATCGAACCAGAACAGCGCCGATCGCTTAGGATGCCATAACGGGCCTTCACCTAGACTACAAGTTGTTTCATCAAATGACTGCATCATCATGGTTCTTGGTCATCCCTTCATGTGGTCGTAGGCTGCCACCATGGCTTGGGCGCTGGCCACGACGTCGGCCAATGGTTTTTCTGGATGAAAAAGTGCACTGCCAACTCCAAAACCCTGCACACCGGCCTGCGCCCATTCGGCGAAGTTGCTTTCGTCAACACCACCAACAGCGAAGATGTCCATATCCTTGGGTAACACAGCCCTAAAAGCCTTTACGCCTGAAGGACCGACCAGTGACGCGGGAAATAATTTGAGCGCCGTAGCCCCGATTTCGATCGCCTTTAAGCACTCCGTGGGTGTCATCACACCCGGATAAGACAGTAAACCGCGCTTACGTGTTTGTCGGACGACCTCGGCATTGCAGTTAGGAGACACAATCATGTGCGCCCCAGTCGCTGCGACTGCATCGACTTCTGCTATGGTGAGAACGGTGCCAGCACCCAAGATGCTGTCAGCGCCAAAAGCATCGACCATCATTTGAATACTTTTGATCGCTTCTGGGGAATTTAATGGCACTTCAATCTTTGTGATGCCCGCACGAATCAAGGCTTCTGTAACAGACAGAACGGTTTTAGGGGTTACCCCTCGTAGAATCGCAATCAAGTTTCTGTGTGGATAATGTGCCATCTTACTGTACCCCTGTCTTAAGGGATTGATAGTTGAGTGCCAATCCATTCAGCGTCATTTTTTCACTGTCAAAGGCTTTTGATACATAGCCCAAGCAATCCAATGCGCTGCTATAGTGTGCAGTGAGTCCGGTAGCGCCAATCAAGGCAACATAGGAGCCCGCCGCAAAACTTGCATTTAACTGCGTCGACATGGCGCGCAATTCATTACCGATCAAATACCCTGAGAGCGCGGCCTTGGCAGCAGAAGGATCAGATCCATACAACAGATCGTTGGCACGCAACGAAAACAACGCCGACAATACATCTTCTGGGTGGTTATAGGCGTACTTAACCGATGCGATAAATGCCGTTTGATTCCATTCCGTCGTCGATTCATCTGTCGCGTTTACCGTGTGTTTAAGAATCGACTGTTGACTCAGCAATGCAAATATCTCACCGGTCATCAGGGTCTTAAATGATTGAATGTGACCCTCAGAAAATGCTACCCACTTGCTGTGGGTACCCGGCAAGCAGACTAAACCGCTAAATGTGGGATGGTCACAATAAAATCCAGAAACCTGAGTTTCTTCTCCGCGCATCACATCAGCAGGGGACAATTGCTTTACACCACCGGCAATATAGACCTGTATCCGGGGGTCTAAGCTCGGTGACTGAATCATGGCGCCTTGTTTCGTTAACGTGGCCAAATCGACTGGACAGGGATGATAAGCCGATTCGATCCAGCCCTGTTTTGCACCTACCATGCCACAGGCAACCACCGTTGTGATAACGTCGTTTCGCAGCCAAGGATCAATAAGTTGTAATAATACCGATTCAAATTCGTGTGGCTTCAGTTGCCCCATGCCTTTGTTATTTGAGTCAAACGCCAGTATCTGTGATGTGTTCGACATAGCCCATACGCGGATGTGGCTCGTGCCCCAATCAACAGCAATCCAATCAGCTTTTATCATCCGGTGGTCACCACGCCGCCGTCGACTACCAAGGCCTGGCCTGTCATCATTCGGCTCGCTTTAGAGGCCAAAAACAAAGTCGCTTCTACAATATCTTCAGAGACCAGATGTTCCTTTAAACATTGTTTTTCTAAATGCTCGGCCAACCCCGTTTCCGTTGCCCACATGGCCATCTGTTTTTTTGTTAACACCCAGCCAGGCATCAAGGCATTGACCCGTATATTGTTAGGCCCCAATTCTCTAGCCAACGCGCGCGTTAGCCCGTTGATAGCGGCCTTGGAAGCAACATAACCCGGATAGCCCGCGTTACCCATCATATAAGAGATGGACGAAAAATTGATGATCGAACCCGTTTGACGCGCTTTCATAGAACTGGCTACGGCTTGTGCAGCAAAGAAATGGGGTCTTAAATTGACCGCCATACCCTGATCCCACGCCTCAACACTGTAATCTTCTAGTGTATGTCGGGCATCATTGGCCGCATTGTTGACCAGCACATCAATGGCGCCGAAATGGGCTTCTGTAGCGGCTATCGCACCTTGCAGCGCCGTAACATCGGTGATGTCACACTGAATAAATAGGGGTTCACGCTGGAACTGTGCTGTCATCTCGGCAACAAATTCTGGTACAGCCGTTCTTTGGACAAATGCGACCTGTGCACCTTGCTGCATAAACCCTTCGGTTAATGCCGCGCCAATTCCTGATCCACCGCCTGTGATAAAAACCGTGGCGCCTTTCAAGTCGTGGAATGTGCTGTGTAATTTCATGAGTTAGTGTCCTTATGGCCTTCTACGACCCACAGGGTTTCTGGAAATGCGACTGGCAAGTTGATGCCTTGATTCATGAGCAACGCACCGCTTAAAGTCAAAGAGCGGTCTTTTAACGCAACAGGACCACGGCTCAAAGTTGCTGCCTGCGCGGCATTTCTAAGTGTAATGCAGTAGCGCTTATCTGGCGCAAGACCCGTCAGTCTGACTGGTTGTGGAAGAGATTGCTGTGACGCGGTCATTTGGGTGATAAAGGCCACAAAACGCTGCTGGTCGACCGCCACTTGGATCTCGCCTATTTGCGCGGGGTCGTCTAGATCGAGTCGCTGCACGGTGCCTCGGTGCAGCCAGTCTCGATTTTCTTTATACCAGGTCACCGCATCGACTAAGATGCTACGCTCCTGCTCATCTAGCTCTTTGGGATCCATTTCAAAACCCATATGACGACTTGCGGCAACCCAAGCGCGCAAGGCCATGGGTAAATGTCTTCCAGAGGTGTGGCAGTGCCGCGGCCCCACGTGGCTGCCTGTGATTTCCGAAGGCAGAAACAACGCGGCATTATTTTGCATCCAGGTACGCTCAAGCGCGTCGTTTGAATCGGACAACCACACCCGTTGCGTGCGTGCAAGGATACCGAAATCGATGCGGCCGCCACCCGATGAACAGGATTCAATTTCTACTTGTGGGTAGGCTTCGCGTAGCCGGTCAAACAACTGATAAACGCCCTGCGTGTGCTCGGCATTATGAAAGGGGAGTACCCGATTGTGGTCCCATTTGATGTATTCAACAGGATAGGCATCTAACAAGGCTGCTATGCGCTGGTATAGATAGTCTCTGACTGTTTGATTGGCTAAGTCTAACACCCATTGGTTCCGACCCTTAATCTGATCGGTAGGACCTAGCAACCAATCGGGATGGTCACGATACAGATCGCTGTCTTGATTCACCATTTCGGGTTCAAACCACAGACCGAATCCCATACCGCACGACTGAACGTGGCTGATCAGCGGCATCAATCCATCGGGGTATTTGGCGGTATCCACCTCCCAATCACCCAGGCTGGTGGTGTCATCGTTACGGCCTTTAAACCAACCGTCATCCAACACGAAACGTTCGGCCCCTAATGCAGCGGCCTCTGTGGCAATCGCCTGTAGCTCTGCCACGTCATGGTTGAAGTAGACTGCTTCCCAACAATTATAATGCACAGGACGGGGTAGTTTTAGCCCAGACGGCGCAATCACTTCATCTCTCACATAGGTCTGAAATGCCCGAGCAATGCCATTTAAGCCAGAATTTGAATAGGTTACATAGAGGGGTGCTGTTGCGACATGCGTCGTAGCTAACTGGTCGGTATCTCGCGCCTGCCCAAACTGTACCTGTCGACGACCATCCGGCAGTACTTCGGTAATCATCTTGTGCCCGCCGGACCAACCATAGTGGAAACCATAGGCCTTTCCGGCTGCATTGTTGCAACCCTGTGTCGGAACCACAAGACCAGGAAAGTGTTCATGAGACGTTCGACCCAAAAGACATTCACGCACACGCGCCCCTGGCTGCCAAGGAACAGGGTTTATTTGAAATTCACCGCACCAACGCCCAGAAAACTCTAGGGTATGGCTACTGTCGCTTGGCGCCGGCAAGACCGGTGCCGCTAACCAGGACACCAAAACGGGTGCGTCAGTGGTCAGTTCGTTGTGCAGCGCAATCACGTTGCTAGAAAATGCCGCGGTAATCGTACAGGTAAAGTTCATCTGCAACTGAGGGTCGTTATAGGTGATGACCAGATGGTCGTTGGCGTCATTCAATTGTGCCTGAACAAAACGCAGGCGCGGCATCAGCGCCTTGCCATCCCGATTATGAACAATTAATCCCGGTTGACCAGGAAACGAATCTAAGCGTTGGGGTGCAACTGACAGCGGTGATTGTTGGTCTAACATACCGCCATTAATATCCCTCAGCGTACTGTCATGCAGCGCCAATAGGTCTTCATCCGCTGGCAACCTATCTTTCCAATAAATCACCGCCGGCAATTCACCCCGATTGGAACTAAGTACCATCGTTTGGCAATTTGTATCTATGCGCCAAATAACCGCTACATGCTGACCGTCATCAGTCGGATAGGTCGTTGTCCGGATCACTTGACTGCTCCTAACGTAAGCCCCGCAATAAAGTGCTTCTGCATTGCGAAAAACATCAACACCGGTGGCATAGCGGCTACGATTGAGCCTGCAGACACCAGATGCCACGCAGAAACCCACTGCCCATTTAATGAATAGAGGCCAGCCGTTACGGGCTGGGTATCAGCGCCCTGCGTCAACACGGTCGCCCAAAAATAATCATTCCAAATAAAAGTAAATATCAGCACGGACAACGCGGCCATTGCGGGTCGCATAAGAGGCAAGACCACGTACAAGAATATTTTCAATTCTGACACGCCATCGACCCTAGCAGCTTCTATAAGCTCAGAGGGCAATGCCTTAATAAAATTCCGCATAAATAGCGTACAAAAACCAGTTTGGAAGGCGATATGAAACAGCACCAGTCCAGTGGTTGTATTATAAAACCCCATGCTAAGAGTGAGGTCTCGAACAGGCACCATCAAGATTTGGAAGGGGACAAAGTTGCCAGCCACAAACATAAAAAAGATGAGCAGATTCGCCTTAAATTTATACACGGCTAATGCAAAACCCGTCATGGAAGACAACACAATCGCACCAATTACGGTGGGAATGGTGACCTTGAAGCTATTGAATATATATTTGCCGATTGGGGAGTTATTAAACACCGCAGTGTAATTTTCTATAAAATTGAATGACGTAGGCCATCCCCAATAATTTCCCGACGTAATGTCACCCGCAGATCGTACCGAGGTGACCGCCACTGCTATTAAGGGCAACAGCCAAATAATGAGGGCAACGGGCAAAGCAATTTTATATATCCACTGGTATATAGGCGAAAAACGCTCAATGGGACTCGGAAACATTTATTGGCCCTTCTCATCGCGGTACATTTTAATTAGAAACGCGACAATATAGATCATCATTATCGCAAACAGCACCACTGCAATAGCGGCACCATAACCCATTCTGAATCCGTACTCGGAAAAGGCTTGCTCGTACATATAAAAAGCGAGCACACGGCTAGAACCCCAGGGGCCACCATTGGTCATAATCGATATGAGGTCGAAACTTCTCAATGCGCCAATCACGGTCACTACCATGGCAATAAAAGTCGCTGGTTTGAGTTGAGGCAAAATGATGTACCACAGCATGCGCCAGCCTTTTGCGTTGTCCAAACGTCCAGCTTCAATTTGCTCAGAATTCACTGCGTTCAAACCGGTTAAATAGAGGATCATGCAATACGCCGTTTGGGGCCACAGACCCGCAGCAATAATGCCGTAGGTAACAAAATCTTCGTCGGCCAAAATGGCGACGGGATCAAAACCAAAGAAACCAATAATGATATTGAAAAGGCCATAACTCGGATCATAAAACCAAGAGAACACCAGACCAACCACCACTTGTGAAATAACAAATGGAAAGAAAAATAACGACTTATAAATACGAATACCACGGACGGTTTGATTCAAAAACAATGCAACAAAGAGTCCAGCAGGAATAGCCAACAGATACAGCAACAGCCAAATGACATTGTTCTTTAGTGATTTATAAAAAGCTTCATCGTCCATCAATTCGACATAGTTTGCCACACCGACGAATTCCTTCTCACCCAATCCATCCCAAGCGAAAAATGAAATATTCACTGACTGGAAAACTGGATAAATGACATAGACAACAAACATAAATATGCCAGGAGCCAGAAATAGCCAAGGCGCTATTTTTAACTGATTCGCTTTCCAATAATTGTGCATGAACGTACCTCGAAAAATAAAAACCCCTACCTGCATTTTACAGATAGGGGTTGTACGATTAACGCTTACTTATAAACGCGCATTCTTACTTTTTCAAGGCGATCTAAGATGGCATCTAAACGCTCAGGCTTAACCATGAACTCTTGGAAACCTTCCATACCAGCTTGGGCCATTTCGGCTGGTGCGTCGCGGTCAAAGAACTGCGCGATACCTTCAGCATTTGCCAATATCTTGGCGCCGGCTTTCAAGAACGGATCATCATCAGTTACTGAATTGGCGTTAGCTGGCAACTGACCTAGCGTTTTGTTGATTTGTGTCTGCACGTCTGCTCGCGCCAAATAGGCTAAGAAACGCTTGGCGTCGACTTTGTTTTTCGCATTGCTAGGAATGTGTATGGTATCTGTAGGTGCTTCTTCAGCCATTGGGATTCCCGCCGTAATAGCTGGGAACTGGAAGAAACCCAGTTGGTCGTTGGTTAATCCCGCTTCTTTCAACGGCGCTACAGCAAAGTTACCCATCACGTACATAGCGGCTTTGCCTTGAACCATAGGCGCCAACGCTTCCTGCCAGCTATAAGCAGCATGGTTTTCTAGGAAGAAACCTGCATCTATCAACTCTTTCCAGTTGGCCATAGTTTTTCGCACACGTGCGTCAGTCCAAGACACTTCACCTTTGGTCAACGCCATATGGAAATCATAGCCATTGGTTCTTAGGTTAAGGTAGTCAAATACACCAGCTGCAGTCCACAGGTACTTGGTACCAATGGTAATAGGCGTAATCCCAGCGGCCTTTAACTTCTCACCTGCGGCCTTGAATTCCACCCAGTTGGTAGGCACAGTCGCGCCTGCTTGTTCAAACAAGTCTTTTCTGTAATAAACACCCCACTGATAGAACGTGTAGGGAACGCCGTATTTCTTACCATTGATCGTCATTGACGATGCGGTTGACTTAAAAGATTGGTTTAAACCATTCGCTGCCCATACGTCATCTACCGGTTCAAACAAGCCCGCGTTTACGAAAGGTAGCATACGGTTACCCGCATACCAGTTCGCGAGATCTGGCGCATCTGCCGTCAAAAAGTTGCGGATAGATGTCTTATAGCCTTCGTGATCAAACAGGTTCCAGGTTACGTTAACGTCTGGGTTTTCAGCTTCAAACCCTTTAATTAATGCTTCAAATGCCGCTTTAGGAGCCGGGTCTGATGTATCAGTGTTGATGACAAGTTCACCAGCAAACGTACCAAAACTAATTGCCGAGGCGGCAAGCAATCCGACAGCAGCTTTGGCAAATTTTTTATTTTTGTTTTCCATATACTTTCTCCATTGGACTAAATTTGGAATTGATTGATTTAGCATTCCAATTAGAATATAGTTCCAAATAATGGAACACAGTTCTAGTAGTTGGGATATACCAATACCACTTGATTTTTATTAAGTCAAGTTGGAGAAAACCTAGGGAATCACATGACAGAACCTAAAACTGATAAGGCTGACGGCACGATAGGCAAGGCTTTGGACGTGCTAGACTTAGTGGCTTCCATCGGGCGACCAGCCAAATTTACACAGCTTTTGGATGCCAGCCCCCACCCTAAGGCAACCTTGCATCGCCTCCTAAAGACACTCACACGACAGCACATGCTGACCTACGACATTGAAAGTCAAACCTACAGCCTGGGTGTGCGTTTAATGCGGTTGGCACATTCGGCTTGGCAGGTGTCATCGCCCGCCTCTATTGCAAAGCCCTTTATCAAAGCCTTGTCAGAACTAACCGATGAAACCGTCCACCTGGCCCAACTCGATAATGGTCATGTCCTTTATATAGACAAGTACAACGCCAGGCGACCGATCAATATGTTTTCTGAAGCGGGCAAAATCGGTCCAGCGCATTGTACCGGTGTCGGCAAAGCCATGATGGCGTTCTTAGATTCAAACCAACTCACCGTCTATGTTGACCGGCTGGATTATCATGGGTATACCAAAAACACCCTGACTGACAAGCAAGCGTTATTAGCGGAGTTGGCACGTATCCGAGAGGAAGGCATTGCCTTTGATAATGAGGAACATGAATACAATATCATTTGCATCGCGGCACCGATTCTAACAAGACAAGGTCGTGTTATTGGGGGACTCTCAATTACAACCTCGTTACAGCGCTATTCTTTAGACGAATTGCGACAGTTTAAACCGATGTTAATAGACACTGCGAAAAAAATAGCAGATCAATCGGAAACCCGGAGGTTTCCTGGCTTGTAACAGAATAAACTTAGAAATGAGGATAGAAAATGTCTGGTGTATCAGCAAAAAATATAACAAAACGATATGGCGACACTGAAGTCATTCACGGCATTGAATTGGATATAAAACCGGGCGAATTTTGCGTATTTGTGGGTCCTTCTGGCTGTGGAAAATCGACCTTGTTAAGAATGATAGCCGGTTTGGAAGAAATCACCTCGGGTGAGCTGTTCATCGGAGACCGACAAGTTACCCAGTTGCCACCAGCAGATCGCGGTGTAGCAATGGTTTTTCAAAGCTATGCACTCTACCCCCACATGACAGTAGAAGAGAACATGGGTTTTGGCTTAAAGATGAACAACGTTCCAAAAAATGAAGTGAAGGAAAAGGTCTTAAAGGCGGCCAAAATCCTGCAGTTGGACGAGTTCTTAGCCAGAAAACCCAAAGCCCTGTCCGGCGGACAGCGACAGCGAGTTGCCATCGGGCGTGCCATCGTGCGCGGCCCAGAAGTCTTTTTATTTGATGAGCCATTATCGAACCTAGATGCCGAGTTGAGGGTGGATATGCGGGTTGAGATTGCGCGGTTACATAAAAAGCTTGAGGCGACCATGATATATGTAACCCACGATCAGGTAGAAGCCATGACCTTGGCTGACAAGATTGTGGTATTGCGAGACGGTAATGTCGAACAGGTGGGCGCACCCCTGACACTGTTTGAGGATCCAGATAACCGTTTTGTTGCTGGCTTCATCGGTTCTCCCAGCATGAATTTTCTCACCGGCGTCGTCATTGAAGGCGGTGTGTCGGTAGAAGCCCTGGGCGATATCACTATCCTTTCAAAAGCCCAATTGCCCGCGATTGGCGTCAAGGTGATTGTCGGCATACGCCCACAATTCCTATCGCTCAAGCTGGGTGATGGTCCACTAAAAGTGGACCTAACAGAAGAATTAGGTGGTGCCGCCTACGCTTATCTGAATACCTTAAATGGTGAGCGTATTGTAGTCGAGATGCGCGGCAAGCAGCGGTTTGATTCGGGTGATTTGGTCACAATGACTATCGACGCCTCTGAGGTGCTATTTTTTGATAAGAAAACGGAATTAAGAATCCGCTAGTCCGTGGGAAGGCGTGGTGCTATTTTGGAAACCCGCCTCCAAGATAGCCCTGTGTTACAGCGCCTAACCCGCTTAATCCGTCACCAGCGCTGTCCAATTTCGATTAGTAACATAGAAGCCAATCTGCTGCTTTTGCTTTGGGTGTGTCGCAATCCCAATGTCGGCTTGCTCTATATCACATCACCCAAGGTTTTGGCCCACTCCCTATCCATCACACAGGCCACTGTTATTTGCTATCGGTCGTCACTCAAGTACACACACCAATAGCCCTCCCCTAACAAGGTCCTGACAGGGAAAAGGACACCGCCGATGTTACGCAGCCATCTTACGCGCAAGGGTTCGGTGCGATGAATGCGGATGGCAATTAAAACGGGCATGAGGATTAGGGAATTGACCCTGTAGAAACTTGTAGAAAACTGATCTCTATCCCACACTATTACGTATTAATAAAAAGCGCATCGCCACTCTAAAACCACGAGCGTTTGGCGGCACATTACCTTGTAGGAGTCACTATGAAAGCATTAGCATTGGCATTACTCACCCTGTCTTTTACTGCAATAGCGGACATACCTGCTGGTGTAAAACCCGTCACCGGATTTGAATTGGATCGGTATTTGGGACGCTGGTATGAAATCGCCCGTTTGGATATGTTTTTCGAGCGTGGTTTATCAAATGTGACCGCCACCTATTCGATGAATGACAATGGAACGGTAAAGGTCGCCAACCGGGGTTATTCAGAAAAGAGTAACAAATGGAAAGACGCCAATGGCAAAGCCAAGTTTGCTGGTGATACCGACCTGGGCGAGTTAAAGGTATCGTTCTTTGGTCCCTTTTACGCCCCCTATATCGTGTTCGATTTGGACCAAGAAGACTACCAATACGCCTTTGTCACCGGTAGCAAAGATTCACTGTGGCTACTGTCTCGCACCCCTACTATCTCCACTGAACTCAAAGAGCGTTTTGTCAGCATGGTCGACAGCTATGGCTATGACACCAACGAGCTGATCTTTGTTGAACAGGGCACCCGATAATAGCCTAACAACGGATGCAACAAGGCTGTGCGCTCTGCAACAGCCTTATCAGGGCGCCGGGCCTATTTCAGGCTTAGCGCTCAGTTAACCCAGATTGCTGCCAGCCCATCGACCCCATAGCCCGATCAACTGCCCCCATAGCCCGATCAACCGCCCCCATAGCCCGTTCAACCGCCCCAGCGCTGGCCTTTTTCCTACAATTCACTGACACCGCGCCGATAGCAGACCTGCCAATACCACCCAGAAATTCAACCCTTCCTGCCTGAAGCATGGTATAAAACCCACCATGTAAAACGATTACTTTGAGGTAAAGATATGAGTTGGTGGGGCAAGATTGTCGGTGGCACGTTAGGCTTCATGGTCGGTGGCCCAATTGGTGCACTATTTGGAGTCGCCGTTGGTCATAACCTGACTTCCGGGGTCAGAGGCTTTGGTGGAATGGGTGGCCCGCAGCTAGCACCGGGCGATCAAGAACGGGTGCAGATGGCCTTCTTTACCGCCACCTTCTCAGTCATGGGCGCAGTTGCTAAGGCTGATGGCCAAGTCTCCCAATCCGAAATCGCGCTCGCTGAATCGGTTATGGAACAGATGAACTTAAAGGGTGACATGCGCCATGCCGCGATGCGCCTGTTTATCAAAGGCAAACAAGACGATTTCCCGCTCGATGATGTCATGGTGCAATTCCGTCAGGAGTGCCACCGTCGCTCGAACCTGATGCGCATGTTTATCGAAATCCAAATTCAGGCTGCTTACGCCGATGGTGAAATGCACCCCGCTGAAGATGCGTTGCTGCTGAAGCTGTGCGGCATGCTCGGCTTTCAGGAACGGGTGTACCGCCAGATTGAATCCCTGATTAAATTCAGCATGGGTTTAGGGAGTGGGCACCACCAAGGTCAGGGTAGCTCTCAAGCTAGGGGGTCGGTCAACGAAAAATCCGAAGCCTATGCGGTGCTAGGGGTAACACCTCAAGATTCAAAAGCCGACATCAAAAAAGCCTACCGCCGATTGATGAGCCAACACCATCCAGACAAACTGGTGTCCAAAGGACTGCCAGAAGAAATGATAAAGGTGGCTACCGAAAAATCTCAGAAAATTCGCGATGCTTATGACTTATTGAAGTAAGTTATTCTGGCCAACCCAAGGGGCTTTGTATTGGTAAGCAGGGCATTGTATTGGTCAGCAAGGCATTGTATTGGTCAGCA
>CAJXZL010000012.1 GCA_913063165.1 uncultured Saccharospirillaceae bacterium | reverse complement strand
CATCAAAATCATCAGAACGCTGCTGCAACTCGTACATGTGCCGATATAACCCCTCATCAGCCATTAAGCTGCGGTGGTCACCCTTTTGAACGATTTGCCCCTGATGTAGTACCACAATTTCGTCAGCGTCTTGAATCGTACTCAGCCGGTGAGCGATGGCGAAAATGGTGATCTTTCCTCGGAGTGCGTTCAATGCCTTTTGAATAACGGCTTCCGTTTCACTGTCGATATTGGCAGTCGCCTCGTCTAGGATCAGCACCTTAGGCTCGTGCACCAAGGTTCTCGCCAAGGTTAGCAGTTGGCGCTGGCCGGTAGATAGGTTTGCGCCGCGCTCACTCATCCAGGTGTCATAGCCCTCTGGCAGAGTGGTAATGAAATCATGGATGTTGGCTTGCTTGGCCGCTGCTTCTATTTGGGCTTGGCTATAGTCATCACCCAAACAAATATTCTCGCGCACTGACCCAGCAAAAATAAAGGGGTCTTGTTGCACAATACCCACGCCCTTGCGCAGGCTATTGGCTTCAATATATTGCACAGGGGTGTTATCAATCATCACATTGCCCCGTCGGGGCGCATAAAATCGTAGCAGTAAGCTCATCAGGGTACTTTTCCCGCTGCCCGTATGCCCCACTACGGCATGAAACTGCCCCGGCCTGATGCGGTGATGAATGTTGCTCAACACGTCCTTCTTACCGTCATAGCTAAAGCTGACATGATCGAAAAAGATCTCACCATGACTCAAACTCGCTCTAGGCTTTTCAATGGTCTCTACGCCATCGTCTAAAATGGTAAATACCCGATCACCCGCCACAATGGCTTGCTGCAGAAGACTCAATCGCTGTGTCATCTCGACCACGGGTTCGGTAACACGGGTCAGGTAATTGATAAAGGCATACATGACGCCTATTTCCACCACACCGTTTAGTGACGACCAACCAAAATACATCAGCAGCCCACCTAGGGTTAAAATCTTGAGCAGATCCACCATGGGGCGCAACAACATGCCGTCCATGCGCACGTTCGCCATTCGCGCGGCATAATGGTCCATGCTCGTGCCTGTAAAATCCTGATTAAAGCGCTTCTGCTGATTCATCAACTGGATGATTTTCATCCCCTGAATCGATTCGTTTAAACTGGCATTGATGCGGCTCAAGACCGAACGCGCGCGATGAAATCGCGGGGTACTCAGGCGCTGGTAGAGCACCATAACGCCGGTAACGGTGGGTAAAAAGAACAGGCACACCAACATGAGGCGCCAATCCAAATAGGCCATCGCAATAAAAATACCGATAATGAGCACGATATTTTGAATAAATACCGGCAGCACCTGAACAAACAATTCCTTGATCGCTTCGGTGTCATTGGTGATGCGTGACACCAAACTGCCTGTGGGTCGATGGTCAAAGTAGTCGAGTGACTTGCGGGTAACCGTGGCAAACACCTGTGCACGAATAGTTCGGACGATTGAAAAGGCCACCCGATTAAACCGCATGGATTTCATATAACCGGTCAACGCAGACAACAAATGCAATACGATATAGAGACCCGCCAACAGCGCCAAATCACTGGTGGGGAAATAGCCAGGCATGACATAGTCGTCTAAGAACGTTTTGACCAATATGGGTGCTGACACTTCTGCAAAGGTTGAAAGCAGCAGCAAGACACCACCCTGCAACAACAGTTTTGGATAGGCACGCGTGTAGGCCAAGAGCCGCATTAGCACTTGAAAATTGAGCTTCTTAGGCACTTCATTTTCCTGATTCAACAGCGCGCTCCAGTGTTTGATATTCGTAAAGTCGTTTGTACCAGCCATCTGCGTTGATCAGTGCGCGGTGCTTACCGGTCTCAGACTGATGGCCCTGATGCAATACCAATATCTGATCAGCATGCTCCACGGCAGTCAGTCGGTGGCTGACAATCACGGTGGTTTTGCCCTTTCTGGCGTCCCGGAGGTGTCTTAAAATTCGCTGCTCGGTGCCCACATCTACTGCTGACAGGGCATCGTCTAAAATCAAAATCGGTGCATCCAATAATAGGGCGCGCGCAATGGCGATGCGCTGTTTTTGACCACCCGATAATGTGACGCCACGCTCTCCTACTAAGGTTTCGTAGCTATCGCGGAATGACATGATGTCAGCGTCGATGTCTGCAATATCGGCAGCCCGTCGAATGTCCGCGATCTCAGCATCTGGACAACCCATGGCAATGTTCTCTGCAATGGTCGCGGTAAACAAGAATGCATCCTGAGGCACAATCGCCATGGCGTCTCTTAACGCCGATAACTGGTAGTCTTGGAGTTTCACACCCGAGATAGCAATCTGGGTTTCAGGGCCGTCATAATGGCGCATTAATAGGTGTAACAGGGTCGACTTTCCTGATCCTGTATGACCAACCACCCCTAGCGTCTGACCAGCAGGCACCCGCAGATCAATGTCATACAGGGCCACCGCATCGGTGTCGGGGTATTGAAACCGGTCTATCGCAATGCTGATGTCAGGCGAAGTAACCCCGGTCACCGTCCCTGTGTCGGGCACCGGTGAGGACACCTCTAATAACTGCGAAATACGATTCCATGCAGCTCCGCCACGTTCAGCAATGTTCATGAGCCAGCCATAGGCGAACATCGGCCAAATGAGATAACCCAAATACATGGTGAAACTGGTCAGCATGCCCAGGGTTAAATCACCGGTATACACCATGTAACCCCCAGCACTCACGCACAGAAAATACGAAGTACCCACGGTTAAGAATATCGCTGGGTCGTAGAGAGAATCGGTCTTGGCCACACTCATATTGGCTTCGGCCGCTCGGTCAGCAATTTCTAAAAATGCCACGTCCTCTGCTTTCTCACGCCCAAATGACTTGATCATGCGGATGCCGGCAATGCTTTCTTGCACCCGATCGTTGAGCTCCGAGAAACGCTCTTGGGCATCGCGAAAGCTGTTGTGTAATCGAGAACCAATGGTTTTGAAAAACCACGCCATGATAGGAAAAGGCAGCAACGCAATGAGGGTCAGTTTCCAGTCGATGATAAACGTCATGATCGTAAGGACAAAAATACTGGTCATGAGGCCATCAATCGCAGACAACACACCTTCGCCCGCTGCCATCTCAACCGCTGAGATGTCGTTGGTGGCACGCGCCATGAGATCGCCGGTACGGTACTTTTGAAAAAATCCTGGCGCCATACGCGTCAGGTGATGATACAAACGCTGTCGCATCAATTCAGCAAGATAGAAAGACGCACTGAACAGCGTAATCCGCCATAAAAAACGCAGGATATAGACCGCGATTGCGATACCGACAATCAGCACACCATAACCAACCAAACTCTGGGTAGTGAGTGTGCGTGAGACCACACTGTCAATTATCAGCCCCGTTATCAGCGGCAACGACATTTCGAGCAGATCAACCAAAACAAATAACGTGATTGCGGTTGCATACTTACGCCACTGGAGTTTGAAGTACCACCCCAATGCAAAAAATACATTCATGAAGCTATCCAATAAAATGGGATGACTGACTTGCTATCAAGCCGGCTATCTTTTGATAATAATAAAAAAACGATCCGACCCATTAAGTGGGCTAGGTCGCTCGTTGCTGTGTTAACGGCTTTCTAATAAAAAAGTGACCGGCCCATTATTGACCAGATGCACCCGCATATCGGCACCAAACACCCCAGTTGCAATCGGGGTCGTGGTCGCATTCAGGTAATCGACCAGGGTTTCAAAATGACGTTTGCCCTCCGCAGGTGTCGCCGCAGAGGTAAAACTGGGGCGTAACCCCTTTTGCGTGTCAGCGGCAATGGTAAATTGCGGCACTAGCAACAGTGCGCCTTCAATGGCCCTAACACTGAGGTTCATGCGGCCATCGATATCCGAAAACACGCGATAGTCACACAACCTTTCAGCCATTTTTTTAATCACGGCAGGACTGTCTCCCGGCTCAAAACCCACCAATACCAGCAGACCTTCACCAATAGCACCCCGGGTGTTGCCATCAACGGTGACCTTGGCTTCTAACACGCGCTGAATCAAACACTTCATTAACCGCTAGTCTCCTGTGATTGACTAGGCTTGACCCGAAGGTACGCCCAATCGCTCAGCCAATCGATGTGAGGCACGCAACAGCGCATCGGTTATGCCCGGTTCTTTTTCGGTATGTCCTGCCTCTCTGACAATATCTAACTCAGCGGCTGGCCAAACCTGTGCCACATCGTAGGCATTGTCTGCCGGACAAACCATGTCGTAACGACCGTGGACGATGTAGGCCGGTATATGGGCAATTTTGCTCATGTTGTCGACCAATTGATTCTCTTGTAAAAAGCACCGATGCAACATGAAATGGCTCGATATACAGGCCATCGGCAGCGATGTTTTCAGGACCTTGGCTTCTGCATTGGCTTTCGGGTTCGGCAACAACGCCATGCAATGAGTCTCCCACTGCACCCAATGCACCGCAGCTGACATGCGATGCACCTCATCGTCACCCATCAACGCTTCATAATAGGCCGATAACAATGCGGTGCCCGTTAAGCCACCCACAAAATCGGTAAAGGGTGCCCAATAGTCTGGGAAAACCCGCCCAGCACCGCCACCATATAGCCAATCAAGGTCTTTATCACGCGCCAAGAATACACCGCGTAATATGAGGCCCATCACGCGCTGAGGATACTGTTGGGCATAAGCCAGCGCCAAGGTGACGCCCCAAGAACCACCAGCCACCACCCATTGATTGATGCCCAAATGGGCCGCAATGGCTTCGATGTCTGCAATGCCATCGGCAGTGGTGTTGTGGGTTAACTCACAATACGGCAAAGAATCGCCGCAGCCGCGTTGGTCAAATTGAATAATGCGATAGCGTTCTGGATCATAGAGTCGGCGTCCATAGGGGGAAAGCCCACCGCCTGGTCCGCCGTGCAACAATATCACTGGCAATCCATGGGGGTTGCCAGAATCGGTTACCCATATTTGATGCCCACCTGACACCGCTAAGTGAAAAGACTGGTTGGGCCGAAGCACGCCATACGCCTTGTTCATTGCATTCATCCTTCAAATGGGTGCTATTTCGCGCCGTGAGGATTGCCCGATGGTTTGTTTGCCGTGATTAAGCGACTAACACCCGATAATCACCCTGTAACACGGCACACACAACGCCTTGCTCATCACGGGCTTCTACCCGTATGTCCAATTTCCAATTACCTGACTTACCCTGGCTCGGCTGATCAACCACCGCCGCAACACAGTGTAGCTGGGTATCGACTGGTCGCATAAATTCCATCTGGGTCGATTTAATCACTACCGGCACCGTAATACCTTGCGATACCGCCCAGTTTGACGCCAAACGCCAACCTGCTAACACCATGCCAGAAAACTGACTACCGGCAAACATGGTGTTTTTGTCATTCTTATTGCCATCAAGTGGCACATCAATGGCAACCGCGTCCAGCCCGTCTGTTGCGACGGTCAACCCCAATCGGGCCACTGGCTCCACTTTGTCGAATCGGCTGCTGACAGACGCAGCCGTGGTCAATTTTTCCTTACCTGCAGTCATTCTATCCGCATCTCAATGCCGGCATCCGCCATAAAGGCTTTTGCTTCGCCAATGGTATAGGTGCCAAAGTGAAAAATACTGGCTGCCAGTACGGCATCCGCTTTGCCTTCTAATACGCCATCGACCAAATGCTGCAAATTACCTACGCCACCCGAGGCAATGATAGGAATCTGTACCGTTTCAGACAGGCGCTGCATCAACGGCAAATCAAATCCATTTTTGGTGCCATCGCGATCCATGCTGGTGACCAACAATTCGCCCGCGCCCAATCGCTCCATCTCTTGCGCCCATTCAATGGCGTCAATACCCGTCTCTTTGCGGCCCCCGTGGGTGAATATCTCCCAATGGTTATCCGCTACCTGTTTGGCGTCGATGGCTACCACAATGCATTGTGACCCAAACCGTTCAGCCGCCTGCTGGACAAATTCTGGGTTAGAAACCGCTGCCGAATTGATGGCCACCTTGTCAGCGCCAGCGTGCAGCATGGTTTTGATATTGTCGAGTGTCCGGATACCGCCACCCACTGTTAACGGGATAAAGACTTCACTGGCTATGGCCTGTACCGTCTGCACCATGGTATTGCGGTCTTCATGAGTGGCGGTAATGTCCAACATACATAATTCGTCCGCGCCTTCGATATTATAACGGCGGGCGATTTCAACAGGGTCGCCGGCATCCTTGATATCAACGAAGTTAACACCCTTAACCACGCGGCCATTGTCCACATCCAGACAGGGAATAATTCGATTAGCCAACGCCATTATGCATACCCTCTGTCGCACAGTGCTTGGGCTTCAGCAAGATCTAAAGCACCCTCATAAATTGCCCGACCAGTAATGGCGCCCATAATGCCTTGGTCGGCAACCGCGAGCAGCTGCTTGACATCATCGAGGTTGCTCACGCCGCCCGACGCGATGACTGGAATACCACCAGCCTGCGCCACCTTAACCGTAGCCTCGATATTGACGCCCTGCATCATGCCATCGCGCGCAATATCGGTATAAATAATCGCCGACACACCCGCTGTCGCGAAACGTTTTGCCAAATCGGTAGCCTGTACCGTTGACACATCATCCCAACCTTCGGTGGCAACCCACCCGTCTTTGGCGTCTAGGCCCACCATGATGTGGCCCGGAAACAACCGACACGCCTCATCAACAAACTCAGGTGTTTTAACCGCCTGTGTACCGATAATGCAATATTGAACGCCTGCTTCAACATAGGCGGCAATGGTGTCGATGTCACGAATGCCACCGCCAATTTGCAGGGGCAGATCGGGGTATTTCGCACGAATATCTTTGACCACTTGTGCGTGAATGGGTTTACCTGCAAATGCCCCGTTCAAATCAACCAAGTGCAATCGGCGACAACCTGCGTCACGCCATTTTCCTGCCATGGCCACTGGGTCGTCGCCAAAGACCGTAGAATCGTCCATGCGACCCTGCTTTAAACGGACACACTGGCCATCTTTTAAATCAATTGCTGGAATGATAATCATCGGATTCTCGCGCTGTATGCTCATTGATTGCCGTCCCATGCCACAAAATTTTGGAGTAATTGAAGCCCTGAGGCTGCAGATTTTTCGGGGTGGAATTGGGTAGCCACGATATTGTCTTGTTGAATGACCGCATCGAACGGAAAGCCATAATCGGCTGAGCCAATGACACTGGCCTCATACTGCGCTTTCACAAAATAGCTGTGTACAAAGTAAAAGCGACTGCCATCGGCAATGCGGTGCCAAATTGGATGGTCTTCTCTCTGATAAACATTATTCCAACCCATGTGCGGTACTTTTAACCGCAGTCCGTTATCGTCAGTGACAAATCCAAAACCCTGTACATCCCCGTCTATAATACCCAAACAAGGCACGCCGCCATTTTCTTCTGACCGGTTCATCAGGGTTTGCATGCCAATGCAAATACCCAGAAAGGGTTTGTTAGCAGAGACAGTCTTCACCACGTCAGCCAAGCCGGTATCATGCAACCCCGCCATGCAATCGCGAATCGCACCGACGCCAGGCAGCACCACGGAGTCAGCTGCTTCGATCTGCTGTCTATCAGAGGATATGATGATGCGGTCTTTCGGGGCGACATGCTGTAACGCTTTCGCCACCGAGTGCAAATTGCCCATACCATAATCAATCACAGCAATGGTTTTATGTGTCATGCGGATTCCATAAGTTAGAAAGGGACGCGAAGCTCAGCCCTCGCATCCCTGTATTATTAAGTGTCACTGGCCAAGCGTAATGGACAACCGGTGTTGCCACCCAAACCCAATGCAGGCCGTTCGTCCTTACAAACTGCCCTTGGTTGACGGGATGTCATTCAAAGCGCGCGGGTCTAGCGTAACCGCCATGCGCAGTGCGCGACCAAAGGCTTTAAAAACCGTTTCTATCTGGTGGTGTGCATTGCGACCTTTCAGATTATCAATATGCAGACTCACGCCGGCATGGTTCACAAAGCCTTGGAAAAATTCATAAAACAATTCGGTATCAAAGCCACCGATGCTCGCGCGGGTAAAGGGTACCGCATACTCCAAACCGGGTCGGCCAGAAATGTCCAACACCACACGCGACAAAGCTTCGTCGAGCGGAATATAGGCGTGACCATAACGCACGATGCCTTTTTTATCGCCAATCGCTTGGGCGAAGGCCATGCCTAAGGCAATACCACTGTCCTCGGCACTGTGGTGGTCATCAATCTGGTTATCGCCATCACAGGTCAGGGCAATATCGATCAAACCATGTCGCGCAATCTGATGGATCATGTGCTCTAAAAAAGGCATACCTGTCTGCAACTGGCAACTGCCTGTTCCATCAAGATTGATCGTGACAGAGATCTTAGTCTCTTGCGTATTTCTTTCTACCGAAGCGATCCGTGACATGGGTCTGTTCCAACGCGGAAAATGTGCATGAATTATAACAGTCCGTCGCCGAGGATCAACGAGACAATTCGCATCATTTAACGGGTCCTTTTGTCATCTGTGCCAGACACAACCACAGCAATGCCTACCCCAGCCAATCGCAATTTGGCCTTTATTTGCACAATCATGATGCTAAAATAATAAAAAACGCACCAACTAAGCGCATAATCGACTGATCACGGGTGCAGAGAGCATGGCAGCATGTGCGATTGCGTCCACCCACGCTGTGCCAATCGCCCACATTAGCTTGATGCTGCCGGTATGGCGCAGAAATTGCGTAATAACAGATCACCCTAGCCACTCAACACATTGGAGTCTTGCAATGGACGCCCTTGAAGTCAGACTCATTGAGAACCTATCAACGGTCATCGTGATGCTCGACAGCCAACGCAGGGTTGCCTACATGAATGGCGCCGCCGAAGCGCTTTTTGGCCGCTCTAAAGAACGGGCCATGGGGCAACCATTTTCTGGTTTATTTCCCGACGACCGATTGCCCGATGACATAAAAAACACCCTCGATCATCATGCTGCGTTCGCACAACGAGAGGCACAATGGTTACTCGCCTATCATCAAGAGGCTACCCTGTTGGATTACATGATCAGTGATGTGCTGCAAGACGACCTGCGGTATCGCTTGTTAGAAATCCACCCCCGTGACCGCCTCAATCGCATTCAACGTGACGCCACCTTAGCCAGCGATTACCAGACAACGCGAGAAGTGGTCAGAGGACTTGCCCACGAGATCAAGAATCCCTTGGGTGGCATTCGTGGCGCGGCGCAATTATTACAGCGGGTCACGCCCCCTGCACAGCTTGAATATACGCAGGTCATCATTGACGAAGCCGACCGCCTAAGAAACTTGGTTGACCGCATGCTCGGGCCGGTAGACAGCAGCCAATTGGCCACCATCAATATCCACCGTATTATCGAACGCGTCATTACATTGATTGAAGCAGAGCGGCCCGACAGCATTCTATGGCACCGCGATTATGATCCCAGTCTCCCCGAGTTTTCTGGCGACCCTGAACAGGTACAACAAGTGATCCTCAATGTGGTCGCGAACGCCCAACAAGCGCTTACCGAATCGCCGGTAGACAAGCCGACCATTACCATAAAGACCCGCGCAGGGCATCAAATCACCCTATCAGGCACCCTGCACAGATTGGTGTGCCATCTTGACATCACCGACAACGGCCCCGGCATTCCTGAGGCGTTAAAGCCTACCCTGTTCTACCCAATGGTCAGCGGGCGCGCACAGGGATCGGGGCTTGGACTGTCGTTGGCACAGCAGTATGTGAGCCAGCAAAAAGGTCTCATAGAATTTACCAGCCAGCCCGGCCACACCTGCTTTACCATCATGCTACCCATGGAGCACCTATCATGAATAACGACCACACTATCTGGGTTGCGGATGACGACCGATCCATTCGTTGGGTTTTGGAAAAATCTTTTGAGGCGGAACACTGGCAGGTAAGGTCTTTTTCTACCGGCGCCGAATTGCTATCTGCATTGGCTACCCAGCAACCTAACGTGGTCGTCAGTGACGTTAAAATGCCGGGCATGAACGGTCAGGAAATGATGACGCAGATCCACAAGCAGCATCCCGGCCTACCCGTCATTATCATGACGGCGCACTCTGATCTCGATAGCGCGGTATCGGCCTTTCAGCAGGGCGCATTCGATTATTTGGCCAAGCCATTCGATATCGACGACATGGTGGCGCTGGTGCGCCGCGCACTACAACACCTGACCAAGCAGGCGACCAAAAAACCGGGGGTTGTTGACAAGCCTGCCACCAACATCATTGGTTCTGCACCTGCCATGCAGGGTGTATTCAAGGCCATTGGCAAACTGAGCCAATCGCATATTACGGTGTTGATTCAAGGCGCTTCAGGTACTGGTAAGGAATTGGTGGCAAAGGCCCTGCACGTACACAGCCCTCGCGCCAGCCATCCATTTATTGCGCTCAACATGGCAGCCATTCCCCGTGATCTCATCGAGTCCGAGCTTTTTGGTCACCAAAAAGGAGCCTTTACCGGCGCCTCACAACACCGCATCGGGCGGTTTGAACAGGCGGAAGGCGGCACCCTGTTTTTGGACGAGATTGGCGACATGCCAATGGATGCACAAACCCGGTTACTACGCGTGCTGTCCGATGGCGAGATCCATCCCGTCGGCGCGCACACCGGCATTCGTGTCAATGTCCGGATTCTGGCAGCCACCCACCAAGATTTAACGGCACTGGTCAGAGCAGGAAAATTTAGAGAGGACCTGTACCACCGCCTTAACGTCATCCGTATTCAGCTACCGAGTCTGTCAGAGCGACGCGAAGACATTCCCGAATTACTGCAGCACTTTTTGGCGCATGCCGCCAAAGAACAAGGCATCACACCCAAGACACTGAAGCCTGACTGCCTTGATTTCTTATGTGACCTTCAGTGGCCGGGCAACGTGCGACAGCTAGAGAATACCTGTCGCTGGATTAGCGTGATGGCCAGCGGGAATGAAGTGCATATTGATGACCTACCTACTGAATTGGTGTCACAGGTATCTGACAATACCAGTGATTGGCAATTGGGATTGCGGCGTTGGGCGACAAGGGAATTAGCACGGGGCGCCACTGATATTTTTACCACGGCGGAAAAATTGGTTGAACGGAATCTGTTGCAGTGCGCACTGGATCATACGGGAGGCCGGAAGGTGGAAGCGGCTAAGTTGTTGGGATGGGGGCGTAATACACTGACACGCAAGCTAAAGGAGCAAGAGGAATAGCGCGCTCAAGCGAACGCGCTATCTCTACACGCTAGGAGGCTTATAGGATCGCCAACAACTCTACGTCAAATACCAAAGTCTGGTATGGACCAATCGCACCGCCAGCGCCCTGTGCGCCGTAGGCCAACTGGTAAGGCACGGTTAAACGCCATTTTGAACCAACAGCCATCAACTGCAATGCTTCTGTCCAACCAGGAATCACGCCGCCCACTGGGAACTCTGCAGGCTGACCGCGGTCATAAGAGCTGTCAAACACGTCGCCATTGATCAAGGTGCCGTGGTAATGCGCGCTAATCGTTGATGCTTGGGTTGGCTTCTCACCAGTACCTTCAGTCAACACTTCATATTGAAGTCCAGATGCAGTCACTACAACGCCATCTTTCTGGGCATTTTCAGCCATAAATGCTTCACCGTCTGCCGCCAAAGTCGTTGCCGCTTCAGCTTCTTTCGCTTCAAGCTCTGCACGAATGGTGTCATAGGCTTGCTGCATATCAGCAGGTGCTACAGGATCCGCAGCGCCTGTAAATGCGTCACGAAAGCCATCCAATACGCTTTCAATATCCAAACCATCAAATGGTTGGTTTTTTAACTGGCCACCGAACTGACGACCAATACCATAACTGACACGCAACGCATCGGTATTATATTTAGACATAGTATCCTCAAAAGTTATTTCCCTCCGATCACGACAGAGAGAATTCTTGAAATCAAAGCGGGAAACAGACTGGATATGACTTTCCAGCTCCCGATACAGGTGGGCCACGACAACGTCGTTTGCCTCACCCCATGTGATGGCGCAGCATTCTACCAGAAAACAATTCCAATGACTGCGCTGACCGAAAAAACCTCAACACTGACAGGCTTTATGTGACGTGGGGCACTGGTTGCCTACTATTTAGCGCCACCAAGGTTCGGACGGTGCCGATTCAGGCTGAAATACCTGCCCTATTTTGGGGGTAGTGACCTGTACACCCCGTTTGAACCCTTCGGCGGTGATGCGTTCAATAGGATCCGTCCAATCATGCAAGGCCAAATCGAATTTACCCCAATGAATGGGCAGCAATATCCGGGCATTCAGATCAATAGCCGCTTGAACCGATTCCTCGGGGTACATGTGGATTTGACTCCAATCTTGGTTGTAAGCGCCGTCTTCAAGAAAGGCCATGTCAAAGGGCCCAAATTGCGCACCGATTTCGGCAAACGACGGTGAATAACCGCCATCACCGCTGAAGTACACAGAACCTGCATGCGCTTGGACCACCCACGAGCCCCAAAGGGTCTTAAAGCGGTCAAACAAACCACGCCCACTAAAGTGCCTTGAGGGCGTAAAGGTAATCTTGACCGAACCGACGTTGGCATCCTCAAACCAGTCAAATTCCTGAATTTTGCTGTCGGGAATACCCCATCGTTGGAGATGCGCCTTGATGCCGAGCGGTACCATAAATTGTTTGACCCGAGGCGCCAGTTCTTGGATAGCTTGATAATCGAGATGGTCATAATGATCGTGCGATATCAGCACAGCATCGATATCGGGTAAATCGCTAATAGCAGTGGGATTGGTTTGAGCAAACGGCGCGCCACCAACGGGCACCGGTGATGCCCGGTAAAATACAGGATCGGTGAGCAGGGTTTGACCGTCCAGTGAAAACAACACGGTCGAGTGACCTAACCAGACAAAACTACCGTCAACAAATGGCTGGTTATTTAATTGCACAGTCGGCAGGGGTTTGGTCGGATTCTTATCCGCTGACGGCCACATAAACGATTTCAGACTGTCCCACAATGACAGACTGGTATCCGATCGCGTTGATACCTCAGTGGGTATCAGATTCACGAACAGGGCATCTTGATAATGGGCTGATGCGGCGATTTTTTGCTGGCTGTACGCATCGGGTTTGCCCCCAAAAATCGGGGCAAACTGGTTATAGGCCAAACCGCCAACTGCCAAAGCCGTTACCAACATTAGCAACCCTACAAACAGCCGTTTTATCCATAATCCCATTATTACTGCGCCTCAGAAGCTCGTTACAAAGTGGGCAAGACTATCATGGATTATCACTGAGCGTTATTCACGGTTGCGTAGTTGTATTGGCGTAGTTGCATTGGCCTTTTGCATTGGCCTATTGCAGCCATTTGTCCATTTGCCGGTAACCCAAGGCTGATAACAGGTGTGGGGTTAGGATGGCTGTAGCGCCCTCTAAATCGGCGACTGTGCGGCTGACTTTTAAAACCCGGTGGTAACTGCGTGCCGACAGCCCCAGTGTGGTCATGGCTTTATGCAGCACAGCCTCATCGGCGGACGACAAACGGCAATGCCGTTCTATGTCATTGGGTGATAATTGGGCGTTGGCTTTGCCCTGTCGGGCCATTTGACGCTGGTAGGCGTTGGCCACCCGTAACCGCACGTCGGCACTCGACTCCCCTTGTGGTCCCCGTGCTAATAATTCAGGTTCAATGGCGTTGACCTCAACTTGTAGATCAATGCGATCCAAAAAAGGACCGGATAACCGTGCCAGATATTTTTGCATGTGCTGCTTGGTGTAATGCCCTGACCGCGGATCATTGGGGGCATAGCCACCTGGTGTCGGATTCATAGCCGCTATTAATTGAAACTGGGCAGGAAAAGTCACCTGCCGCGCGGCGCGCGAAATCACAATTTCACCTTGTTCTAAAGGCTCTCTGAGTACGTCCAACACCTGTCTTGAAAACTCAGGCAATTCATCAAGAAATAATACACCGTGGTGCGCCAAGCTAATTTCTCCGGGTCTGGGATTTGACCCGCCACCTACGAGCGCCACGCCAGATGCTGTGTGGTGTGGTGCGCGAAACGGCCGTTGCTGATTTATCAGTCGGCCATATCCAGCGATGGAATGAATGGCCATGGTTTCTAGCTGTTGCGTTTCGGTTAGCGCCGGCAAGATACTCGGCAGGCAACGCGCCAATAGGGTCTTACCCGTGCCCGGCGGACCAAAATACAGGAGATTATGTTGCCCTGCGGCAGCGACTTCTAATGCCTTTTTGGGCACTGTTTGGCCGCGAACCTGCGTGAGGTCGGTCGCTGGATCATAGGTGATCTGGGTGGCTGCATCACGCGTCGCAAAGCCGATCAGTTGCGTACCGGCAACGTGATGACACAACACCAATAGGTTCGCCACGGGAATAATTTCAGCCGCTTCAGGCAAACAGGCTTCATTGGCATTGGCCGCAGGAACAGCCATTGATTTACCCGCGGCGGTTGCCGCCATACTCGCAGGTAACACGCCTTGAATTGGTCGCACATCGCCATTCAATGCCAACTCCCCCAACACCTCCAATTGGTCAGTAAAGGTATCGGGAATTTGCTTTGACGCTACGAGTAGCGCCATGGCAATGGCCAGATCGAATCGACCGCCTTCTTTGGGTAATTCAGCTGGGGCGAGATTGACGACGATACGACGTGCTGGAAATTCAAAGCCCGAGTTGATGATGGCTGAGCGCACCCGGTCTCGGGATTCCTTAACCGCCGTTTCAGGTAAGCCGACGATCGACATCGACGGCAGCCCGTTTGACAGGTGTACTTCGACCGCCACACTGGGCGCATCAATTCCGACCCGCGCACGGGCATAAACTTTGGCTAGATTCATCATTCAGGTCCTTCTGAAATGGGTGAAAGCAACCCCAATATAGTGGCACCAAACGGCTGCCACAATATGACCTATGGATATGCCACTGCCCAAATAAGGAAAAAATCAGCATTTACATAAACTGTCTAGACTGCAGACCACAAATGCCACATGATTCGTGGCTTAATAAGCTGCCTTAACGTGACGCCATAACCTGACGCCATAGCCTAATGCCATAACCTGACGTCAAACTTATAGGATTGCCCTGCCATGCTGACCCGATATATTTTGCCACTGCTCATCCTCATTTCAGCGGGATATGGCTTTTACCTTTTGAATAATAAGGACACGCTTCCTACGGCAAATAGCAGCGCAACCAGTGCGCCAGCCTCTGCCCAGTCAGGTGGTGGCGTTGGTCAACGACCTGGAGGCACTCGCAATCCTGCTGGGGCCACTCAAACACCAGATGGTGGTAATACAGCAACGCAAGCAAGTACCGAGACGCCCCAATCAGATGGCGCGCCCAACCAACGAAAGCGCGGCGCTAAAGGCATGGCAGGTGGTGGTTTTGGCGGCAGCTTCGGCGCCACTACGGCACCCACCGTGTCATTGCAGGTAATCACGGCGTCAAGCTGGCAGCCTGAAGTGAATTTGTTTGGATCGGTCATGGCTTTTCGTTCATTGGATGTTACCAGTCCGATAACCGCCACATTATTAACCCTGTCGGTGGGTGTGGGTGATGCGGTGACCGCGGGCCAACTTCTGGCGACCCTAGATCAAACGGATGTGAAGAACACGCAAAGGCAATCCCTGTCACGATTGACCGAAATGGACGCAAAGATTCGCTTACAAGAATTACAGCAGCAATCTGACCAACAGAGTATGGATATCGAAAAGCAGCTATTGACGATAAGCCAAGCATCGCTTGACCGCATTGCAGGTTTGGCAAAACAGAACCTTGCCTCCAATACCGACTATGAAAACGCACTAAAGAGCCATCAGAACCAAGTCATGTCGGTACAAAATCGCGCAATGGCGCTCGCCCGATTTGATGACACCATGGCCCAGCTCCAAGCACAGCGTACCGATTTATTGAACACGTTGGACACCATCAAACAACAACTCGCCGATACCCGTATTGAAGCCCCGTTCTCAGGGATCGTGTCAGATGTCATGGTTCAAACAGGACAAAGGGTCAATAGTAACGGTGTGATTCTGGCGCTTTTTGATGACACCAATATGGGGCTTGAAACCCGCATTCCAGTCAAATGGTTGGACCAATTTACCGGGAAGAATATCGCAGCGGTCGTGACAAAAAATCCAAAAACGACACTCACATTGGACACCCTAGGTAAACAAGCAACACAGGGCTCTGTGCAGGCTTGGTATCGTTTCAATTCCAAGACCGCGATCCCGTTAGGACAGCACTTAGCCATTACCACTTTCTTGCCTGCCCTAGCATCGGTCTATGCGGTTCCCGCAAAAATGCTCTATGAAAACCGCATGGTATTTACGGTAATCGAGGGTCGCCTGCTGGAAATACCAGTGACCGTTGAAGGACAGGTCATTCGAGATGGCGCGACGCTCTACCTCATTTCCAGTCCTGAGCTGACCGACAAACAGCCGCTGCTGAATACCCGATTGGCCAATGCGTCCAGTGGGCTGAGAGTAGAATTGAGTAGCCCCCCCATCGGTGATAGTGCTGCACGGGTAAATAAACCATGAATGGCTGGATAAGAAAGTTTGCCACTCACCGAACAGCGTCGAACGGGATCATGTTTTTAATTATTCTCGTTGGCCTGTGGTCAATGAAGAATCTCAATAGGCAGTTTTTTCCAGACTTTGAATTCAATAGTGTGTCGATTTCTGCAGGGTGGAATGGCGCCAGCGCAGAAGACGTTCAAGAGGCAATAGCCATTCCCCTAGAAAACGCCGTTATTGCCTTGCAAGAAGTCAGCAATGTGCGCACGACCAGCACCGAAGGACGCGCCAGTCTGAAGGTCACCATCAATGAGAAAGTCAGTATTGAAAAAGCCATCAAAGCGATTGACGATGCCTTAGCGGGCGTATCCCTGCCTGACGATGTTGACACCCCAACGGTTACCCAGCAAGTGCGCTATGAACCGGTTGCTGATTTGCTGCTGTATGGTGACGCTGATTTTATGACCCTGTATAAAACCGCGCGTCTCTATGCCGACGAATTGGTTGCCGCTGGGATGGCACAGGTTAGTCTCACCGGGTCACCCTCAGAACGTTTTGAGATTCGGCTGACCGCAGAGCAACTCCTCGACTTAAATATGACCTTGGATCAATTTGGCCAAGCGGTCACCGCCAACAACCTCAACCTGCCTGCTGGTGTTGCGCGACAGGGCGCACTGGAAACCCAGCTTCGCGCGCAGGGACGGGTCAAAAACTTGGAGAGCTTACAACAGTTACCCATCATCACAGATCGTCTGACTGGTGCAGAATTACGGGTGGGCGATATAGCAGAAGTCGAAAGATTGGTCTCTGATGACTTCCGCTACCTGAGTTACGACGGCAAACCGGCCATGCGGATCAGCATGGCGCGCTTGACGGGTGAAGACACCATCAGCCAAGCCGATATCTATCTCGATTGGTTAGGCGCTAAGCAATTACCAGAAGGCTTGTCGATGATTGCTTATAACGAGCAATGGCGATTTTTAGAGTCACGCATCAAGCTTATTCTAGACAATGGCCTGCTAGGCATGATGTTGGTGTTATTGGTCTTGTTCATCTTCCTCAATACCCGCATTGCGATTTGGGTGGCGTTGGGCATCCCTGTGACCTTTCTTGCCACTTTTATTTTTATGGACATCACCAACACCTCAATCAACATTTTTAGCCTGTTGGCCTTTATGATCGCAGTGGGCATTATCGTCGACGATGCCATTGTGGTCAGTGAGGACACTGAAGCACTGGAAACTGAAGGTCTACAACCCATGGAAGCGGCCGTTTCTGCAGCCAAGCGGATGTGGTCACCGGTATTGGCGTCAAGCCTGACCACCATTGCGGCTTTTACGCCTCTGCTTGTCATGGGTGGTCGCATTGGCGGCATTATGATCGATATTCCGATGGTGGTTATCTGTGCCATTGCAGCATCGTTAGTTGAATGCTTTTTTATTCTACCCGGACACCTCGGGCACAATGCCAAGTCGGTTATTGATGGCAAGCCCAGCTGGTTTAGACGCACGATCGATGACGGTTTCGAGTCTTTTAAAAACCGGCTGTTCAGACCCTTTGCAACCGTTGCCATTCACTACCGCTGGGTTACATTCTCACTGGTCATTGCTGCCTTTATGACCATGATTGGCATGGTGGTTTCTGGTGACATCAAGTTGTCACTGGCACCGCAGACCGAAGGGACGAGCATGTCAGCCTCTGTCACCTTTGCCGACGGCACACCCGAATCAGAGGTTAACGATTTTTTAGCTGAGATGGGCAACGGCTTACGCGCGGTAGAGCGAGATACCAACCGTACCTTTATCAATAACATGGTGTTCACCCACCGCAACGGCAGCGTTGAAAGTGGTTCTATTAACATTGAACTGATCAACGATGTGAACCGCCCGTATACCAACCAAGAATTGGTGAGCCGGTGGCGGGAAAAAATCACCGTGCCAGCAGGGGTCGAGAAAATCAATTTTGGTCGTGGCTTTGTCGGCCTCGGCAGCTCCGATATTACCGTTCGACTGAGTGCCGATGACGCCGACCAGCTCAAAGCGGCGTCAGAGGCATTGCAAGATCGACTGGGTGCCTATTCTGGTGTATCCAATATTGAAGACGACCTTCCCTATGGTGCGGAACAGTGGCGTTTCACACTGACAGCGCAAGCTAAGAGTATGGGCTTCACCGTCACCTCATTGGCTGGAAGATTGCAGACCATTTTAGATGGAAAAAAGATTGGATTTATTCAGGAAGATGGACAAGAAATTGACATCGTTCTCAAAATGGCTGAAGACCAGGCGTCGAATTTGGCCATGCTTCAGAGCCTGCCTATTGCGCTGAGTAACGGCGAATGGACGCCACTGGCCAGTCTGCTAGACATTAACGTTTATCGAGGCGTTGATAGTCTAACCCGACAAGGCGGGGCTCTGTCCATTGTGGTATCAGCAGATGTGGACGAGGATACCGCCAATGCTCGCGCCATCAATGATGCGATTGAAGCGCAAATATTGCCCGATCTCTACGCCGAGTTTGGTGTAAAACCTGCCATTGAAGGCACCCGTTTGGACGAACAACAAATATTGACCGACATGAAGATGGGCGCTTATCTCGCTCTGTTCTTGATATTTGGTATCTTGGCTTGGGTATTTGAAAGCTGGATTTGGCCCATTGCAGTGATGGTGGCTATTCCATTTGGTCTTACTGGAGCACTATTTGGGCACTGGGTGCTCGACATTCCGGTATCGGCTCTGAGTTTGTTTGGATTATTTGGACTCAGTGGCATCGTGATTAATGATTCGATTGTATTGATCAGTGCCTACAAGCGCATTTTAGCTACTGGCCTAGACCCCGCTTTGGCTGTCGTTGAGGCATCGTGTCAACGGTTGCGAGCGGTTATTCTCACGTCGACGACCACTATTGCTGGCCTTACCCCCTTGCTGTTTGAAACCTCGTTTGATGCACAGTTTCTTATCCCCATGGCCGTCGTGATGATTTTTGGCTTGGCATTTGGCACTGTATTAATCCTGCTGTTAATCCCAGGATTGTTGCTATCCATTGAAGAAAACCGAATGCGGTTTGCACGTTTCAGGGCCACATGGTCAAAAACGACTGATACCACTGCTTAACGTTAAGGAGAGACTGATGACCGACGCTGCCATTTCTATTCAACACCTGCCTGCCCAAAGCCAATTTATTGGCGTACTGGCCGGTAGCCAAGACCAAGCCCTGCTGACCTATCAACTGCTAGGCGACGACCGCATTAATTTCAATTACAGCTTTGTCCCACCCAGTTTTAGAGGACGTGGCGTGGCCAAACAGTTGGTTGAGGTAGGATTCGCGTGGGCAACATCTCAGGGTAGACAGATTCAGGCGTCGTGCTCGTATGTGGCGCAGTTTGTAAAATAAGGCTATGCGGGATGCGGGATGCGGGATGCGGGATGCGGGATACGGGATACGGGATACGGAAAAAATCCCTACAGCCTAGCAAACTGCAGGTAATAAAAAAGGCCGCTCATGCGGCCTTTTTAGCACATGACACCTAGTAACGATCTATGGCATTCAGTTCGGTGAATGCTTGCTCTAAACGCGTGATAAAACGCTCTTGGCCCTTACGCAACCAGGCACGCGGGTCATAGTATTTCTTATTCGGCTTATCTTCACCATCGGGATTACCAATCTGCCCCTGCAGGTAACCTGCATTGGCATTGTAATAATCAAGCACACCTTCCCACGTTGCCCACTGGGTATCGGTATCGATATTCATCTTGATCACGCCATAGCTAATGGCTTCTTTGATTTCTGCTGCGGTCGAACCTGATCCGCCGTGAAACACAAAGTTCAGGCTGTTGGTTGGCAAACCGAATTTTTCAGAACAAAACGTCTGTGAGTTATGCAAAATCATCGGTGTGAGCTTCACATTGCCTGGCTTATAAACACCATGGACGTTGCCAAAGCTGGCCGCGATGGTAAAGCGGTCGCTAATTTTAGACAGTGTTTCGTAGGCGAATGCGACATCGGCTGGCTGGGTATAGAGCATGGAGTTGTCCATGTGGCTGTTATCAACACCGTCTTCTTCGCCTCCAGTACAACCCAGTTCAATTTCTAGGGTCATGCCAATTTTGGCCATCCGCTCCAAATAACGCGCACAGGTCTCGATATTTTCTTCCAATGATTCTTCTGACAAATCGAGCATGTGAGAGGAATACAATGGGCGGCCGGTCGCAGCAAAATGCGCTTCACCCGCGTCTAGCAAACCGTCGATCCAAGGCAGCAGCTTTTTGGCCGCATGGTCGGTGTGCAGAATAACGGGCACACCATAATGCGCTGCCATTTCATGCACATACTTTGCACCAGCAATGGCACCAATAATTTGTGCTTCTTGCCCTTCAAGTTTGAGGCCCTTACCAGCAAAGAATTGTGCGCCACCATTGGAAAACTGCACAATGATAGGTGAATTTACCTTGGCCGCTACTTCAAGCGCACCATTCACCGAGTCGGTATTTACCACGTTAACGGCTGGAAAGGCATACTGCCCTTCTTTGGCCAATGCAAAGATGGTTTGTAAGTCATCACCCGATACCACGCCTGGTTTGACGCTTGCTGAAATTTTCTGAGTCATTTGTCGTTCCCCAATCAATTATTTGATGGCTAGGCAAACCCTAGTCCGATTATCCCTTCGCGCGTGCTTCCAATATCGCCACAGCCGGTAATGTCTTGCCTTCAACAAATTCTAAGAAGGCACCACCACCGGTCGAGATATAGGAAAAACGCGATTCCATACCAAATTTCTGAACCGCTGCAATCACATCACCGCCACCCAGCACTGAAAATGCATCACTATCAGCAATGGCATCTGCCACGGCCTTTGTGCCCTGTGCGAAGGCATCAAATTCAAATACGCCACAGGGACCATTCCACATAATGGTTTTGGCATTCTTCAACACCGCGGCAAACCGCGCTTCTGTATCAGGACCAATATCCAAAATCATGTCGTCATCTTCAACGGCGTCAACTGATTTCACTTCTGCTACCGCATCCGCCGAAAAGGTTTTGGCTGTGCGCACGTCGGTCACTTCTGGAATGTCCAACTTGTCCATTAAGGCACGTGCTTCGGGCAACAAATCGGCTTCATACAATGACTTACCGACATTATGGCCACGGGCTGCGATAAAGGTATTGGATATGCCGCCGCCTACAATCAGCTGGTCACAGATAGTTGACAGGCTATCCAATACGGTCAATTTGGTAGACACCTTCGCACCACCGACTACCGCCACCAACGGACGTTCTGGCTGCGCCATCACTTTACCTAATGCATCAAGCTCACCCACTAGTAGAGGCCCTGCACAGGCTACAGCGGCAAATCGAGCGACGCCATGGGTCGATGCTTGTGCACGGTGCGCAGTACCAAAGGCATCCATCACATAGACATCACACAGTGCCGCCATTTGTTTTGACAAGGCTTCGTCATCAGCACCCTCACCGACATTGAAGCGCACATTTTCAAGCACCACCAAGCGCTCTTGGGTATCAACACCAGACAACCAATCTTTAACCACAGGTACCTGCCGTCCTAGCAACTTTCCGAGATACGCAGCCACGGGGGCTAGGGAATACTGCTCATCATATACGCCTTCTTTGGGACGCCCCAGATGGGACATCACCATGACCTGTGCACCTTGATCCAAAGCCTGCTGTAAGGTTGGCAATGATGCGCGAATACGGGCGTCACTCGACACCTGACCGTTGTCGTCGATAGGCACATTGAGATCTTGTCGGATTAAAACCCGTTTGCCCTTGAGGTCAAGATCGGTCATTTTTATCACTGTCATGGCGGTTCCTTGTATACGAGACAAAAAGAAGTGACTTATTGTAACCAACTATGCCATTTATGGCAGCAGATTTTGTGGACAAAGACATGGACATTGACCACAGGGTTTTGTTCACCTCCGACCATGACTTCGTCTAGGCCCTGCTATAGAATGATTTTTATTTTTCGGGACATTCCCTACCATGAAACCCATTGTTATCGGTATTGCCGGCGCGTCTGCCTCTGGCAAAAGTCTTTTCGCTGAAACCATTTATAACGAACTCAAAGATGAACTCGGCGCGCCCTACATTTCGATCATGAAAGAAGACTCGTATTACAAAGACCAAACCCACATGGCGATGGAAGACCGCATTAAAACCAACTATGACCACCCCAACGCCTTTGATCATAGTCTATTGGTACACCATTTGGATGAACTCAAATCCGGCAAACCCGTTAAAGTCCCAGTTTATGACTATAAGATTCACAACCGCATTGATGACTTTATTGAGATGGAACCCCGTAAAATCATCATTATTGAAGGGATTTTGTTGCTGGTCGATAAGGCGATACGCAAGCGCTTAGATGCCAGTGTTTATATGGATACGCCTTTAGACATCTGCCTATTACGGCGTTTAAAACGGGACATTGAAGAAAGAGAACGCTCCCTCGAATCGGTTGTGAAACAGTACCGAGATACGGTCCGCCCGATGTTTATGGAGTTTGTGGATCCGAGCAAACAATTTGCCGATTTGATTGTGCCTAAAGGGGGTAAGAACCGTGTCGCTATTGATTTGCTCAAAGCCAGAATCAAACAGCTGATCTAGCCCGTTTAAGCCGACTTAGGGTGCTATCACAGCACCTTGAGTACCACGGGACGCAACAAACTAAAGGCATGGGCTTGGTCATAATAGGCAGCCTCGTTAATAAAACCACCGACCAACCCGCTCGCCCCGTTATAGGAAATCACTTCACCTGTTTGTACCAAAAACACCGGATCACCGACAGAGATTGGATGGTAGTCTCGGTTTTGTAATGCCGGATGAATCATACCTATGATCGCACCGGTATCATCAACCGGATAGGTCACCTTAGCCTCAAACTCATAGGCATTGATGGTATCGGGCAAAGACCGGTTTTGCGCCATGGTGCTCAGATAATCCAGTAGGTGTCCGACGGCGATTCTTGTATCTTCAAACACCTGACCATTGAGCACACCCTGAGGCACTGGCCCCACTTCTACAATAATTCCCCGTTGGCGCCCCATGGAAATCAGAAAGGTGTCTTCCATTCGATCGGTGGTTTTCGACATGACCACGACCCCTGCCATGTGCTGTTGGACATAAGCGGCAGCCCGCAGTGCCCAGGCACAGTCACTGTTTAATACCAGAGTGATCCCCATATTGGCGGTCGTGGTATGCAGATCAATAATAAAGTCATGCTTGGGTTGGTCTTTCGGTCCAATCTGCGCGGCAATACTTTTGGCCAAACGCCCTTCCTGGTGCGTGATTGTCTCATTCTGTAAGTCAGACTGCGCAAACTGGCGATTCAAATCGGCATCAAGGTAACGACGATTGGCTTGCCACGCGGCCGTATTAGCGAACAACGTGGTCACAGTCAGGTTCGGGCGCACCAACTCATCGGGAGCAGCTTGCCAGCGTTGCAGCAAATGAACACCGGTCAATTCGTTGCCGTGCGTCCCGCCAACCAATAACACCTTTGTCTTTTCACTCATTGTCATTACCTGTTTGTAAACCGAAAAAAGGGTGCACATGGCACCCTAATTACTGCGCTACTCGCGTTCTTTACTGTAGGGTACACCAACCGACTTGGGCGGATTCGCACGTCCGATAAAGCCCGCCAATAGCACCACGGTTAATACATAGGGCACCATTTCAATAAACTGCACGGGCACCGTGCCAATACCCATAATTTCGACACCCTGCAATCGGATTGCGTAGGCTTCAAGCAAACCAAACAAGAAACACCCCATCATGGCTTGTACAGGACGCCACTTACCAAAGATCAGCGCTGCCAAGGCGATATAGCCTTTACCTGCACTCATGTTCGGCATGAATTGCGCGGTATTACCGCCAATGGCCAAGTAGGTGCCTGCAAAGCCGGCTAAAATACCACAGACCACCAACGCCTTATAACGCATGGCTACCACGGAGATACCCGCGGTATCCACGGCAGCTGGATTTTCACCAACGGCGCGTAAACGTAAGCCAAATCGGGTGTGAAACAGCACATACCAAGATATGGGTACCATCAAGTATGCCAGATACAGCATGACTGAGTGGCCACTGAGTATTTCGCCATAGACCGATCCCACAAAGGGAACGTTCTCTTGAATCCATGCGGCACCTGGGAAATCGATCCCCTGAAAACGCGCATCACCTCGAAGGTTAGGCGTCTGTCCACCTTGGTTAAACCACAGGCGTCCCAGAATTACCGTGATACCAGCAACCAGAATATTGATCGCCATACCCGAAACGATTTGGTCACCTTTATGGGTGATGGTGGCAAAGCCATGTAGCATCGCAACCATAATAGTGGTTGCAATCGCCGCCAATAAACCTATCCACGCTGAACCTGTGACTGCCGCGGCTGATGCTGAAGCAAAGGCTGCAGCCAATAGTTTGCCTTCCAATGCAATATTCACTACACCAGACCGTTCTGAAAACATGCCTGCCAGCGCCAACAAAACCAAAGGCGTAGACAAACGCATCATGCTATCGAGGGGTAAGATGACCCAGCTAAACCAAAAATCAAGCATTTTGGGCCTCCTCTTTGTCCGCGCGCCACCCGGTGGCTTTCAAATAGAGTTTTTCGATACTCGGTTTAAACATATATTCCAATGCACCACTAAACAGAATGATCAAACCCTGTAAGACCACAATAATCTTCGAATCGATACCAGGGAATTCAAAGGCCAGCTCCGCGCCACCTTGATATAAGAATCCAAACAAAATACTGGCCAACACAATACCCACTGGATGGTTACGGCCCATTAACGATACCGCGATACCGGTAAAGCCAAATCCCGCCACATAGTTGAGTTTCAACTGGTGCATGTCACCTGACAGCGTATTCAGTGCAAAGAAACCGGCTAGCATGCCAGACACGGCCATGGTGAGCAGGGTAATTTTGATCGGATCGATGCCGGCATATTTTGCGGCACTGGGATTAAAACCCTGGGCACGAATTTCATAACCCCAACGGGTATTCCATAAAAAGAACCAGACCAACACTGCGCATATTAGACCAAAAATGAAGGTCAAATTCAGAGGCGTCGCTGTCATTTCATAGCCAAAGGCACCTAAGAAGTCATGCATCTTAGGAATCCAACTGGAGACAGGGAATACGGCTGATTCTGGCGCCATGCTCATAGGTGGTTTTAACACCTCAACCAGAAAGTAAGCCATGATACTGGCTGCAATAAAGTTAAACATGATGGTGGTAATCACAATGTGACTGCCACGTTTGGCTTGGAGGTAAGCAGGAATAAACGCCCAGCCTGCACCAAACAAACCAGCCGCGATAATCAACAGCGGCATCATCAGCCAAAAAGGTAGCACATCACCCAAATAGAGGGACACCAGTGCAACGCCAAGACCGGCAAAGTAAGCCTGACCTTCGCCTCCGATGTTAAATAACTGGCAGTGAAAAGCGATGGACACCGCCAAGCCAGTGAAAATAAATCCCGTGGCGTAATACAGCGTATATCCCCAGCCTTCGGAATAACCGAAAGCGCCTTCCCACATCACTTTGGCAGCATCTATGGGATCAACACCCACATACACAAAAACCAACGCTGACACAAAAAATGCCATCAATATATTGGCTAAGGGGACAACCGCGTAGTTAATCCACCCCGGTATTCGCTGACTACTCATGAGCGGACTCCTTAACTGTCGTATCAACATCGTCTGGCATAATATTGGCCATCATCAATCCCAAGGTTTTCTCGTCCGCTGCCTCAGCTTTCAATTCACCGACAATATTGCCTGCGTACATCACAACGATGCGGTCGGAAAGGCTCATGATCTCGTCTAATTCAACAGATACCAGTAACACAGCCTTACCCTCGTTGCGCATATCCATCACCCGCTTGTGGATAAATTCAATGGCACCGATGTCTACGCCGCGCGTAGGCTGGCCGACTAAAAACACATCCGGATTTTTCTCTACTTCTCGTGCAATCACAATTTTCTGCTGATTGCCGCCTGAAAAGCTGGCGGTTTTTAAATCTGGGTCGTCGGGTCGGACGTCCCAGGTAGTCATTTTTTCTTGGGTATCTTGACGGATAAACTTTTTATCCTGCAGCCAGCCTTTGTTGTACTTGTCTGACTTGTGATAGCCCATGATAAAGGCTTCTTTGGCATCAAATTTGTTGATCAAACCCATTTTATGGCGGTCTTCAGGCACGTGCCCGACGCCCATTTCTCGAACCACCAAGGGCGAGGTCGTTGTCGTAGGTAACAATTCGTGGCCATTGAGGGTGATTTTACCGGACGTGAACCCTTCGATACCTGCCAGCACTTTCATCAACAGCGATTGCCCGTTTCCGGAAACCCCTGCTACACCTAATATCTCGCCAGCACGCACTTCAAAGCTCAGGTCGTTAATAAGCCGCACACCTTCGCGCTCCACCACCAAGTTCTCAACTTTTAACCGAACATCGCCTGCTTCATGAGCAATGCGATCAACGGTAAATCGAACCTTGCGTCCTACCATGAGTTCGGCCAAGGCATTGCGGTCGGTATCCACTGTGTCAACGTGAGCCACCATGCCGCCCTGACGCATCACCGACACATGATCGGTCACCGCCATGATTTCTCGCAGTTTGTGGGTAATCAGAATAACCGTGGTGCCCTGATCTCTCAGCGCTTTGAGGATTTTAAAGAGGTGTTCGGTTTCCTGCGGGGTCAAAACACCCGTTGGTTCATCAAGAATGAGAATCTCGGCGCCTCGATAGAGGGCTTTGAGGATTTCGACCCGCTGCTGCAAACCAACCGGCAACTCTTCAATAATGGCGTCAGGGTCAACTTCCAAACCATAGTCTCTTTCAAGACGCTCTAATTCGGCACGGGCTGCTACCTTTCCCTTATCTAGGGCTGCACCGCCTTCGGTACCCAGCATGACATTCTCAAGTACGGTGAAGTTTTCAACCAACATAAAATGCTGATGCACCATACCAATCCCAGCTGCAATCGCGTCTTGAGAACCGTTGATGCGCACTTCTTTGCCATTGATACGGATATGGCCCGCGTCAGCGCGGTAAAAGCCATAAATGATACTCATCAAGGTCGATTTGCCAGCACCATTTTCGCCGACGATACCATGAATGGAGCCTTTTCGGACTTGGAGGTCAATCGCCTTGTTGGCATGAACGTCGCCAAACTTTTTATCGATACCCTGCAGTTCAATCGCATAGGAATCTGTCATAGCAGCACCTTTTCATACTGGCGGCCTGCAATTATGTCGGCAACCATGTTTATTTTTTTGATGTCTAATTTTACGATAACACTGGCGACCGTCCAAGTGATGTTTTCTTGATTCAACTGATTTGTGAAAAAGAACCCCTTTACAGCCCCGTCAAACACAAAAAAGCGACCCGAAGGTCGCTTTTTTTAGGTACAGGCTAAAAAATGTAAATTACATTTCGCAGCTGTTGGTAGACATATAATCATGTACAACGATCTCACCTGATTTGATATCAGCTTTGATTTCTTCAACCCAAGATTTCATGTCTGCTGTGATCAAGCTAGAGTTGTAGTCGTCAAGCGCCCAATCAACACCACCGTTAGTCAGATCCATCACCTTGAAGCCACCTTTCCAAGTGCCGTCACGTGCTTCTTTCCATGAATCGTATGCTGCAACGCCTACGCGCTTCAACATAGAAGTCAACATGGTACCTGGCTGCATGTAGTTCTGGTTGCTGTCTACACCAATGGCGTAAACACCAGCGTCTGCTGCTGCCTGATAAACACCGATACCTGTACCACCAGCGGCAGCAAATATGACGTCAGCGCCTTTAGAGATTTGCGCTTGTGCCAACTCAGCACCCTTGGTTGGGTTGCCCCAAGCTGCAGGTGTTGTACCTGTCATGTTTTCGAATACTTCAACTTCATAGTTAACGTACTTAGCACCTTGCGCATAACCACAAGCAAACTTACGGATCAAAGGAATATCCATGCCACCGATAAAGCCAACTTTATCAGTTTCGCTTGCCATCGCTGCCAATGCACCTACTAGGAATGATCCTTGGTGCTCAGCAAATACGATTGACTGAACGTTTGGTAGGTCAACGACCATGTCGATGATGGCGAACTGTAGATCTGGGAATTCCTTGGCCACTTTTTCAACAGCAGAACCAAAGGTAAAGCCAATAGCGATAATTGGGCTACGGCCTTTCTGTGCCAAACGACGCAGACCCTGTTCCATCTGAGTTTCGCTCTGTGGCTCAAATTCAGCAACAACTGGACCGAAGTCAGCAGCAAAACGCAAAACACCATTACGGTATACGGCTTCGTTAAATGATTTGTCATTCTTACCAGCTTGGTCATATACCACTGCTGGTGCGAACTTTGGTGCAGCAAGTGCCAATGAAGCACTGACCGTTAGGACAGATACTGCAGCAATTTTAAAGATACCTTTCATGTGGATCCCCTTCATTCGTGTCAATTAGACTGTTGTTTTTTTCAAATCAGACATCATTAAATCTGCTACTAAGGTAGCAATCTTGGTCAGTTTTGCATAGCAGAACATCGACAAGAGCTCATTTATTTTAATTATTATCGTACCTTTTCGCATGTCGAATCGGTGCAGACAATGAACAACTATAATACCGCGGAAATGAATTATCAAATCTCTGTGTGGTAGCCCCCTATCCAACTGTCGCAATAGGCTCCCTGTAACCGGATGATTCATAGCCAAAAAAAATCCCGCAGAGACTAGCGCCTGTGCGGGATATTCAGTGCGGGGCGACTAGCCTTTCAGCAAGGCTTCCGCCGCTGCTGTGACAGCCTGTGTCGTAATACCGAAATGCTCAAACAGTTGGTTGGCTGGTGCAGACTCACCAAAAGTCTCCATACCAATAACGGCACCATTCAAACCAACGTACTTATACCAAAAATCTTTGATACCAGCTTCCACTGCAACACGTCGCGTGACCGCGGCAGGCAGAACAGACTCTTTATAGGCAGCGTCTTGCATATCAAACTGATCAGTACTCGGCATAGACACAACGCGTACCTTATGTCCGGCAGCCGTTAGTGCAGTACAGGCCTCCAGTGCCAATGACACTTCAGATCCGGTTGCAATTAATATGACGTCTGGCGTGCCAGTCGCGTCCTTTATCACGTAGCCGCCGCGCGAAATATTCGCCAATTCAGAGGCCGAGCGTTGAACGTGTGGCAAGTTTTGACGCGAGAAGATCAAGGTCGTAGGACCGGTATCTCTGGTCAAAGCTTCTTTCCAAGCCACTACCGATTCAACGGCATCACAAGGGCGCCAGTTCACCAAGTTAGGTGTCATACGCAACGAAGCGATTTGCTCAACAGGTTGGTGGGTTGGGCCATCTTCACCCAAGCCAATTGAATCGTGGGTGTAAACAAAGATGCTGCGCTGCTTCATAAGTGCCGCCATACGCACGGCGTTGCGGGCATATTCAACAAACATCAAGAAGGTGGCGCCATAGGGCACAAAACCACCGTGCAAAGCCATGCCGTTCATGATGGCGCTCATACCAAATTCACGGACACCATAGAAACAGTAGTTGCCAGATGGATCTTCAGCAGAGATACCTTTTGAGCCAGACCACAGGGTCAGGTTTGAGCCAGCCAAATCCGCTGAGCCACCAAACAGCTCCGGTAACAAGGGACCAAAGGCTTCAATGGAATTCTGTGATGCTTTGCGACTCGCAATGGTGGCCGCCTGGGCATTCACGTTAGCAATAATCGCCGCAGACTGCGCTTCAAAATCGGCTGGCAAATCACCCGTCATACGGCGCGTAAACTGCGCCGCTAATTCTGGGTGGCTTTTGGCGAAGGCCGCCATAGCATCATTCCAATCATTTTCTGCAGCGGCACCTTTCTGCTTGGCATCCCAACCGGAATAGACGTCAGCTGGAATTTCAAACGGGGCATGCGGCCAGCCTAGCTGCTCACGGGTCAAACGAATTTCTTCATCGCCCAGTGGTGCACCATGGCAATCTTCTTTGCCTTGCTTGTTCGGGGAACCAAAACCAATGATGGTCTTGCAACAGATAAGGGTAGGACGACCCGTTTCTTCACGCGCGGTGATAATGGCTTGACGAATTTCTTCAGCGTCATGGCCATCAACACGCGGAATAACTTGCCAGCCATAGGCTTCAAATCGCTTCTGTGTATCGTCTGAGAACCAGCCTTCTACTTCACCGTCAATGGAAATGCCATTGTCGTCATAAAATGCAATCAATTTGCCCAATCCCAAGGTGCCTGCCAATGAGCATGCCTCGTGAGAGATACCTTCCATCATGCAGCCATCGCCCAAAAAGGCATAGGTATAATGGTCAACAATGCTGGCATCGGGCTTATTGAATTGTGCGCCGAGGGTTTTTTCAGCAATCGCCATGCCCACTGCGTTGGCAATACCCTGACCTAATGGGCCAGTGGTGGTTTCAACACCCGGTGCATAACCGTATTCAGGGTGACCCGGTGTTCTTGAATGCAACTGACGAAAGTTTTTCAAATCGTCAATTGAGAGATCGTAGCCAGCCAAGTGCAACAATGAATACAACAGCATAGAGCCGTGTCCATTGGACAACACAAACCGATCGCGGTTGAACCAGCTCGGGTTCGATGGATTATGAACTAGGAAGTCATTCCACAGCACCTCGGCAATATCAGCCATGCCCATTGGGGCACCAGGGTGGCCAGATTTTGCTTTTTGAACAGCATCCATGCTCAAAGCACGAATGGCATTAGCCAGATCAGAACGGACGGGCATACTAAAATCCTCAATTGGATAGTAATTTAATGGTGACCAAAACGGCATCATCGATGCTTTGGCGTCAATGATAGCCAACAGTTACTTGAACTGCTTTACCGCTTTGATTGCACGAAAAAGCGCTGCCTGAACCAGCACCTCATCAGTGAGCCGCTATTGTCACCTAATGGCCACAGAGGGTAAAGGCCTGATAGGTTGACAGATTTTAAATATCTATATCAAAATATTTTGATATAGAATTGATCAAGCGCTGTTTGCCTGCTAAAGTACGCTTATTGAATCCAGATGCTGTAAATATGACTGCCCAAAACGACGCCCTAACCCAATGCTTAAAAGCGACAGCAGACCCTGTGCGCCTGCATTTGTTGCATATACTGGGCCGCAACAGTTATGGGGCACTTGAACTGAGTTATATATTGGGTGTCAAACAGAACAGCCTCAGCCACCATCTTAAGCTGCTGTCCGCCGTTGGCTTGATTGAAAGCCGCAGAGAAGGCAACAGCCTGTATTACCGCCGGGCGGTCTACGAAGGCCCCTACCCTACTTTGGTGACGGCACTGATCAATACCCTTGATAGCCAGGTGTTGACGTCACAACACGAAGAAAATATGCGGATGGTGCAACAAGAGCGGGTATTGCAGTCGCAAGAATTTTTTGACAAGCACGCGATGGATTTCAAACAACAACAGGAGTTGATCGCTAGCTTTGATAGCTATGCAGAAGTCGCTGCAGCGTTGTTGCTCAACAAGGGACAAGGCCACCAGCATGCCGTTGAGATTGGTCCCGGTACCGGTGAATTTCTCGAGGTATTGTCACGCAATTTTGATCAGGTCACCGCGGTGGATGTATCGCGCGACATGCTAGAGCAAGCCAAAGTACATTGCCAGACCCACAACCTTAACAACGTCACCCTGATTCACGGTGACCAGTCACAATTACAAGGACTAAACCAAACCGTCGATGCTGCCGTATTTAATATGGTATTGCATCATGTGGCACTGCCCGCTCAAGAGTTGGCTGCTGCGGCCAACCTGCTCAAGCCTAAGGGTGTGTTGTTGGTGACCGATTTGTGTCGCCACGACCAGGACTGGGCACGCAACAGTTGTGGTGATCTCTGGTTGGGCTTTGATCCCAAAGAATTACAACAATGGGCTGCCCAAAGCGGCCTAGAACCGATTCAAACTACCTATGTTGGGTTGAGAAATGGCTTTCAAATTCAGTGCCAAATTTTCTCTAAACTCTAAACGCCTGTGAGGACATTATTGATGAGCGAATACCAATTATTTACGTCAGAATCTGTATCTGAAGGCCATCCGGATAAAATGGCAGACCAAATATCTGACGCCGTGTTGGATGCGATTATTAAAGACGACCCAGATTCTCGTGTCGCCGTTGAAACCATGGTTAAGACTGGCATGGCGATTATAGCGGGTGAAGTCCGCACCAAAACCTACGTTGATTTGGAAGATATCGTTCGACAGGTTATTTTGGATATCGGCTACAACAGTTCCGATGTCGGCTTTGATGGCGCCAGCTGTGCGGTGTTGAATGCCATTGGCAAGCAATCGAATGATATTGCACAGGGTGTTGATGAAGGCGCTAACAAAGACATGGGCGCTGGCGACCAAGGATTGATGTTTGGTTATGCCACCACCGAAACCGATGTATTAATGCCTGCCCCGATTTACTATTCGCACCGCTTGGTCGAGAAACAGGCTGAGTTACGTAAAAATGGCACCCTAGACTGGTTGCGTCCAGATGCCAAGTCACAGGTAACCCTGCGTTATGAAAATGGCCTTCCAGTTGCAGTAGACGCCGTGGTTTTGTCTACCCAACACCATGCCGACATTGGTCTGGCTGAACTTCAGCGCGATGTACTGGAACACATTATCAAGCCAGTACTGCCGAGCGAGTGGCTACACGAGGGCACGCAATATCACATCAACCCTACCGGCCAATTTATTATTGGTGGACCTGTCGGTGATTGCGGCCTTACAGGTCGCAAGATTATCGTGGATACCTACGGCGGTATGGCCAGACATGGCGGCGGCGCTTTCTCAGGAAAAGATCCGTCGAAAGTCGACCGCTCTGCTGCCTATGCAGGCCGTTACGTGGCTAAAAACATCGTAGCAGCGGGACTGGCACAGCGCTGTGAGATCCAGATTTCTTATGCTATTGGCGTGGCGAAGCCCACTTCAATTGCGATCAATACGTTTGGCACCCACAGGATTCCAGAATCCGAAATCGCCCGTTTGGTGTCAGAAATTTTCGACCTACGCCCACGTGGCATCATCGAGATGCTCGACTTGAAGCGACCAATCTATAGACAAACAGCTGCTTACGGTCACTTTGGTCGTGAATTGCCTGACTTCACCTGGGAACGCACCGATAAGGTAGATGCATTACGCAGCGCCGCTGGTTTATAAGCCAGCGTTGCCCAACAAATTAATTATCAACACACAGTGTTTGGAGACAACAATGACAGATTTTAAAGTAGCTGACCTTGGCTTAGCCGCATGGGGCCGCAAAGAAATAGAAATCGCTGAAACCGAAATGCCAGCTTTGATGGCTTTGAGAACCAAGTACCTAGCCGATCAGCCATTGAAAGATGCCAAGATCATGGGCTGTATCCACATGACCATTCAAACAGCGGTATTGATTGAAACGCTGATTGCCTTGGGCGCTGAAGTGCGTTGGTCATCTTGTAATATCTTTTCAACCCAAGACCATGCCGCCGCTGCTATAGCCGATGCTGGCACGCCTGTTTTTGCATGGAAAGGCGAAACAGAGGAAGAGTTTCTGTGGTGCATCGAGCAAACCATTGTCAAAGACGGCGCCGACTGGGGTGCGAACATGATTTTGGACGATGGCGGTGACCTGACCGAAATGCTGCACAGCAAATACCCAGAAATCTTGGCCAACTGCCACGGTATTTCTGAAGAAACCACCACGGGTGTTCACCGCTTACTCGACATGATGGCAGAGGGCTCTCTTAAAGTGCCGGCCATCAATGTTAACGACGCGGTGACCAAGTCTAAAAACGACAACAAGTATGGCTGCAGACATTCATTGAATGACGCCATAAAGCGCGGAACAGACCACCTGTTGGCTGGTAAAAAAGCGTTGGTGATTGGTTATGGTGACGTGGGTAAGGGTTCCGCCGCATCACTGCGTCAGGAAAACATGATCGTAAAGGTCTCTGAAATTGACCCCATCTGCGCAATGCAAGCCTGCATGGACGGCTATGAGGTTGTATCGCCCTATATCAACGGTGTTAATGATGGCACTGCGGCCAATATTGATACCGCATTGCTGCAAAATACCGATCTCATTGTCACCACCACGGGCAACACCAATGTGTGCGACCAGCACATGCTCGCTGCGGTTAAATCAGGTGCGGTGGTCTGTAACATTGGCCATTTCGACAATGAAATCGACACAGCATTCATGCGTAAAAACTGGCGTTGGGATGAGGTGAAGCCTCAGGTACACCAGATTTACCGCAGTGAGGCTGACGGCGATTCGATCCTCCTGTTGAGCGAAGGCCGTTTGGTTAACTTGGGTAATGCAACGGGCCACCCTAGCCGCATCATGGACGGTTCGTTCGCCAACCAAGTATTGGCACAAATGTATCTGTGGGAACGCAAGTTCGCCGACCTACCAAAAGCAGAGCAAGCAGCGGCTATCTACGTCAAAGTACTGCCTAAGAAACTGGACGAAGAAGTGGCTGCAGAAATGGTGAAAGGCTTCGGTGGCGTGCTCACCCAGCTAACCGATAAGCAGGCGGCCTATATTGGCGTTAACAAAGCAGGCCCATTTAAGCCAGAAGAGTACAAGTACTAAGCAGTAACACAAACGCTACCACCCTAGGGTGGTAGCGTTTGTCGGTATCCCATACAATAATAAAGTCACAACCCAACATTGAGAGCATCCCATGACGGCATCCAAACCCGGTATTAGTTTTGAGTTTTTTCCTCCCAAGTCAGAGGAAGGTTGGGATAAATTACAGACCGTACATGAATCCTTGTCGGCAGTGAATCCAGAATTCTTTTCGGTGACCTACGGCGCCGGCGGCTCAACCCAAGAAGACACCATTAAAACCGTACTGTCGTTACATGCAAAAGGCATTTCTACCGCGCCCCACATTAGCTGCATCGGATCAACCGGTGACAAGGTGCTGCAATTATTAGAATCCTATGCCGACCACGGCATTGATCGTTTGGTAGCCTTGCGTGGTGACATGCCATCAGGCATGGGTGGTCGCTCAGGGCAATTTGCCTATGCAGAAGATCTGGTGGTGTTCGTTCAGAAACATTTCCCACAACGGTTTCATATTGAAGTGGCTGCCTATCCTGAAATGCATCCTCAGGCTCGCGATATGGACAGCGACCTGCAGCATTTTGTATCAAAGGTATCTGCGGGCGCCTCAGGCGCGATTACCCAATATTTTTATAATGCCGATGCCTTCCTGTATTTCAGAGACCGCGTCGCTGCTGCTGGCTGTGATGTTCCGATCACCCCAGGCATCATGCCGATTCTGAATTTCAGCAACCTGCTACGCTTTAGTGACAACTGTGGCGCAGAGATCCCCCGTTGGATTCAAAAGAAAATGGAAGGCTTTCGAGATGACAGTGCTAGCGTCAAGGCGTTTGGCCACGAAGTCGTCACTGCCATGTGCCAACGCCTGGTGTCTGAGGGTGTATCCAATCTGCATTTTTATACCATGAACCAAAGCAATGCCAGCCTCAATATTGTTAAGGAGCTATAAGATGAATCGGTGGATAGCCTTGATCGTACTGTGCTTTTCAACCCAAGCGTATTCCGCCGACATTCCGCAGAGCCTGTTTTTGCAATTTATGAAGGACAACGGCCCTGACACCCTGTGCTCCAATGTGCCGTTACTGCAGTGCCTCGACGTCACGGCAGAACAATGCCGTGAGGCCTTGGTTACTCCCAATGTGCAGTGTGCTACCCGTCTGAAAGACACTTTTCCGCAACAATTTGCGGATTCTGAGGAAAATGCCCGCCATTATGGTAGCCTTTATGGCATCTGCTTATTAGAAGGTTGGAAAGAAGCAGAACCCATTTTAGCCACGCCAATGGATGTCTGCTTTGGTGTGTAGCTATCTTACCTACTCGACTGTAAGGTACGGCGCTGCGTTCTAAGCCCCGTATCTTTGGGGACATTTCATGAATAACCGCCAACTCATGCAACGAGATCTTTCTGTATTGTGGCATCCCTGTACGCAAATGAAAGACCACGAACAACTGCCCGTCATTCCTATTAAGTCCGGCAAAGGCGTCTGGCTAGAAGACTTCGATGGCAACCGCTATTTGGATGCAGTGAGTTCGTGGTGGGTCAATGCCTTTGGCCACTCCAATCCCATTATTTCAAATGCCATCAAGCAGCAGGTCGATACACTTGAGCACGTGATATTGGCGGGCTTTAGTCATGAACCCATCATTGAATTATCTGAAAAGCTGGTGGAAATCACGCCTGAGGGTTTAACCCGTGCATTTTACGCTGACAATGGCTCTGCGGGCATTGAAGTGGCGTTAAAGATGAGTTTTCAATATTGGAAAAACGCAGGGAAACCAAAGAAACAACGGTTTGTGAATCTGGCCAACTCCTATCATGGTGAAACGCTGGGCGCCTTGGCGGTCGGTGATGTTGAACTCTACAAAGATATTTTCGAACCCATTATTTTAAAGCCGCTCACAGCACCTTCGCCTGATTGCTTTCTACAGGATGATTGGGAAGCCCATAGTCTGAAACAATTTGAAGCGATGGAAGCCCTATTGGCTGAGCGCCACGAAGAGATCTGCGCTGTTATTATTGAGCCATTGATTCAATGTGCCGGTGGTATGCGCATGTACCACCCCATTTACATCACCAAACTCCGTGAAGCCTGTGATGCCTATGATGTCCATTTGATCGCAGATGAAATTGCAGTTGGTTTTGGTCGCACAGGTACCCTGTTTGCTTGCGAGCAAGCGCAGATCACACCGGACTTCATGTGTCTGTCAAAAGCATTAACCGGTGGCTTTTTGCCGATGTGTGCCGTGCTGACTACCGAAAAGGTCTATGAAGCTTTTTATCATGACTACGACACACTCAAAGGCTTTTTGCATAGTCACAGCTATACCGGTAACCCGTTAGCCTGCGCAGCAGCGTTGGCAACCATTTCAATTTTTCAGTCAGAGCCGGTGATTGAAAACAACCGCATGCTGGCTGCCCACATGAAACGCGCCACTGCCCACTTGAGTGACCATGCGCATGTCGCAGAAGTAAGACAAACAGGCATGGTGTTGGCCATTGAAATGGTACAAGACAAAGCCCGTAAAACTGCTTATGACTGGAAGCAACGTCGCGGCATGCGGGTCTATCAACATGCGCTGTCTCGTGGTGCCTTGTTAAGGCCATTGGGCAATGTGGTGTACATGATGCCGCCGTACGTGATTACGCCGGATGAAATTGATTTCTTAGCGACAGTAGCGACCGAGGGCATTGATATTGCAACCCGTTAAGGTTGCAATGGGGTGAACTAAACCGATTTCAATTCAATAAAAGCTGCGGTGCGTTTGGCGCCTGCAGCTTCTAATTTTTCAAGATATTCCTGCCACAACGCTTCTTGGTTCTTTCCTAGGAAGTCCAAATACTGCCAATGATATAAGCCACTGTCATGGCCATCACTGTAAGTAATCTTTAACGCGTAATTACCCACGTATTCCATATTCTTAATACGCACGTCTTTCTTACCGACTTGCAACACACCATCGGAATCACCGTGTCCGCGCACTTCAGCAGAGGGCGAATGCACCCTTAAAAATTCTGCCGACAGTGTCGATTCATGGCCTTCGATCACCAAGGTGAGTCGCTGGCTGTGCTTATGAAACTTAATGGTCGTGGGAGCAGCTGTCATAACGTCCTCAAGAAGTCAGGGCTGCGACGGTGTCGTTGCAGCCCACGTTCGATGTACTTAGGTAGTTGGCCCGTTTATTTGGTGCCGAAAATCTTATCGCCCGCGTCACCCAAGCCCGGCACAATATAGCCTTTCTCATTGAGGTGATCGTCAACTGCTGCGACATAGATATCAACATCAGGGTGTGCAGCAAACACTTTTTCTAGACCTTCTGGCGCGGCGACCAAGAACAAACCAAAAATATGCTTACAACCCTTTTGCTTGAGCAAGTCGATGGTAGCAATCAAGGTGCCACCCGTTGCTAACATCGGGTCGATGATCATGGCGGTACGAGAAGCGACGTCTTCAATTACCTTGTCAAAATAGGCAACGGGTTCAAGCGTTTCTTCATCGCGGTACAGGCCAACGACACTCACTTTTGCACTCGGGATCAAGTTTAAAACGCCATCCAACATGCCCAAACCAGCACGTAGAATAGGTACGATGGTGATTTTTTTGCCCTTGATGCGATCGACAACCAAGTCTTCACCCGTCCAACCTTTGACGGTCACTTGTTCGGTTTCTAATTGGCGGCCCGCTTCATACGTCAGTAACGTCGCTACTTCTGAAGCCAACTCTCTAAAATCTTTGGTACTGATGCCATCAACACGCATTAAGCCAAGTTTGTGGCGAATAAGGGGATGTTCGATTGAATACAAAGCCATGGAGAACCTCTACTAGGAAACGGATTGAATGTGGTTGAAATAGGTGGTTAACCCAGCTACGGCCCTGCCGCGATGGGATAGTGCATTCTTTTCTTCGGGTGCCATTTCGGCTGACGTTAGGCTAAAGCCGACCGGTTGGAACAGGGGGTCATAACCGAACCCAGTTGTGCCGGACAAGGACTCACGAATATAGCCTTCCCAGGTCCCTGAAAATATCAACGGCATGGGGTCTGTGGCATGTCGTACGATGGCAATAACGCATTGAAAGCGGGCGGTGCGCTGTTCACTGGGCACGTCGGATAAGGCGGCGAGTAACTTGTCGTTATTGGCAGCATCACCCAGCCCGTCAGCGTATCGCGCTGAATAGATACCCGGTGCACCTTGCAAGGCATCGACTTCCAAACCGGAGTCATCAGCTAAGGCTGGCATCCCCGTCGCCAATGCAGCATGCCGTGCTTTTAATATGGCATTTTCGATAAAACTTAACCCAGTTTCATCGGCATCATCGACCTGAAATTCCGATTGAGGCACTAGGCTGATGCCTAGGGGTGACAAACAGGCTGTCAGTTCTTTGAGTTTCTTTTGGTTGTTACTGGCTAGCACCAATTGGTCAAACATCAGAAAATCGGTTCCTATTCAAAATACATGCGTTGCTGATGACGAACCTCATACGGCGCGCCTTGGTCTGCGGTGGTCTTAACGTCAAATTCAAATCGGTATATGTCTTCATTGTCAAATCTGAAGGTGCCCACATAGTAGAGACCATCCTGTTCACGCACCTCGCTGAGCACGATAGTTTGCTGTTGACCCAACAGATTTTTAAATCGCGCTTCAATGATAGCAGGAATTGGTTGCGGCAACGGTTTACCCGGCATGATTTCGAGTACAGAAACCATGACAAACCCCAAACGGCCGCTGCGCGCGATATCATAAGCCTCAGCGACCTTCACATCCAATGCGGTAGAGTTAAGCAGCATGTAATGCACTTCAATATTGTTAAAACTTTGCTTTTGCTCGCCCTGTGCCCACGTCAGTTGGCTGAGGATACTCAGGGCCACGCCCAGTATTAATGCTTTCATTTAGATAGCCTATAAATTGCGATTTCACCCAGGATATTGGGAAATAAATTAATGAACCATCGGCTTTGATGCGTGCTGTCGACCACCGTTCGTTCTTTGATGCGAATATTGCGTTCTAGGCACAAGACCTCAAAATCCTTAAAGGTACAGTGGTGGATATTGGGTGTATCGAACCACATATGCGGTAAGGCTTCACTCATTGGCATCCGTCCCTTGAATCCCAAATATCGTCGGGTGGTCCAGTGTCCAAAGTTTGGAAAGGTTACAATCGCTTCATGACCGACCCGGAGTAGTTCGTCGAGCATCAAATGGGGTGCATCCAACTGCTGAAATGACTGTGTCATAACCACAGTATCAAAGCATTTGTCGCTGAGGTTCTGTAAGCCCTTGTTCAAGTCCTGCTTTACAACGCTGACCCCTTTCTCTACACAGGCAATGATTTTGTCATTTTCGATTTCCATGCCCAACCCCGTCACTGCACGGGTTTTCTGCAACTGCGACAACAGCTCACCATCACCACAACCCAGATCCAGCACGCGGGACTGCGGGGAAATCCACTCATAGATAATTTCTAAGTCTGCTCTCATGTCTGTGCCTCCGCGACCAAGGCTTGCTTGAGATAGATCGACAACAAAGAAAAGTAATCGGGTATGGGAAATAGAAACGCATCGTGACCCTGAGGCGCGTCGACCTCCATATAGGCAACGGATTTTTTAGCTTCCATCAAGGCGTTCACCAACTCCTCACTCCGCTCAGGTGAAAAACGCCAATCCGTTGAAAATGACACAATCAAGAACCCACAGGTTGCCTGTGCTAGGCAGGCAACAAGATCATCGTCAAAGTCTGCTGCGGGATCAAAGTAGTCGAGCGCCTTGGTCATTAACAGGTAGGTGTTGGCGTCAAATCGGTGAGAAAAATGCTCACCTTGGTAGCGCAGATAACTTTCAATTTGAAAATCGACATCATAGTTGAAATTCAGGGTGCCACTCTTGTGGTCACGTCCAAATTTTTCACGCATGCTGTCTTCAGATAGATAGGTAATGTGCCCTAACATGCGGGCGAGTGACAGACCCTGTTTGGGGTAGACGCCGGCATCTAAATATCGGCCGTCACAAAACTGCGGGTCTTTCATGATCGACTGACGAGCAACCTCATTGAAGGCAATGTTCTGCGCAGTCAATTTAGCGGCTGATGCAATCATGACGCAATGCCGTAGGCGGTCAGGAAAATCAATTGCCCAACGCAAAGCCTGCATGCCACCGAGCGACCCTCCCACCACGGCTGCCAAACACCTGATATCAAGTCGATCAATGAGTCGTGCTTGGCTTTGCACCCAATCACTGACGTCCATCACGGGGAAATCAGGACCAAAAGGCTTTCCAGTGGCAGGGTCTATCGATGCGGGACCGGTACTCCCATCACAGCCACCCAAATTGTTCAGTGCAATGACAAAGAAATGATTGGTATCGATGGGCTTCCCAGGACCGATGGCTCCATCCCACCAACCGGGATTTTTATCATCTTCGTGGTGGTAGCCTGCTGCGTGGTGATTACCACTGAGGGCATGACACACCAAAATGGCGTTATCGCGTCGGTCATTTAACGTGCCGTAGGTTTCGTACATGAGTCGGTAACTGTCCAACACACGACCACTTCTGAGCACCAAAGGGGTGTCAAAATCAGCCATCTGGGGCACTACCTTCCCAACCGACTGTTCTGTGTTTTCAACCGACATAACACTTTCCTCTCACGGATTTTGCAACCAACGCTTTTCTGACGACGGAGGTGTGCCCACTGTGGACAGCCTTTACATCCCAATAAACAATCTAAATTGTGGCGCGTACTGCACTGCACTGGCGATATTCATCAACACAATATCCTTTAAGATAATGATCACCATAAACACCAATAGGTAGGTGAAATCCATCATGCCTATCTGTAGGTTAAACCGCCTAAAGGGCGCCACAAAGGGCTCTGCTATTTGCGTGAGAAAACCAATAAACGGGTTGCCTTGACCTGCCGTTATCCAACTTCCGATCGCAACGATGATCATGCTCCAACGGAGTACTTCTAAAAAGATGCCGCCGACGGCTACCAACGCCCAAAGAGCGATTTGAAGCAGAGACACCTCAGCGCCGTGTACGACAAATACCATGAATAGACCATATAGCCACTGCGTGAGCCAAATTAAGAACAAACACGCAATGTCCATACCGGCAATGCCGGGAATGATTCTTCTGGCTGGCTGCAACACCGGGTTGGTAATCACCACGATGGTGTGAGCCAATGGGTTGTGAAAACTGGCGCGGGCAATTTGAGCCAAAAAGCGCGCAACCAGTGCAATTAAAAATATCCAGGTTGCTGTTCGCACTACCAACTCTAGGATTTGAATTCCCACTGCCATACCTTACTCCTTAGACCTTAATTCTTCAGCGATCGACTCGCTTCTCTTTGCACACGCAATCATCGCTTGCTGCACCATGGTGCGCAAGCCATCATGCTCGAAACTGATGATTGCTTGTTCAGTGGTGCCTTTAGGGGACGTCACCTGCTGCCGTAAGGCCGCTGGTGATAGATCCCCTGATTGCGCCATTGTAGCAGCCCCAAGCGCAGTTTGTGTGACCAATTGCATGGCAGATTGGCTATCCAGCCCCATAGATACGGCTGCTTGGTGCATCGCTTCCATAAACATGAAGAAATAAGCGGGGCCACTGCCTGATACTGCCGTGATGGCGTGCATATCATGCTCGTTTGGCACCCATATCGATGCACCGACCGCTGCAAAAATCTGTGACGCCACGGCCTTATCCGCGGCACTCACGCTGTCTGCCGCATACAGCCCCGTCATGCCTTGTTGCACCTGTGCAGGAATGTTAGGCATCGCCCGAATGACTGATACATTGCCACCTAGCCAAGCCGACACCTGAGCCGTTTCAACGCCAGCAGCCACCGTCACGATAAGCGGTCGGCGTCGTTGCACTGCATCGCGGATTTCAAGGCAAGCTACCTTCATTGCCTGGGGTTTTACCGACAGAATCACCACATCCGCTGACGCTACCGCCAGCTGATTGGTTGTGGCTGGTTTTACGCCATAGGTCTGCGCCAAATACGCCAACTTTTCTGGGTTATGATCGGCAATCGATATGTCTGCCCAGGGCGCCTGTGCTGACAATCCTGCTACGATACAGGACGCCATATTACCCGCACCGATAAAAGCCAATTGGGTCATGTTTATTCCTTAAATTGATGTGTCAGGTGGCGCCTGTCGGGCGCCAAAAATCGCAGTTCCCACGCGGACGAGCGTAGACCCATAGGCAATTGCGGTATCCAAATCATCCGACATCCCCAATGATAAAGTATCGCAGCGCGGATACGTATGCTGTAGTGCCAACTGGGCTTCTTTCAAGGTGCGGTATTGTTCGGCACGCTCGGAATCTGTCAGCGTGGCGGCAGGAATCGCCATCAAGCCACGCAATTCAATCCGTGGTAACGCCGCAAGCGCACCAGCAAAAGCAACGACGTCATCGATATTAACCCCCGCCTTTTGCGGTTCATTGCTGATATTCACCTGGATACATACTTGGAGTGGATTCATATCGGCAGGGCGCTGCTCATTCAACCGTTTGGCGATTTTAATTCGGTCGAGACCATGCACCCATTCAAAGTGCTGGGCGATATCGCGGGTCTTGTTTGACTGGATGGGACCTATGAAATGCCAAACAATTTCTAAATCTTCCAATAGCGCCATTTTTTCGAGCGCTTCTTGAACATAATTTTCACCAAATTGTAAACAACCCGCTTCCGCTAACAGACGAATGTCTGTCGCTGGAAATCGTTTGGATACCGGCAATAACATAACCACATCTTCGGCACGTTTGTGACACAGCGCAGCATTACGCACAATCGTTCGTATATCATTGTACCTATTAACAATGTTGTTCATAATTGACCGTTTACAGCAGCTCGGCTTTGACGCCTGACCTATGATGTATTGCCCTGTGCGTTATACACAGCGCTCATTCCAATACGGTCTGCTTCACAGCTACCAACCGCATTTCTATTTAATGTAGATGGGATGCTATTGTAACCATCTAAGGAAAGGCTGTCACAGCGACTTTCCAACTGATTTCGCTGAGGAATACCATGGATATTACCGAATTACTCGCATTTAGTGCCAAACAGAAAGCTTCGGATTTGCACCTATCCGCTGGTTTACCACCTCTGATCCGTGTTGACGGTGACATACGCCGCATTAATTTACCGGCGATGAACCACAAAGAAGTCCACGCACTCATTTATGACATTATGAATGACAAGCAGCGTAAAGACTTTGAAGAGTTCTTAGAAACCGACTTTTCATTTGAAGTACCAGGTGTCGCCCGCTTCCGTGTGAACGCATTTAATCACAACCGCGGTGCCGGTGCGGTATTTCGTACCATTCCATCAAAAGTACTGACCATGGACGATTTGGGCATGGGCCAGGTGTTTAAAGACATCTCTGATAACCCACGTGGCTTGGTTTTGGTAACGGGCCCAACCGGCTCCGGTAAATCAACCACCATGGCCGCCATGTTAGACCATGTCAATGACACACGATTTGAACACATTCTCACCATCGAAGACCCCATTGAATTTGTTCACGAGTCGAAGAAGTGCTTGGTCAACCAACGCGAAGTACACCGCGATACCCTAGGTTTTGATCACGCGCTGCGATCCGCATTACGTGAAGACCCGGATATTATTCTGGTGGGCGAATTGCGAGACTTGGAAACCATTCGACTGGCACTTACCGCTGCAGAAACCGGTCACCTCGTATTTGGTACGCTGCACACCACATCAGCCGCCAAAACCATTGACCGTATTGTTGACGTATTCCCTGCGGAAGAAAAATCCATGGTGCGCTCAATGTTGTCTGAGTCACTGCAAGCGGTGATATCACAGGCCCTGCTGAAAAAGACGGGTGGTGGGCGTGTAGCTGCCCATGAGATTATGATCGGCACACCAGCTATCCGTAACCTGATTCGAGAAGACAAGGTCGCGCAAATGTATTCTGCGATCCAAACTGGCAGCAATATGGGCATGCAAACCCTCGACCAATGCCTTAAAAACTTGGTATCTAAGGGTATGATCACGCGCGAAGTCGCGAAGAGCAAAGCCAAGCAGCCAGACGCCTTTTAATTATTTTGAAGATGGATTGACAACATGGAATTCGACAAGCTACTGAAGTTAATGGTTGAAAAGGGGGCATCTGACCTCTTCATCACCGCGGGCGTAGCACCCAGTATGAAAATCAACGGCTCCATGGTCCCAGTGACCAAAAATCCGTTGTCGCCAGAAAAGACCCGTGAAATTGTCTTGTCAGTAATGACAGAAAAACAAGCCAATGAATTTCAGGACACCGGTGAATGCAACTTTGCTATCTCTGCACGTGGCATCGGTCGATTTCGTGTGAGTGCTTACCATCAAAGAAACTTGGTTGCCATGGTATTGCGCCGGATTGAAGTGCGCATACCCCGATTTGAAGAACTGGGCCTGCCCGATATTCTCAAAAAAATAGCCATGACCAAACGCGGCTTGGTTATATTTGTGGGTGCTACAGGTACGGGTAAATCAACGTCATTGGCGGCGATGATTGGTCACCGAAACCGAAACTCGCGTGGCCACATTATTTCCATCGAAGACCCCATCGAATTTATACATCAGCACGAAGGTTGCATCGTCAGTCAGCGTGAAGTGGGCATCGATACAGACTCCTTTGAAGTTGCACTGAAGAATACCCTGCGACAAGCACCCGATGTCATCATGATCGGCGAAGTCCGTACCCGTGAGACAATGGATTACGCTATGGCTTTTGCCGAAACTGGCCACCTGTGTTTAGCGACTTTGCATGCCAACAACGCCAACCAAGCACTTGATCGCATCATGCACTTCTTCCCGCCTGAAAGACAACGCCAACTGTGGATGGACCTGTCTCTCAATTTGAAGAGCATTATTGCCCAACAACTGGTTCCGACTCCGGACGGACAAGGCCGCAAGGCCGTCATTGAGGTATTGATCAATTCTCCCTTGATGTCAGATCATATTCGTAAGGGTGATGTACACCTCATCAAAGAGCTGATGAAGAAATCAACTGAACTTGGCATGTGCACTTTCGACCAGGCTTTGTTTAACCTTTACAGCGAAGGCGAGATCACTTATGAAGACGCTCTCAGTCATGCGGATTCACCGAACGATTTGAGGCTAATGATAAAACTGGATCAAGAAACGGACGCCAAGCATCTGGGCGAAGAAGCGTCTAACTTTAGTATTCAGAAGGACAACCAATACTGACCATCAGCCAGCAGGTATTGGCGGTAAGCTATTTAAAAAGGCGTGTTATCTACACGCCTTTTTTGCATTTTATCTTGGCTTATTGTGTGCCAAGCCTATGTGACAGCTGATACAGGTTTTACCCTTTTCTGCCCATGACTCTTGGTTGTGATTCTGTTGCCCTTTGTCTGACTGAGCGCTCACATCCCACGTGGCAATATTATGGCAATTCTTGCACTCTTTAGAGTCTCTTGATTTCATCACCTCACGCACATTCTCTGCGAGTTCAGTTCGGTGACTTTCAAAGTTTTCTAAATTATACGTACCCATCAACTGATGGTAGATATCCTTAGTGGCTTTAATTTTCACCAACATTTTTGGGAAGAACTCTTTAGGTACGTGGCAATCTGAACAGGTTGCTGCAAACCCTGTTGGATTGGCGCCACCATGCACTGTTGCTTGGTATTCTTCAACAATGGTATCCATCCCCACATGGCAACTAAAACAAAAGGCGTTGTCATTAGTGGCGTGAATGACACCGTTAAATCCTATGGTGGCAAAAATACCGATCACAACCATAAGCAGCGCACCTACAGGAAGGCCCAACATCCATTTAGATCCGGGTTTCCACAAAGCGCTTTTACTTTCACTTTTCATAGCTTTTCCTTCATAAAAAAGGCCCCCAATGGGTGGGAGCCTTTTCACTAATCAACTAATGTCCCGGCTTTTTTATTTAGGACGGTTAGCTGTGCTGAATGCTGGATCCAATGAAGCAATAGAATCCATTAACAGTTGTACAACATAGGTTGGGTTGTGCATACCCATGCTGCGGTCTTCTTCACCAAATGACTTGTAGTTATACAGTGCACCCATTTCTTGTGCAGAGCGTACAACAGTAGAGTCTTTAGCTACTGCATTCCAGCTACCATCAGCTTTATAGAATGGAGTGCTTAGCTTCTGTAGTACACCAGTTCCTTTATCGTTATTTAGACGATCAAGTAAACCCAGTACTTCTTCCTGTGCGTATTCTACAGTACCGTCTTGGTCATAGTCACCGCCTGCCATGTAATCATAGAAGCCAGTTTTAGACATTTTGATGCCTTCGTGGCAACCAGCACAGGCCGCTAGGTTAATTTTCTCTGAACCATGAACTTCTGCGCCCATACCAAAGCTGTGTCCACCAATCGCTGCATTCTGACCATAACGTCCATCAGGCAATGCCATATGGCAGTCTACGCACGCATTTTCAATTTCTAGCTTGTGAGCAGAACTTGAATAGGTTTTTCCAGAAAACTCATACCCACCAGTTCCTGCGAAGGTATCACCTTGAGGACCATGGTGTGGTCCAAAACGACCGCTTACATCACCAGCCTTAGTTTCAACGGCCGCGGTGTTCACGTCCTTTCGGCTCTGGTGGCAAACCACACATAGATTTGCTGAACCTTGATCAAACACAGCGCCATTTGCCAATGTTACAGCGGCAGAAGTTCTGAGTTCGAAATCACCCGTTTCATGTGGCTTATGGCAGGTAAAGCAGCCAGGCTGACTCGGCCATTCGATGAAGCTTTCAGAACCGTCGTCACCAGTCTTCACGAAATTAACAAAACCTTCGTGTGTATGGCACTTCTGGCATCCGCCGCCATTCGAATATGACGCGTTAGCTTCTTCACTTTCAAAGCCCAATGCGTGTCCAGACTTGGCGTATGCTGCCTCCGCGCCTTTCAATGCATATTCAGGGTCATCTCCGTGACAGGTTGCACATTCGGCAGGGTAAACAAATGCAGCGTCCACTGCTGCTGTTGCTACCGGTGCCTCGTCTTTACATGCAGTCAATAGCAGGGCTGATGTTGCCACCGCTAACAGAGCTGCCTTTCTCATTGTCATTTTCATGGTCTCTCCTTGTAACAATATAATGTGATACTGATTCGTCGATCCTGAGTTTGTGATAACAAAAGGGACTAGGCAGATCACGGTTCGTAACCTCGACACATTATCCAAAAATTGATTAAAATAAGTGAGGTAGATCAATGAAACGGCTGAATCGTAAATTTACTGTCAACAAGTGTCAGCAATTGTGAATCAATCGTGTTTAAGGCGTCAATGAAATAGTTATAGATCACGTGCTTATCATCAACCTTGCCCTACGTTGATAGCGCTGCACGAGATTACAGACGTACGGATCCAGCCAGATGATTAGTCTAATTACACGCGGCTTACCAGAGCGCTCCAATCAATGCGCTCACGCCAGCGATGAGACAGAGAAACATCAATATTGAACGAAA
>CAJXZL010000011.1 GCA_913063165.1 uncultured Saccharospirillaceae bacterium | reverse complement strand
CCAGTAGCCGGTGCAGCCCATTTTGATGTCGGTGAAACGGAAGCGCGTGGACTAATGGCCGAGATGTTAGCGGCGCTACCCGGTTATTTGGTGCCCCATTTGGTGAGGGAAACGGCCGGTGCACAATCGAAAACACGCATCCTTTAAATGCCCAATTCGCCAAATATTTGACCGATGCCGCGAAAATGGCGTTTATTTGGCATTTTCTGAGTTTCTGGCTAGCGATAGTGCGTTATAATCGTTATAAATAGACCATTAAACTATTGATATTGCAGGTACCTTTGCGTCAATAGTACATTTGACTCATCAATGAAGCGGTAGCACATGGATAAATTGCGCGAACATCAGTATTTGCAAGTGCCAGAACAGACGCTGTCAACATTGTCATTTTGTGAGCCAACAGCGCGGCATTTGAATAATTGGGTGAGTGGTCTACCAATGGCCAACATCGGTGAAACTGCACGTCAGCTATATCATGCGGCGATTGAATTTAATCAGCTAAGATTAACTGAACAGTCACGTTTTGAACTGTTAGAGCTGGTGCGAAATCCTATTCATTACGTGTGTAATGCACTCAACCGCCGTTACCTGACGCAGTCAATTGTGCTGGGCGATAACCAACGCAAAATTGCCAATTTGGCGCAGGCATTGCAAACACACCTTGCGACCGGCTATAAAATCATTATTAAGAACCGATTGGTGGAATCGCAGCCTAAAAGCAAAGAGTTGTTGGCGCGATCGATTCACCGGTGCCTGTCAGACTTGGCACCCAACATTTTGCGTTCTTATCAGCTGTATCTGCGCACCCCGCCGGGTATCTGGCAAGAAATTCATGGTCTTTATCAGATTGCTGATTCCTATGAATTGAATGACTTTAGATTCCCCGACCAACAGAACGTAGGTGATGACGCATTAAGCATTCAAGAGCTTTATCAGCGTCTGTTATTGTTGGGATCTTGCCAGCCGAATCAATTACACCAGCGAGACCTAACCGAGATATATGGTGTTTTGGAGTTGTGGGCAGGAAAGGTATCGATAGACGAAGTGGCCGATGATTCTTCTACTTTGATTGTTAACCCGCATGCCGACACCGGTCCGATGTACCGCCATTTGCTCAAACCGCAAAGTTACTCAGATTTTATGGGTCTGGACACGGCTTCTCTGGTGCGCGCATTACACCAGTCATTGGTGCCACCGCAGCAAGGGGTTGCAGCACCAGAGAGTAGTCTTGTCATTCCACCAAGCATTGGCAGTGGTCTTGTGCAACATTTGGTTCAGTCGTGGGGTGGTATGAAACAACGTACCTTCTCACGTAACCAAACCGATGGATCAGTAGCCGTTGCCCTGGGTCTTACCTCGGTGCACTTTCGCCTATCTAATGGCGTTGGTTTTTATCGCCAACTGTATAACAGCAATATTAAAGGCATCCAGAATCCCTTTATGGTAGCTGCTGTCGCGCAATTTGATAGTAAGGATACCAATGCTGACAGGGACAGGGCCAAGCAGGATGTGTGGGATAAATCTTTCGATGCAGGGCACAATTTAATTCCCGATGTCCCTGGTATGGAAGCAGACATTCCGGACTTTGAAGAAGAAGACCAAAAAGAATCTCATCCTCAGTATTCTGCAGCATTGATCAACACATCACCGCGCGGCTATTGCCTTGGGTGGAAAGGTGAGTTGGCGTCTACTATGCAAACGGGTGAGATTGTTGCGATCAGAGAAAGTGGCAATGACCGCTGGAATCTAGGCGTTATAAGGTGGATTCGTCAAGCGGCAAAAGAGGGTACGCAACTGGGTGTCGAGTTGATTGCGCCCAATTCACAGCCCTGTGCTGTGCGCTTGTTAAACAAGACCGGTGCCCATGGTGACTACATGCGCGGTTTGATGGTGCCAGAAATTCGCAGTATCGCCCAGCCAGCTTCCATACTGGTGCCTCGAGTGCCGTTTCAAGTTGGCCATAAGGTCGGTATTAGTTATCAGGGTGAAGAAGACAAGTTCCAGTTAATTAAGAAGATTCAGGGTGCGTCGAGCTTCAACCAGTTCCAAATCCGTACCCACGATACTAAGAAAACGGCTGATAAAGACGTTAAGAATAAGAACCCTGATGAAGGATTTGAATCACTCTGGCGTCAGTTGTAAAAAATTGAAAGTGGCCTCCCGTGCAGCCTCGCTGCTGTGCACAGGCATTCCGTATGGCACCTTCGTGGTAGCCATGCATTAATTAGGTAAAGACTGGTAATGAATTCAGCGGTTAAACCGATCCAAATCTTGGTGCTGCACGACACGCAAAACGATGCAGAACCTTTGATTAACCATTTTCGTGTCAATGGCTATGCAACCCGTTCGCAATTCATTGCGTCGGCTGAAGAGTTATCTGGCATGTTGGCTGATCACGAGTGGGATTTGATTCTTGCCAAGCTAGAAACCGAAACTGTAGATGTGCCGCATTGCCTTGAAGAAATAAAAACGCTCGCCATTGACCTACCTATCATCCTGCTCATCGAAGACTACGACATCAGTGCCATCCTCAAGGGATATCAGTTGGGCGCTAAGGATGTCATCCTTGATGGCGAACCTGATCTCTTAGTACCAGCTGCGCTCCGTGAATTGGCCTCTTTGGAGCACCGTCGGCAGCTAAAGTCGGCAAAAGAACAGTTGGCACAGTCTGAAAAGCGGGTGCAGTTACTGCTGCGTAATTCGAAAGATGCAATTGCCTATGTCCATGATGGTATGCACATTTATGCCAACGAAAGTTATATGGAAATGTTTGGCTATGATGACCTTGATGATCTGCTTTGCGTCCCGGTGATCGACATTGTGGCCTCTGAGTTCCAGGCTGTTTTGAAAAAGCTGCTGAAACAAAAAGGCCAGATCAATGAGCATGCGTTAGCCTGTCAATGTGTGGGTGAGGACGGAGAAGCCTTTGACGTGGAAATGGACTTTTCATCAGCCATATACGACGGCGAGCCCTGTATTCAAATTATTATCAGCACGGTAGAAGATTCTAGTGCCGAATTGCAGAAGCAGTTGGCAGAGATTAGCCACAAAGACATGATTACTGGTTTGTACAACAGACAATATTTTGTAGAGCTTCTAACGGCACAGTATCAAGAATTGTCTGATTCCGGTCATTACCGCTATTTGGGTTATATCCACATTGTGGATATCAATGACATTCGCTCTGCAGCAGGTGCCAGTGGCACTGACGCTGTATTGACCGCGGCAGCCGGTGTGATTAAAAGTCAGATATCAGAAGATACCATTGTAGCGCGTATTGCTGATGATGCCTTTGCCATCATTTTTAACGACACTGATCAGAAAAAAGTAGTCAGCCTATCTGAACGTATCGTTAATGCCGCCGCCGACCAACTGCTTGAATTGGGTGGTAAGACCATTCAGATCAACTGTGTACTGGGTGTCGCCATGCTCGACAGCCATTCAGCCGATGGCCACGAAGCCTTATTAGAAGCCCAAAAAGCCAGTGATGTAGCTGTAGAAAATGCGCACAAGGTGAGCTTCTTTGATCGCACTGATGTGAGCAACATTGCTGACGGTGATCTGGTTGCCGAAATCAAATTCGCACTCGAAAACGACCGCTTTTTGTTGTATTTCCAGCCTATCATCAGCTTACGAGGCGAGGAGGCTGAGCACTACGAAGCCTTGCTGCGCATATTAAATAAAGAGGGTGAGACAGTATCCATCGGCCCTTATGTGTCCACCATTCTGTTATCAGGGCAGGCGGCGCCGGTAGATCGTTGGGTTATCGAAACGGCCATTAAGGCGCTGTCAAAACGGAAAGCCAAAGGGGTAGCCACGCGCCTGTTTGTACACATTACCTATGCGACCATCAGTGATCCAGATTTTCTGCCATGGGTAAATGTGCACTTGAAAAAACACAATGTGTCAGGCAGCTCATTGGTCTTTCAATTGTCTGAGCAGGACGCGACCGATTATCTCAAACCTGCTAAGGCATTTAGTAAAGGCCTCAGCTTATTGAAATGCCAATTGAGTATCGGTAATTTTGGTAAGGTTGCCGATGTGAAGACGTTGACCAGACACCTGGATGTTAGTTTTATGAAGCTAGACCCCAGTATCGTGCAGGGCATGGATACAGAAGAAGGCCATCAGCACTTGAAGAATCTGATTAACGATATTCGGGGAGAGGGATTGGCCAGTATCGTGCCGCATATCGAATCTGCGTCATTGATGCAAGCCTTGTGGCAAGACGGCGCAGCCTATGCGCAGGGCCACATGTTGCAGCCACCGACAGACGCCATGGACTTCAATTTCAGTGATGAAGACTAAGTCGTCGCTAGGGCGATTCGTCTGACGCGGTATCCAGTGCAATCATGTCGGCGATCATGCCTTCTCTAATGGCACCCTGTGCAATTTTCAAATAGGACAATCCAAAGCATTCAAAGGCTTGTTCGAGCATGACAAAACCCCCGCAAAAAACACTGGAGCGCCTCGGATTGAGATGCAACTTTTTGGCCATCTCATTGTGATCATGGCAGGATAAAATGGTTTCTCGGAGGCTATTCAGTCCTTCCTTGGTAATTTCACCATCGCTGATCTTGAGGTTTTGAAGGGCCCAACTAATGGCCTTTATCGTGCCTGAAGTGCCCAGTTCAGTATTCCAACTAAGGTCTTTATACGCTGCAGCCAGTGGCGCTAGTGTGTCACGCGCAGCGGCTTCAGCGGCGACAAACAAATCGGGATCAATGTGATGGGTGCTAAAGAATTTCTGGGTCAGGGTAATGCAACCCATGTTCTTGCTGGCGGCACTGACAATATGGTCGCCTTCTCCAACGATGACTTCGGTACTGCCACCACCGATATCAATCACAAAGCGTTTATCAACGGGCAATCCAAGGCTGACACCACGGTAGATATAGCGGGCTTCTTCGTCACCAGTGAGAATATGGATGCGGTGGCCGAGGGCTTTCTCTGCGCTGCGTAAAAACCGACGGTGGTCTTTTAATTGACGAAACACAGCAGTACCCACAACCCGTAAGTCGCGGATATCATGTTCGGCCAATGTTTTAGCAAAATAATGCAGCGCTCTTAATGCCCTTCGTTCGAGGTCAGCATTGAGTCGCCCAGTAACTGGATCAATACCAGCAGCGAGCCTCAATATCTCTTTTTTGCATTCTACCCAAACGAGTCGTTTGTGTTTCTCAGTCATGATGACGAGATGAAAACTGACGGAACCAAGATCGACTGCAGCGTAAAGTCGATTTTTCATGGCTTCAGTGTAGCGATCAACCGACAGCTTTGGCTACAACATTTTGGCGTGATGGCGAAGTTTGTTTGACAGGAGGTAAGCGGGGGCCCCGCGCAACATGCGCAGGGTGATGTTAGTGGGTGTTGTGGTCGGTATCTTGGCTGTCTGTGGGCTGCTCTGGGTCTGCATCAACCTTGGGTTGAGCGGGATGGCGCATGTCAGCTTGAGCGGCATGGATCAGTTCTGACGCAGTTTCGGCGTTTACCACAAAACGCGCCATGCCAATCACAAACTCGGGCTGCATGCCGAGGTTGGTGAGAGCATAGCTGGCATGTAGCACTTGGTTTAGCTGTGCAACGCGCGCCACGATAGTCTCAGGCTGCTCAATGCGCTTGATGAGCAGTGCAAAGTGGTCTTTTTCAATACGGGCGGCTTGGGTGTTGTCGTCACAGAGTCCGGCGACACGCCTGCCAATTTCGATCAACAGGCTATCGGCCTGTTGGTGCCCGACCGTGTGGTTGATCTTTGAAAAGCCACTGACATTGACTAGGATAACCGCCAGTTCTTCATCTCCACCATCAATGGCCTGTTGTAGCCATTCAGTGGCGAACCGATAGTTACCCAGCTGTGTCGTAGGGTCAATCAAGGGATTGGATTGCGCCGTATGTGTTTTCTCGCCAGTTGATTGGGTCAGCCATCCTGCTGTGCCAGTAATGGTGCCATTGCCGTCAACAGTCGGTTGGCTGTACAGGTCAAAGGTACCCTTGGCAGGGTCGGTCCAGACCGCCCGCTGGCCAGCGCGCTTAGCAATCGCCTCGTGGTCGGTGTCCTGAATGCGTGTTAGAAAGTCGGTCGGTATGCTCGCCTCTTTGGATAGCCATTCTTTTTCAGATACACCAGTGAGCGCTATCCATGCGGCGTTAACAAAGACAAATTGGTTCTGAGCGTCCTTCATCCAGCAGGCGAGTGGCGATGCTTGCAGGCATTGGATAAGGGCTTGTTGGTCGTCCTTTAAACGCTTGCTGGCCTTCACCACCTGTTGGGTCTGCGCTAACAACTGTTCAAATTGATCGGGTACCCTGGGCTCCGAGTCGGCTACCATGCGTCCCAAAAAGCTGTGGGTTATGGAAGCCAATAACAAGCCAAGCAGAATAATAAAGGCACCGGTAATTTGCAGCGACAGCAGGGGGCCAAAAATCATCGCAATGAGACCCAGTACGACACTGATGGTGGCTAGCACCGCCAATATGATGGCAGATCGCGTGAGTCTCTGATTGCGGTTCATACATTCTCATCCTGTTGCTGCAAAGGTGGCTGATGTGCCTAGACCTTCAAACGTTTATATTTCATCCGCTTTGGACCGTTGTCACCATGGCGTTTGATGTGGTCGGCTTCATATTCTGAATAGTTGCCTTCAAAAAACACCGTCTTAGAATCGCCTTCAAACGCCAGAATATGCGTCGAAATTCGATCAAGGAACCAACGGTCGTGAGAAATCACCACCGCGACACCTGGGAATGCCAGCAGGGCTTCTTCTAAGGCACGCAAAGTTTCAACGTCGAGGTCGTTGGTCGGCTCATCCAATAATAAGACGTTACCGCCTTCTTTCAGTAGTTTGGCAAGGAACAATCGGTTGCGTTCGCCACCCGATAGATTCTTCACGATTTTCTGTTGGTCGCCGCCTTTAAAATTAAATCGTCCCAAATAGGCGCGGGATGAGGTTTCATAGCCGCCGACTTGAATTAACTCACGGCCGTCTGAGATTTCTTCCCAAGCGGTCTTTTCGCCATCGAGCTCTCTCATCTGTCCAAGATAGGCGACTTTTACGGTTTCGCCCACTTCGACTGAACCCGAGTCTGGCTGCTCTTGTCCTGTAATGATCTTAAACAGTGTTGACTTACCGGCACCGTTGCCGCCAATGACACCGACGATAGCGCCAGGTGGAATGGTGAAGTCCAGGTCGTCATAGAGGACCTTGTCTTCAAAGGATTTGGCAACATGCGATACGCTGATGACCTTATCACCGAGACGCGGCCCAGGTGGGATATAGATTTCGTTGGTTTCGTTTCGGGTCTGCACTTCTCGGCTCGACAAGGTTTCAAACTGCTTCAATCGGGCTTTGGATTTTGACTGACGGCCTTTGGCATTCTGTCGTACCCATTCAAGTTCCGACTTCACGGCCTTTTCGTGTGCTTGCTGCTGTTTGCCTTCTTGGATCAATCGCTGGTCTTTGGCTTCAAGCCAGTTTGAGTAATTGCCTTCAAATGGAATGCCATAGCCGCGGTCAAGTTCTAGAATCCAACCGGCGACATTGTCTAGGAAATAACGGTCGTGGGTAATGGCGACCACGGTGCCTGGAAATTCATGGAGAAACCGCTCCATCCAGCCAACAGACTCTGCGTCCAAGTGGTTGGTTGGCTCATCTAACAACAGCATGTCAGGCGCGCTTAACAACAGGCGGCATAAGGCCACGCGGCGGCGTTCACCACCGGACAGGGTGGCAACTGACGCATCCCAAGGCGGCAAGCGCAAAGCGTCAGCGGCAATTTCTAATTTGTGTTCGATGTTATGGGCATCAGAGGATTCAATAATGGCTTCTAACCGTGCCTGCTCTTGGGCTAGGGCATCAAAATCCGCATCAGGCTCAGCATAGGCGGCATATACAGCATCTAACAGTGTTTGTGCTTCGGTGATTTGGCTCATGGCCTCTTCAACGATTTCTCGTACCGTTTTGCTGTTGTCTAACTCAGGTTCCTGTGGCAAATACCCGACACGAATGCCCGGTTGTGGGCGCGCTTCACCCTGAATGTCCTGATCCAAGCCTGCCATAATTCTTAGCAGGGTGGACTTACCCGAGCCGTTAAGACCCAAGACGCCAATCTTTGCGCCAGGAAAAAACGATAATGAGATGTCTTTTAAAATTTCACGCTTCGGTGGGACAATTTTGCCCACACGGTTCATGGTATATACGTATTGCGCCACAGTGTATGCCCTTACTCGTCAGTATGTTTGGGGGTGAATGCAGCGGCTAGTGTGCGCTGCATCTATAGGCTTTATAATACGCGACTTGTCATTGATTGGCACCTGAGATTGATCAGTCGACCGCATAATCAAGCAGCTGATTTGCATTCAGTCAAAGAACAGTAATGAGTGACATAATGTTTTTTCAAGTGAGAACTGTCGTCATTTAGGGTTAGAATGGCGCCATGATGAACCCATAACGTTGGAGCCTAACCATGTTTAACAAATCTATGCAGCTAGCTGGGTATGACGATGAACTGTTTGCAGCCATGTCTGCTGAAGCAGTACGCCAAGAAGAACACATCGAATTGATCGCTTCTGAGAACTACACCAGTCCGCGCGTCATGGAAGCTCAGGGTTCTGTGCTGACCAATAAATATGCTGAAGGCTATCCGGGTAAGCGTTACTACGGCGGCTGTGAGCACGTCGACGTTGTAGAACAATTGGCGATTGATCGTGCAAAGGCTTTGTTTGGTGCTGCCTATGCCAACGTCCAACCGCACTCAGGATCACAGGCCAATGCTGCTGTCTATATGGCGCTGTGTAAGCCTGGCGACACCATTTTGGGCATGAGCTTGGCACATGGTGGCCACCTAACCCATGGCGCTAGCGTGTCTTTCTCTGGTCGTATTTATCATGCCGTACAGTATGGATTAAACCCCGTGAGTGGCGAGATTGATTATGAGGAAGTTGAGCGCTTGGCGATTGAGCATAAGCCTAAAATGATCATTGCTGGATTCTCAGCCTATTCACGCGTGGTTGATTGGCAGCGGTTCCGCACCATTGCTGATGCAGTGGGCGCTTATTTGTTTGTCGACATGGCGCATGTGGCTGGCTTGATTGCTGCCGGTGAATACCCAAGCCCTGTTGGTATTGCCGACGTTGTCACCACCACTACCCACAAAACATTGGGTGGCCCGCGTGGTGGGTTGATCTTGGCGAACAACGATGAAGACATCAACAAGAAGCTGAACTTTGCAGTATTCCCTGAAAGCCAGGGTGGCCCGTTAATGCATGTGATTGCAGCCAAAGCGGTTTGCTTTAAAGAAGCTATGGATGATGAATTTAAAACCTATCAGCATCAGGTCGTCAAGAATGCACGGGCGATGGTCGCTGTGTTCCATGAGCGTGGCATTAAAATTGTCTCAGGTGGCACCGATGACCATTTGTTCCTCGTGGATCTCATTGGCAAAGAATACACCGGAAAAGACGCTGATGCCGCCTTGGGTCAGGCCAATATCACAGTCAACAAGAATGCGGTTCCCAATGATCCGCGTTCACCTTTTGTAACCTCTGGTTTGCGACTGGGCACACCAGCCATTACCAGACGCGGATTTAATGCTGAGCAAGCGGGTCAGTTGGCGGGATGGATCTGCGATGTGTTGGATGGCTTGGAGCAGGGTGATGCCACTGACGCAATCGCGTCGGTTAAGGCAAAAGTATTGGATATCTGCGCTCAGAATCCCGTATACCGTTAATCACGGCCACATGCCGCAGCGCGTTTGCCGTGCTGCGGCGTTGTTTTTTCTGTTGGATTAAAATTCATGATAGCAACATCTCGAGGCTGGGCCGCCATTGGCTTGGTCGGTGCTATGCTCATCTGGGGCAGTTCTTTTATTGCCTTCAAGGTGGCTTTGTCAGTTTACTCACCCTTGGTGGTGGTTGCTGCCCGTATGTTGGTGGCCAGTGGCGTATTTTTATTGCTTGGCAAGCTGTGGATGAATTGGGAATACCATGCGGGCGATTGGAAGTATTTGCTCATCATGGCTTTGTGCGAACCCTGCCTCTACTTCTTGCTGGAAGCTTGGGCGCTGGAATTTACCACGGCGTCGGAAGCTGGTGTGATGGTTGCTGTGTTGCCGCTCCTGGTGGCAATATTGGCGGGTGTGGTATTGGGTGAAGAGATCGCCAAGTTTCACTGGATTGGACTCGGTCTGACGATCCCTGGCATTGCGTGGCTTTCCATGGCGGCAGCGCCCTCGGAGTCGGCACCCAATCCCTTTTTGGGTAATATGCTGGAGTTGGCCGCGATGTTTACGGCGGCGGTCTATACCGTGGCCCTGCGTTTTCTTTCGTCCCGTTACAGTGCGTTGTTTTTAACGGCGGTACAGGCCTTTATGGGGGCTTTATTCTTCGTGCCCTTGGCGTTGATATTTGCATTTGAGCCCATCAGCTGGGAGTCCGATGCCGCTTGGTCCGTGATCTATCTTGGCAGCATTGTGACATTGCTAGCCTATGGGTTATATAATCATGGCATTAAGGTGTTGAATGCGTCAAAAGCAACGATGTTTACCAATTTGATACCTGTATTTACGCTGATCATGGCCTATGGGTTTCTTGATGAACGTATTAATGTGCAGCAAATGTTGGCTGTTGTCGCCATTTTTTCAGGTGTACTGGTCAGTCAAATAAAAACAAAGGTGCCTGCAATTCCAGTGGAAACCTTTTAGGGTTGTTGGAATGTAATGTCCTTATTAGGGGTGTTATGGTGGGTTGCTAATAATAAGAAACATCCCTGGCTTTGTGGACAGGGCGTGCGCTACTGAGAATTGTCTATGTTTAGTATTCATGAATTATTTCGTATTGGTTTGGGTCCATCAAGCTCGCATACCATTGGTCCGATGATTGCCGCGGGTCGCTTTATGTCGGGGGTGACCTTCGCCCCCGTCCATCTAAAGGCCACTCTCTACGGGTCGTTGGCGCTAACTGGTCGCGGTCACGCAACAGATAAAGCCGTGCTGTTGGGATTGGCGGGCTATGTGCCTAGCGAAATAGAACCTAATTTGGCAGATCAGTTGTTTGTGGAGTTTGCCACACAACAGCATGTCGTTTTACAAAACGGTGCTGTGGTGCCGGTTAGTGTGGTGTTTGAGTCTGATACCTTTTTAAGCGAACACCCCAATGGCGTTACCTTTATTGCCACAGGCGCAGCTGGTGAGCATCATGCTGAGACTTGGTTTTCTATTGGTGGTGGTGCCATTAAATCCTCAGACGATTTTAAGGTCCTGCCCCAAGAACATAAAAATTCTGAATTCAAATACCGTTTCAAATCTGCTGAAACCCTGCTTGCCTGTGCCAATGAAAATAACAAGTCGATAGCGGAATTGATTTTTGAAAATGAATTGCAGATTCAATCGGCGGAACCAGAAGCCGTAAATGCCCAAATTGATGAAATTTGGCGTGTCATGCAGGATTGTATCGATCGTGGTTGTCAGCAGTCAGGTATTTTGCCAGGTGGTTTGGGAATAAAACGCCGCGCGCAGCCACTCTATGAAAGTCTTCAAAACCGACCCATGTCCCGAGATCCTTTGTCAGCGATCGACTGGGTGAGCCTGTTTGCATTGGCAGTGAACGAGGAAAATGCTGCAGGCGGCCGCGTCGTGACCGCGCCTACCAATGGTGCTGCTGGTGTGATTCCGGCCGTCTTGGCTTTTTTGGTGCGCTTTGAGGGCTTTGGTAAAAACAAGATTCGTGAATTTTTGCTGACCACTGCAGCAATAGGCATGCTGTACAAAGAAAATGCCTCCATTTCGGCAGCGGAAGTCGGCTGTCAGGGAGAAATTGGTGTGGCATCGTCCATGGCAGCGGCGGGTTATGCTGCGGTGATGGGTGGCACGCCTGAGCAAATCGAAAATGCTGCAGAAATTGCTATGGAACACCATCTGGGTATGACGTGCGATCCTATTGGTGGTTTGGTTCAGGTTCCCTGCATTGAGCGCAATACCATGGGCGCAATCAAAGCGATTAACGCAGCACGTTTGGCGTTAAATGGCGATGGCCACCACCGGGTATCGTTGGATTCGGTCATAGCGACCATGTTGGAAACAGGAAGGGATATGGAGCGCAAGTATAAAGAAACTGCGCTCGGCGGTCTGGCGGTTAACGTGGTGATTTGTTAATTACAGATTTTGATATTTCTTCAAGTTGGACAGCTTAGGGTCCTGCTTTTTGGCACGTCGCATTAACAATGCGATGTTGCCAATACGCTGAATCAAAACGGCCTTGGTGTCATCACAAATCGTCGTCAAAATCTGATCGCGAACATCACGCTCGCCAACCACGACTTTAATTTTAATCAGTTCGTGCTGCTCTAAGGCGCGCTCTAATTCGGCGCTCAGGTTTTCAGTCAATCCTTTGCCAGCAATGGTGACAATAGGATTCAGTTCGTGACCGATGGTGCGGTAAAACTTTTTTTGCGCTTGAGAGAGTTTCATAGTGTTACTATAGTCGTTGATGAAGTTGCGGTATTGTAGCCTATCGGGCATGAGAAAAACCATCGCGCATCAGTCGATGACCAACATAATTACGGTGCCGCTGTATGCACAGCACACCAAACCCCGCTGATTCGAGTTGTGCCTGTGCAGATCCAAAAGGGCTGGCAATTGGTCAGCAGGCCATTTTGACGAGCATTGTGTAAAACAGTCGAAAATGGGTGGTTTAGGTTCCCGTGCCAGATATAAACTGGTGGGGTAACAAGAAAAGAAGCGTTTGCTCCGCTAGGCTATAGGGGGTTGATGAATGCCATCGTCAAGGGTAACGCGCATTCACAGTGATTTTGCTGAGGATACAGCCTGTAATGCCCAGATAGATTGTATCGAAAATGACAAAGCAGACCTTGTAATTTCAGATATGGCACCCAATATGAGTGGTATGGCTGCCGTTGATCAACCCGGGGCAAGGGGTTCGATACGTTCCTTAATGAAACCAAAACCCGGTTCAAACGGGTGGCGATTAGAAAACCAGAGTCTTATCGGGATGGATGGCTTGAAGTAACTAGGGTAGCAACCAAATTTCAGGGTTAACGAGGTCTTACCGTTGTTGGGTTAAGACAAAATACGTTTATTTAAGAGTGTGAGTTGAACGCTATGGCGAAGAATTTTATTTTATGGGTGGTGATTGCTGCAGTATTGATGGCGATTTTCAATAACTTCGAGCAAACCACGACGCAAGAGCGGGTCAGCTATTCGGCATTTATTAACGATGTTGAAACGGGCCGTGTCGCAAAAGTGGTCATTTCTGGCTATACCATTGAAGGCACCCGTACCAATAACAGTTCATTTGTGACTGAGCGTCCTTATGGGGTCGACTCCAATCTGTCAGAAGTGTTGATGCAAAATAGCGTGTCCATTGAAGGCAAAGCGCCTGAGCAAGAAAGTGTGTGGACACAATTATTTGTGGCCAGCTTCCCAATATTAATCATTATCGCGGTATTTATGTTTTTCATGCGCCAAATGCAAGGCGGCGGTGGCGGCGGTAAAGGGCCAATGAGCTTTGGTAAAAGCAAGGCGCGTTTGCTCAGCGAAGACCAAATTAAAACCAATTTTTCAGATGTTGCCGGTGTCGATGAAGCCAAAGAAGATGTCAAAGAATTGGTCGACTTTCTCCGTGATCCAGGTAAGTACCAACGCTTGGGTGGCAAGATTCCGCGCGGCGTATTAATGGTTGGTTCTCCGGGTACCGGTAAAACCTTGCTGGCTAAGGCGATTGCTGGAGAAGCCAAGGTGCCGTTCTTCTCAATTTCAGGTTCTGACTTTGTTGAAATGTTTGTTGGTGTCGGTGCATCACGTGTGCGTGATATGTTCGAACAGGCCAAAAAGCAGGCACCTTGTATTATCTTTATTGATGAAATCGATGCCGTCGGACGTTCTCGTGGTGTGGGTATTGGCGGCGGTAACGATGAGCGTGAACAGACATTGAACCAGTTATTGGTTGAAATGGATGGCTTTGAGGTCAATGACGGCATCATTGTAATCGCGGCAACGAACCGACCTGATGTGTTGGATCCTGCGCTATTACGTCCTGGCCGTTTTGACCGCCAAGTGGTTGTAAGCTTGCCTGACGTCCGTGGTCGTGAACAAATTTTGAAAGTACACATGCGTAAGGTGCCGTGTTCTGAAAAAGTGGATGCCAAGGTTATTGCGCGTGGTACGCCCGGTTTTTCAGGTGCTGATTTGGCTAACTTGGTTAACGAAGCGGCATTGTTTGCAGCACGTCTGAATAGACGGATGGTGACGCAAGAGGAATTTGACCGAGCCAAAGACAAGATCATGATGGGCGCTGAGCGCAAGTCTATGGTAATGAACGACAAAGACAAAGAGATGACAGCTTATCACGAAGCGGGTCATGCCATTGTCGGTCGGCTTATTCCAGGTCACGATCCCGTGTATAAGGTCACCATTATTCCGCGTGGCCGTGCATTGGGTGTCACCATGTATTTGCCTGAAGAAGACAAGGTGAGTTATTCGAAGCGCTATTTGATGGGCCGTATTGCATCTGCTTATGGTGGTCGAATTGCTGAATCCATTGTGTATGGTGAAGACGAAGTGTCTACCGGTGCTTCAAATGACATTCAGCAAGCCACCAATATGGCCCGTAGCATGGTCACCAAATGGGGCTTGAGCGAATTGGGTCCAATCCAGTTTGAGCACGAAGAGCAGGGTTATGTCGGTTCTCAGTCGACTGCAGTGATGACGTCAGGTGAGACCGCAAAATTGGTAGATGAGCAGATCAAAAAGATCCTGAACGAAGGTTATGAGCATGCCGTGTCTCTGCTTGAAGCGCATCGCCCACAGCTGGACTTGATGAAAGATGCCTTGATGGAATATGAAACCATCGACGGCCCTCAGATCGATGACATCATGCTGTTGAAAAAGCCACGTAAGCCAGCCTCATGGGATGATGCCGGAGAAGTGCTTGCAGGCGAATACGAAACTGACGAAGTCGCGAGCGACGCACCTGTGCAAGCAGCAGACGCAGCGCCAGTTTCTGAGGAAAAGTCAGAAGACGCGCCTGAAGCTGATAAGGATTCAGATGCACCGTCTGATTCTAATCCGAATGACCGCGCATAGTAGCTGACAGTACTAAAAGGAATGGTCAGGCATGACGGGGGCTATTGAAGTAATGGGTGTCTTAAATGTGACACCCGATTCTTTTTCAGATGGCGGACACATCCGCCACTTAGAAGACGCGCGCCACGCTGTGGCACGTATGGTCATCGCTGGCGCAGATATTATTGATGTGGGCGGTGAATCAACCCGTCCTGGTGCCTCGCCAGTGACATCCAGTACCGAATTGGCCCGTGTTATTCCGGTCATCCAAATGATTCGTTCTGAATTTGATGTCAAAATCTCGGTAGATACCAGTACCCCTGAAGTGATGCTAGCCGCGGTTCAAGCCGGTGCCTATTTGATCAATGATGTGCGGGCATTGTCTCGTCCTGGCGCTGTTGAGGCGGCCGCACAAACGGGCGCACACATTTGCCTCATGCATATGCAAGGGCAGCCTGGGACCATGCAGCAATCACCTCAGTATGCTGATGTTGTGAAAGACGTGTATGATTATTTGATTGCCCGTATTGCCATCTGCGAGCAGGCGGGGATTGTTCGCGATCGTTTGCTGATCGATCCTGGTTTTGGCTTTGGTAAAACTTTACAGCATAATATTGCGCTGTTGCAGCATCTCGAACGTTTTGTAGGTACCGGTTTTCCTGTCGTGGTGGGCATGTCGCGTAAGTCAATGATTGGAGACATTACCGGCAAGCCGACAAATGAACGAATGATTGGTAGCGTGGCTGCTGCCGTTATTGCAGCCACCAAGGGTGCAACCATTGTGCGTGTTCATGATGTTGCCGAAACCAAAGATGCCATGCGGATTGTAGCTGCAATACAAGAATCAACTGAGTAAAAACGTAATCGACAAAGGAAGTAGCTCATGACAAAGAAACGATTTTTTGGCACCGACGGCATTCGTGGTGCGGTTGGAGAGGGTTCGATCACCCCTGAATTCATGTTAAAGCTAGGTTGGGCGGCAGGGAAAGTGTTTGCTAGAAAAGGCAAGACCCGCATCCTTATTGGCAAAGATACCCGTATATCTGGCTATATGTTTGAATCAGCTCTTGAAGCGGGCTTATCCGCTGCCGGCGTAGACAGTTTGCTGTTGGGCCCCATGCCAACACCCGCTATTGCCTACTTGACCCGTACCTTTCATGCCGACGCCGGTATTGTCATCAGTGCATCGCACAACCCCCATTATGACAACGGCATTAAATTCTTTTCGCCAGAAGGCACCAAGTTGGGTGACGACGTTGAGCTCGCCATTGAAGCCGAAATGGATAAGGTGATGCGCATCATGCCTTCAGAGCGTTTGGGCAAGGCGGTCCGGATCAATGATGCCGGCGGTCGCTATGTGGAATTCTGCAAGGGCACGGCACGGAACCTCAATTTGTCCGGTTTGAAAATTGTATTGGATTGCGCGCATGGCGCAACCTATGACGTTGGCCCAAAAGTCTTTAAGGAAATGGGTGCAGAGGTCATCGTGATTGGCAATCAGCCAGATGGCTTAAACATCAACTTTGAGCGTGGGTCAACTGAGCCCAAGCAATTACAGCAGACGGTTTTGTCAGAAAAAGCCAACTTGGGTATTGGCTTTGATGGTGACGGTGATCGCGTGGTCATGGTGGATGACACAGGCGCGTTGGTAGATGGCGATGAGCTGTTGTTCATTATTGCGCAACACCGCAAGCAGTACGATAACTTCGAAGGTGGCGTTGTAGGTACCCTGATGACCAATCTGGGTATGGAAAAAGCGCTGGAACGCATGGGTATCCCCTTGGTACGCGCCAAGGTCGGTGACCGCTATGTGATGGAGCAGTTGGCCCTGAATAATTGGGTGTTAGGTGGTGAGGGTTCAGGTCACTTGGTGATTAGAGACATGACCACCACAGGTGACGCCATTGTTGCAGCACTACAGGTGATGCGTGCAGTGATTGAAACTGGCAATACCCTGCATGAGCTCAAGCAAGGTATGACCAAGTACCCACAGAAAATGATCAATGTGCGGTTAACTAAGGCCGGCAATATCATGGAAATGCCTGAGGTGAAGGCTGCGGTTAAGGCAGCAGAGGCGCGATTGGCGGATACCGGTCGCGTATTGTTGCGTCCATCTGGTACGGAGCCCTTGATTCGCGTGATGGTAGAAGGCGAGGAGATCCGTTTGGTAACCGACGTCTGTCAGACCTTGGCGGATGTGGTTCAGAAACTTGCCAGTTAACATCAGCAAAACAGTTAAAAAACAACGATTTAAAAGACTGGGCACTTGTAAGCGCCCAGTAAAATCATTAACATGCGCGATCTTTCACGAGGACGAATAATTGATGCGTCGTAAGCTCGTAGCTGCTAATTGGAAAATGAATGGTGACACTGCCTTAGTTTCGGGCCTGTTGTCGGGTTTTCTAGAAGCAGAATTGGGTGCCAAATGTGATGTGGCCATTTTCGCACCCACTATATTTTTACCCCAGGTAGCAGCAACCCTTAAGGAATCTAAGATTCGTTGGGGTGGTCAAAACAGTGCAGCCTACCTGAAGGGTGCCTATACTGGCGAAACATCGTCGGTGATGCTTAAAGAATGTGGTTGCCAATATGTATTGGTAGGGCATTCGGAGCGCAGGGCATTGTTCGGAGACACCAATGAGATTTGTGGTGTTAAAACCGAATTGGCGTTGTCAGAAGGCTTGATCCCGGTCGTCTGTGTCGGTGAAACGCTCGAGCAGCGTGAAGCGAATCAGACCATGGACATTGTGCGGGAGCAGTTGCGCGCAGTGATTGATCAGGTCGGCATAGATGCATTGGCATCCTGTGTTATTGCTTATGAACCGGTGTGGGCTATTGGCACAGGGGTTACAGCGTCACCGGATCAAGCGCAGGCAGTACACGCAGACATCCGCGCCTATGTAGCCGAACAGCGTGCCAGCGTCGCAGAAAAGATTCAAATCCTGTACGGCGGCAGCGTCACAGCGGGTACAGCACAAGAACTATTTGGAATGCCAGATGTTGATGGCGGTCTCGTTGGAGGCGCATCATTGAAACTGAGCGAATTTGTAACCATCTGCCATAGCGCAGAATGACCTAGGATTTTGGTTAATGGAAAGCATAATTATTGCAGTACACGTTGTTTTGGCCGTCGGCATCATTGGCTTCATTTTGATACAGCGTGGCAAGGGTGCTGATGCAGGCGCATCATTTGGTGGTGGCGCCTCACAAACCGTGTTCGGTAGCGAAGGCAGCTCTAACTTTTTGAGCAGAACCACTGCCATTTTGGCAACGCTTTTCTTTTCGACCAGCTTGGCATTGGCTTTTTATGCTAAGCAAAAAGCTGACAACGTAATGGATTTGGGTCTTGTGCCTGCCGTTATTGAGCAACAATCTGCACCAGTGATTGCGGATACGCTGCCTGTTGTAGAGCCGGGTGTTCCTAACATCCAATAAGTTTATGCCGACGTGGTGAAATTGGTAGACACGCCATCTTGAGGGGGTGGTGGGCAATAGCCCATGCTAGTTCGAGTCTAGTCGTCGGCACCATTTAGAAAGTAGCAGGCTGTTGAAGTTAGCGGGTATAACCCCTATAATAACGCCCGCTATTAAGTAGGTCTTTGTTGCGGGGTGGAGCAGTCTGGTAGCTCGTCGGGCTCATAACCCGAAGGTCGTTGGTTCAAATCCAGCCCCCGCTACCACTTTTTGTATAGCATGTGCCATTTGAGTGCCGTTGATAATCCTGTTCGCAGTGGGTCCGGTTTTCAGGTGTATAAGCATGAAATAAAAAGCTCCAGTATGGGGCTTTTTGTTTATGCAAAGTCGACTTGTGTATGTGCAAGTCAATCTTATGGGCACATGATGCCCATTTTTTATTTTCGGGGTTTAGATTTGAGCACCAAAACAGAACGTTTGATTGAAATGATTCAGCCCATCGTCGAAAGTTTCGACTATATTTTTTGGGGCATTGAATACATTGGACAGGGCCAGAACTCTGTACTACGAATTTTTATTGACCATGAAAATGGTATCTCTGTTGATGACTGTGCCAAGGTGAGTCACCAAGTGAGTGCGGTAATGGATGTTGAAGATCCTATTACCAGTCACTACACATTGGAAGTGTCTTCACCAGGTGTTGATCGGCTGTTATTTGTCGCCGAACACTTTGTGCGCTACAGAGGGCAAACAATTGAAATTAAACTGCATCAGGCTTTTGACGGCCGACGCAAGTTTAAAGGTATTTTAAATGGGATTGACGGTGACGATGTGCTGTTAATTATCGACGAAGACGAGTTTATGTTGCCAATAGATCAAATCGACAAAGCACGCATTGTGCCGGTTTTTGACAGCAGTATGACTACATTACAGGATGACGAGGCGTAGAAAATGAATAAAGAAATGCTTTTAGTTGTAGAGGCTGTATCGAATGAGAAGGGCGTATCGAAAGATGTGATCTTTGAAGCGATTGAGTTAGCCCTTGCGGCAGCAGCGAAGAAACGCTTTGACGATGAAGGCGAAGCCGACATTCGTGTCGTCATTGACCGTACTTCGGGCGACTACGCCACATACCGTCACTGGAACATTGTTAGCAACGAAGGTGTCGCTATCTTGGGCACTGAGCTCAATATGGAAGAAGCCGGTGCGATCGACAAATCATTGCAGCCAGGTGACACCTACGAAGAAGTGATCGAAAACGAAGGTTTTGGTCGCATCAGTGCTCAGGCCGCCAAGCAGATTATCGTACAGAAGGTCCGCGAAGCAGAGCGCGCGCAGCTGGTTGAATTGTATCGCGGCAAGATGGGCGAAATGGTTCACGGCACGATTAAGAAAGTGACCAGAGACAACATGATTGTCGATTTGGGTAACAACGCAGAAGCGTTATTGCCACGCGATCAACTGATTGCCCGTGAGCAATACCGCATCGGCGACCGTGTACGCGCAGTACTACAAGAAATTCGCACTGAAAACCGTGGTCCTCAGTTGGTGCTGAGCCGTAATAGCCCAGAAATGCTGATTGAATTGTTCCGCATTGAAGTGCCAGAGATTCAGGAAGAAGTCATTGAGATTCGTGGTTGTGCACGTGATCCAGGCGCACGCGCCAAAATCGCTGTCAAAACCAACGACGGTCGCATTGATCCCGTGGGTGCCTGTGTGGGTATGCGTGGTTCTCGTGTCCAGGCCGTATCGAACGAATTGGGTAACGAACGTGTGGACATCATCCTATGGGACGATAACCCAGCACAGTTGGTTATTAATGCGATGGCACCTGCAGAAGTGGCTTCTATCGTTATTGACGAAGACACCCATTCAATGGACGTTGCTGTAGCCGAAGAAAACTTGGCAATGGCGATTGGTCGTAATGGCCAAAACGTCCGTTTGGCGTCGGAATTGACTGGTTGGGAAATCAACGTCATGACCGTAACCGAAGCCCAAGAGAAGCAATCGGCTGAAAGCGACAGCATCATCCAGTCATTTGTTGACTCTTTGGGTGTTGACGACAGCATGGCTGAAGCCCTCGTTGAAGAAGGCTTCACGTCACTTGAAGAAATTGCCTACGTACCCCTTGAAGAAATGTTGGACATGGACGGATTCGATGAAGCCATCGTGACCGAGTTACGTCAGCGTGCAAGAGACGCAATCGTGACGCAAGAATTGGCAACCGAAGAGCAACTCGATAATGCCGAGCCAGCTGAAGATTTGTTGAACATGGAAGGCATGGACCGTCACTTGGCATTTGTATTGGCCAGTCAAGGTGTTGTGACCATGGAAGACCTAGCAGAACAGAGCATTGATGATCTTGTCGCCATTGAAGCAATGAGTGAAGAACGTGCAGGCGAGTTAATTATGACTGCGCGCGCGCCTTGGTTCGCACAAGAATCAGAAAGTGGGGAGGAGTGAAAATATGGCAGTGGTAACAGTAAAAGAGCTTGCCGAAAGTATCGGTACCCCAGTAGATCGTTTGCTAACGCAAATGGGCGAAGCAGGACTTAAGCAGAAACGCGCTGATCAAGCGGTTTCAGATGATGAAAAACAAAAGCTATTGACCTTTCTAAAGCGCGCACACGGCGACAGTGAAGGTGGACAGCGTAAAATTACTTTGACCCGTAAAGTGACGACACAGATTAAATCGTCAGGCAGCGGTGGTCGAGGCAAAACGGTGAGCATTGAAGTGCGTAAAAAGCGTACCTATGTGAAAAAAGACGCAGCAGAAGATGCTGTGGCCGTGCCAGTTAAGGACAGTGTTGCAAATCAGCGTGCCGAAGAAGACGCCAAGCTAGAAGCGGCGCGTGCGCGTCAGGCCGAAGAAAAGCGCGCAGCTGCGGAATCAGAAGTGGCGAAGAAAGCTGCTGCAGACCAAGCAGAGGCTGCTGCAAAAGCACAGCCAGCGGCGAAGAAGCCTGCTGCTCACAAGCCAGCACCTGTGGACGCTCAAAAGCCGACCAATGATCATGCTAAGAACAAAAAGTCGATTTCCCGTAAGCCTAAGCAATTAGAAGACAAGGATGTGGCTTCACATCACCGTCCTGCGGAACGGCCTAAGGGCAACAAGCACCAGCAGATGTTGGAATTGATCGATGATAATGAAGAAGGTGGCGGCGGTCGTCGTAGACGTCGTAAGTCTAAGCGCCGTGATCACCAGTTCCAGCAGCCTACAGCACCTGTTATGCGTGAAGTAGGTATTGGCGAGAGCATCACGGTAAGTGATTTGGCTGGTCAAATGTCTACCAAGTCTACCGAAGTGGTTAAGATCCTGTTCAAGATGGGTGTTGTCGCTAATTCGAATATGGTACTGGATCAGGATACCGCTATTTTGGTGGTCGAAGAAACGGGTCATAAGTATTTCATCGTGAACGAAAATGCGATTGAAGATAGCTTGGTAACCGGTGTGTCTTATGATCAGGACTTGGTTACCAAGGCGCCAGTCGTCACGGTAATGGGTCACGTCGACCACGGTAAAACCTCGTTGTTGGATTACATTCGTGACACCCGTGTTGCAGCGGGTGAATCTGGTGGTATTACACAGCACATTGGTGCCTACCACGTTGATACGCCTAATGGCATGATTACCTTCCTAGATACACCGGGACACGCGGCCTTCACCGCTATGCGTGCGCGTGGTGCGAAGAGCACAGACGTGGTGATCTTGGTGGTTGCAGCCGATGACGGTGTGATGCCACAAACAGAAGAAGCAATTTTGCATGCACGTGCAGCAGGCGTACCCTTGGTAGTGGCCATCAACAAGATGGACAAAGAAGGCGCAGATCCTGATCGCGTGACTAACGAATTGAGTCAGCGCAACGTAATCTCAGAAGATTGGGGTGGCGATACGCAGTTTATCAAGGTGTCTGCACATACCGGTTTGGGTATTGACGACCTGTTGAATGCTGTTTTGCTTCAGGCTGAAGTTTTAGAATTGAAGGCCACGCACAATGCACCAGCTAAAGGTGTGGTGGTTGAGTCGCGTCTTGATAAGGGTCGCGGTGCAGTCTCTACTGTCTTGGTACAAAACGGTACCCTGCGTAAAGGCGACATCGTATTGGCGGGTCAGTCGTACGGTAAAGTCCGTGCGTTACTCGACGAGAAAGGTGCACCAACTGATTCTGCAGGTCCTGCTATTCCAGTCCAGGTTTTGGGCCTAGATGGCACGCCAGAAGCAGGTGACGATTTTGTTGTGGTAGCTTCTGAGAAGAAGGCCCGTGAAGTCGCCTCGTTCCGTCGTGAGAAAATGCGTCAGAATGAATTGGCACACCAGAAAGCAGTGAAGTTGGACAACTTGTTCAGCGACATGACTGCTGGTGACGTTGCCTCATTGAATATCCTAATCAAGACTGACGTACAGGGCAGCTTAGAAGCCTTGAAAGGCAGCTTGTTGAAGTTGGGTACCGATGAAGTGAAAGTGAACATCGTCGCCGGTGGCGTGGGTGCGATCACTGAGTCTGATGCCAACTTGGCAGTGACTGCTAAGGCCGTTATCTTTGGATTCAACGTCCGTGCTTCCAGTCAGGCGCGTGAGATTATCGAAAGAAGCTCGCTTGATTTGCGTTATTACAGCGTGATTTACGACATTATCGACGACGTGCGCGATGCATTGAACGGTATGTTGGCGCCAGAATTGCGTGAAGAAATTGTCGGTATTGCTGAAGTACGTGACGTATTTAATTCGCCTAAGTTTGGTCAGATTGCTGGCTGTATGGTGATTGAAGGTACGGTCCACCGTCAAAAGAAGATCCGCGTATTGCGCGCAGATGTTGTGATATACGAAGGTGAACTCGAATCGCTGCGTCGTTACAAAGATGACGTTCAAGAAGTCCGTAATGGTACTGAGTGTGGTATCGGTGTGAAGAACTACACTGATGTGAAGCCAGGCGACAAAATTGAAGTCTTTGACGTGAAGGAAATTGCCCGCACGATCGACTAATCGTTGATCGGTGGCGTTGAAACTAGGGGCCGTCAAAAGCCCCTTTTTTTATAGAGCAGGAAATTACTATGGCTAAAGAATACAGTCGTACTCGGCGTATTGCCGACCAAATGCAGAAAGATCTGTCGATGATCATTCAGCAAGAAATCAAAGATCCGCGTGTGGGTATCGTGACCCTGTCTGAAGTTAAGGTCAGCAAAGACCTTGGTTATGCAGACATCTACTTTACCTGTATGAGTCTTAACGATGATGCAGACGCTCGGGTGACCAGTGAGAAAGTGCTCAACGGCGCAGCAGGTTTTTTAAGAACCTTGCTCGCAGGGGCAATCAAGCTGCGTGTGATGCCGCAACTGCGATTTCATTATGATCCGTTGTTGGGTTCTGCCAACCACATGGACAAATTGATCAAAGCGGCTGTAAGCCCACACACCAAGGCTGCTGAAGATGGCGAGAACGAGAACCCGTAAAGGCAACCCCGTACATGGGGTGCTTTTAATCAACAAGCCGTCTGGTTCAACATCTAACCGCGTGTTACAGCAAGTAAAGTGGCAGTTAAAGGCCAAGAAAGCCGGACATACCGGCGCCCTTGATCCTTTGGCTACCGGTCTGTTGCCCCTGTGTTTTGGTGAGGCGACCAAGTTTTCTCAGCTCCTATTAGATGCGGATAAGACCTATCAGGTTACAGCCACCCTAGGCATTCAGACCGATACCTGTGATGTAGATGGCGAAGTCATTGCTACCAAGCCGATACCAGCTTTCACCGAAGCCGACATTGAGCAGCTATTGGCGGCGCATTTCACCGGTACCATTACTCAGGTAGCCCCCATCTACTCTGCGTTGAAGGTCAATGGCCGACCGATGTATGAGTTGGCACGTGCGGGCGAACCGGTTGAAGCTAAATCGAGACAGATTACTATTTTTTCAAGCCAGTTGGATGCGGTGCGACCAGATCAAGTTGATCTAACCATTCATTGCAGTAAGGGCACCTATATTCGCAGTATCGTCGACGAATTGGGGCAGTTATTGGGTTGTGGCGCGACGGTCAGCCGCTTACATCGTACCCAGCACGGACCCTTCACGTTAGACCAAGCGATGGGTATCGATGATGTGCCAGATGAGGCTTTCTTATCAGCAATGCTGCCAGTAGATGCCATGATCGCCGATTGGCCAGTGATAGAGCTGACTGAGGCGCAATCTGTGCCCTTCATCCATGGCAATCCGACCACGCTAACCGCATGCGATGCACCTTCTGATCTGCAATACCGTGTGTATCAGTCAGACAGTCAACAATTCGTGGGTATAGGACAAGTAAAACGTGCCAATGAATTGTGGCCAGTACGTGTAATAAACTGTAATTCTTAATCAATATTCGGTATAATCCGCGCGCTCGGAAAATTCTGAGTCCGATTCCGCTGTTAACATGCACGGCGGACATTTGGTAATCCGTTGGTAGCCTCGGCATACCGACCAGCATGTTCACAATTGGAGTGTTTTTAACATGGCATTATCCCCAGAAAAGAAAGCTGAAATTGTAGCAGCTTACGGTCAGGCAGAAGGCGACACTGGTTCTCCAGAAGTTCAGGTTGCATTGTTGACAGGTAACATCGAAGCACTACAGGGTCACTTTAAGGCACACGGTAAAGATCACCACTCACGTCGTGGTTTGATCCGTATGGTAAACCAGCGTCGTAAGTTGTTGGATTACTTGAAAGGCAAGAACGTTGAGCGTTATACCGCGCTGATCGGCCGACTCGGTCTACGTCGCTAAGTAAGCCTAGAAAAAGACCCCGCAGGGGTCTTTTTGCCTTTGGGCATGTATACATTTCCAAGCAGTAACGGGTCGTTGTTCTCACCTAGGCAACTACTTGAGTCACAATAGGTTAATAACTCTAGTTCAGTACCACAGAGACGAGTGCTTCTATCAATGGGTCTTTACCCAAAAGGTCTATTGATAGAAGCGCTCTGCGGTATCTGGAAATCGTAAGAAGTGTAAAAGGAAAATTGAATGACTTTTTTAAAAGCAGAACGCAAAACCGTACAGTATGGTGCACACGAAGTAACATTTGAAACTGCAAAAGTAGCACGTCAGGCAACTGGCGCTGTGATCTGTACTATGGGTAACACCATGGTATTGGCAACTGTCGTAGGCGCTAAAAGCATGCGTCCTGGACAAGATTTCTTCCCATTATCAGTACATTATCAGGAAAAATACTATGCCATTGGCAAGATTCCTGGTGGTTACCTGAAGCGCGAAGGTCGTCCTAGCGAAAAAGAGACACTGACCTCACGTCTGATTGACCGTCCAATTCGTCCATTGTTTCCTAAGGGTTTCATGAACGAAGTTCAGGTTATCATCAACGTTATCAGTGCTGACCGTAATGAAGATCCTGATATTTGCGCCATGTTGGCTACCTCAGCGGCATTGTCTATCTCTGGCCTTCCGTTTGCAGGTCCTATCGCTGCAGCACGCGTGTGCTACACAGACGAAGCTGGCTATACGCTAAACCCAGACATCGCAGATTATGCTGCATCTGATCTGGACATGGTCGTGGCGGGTACTGACGCAGCGGTATTGATGGTTGAATCTGAAGCCAAAGAATTGTCTGAAGATGTCATGCTAGGTGGTGTGTTGTTTGGCCATGATGCAATGCAGCCTGTCATTGCAGCGATCAAAGAGTTTGCCGCAGAAGTTGGCAAGCCACAGTGGGATTGGTCAGCACCTGCCATTGATGCAGCCATGACTGAAGCCGTAGAAACGGGTTTCGGACAGCGCGTAGGCGATGCTTACCTGACTGTAGACAAGATGGAGCGCGTGAGCCTGTTGTCACAGATTAAGTCTGACGCAGTTGAAGCCTTGGTTAATGAAACGACTGGCTATTCAGCAGACGACATCAAAGGTGCTATCTCTAAAATTGAAAAGCGTATTGTTCGTCAGCGCGTTGTTGCTGGTGAGCCACGTATCGATGGCCGCGACAACAAGACCGTTCGAGCGATTGAAGTAGAAGTAGGCGTATTGCCGCGTGCCCATGGTTCTGCCTTGTTTACCCGTGGTGAAACTCAGGCATTGGTTGCCTGTACTCTAGGTACAAAGCGCGACTCTAAAATGGTTGATGACCTATCTGGTCTGCGTAACGATCCCTTCATGTTGCATTACAACTTCCCTCCGTTCAGCGTAGGTGAAGCAGGTCGTATGGGTGGCGTTGGTCGTCGTGAAATCGGTCATGGCCGATTGGCGCGTCGCGGTGTTGCAGCCACGTTGCCAGACGTAGAAGAATTCCCGTATACCATTCGTGTGGTGTCTGAAATCACTGAATCAAACGGTTCTAGTTCAATGGCTTCTGTGTGCGGTACCTCTTTGGCCATGATGGACGCAGGTATTCCGGTCACTACGCCAGTTGCAGGTATTGCAATGGGCTTGGTAAAAGAAGACAACGGCTTCGCCATCTTGACTGACATCTTGGGTGATGAAGATCACTTGGGCGACATGGACTTTAAAGTAGCCGGTTCTGCTAAGGGTATCACTGCATTGCAGATGGATATCAAGATCCAGGGCATCACCGAAGAGATCATGGAATCTGCGTTAGAGCAGGCTCACGATGCACGTATTCACATCTTGGCCGAAATGGCGTTGGTGATCAGTGCTTCACGTCCTGAGTTGTCACCTAATGCACCGTCTTATGAGAATGTGAAGATTGATACTGACAAGATTCGTGACGTTATTGGTAAGGGTGGTGCAACTATCCGTGCTTTGACTGAAGAAACTCAGACAGAAATCGACATTTCAGACGACGGTACTATCCGTATCTATGCGCCTAACCAAGAGCGTATGCTAGATGCCAAGAACCGTATTCTTGCCATCACAGCTGAAGCTGAAATTGGTGCTATCTACCGTGGTAAAGTGGTTCGTATTGCTGACTTCGGCGCATTCGTTAACTTCTTGCCGGGCAAAGATGGCTTGGTTCACATCTCACAGATTTGTGAGCGTCGCTTGAAGACTGTAGACGAAGAATTGTCTGAAGGTCAGGAAGTGGCAGTGAAGGTACTAGACGTCGATAACCGTGGTCGTGTGAAGTTGACCATGAAAGAGATGACTGACGAAGAGAAAGCGTCTGTGTAAACCACAGGCTCTTCTATAAAAAAGCCCGGCTAATGCCGGGCTTTTTGTTGCCTGTTACAAAAGGCCTTTAGTCGTGTGCAAACATCACGTGGCGCGCCACGGTATAGTCTTCCAAAGCATACATCGACAGATCCTTGCCATACCCCGACATCTTCATGCCGCCATGTGGCATTTCGTTGGTCAACATAAAGTGGGTGTTAATCCAGGTAGCGCCATACTGTAGTTGTCGTGCAACCCGATTGGCTTTGCCCAAATCTTTGGTCCAAATAGACGATGCCAAACCGTAGTCAGAATCGTTTGCCCAATCGATGACTTGCTGGGTTTCGTTGAATTTGGTGACGGATACCACGGGCCCAAACACTTCTCGACGTACAATTTCGTCTTCATGCTTGGCGCCAGCGATCACGGTAGGCTCGTAAAAGAAACCGGGGCCAGGGCGCATTTTACCACCGGTCACCACTTCCATATGCCCAGTTGACACGGCGCGTTCGACAAAAGACGCGACGCGATTACGCTGACGGTCGGAGATGAGGGGCCCCATTTCGACGCCTTCTTCATCCTGAGTACCCAATTTGATGGTGCTCACTGCGGCCGCTAATTCGGCGACAAAGCGGTCGTGTACCTTGCTGTGCACATAGACACGGCATGCAGCCGTGCAATCTTGACCGGCATTATAAAAACCAAAGGCACGTATACCTTCAACGGCAGCGCTAATGTCAGCATCGTCAAACACGATGACGGGCGCTTTGCCACCCAATTCTAAGTGGGTGCGTTTCATGGTGTCTGCCGCAATCTTGAGAATCTTTTGACCCGTCGAAATGTCGCCCGTTAAGCTGACCATTCTCACCACAGGATGCTCAACCAACGGTTGGCCCACTGATTCTCCGCGACCGCACACAATATTGACCACACCCTTTGGCAGGATGTCGGCCAAAATTTCTCCGAATTTCAGTGCGGTTAACGGCGTTTGTTCGCTCGGCTTGAGTACCACCGTATTACCGGCGGCGATAGCGGGTGCAATTTTCCACGCGGACATCATCAACGGATAGTTCCATGGCGCGATAGACGCAATGACACCCACGGGGTCGCGACGAATCATGCTGGTGAAGCCTTCAAGGTATTCACCTGCCACGGGGCCTGTCATGCAACGAATGGCACCGGCATAAAAGCGAAAACAGTCTACAACGCCTGGAATTTCATCTGCCAATACGCCGGCATAAGGCTTGCCGCAGTTGGTGGCTTCTAAACGCGCAAACGCCTCTGCGTCTGCCTCAATGGCGTCTGCAATCTTTAGTAGCAACAGGCTGCGTTGGCCCGGTGTTGTAGCGCTCCAGCCTGTAAACGCGCGCTGGGCAGCGTTAACGGCCTTAGATACCTGTTCAATAGATGCTTCAGCTACTTTGGTGATGGTTTCACCAGTCGCTGGATTGAAAATGTCTTCATCATGTCCAGTACCAGACACGAATTTTCCATCAATTAATAACTTAGTGTTTATGGCCATGAGTGTTGCACTCCTTGTTCGCGATTCTTTTTATTAGTGGGTGTTATTTTCCGCCGCCATCATCGATATCGGTATCCCGAGTCAGATAGTAGGCAGCCAATATGGGTATGGTGGTGACCATCACAATGATCACTGCCACCACATTGGTGACTGGACGGTCACGGGGTCTTATCAATTCTTGATACATCCAAATCGGCAAGGTGGTTTGCTGGCCTGCCGTAAAGGTAGTCACAATGACCTCGTCGAAGCTTAATGCAAATGCCAACATGCCACCTGCCAGCAACGCGCTGCCTAAATTCGGCAGAATAATATGCCGAAAGGTCTGTAGGCCATCTGCGCCTAAGTCCATAGAGGCTTCGATCAAATTCACACTGGTGCGTCGTAATCGGGCTACTGCATTGTTATAGACCACCACAATACAAAAAGTGGCATGGCCGATGACAATGGTCCAAAAGCTAAAAGGAATGTCGAGTGAGCCATAGCCCGACCTTAACGCCAAGCCCGTAATAATGCCGGGTAACGCAATGGGTAAAACCAACAGCATAGAAAAGGTGTCTCGTCCAAAAAAGCGTGCGCGGGACAATGCCAATGCAGCCAAGGTACCCAACACCATCGCCCACAACGTAGACAATGCCGCGACTTCCAGTGACAACTGGATCGCCTCCCACACATCGGGGCGGTTCCACGCCTTCACAAACCACTTTACCGTGAATCCCGGCGGTGGAAACTGATAGCTTTTTTGTTCGGTGGTAAAGGCATATAAAAAGATAAATGCCATGGGAATATGTAGAAACAACAAGCCACCGATGGCGGCTATTTTCAGTCCTAGGGGGGCACGTGCCGTGTTAGAGTGCATCGAAAGCCCCCATTCTTTTCGCCAGAGTCAAATAAACAGCGATCACCACAATGGGTACCAACGAGAATGCGGCAGCAAAGGGCAAGTTGCCCGCCATGCCTTGATGCATATACACCACCTGACCAATGTAGAGCGTTGAATTACCGATCACGCCAGGGATGATGTAATCCCCTAATGTGAGTGAAAAGGTAAAGATTGAGCCTGCTGCAATGCCCGGCAGTGCCAATGGAAAGATGACCTTTCTAAAGGTTTGGCTGGGATGGCCACCCAAATCAGCAGAGGCCTCTAGCAACGATCTCGGTATGCGTTCAATCGCGGCTTGGATGGGCAAAATCATGAAGGGTACCCAAATATAAACAAACACGATAAAGGTGCCTAACCGTGAAAATGACAAGGACGAACCGCCTATCATGGGAATCGACAGGATGGCCTCCAATACGGGTTCAATACCCAAGGACGCAAACACCCATCCGATAACGCCTTCTTTGGCCAAAATCAGTTTCCAGGCATAGACCCGCACCAAATAACTCGACCACAGCGGCAGCATCACAGCGACATAAAATAACGCACGGGTTTTGCCATTGGTATAACGCGCCATGTAATAGGCAATAGGAAATGCAATGGCGGCACAGGCAACAGTGACCAATGTCGCCATCACCACGGTACGCACAATGACGTCGAGATTGGCGGCACGAAACAGGTCGATAAAGTTACCGATGCCGACTTCGTAAACCACCTGTCCACTGAACTCATCGAGGCGAAACACCGATTGTGCGAGCAGATTAAACAGCGAGCCCAAGTACACCACACCCAGCCACAGGGCTGGCGGCGCCAAAAGCGTCAATAAAAACAGACGCGGACGGATATAAAACCAAGTGGATAACCGACGCAGCATACTGGGCTGCAGAGGTGCCACAGCAGCAGTATTCACTTTTTGCCCCCTTGGATCGCATGGACAGCCGTGTCATCCCAATCCAATGACACCCGGGTGTCGCGTGCAAACCGTTCTTCGGCGGAGAGGTGCCCGGGGTTCGGTTGGTTTACGATCAACGTTAGTTGGTCATCAATAGCCACCTGGTACCGGATATAGGGGCCAAGATATTCATGTTCAAGTACCCAGCCGGTCAAGCGGCTAGGCTTATTCGCGTCTGCTGCGCTAATGGATATGCGTTCAGGTCGCAGCATCGCGGTGCCATCGATACCTAAAATGTGTTTGGCTTGGGCATTCTTGAGCAGATTCACGCTGCCCACAAATTGCGCAACAAATTCGGATTCCGGTCGGTCATATACATCATCAGGACTGCCAATTTGCTCAATGCGGCCCTTGTTGAAAATACAAATACGGTCACTCATCGACAAGGCTTCTTGCTGGTCGTGGGTAACAAAGACAAAGGTAATGCCGACCTGACGCTGTAAGGTCTTTAACTCAATTTGCATCTGTTCACGTAATTTAAGGTCCAACGCACCCAGTGGCTCGTCTAACAACAGCAACTTGGGCTTGTTAATCAGTGCGCGGGCAATGGCAACGCGCTGACGTTGTCCGCCAGACAGTTGTGACGGTTTGCGGTCACCCACATCGGGTAAATGTATCAACGACAGCATTTCGTCGGTGCGCGCATAGCGTTCTTTGGTACCAACGCCCGACACCATCAAGCCATAGGCGATGTTGTCTCGGACATTCATATGAGGAAATAGAGCGTAATCTTGAAAGACCGTATTCACACTTCGGTCATAGGGAGGCTTATTGGCGCAATCCTCGCCCAATATTTTAATGGTGCCTGATGATTGAAATTCAAAGCCTGCCATCATGCGTAAACAGGTGGTTTTGCCTGACCCAGAAGGTCCAAGAAGGGTAAAGAATTCGCCTGATTGAATCTCGAAGTCGACGTTATCTACTGCAACAACATCACCATAAAGACGCGAAACCGATTCAAAGGAAACAGCTGACATAGGGGTCTCATTTTTGACATTTAAACGTTATAAGAACGGGGCACCCAGGCGGGCGCCCCGATTAGATTATCGACCGCCTAGAACAGCGATGTAATCAGATACCCAACGATAATAGGGTACACACTGGTCTTGCGTTTCACACTTGCTCACTGGCGTGCGCCAGAAGTGAATTTGATCAAAAGACTCGTAGCCGTTGGCAGCACAACCTGCGTCAGTCAACAGGGCGTTACCGGTACAAGCGGCAGGAACCGAAGGCACTGAACCAAACCAGGCTGCTAGGTCACCCTGCAACTTCGGATTGATCGAATGCTCTAACCAGCGATAGGCACAGTTCACGTTCTCAGCGTCTGCATGCAACATGGTTGAGTCAGCCCAACCAGTAGCACCTTCTTTTGGTACCACAGCACCGATTGGCGTATCCGCTTTTAGGATGCCGACTTGGAAACCCCAAGAGCTAGAGGCAACCACACCTTCGTTTTTGAAGTCGTCGATCTGTACGAACGCATCATGCCAATAGCGACCAACCAATTTGCGCTGACCGCGCAGCAAAGTAAGGGCGGCTTGATACTGATCTTCGTTCAATTCGTAGGGATCTTTGATGCCAAGTTCAGGCTTAACACTCATCAAATACAATGCTGCATCAGCAATGTAGATAGGGCCATCGAATGCTTGAACGCGACCGGCGTTTGATTTGCCATCAGGAAGCGTCTGTTCTTCAAAAACCACTGACCAAGAGTCAGGTGCTTTGCTAAACACGTCTGTGCGGTAGGCCAATACGTTATAGCCCCACTGATAAGGCACACCGAAATGCTTGCCGTTCACTGTGTGCCACTTGGCATTTTGTAAACGCTTGTCGACAGTCTTGTAACTTGGAATCAGATCGAGGTTGATTTCTTGAACCTTCTTGCCCGCGATTAAACGTAGGCTGGCGTCACCAGATGCGGTAACCAGATCGAATCCGCCTTCGTTCATTAGTGCGACCATTTCGTCTGACGTTGCGGCTGTCTTAACATTAACTTGGCAGCCAGTGGTTTCTTCAAACCCTGTTACCCAGTCGAATTCAGCCATGGTATCACCACGTTCAATATAGCCAGCCCAAGCGACGATGTTTACTTGGCCTTCACCTTTTCCAATCTTCTTTACCATGCCTGCTGCTTGCAAAGGACTGCTAAGCATCATGGTGCCGATGAGGAAACTGGCGCTTATCTTTGCCGATAGGCGAGTTTTATTACCCATTGAATTGATCTCCGTAACATTATTGTTGTTATTTCGTACGATCGGTACGTTTTTTTAGTGTAATCAAACATATTAGCGATAGATAATACTATTTTCTGAGGGGTGGCCATCAATTTAATTGATGGCTAAATGCCGGTATGCTGTTTTGAGCGACTTTGATCACGGGCAAGATCGATAAATTCTGAGGTAGCCCAATTGAGATGGGACCCCCTTCGCCACACCAGACCGATGTCGATACTGGGAATTTCCTCGCGGATATTGCGGGTTTCCACACGTTGCATGTCGAGCGTCCATGGGCGGTAGGCAAATTCTGGCAAAATGGCAATGCCCAGCGATGCGCCGACGAGGTTACGCACAGCTTCGACGGACTCGGTTTCAAGAAACGAGCGGGCGGTCTTGTTATAGCGGCGCCACGTCTGGCCAATAATGTGGTCAATGCGGTTGGCGGTCAGGGTAATCAATGGTTCCTTAGCCAATTCCAACAAACTGATGTCGGCTTGTTTGAACAAAGGATGGTTCACCGGTAGCCACACCTTGAGTGGCGAGCGCGTCAGGGTTTCCATTTCAAAGGCATCCGGCTCATGCATTTGTTGCAGCATGAATATTGCGACGTCAATTTCGCCGTTCACCAGTTGGTTTTCGAGGTACGCTTGCTCATCTTCGATCAAGGTGACCTTAACACCGGGGAAATGTTGGGTGAATCGACTCAGGGGTTCAGAAAGATAATAGCCTGCTACCAAACTGGTGACACCGATGACTAGGGTGCCTTTGTCTTGGGTCGTTCCTGCCGTAAGGCCCTGTGCAGCGTCGGCAACCGATGCCAGAATACGCCGAGAGGATATAAGAAACTGGTGCCCTTCATGGGTCAGAGTGACACCTTTATGCGACCTTATAAACAGCAATACACCGAGGCTGGCTTCAAGTTCAGACAGGGCATTGGTCAATGCCGATTGTGACAAATACAAATCACGCGCCGCTTTACTGACCGATAGGGTTTCGGCAATGGTGACAAAATAACGAATTTGGCGCAGTGTGAAATTCATTGGTGAGTTTCTATCCCCTGTGATGCAACCTAGACGCGAACACGAAACCAGCAGGTCGCTTGAGTGACAGCATAAAAACTTCAGCGCAGATTGTCCATGGGTTGCACACATGACTGATCACGTGGCAGGGCAGAGGTAACAGCCGATACCCAGCCTTATTCAGGTAGGTGTGCTGCAATCTCGGGGTGGCTCGCCAATAATTTATTCTTTAGACGCTCTCGTACCGAGCTGTGGCGGTCCAGTGTCAGAAAATAAAAGGCACTGGCGTCTAATTCAAACTGGTCTGCCAATGATTGAATGGCCTCTGCCTGCGTTACCGACGAGTTGTCTGCCAATGCGGGTTGGTTGGGAATAGCAAAGGTTTCACCTGCTGCCAATCGTGTCAATAATGCGGCATAGGTGCGTTCAAAAAGGGGCCACACCGTGGTTTCATTGCCACGCTGTAGTCGCCAAAAACCAGTCTCTCTGGCGGCATGGTAAACAATGGGATGTGACCAAGGGAAATTACGGGCGTCTTCGCGGCAGCGACAGGCTTCGACATAGGCTGCATGGGCAGAAACCACGCCTAATTCCGAAGCACTTGGCTGCAACAGCGCGACAAATTCTGCGATGGCTGGTGGCCACGCGTGGGTCAGTTTGCAGGTATGTAGCGCCTTCGCCAGTTGTGGCTCGGTGTAACCTGCCAAACAATAACCCCATTCCCGACGGGCAATGTCCAATGAGGCTTTGTCACCATAGGTACTGTCGAATTTGTGGCCATAAATCGCTTTAAAACGGGCAAACACCAAGTTAACCAATAACTTGGTGTTCTCGTCTAGGGTGCGCTGCTCACCAATTGGTGTCGTTGATATCCATGATCTGTCGTCGGACTTCATCACGTTTTTCCTGACGTTGATTATGTGGCGTGCCACTCTTATAGCCGGGACGGGCCAGTTTGGCCCATTCTTCTTTAACCCAACGGACGAATCGGCTATTCCAGTCGGCAGCAAGGGTGCCCGTTTCTACATGGTGGCCGATAAAGTTAGGTAGCTGTTCGCCAACGAAGCTCCCAGGAATGTTTTCGGCGACCAATCGTGGCACCAAAAAGTTTTTGTCGGGCGTCCATTCCTGCGTTATCGCTGATTTATACGCCGGTTCGGTCTGTAATTGCTGGCTTTGCTCAATCATAAAGGTCGGCAGACCAGAATGGGCTTGATTCCGCTGACGCGCAGAATTGACCTGAGTATGGGTCTGCTGCTGAATCTGTGCTGCTGGTTTTTCGCCTAACGGAACTGATTGCGTGCTATTGGCTCGCTCACCTGCTGGGTGAAACGCATTATTGGGCATAAGGCGAATAAGGAACTGTCCATTGGGATTAAAATGGCGCTCTACAATCTTAAGCTGTTCTAAATTTAAAAAGATGGCGTTAATCTTGGTCATATTCCAAAAGGGAACCAGTTCAGGCCACCGCTCGGGTGCCAAATAAAACCAATCGACACTCTCAAGCGTTTTGGTAGGACAAATATGGGATAATTCAAAAACCAACTGTGCCAGCACCGCTTCGTCTAAACCGATTTGTGCAGCCAGTGTCGGTGAGAAGTGCAGTAGTTTTTCGCCAAATTGAATATTCATGGGGTTAGAAGCTCCTTTCTGTTCGGTAGTGTACTCCTTAGGATCATCCTTGGCATTAGCACTAGCTGTGGATAACTTGTGTGTAGCCTGTAGAGAACAGAAATAAATCAAAAATTAGACCCAAATAGCGCGCATTCGCAGGTTTCCTCCCTGCTAGCCAAATAATTTGCGTCGGTTGGCGCGAAAAAACCGAAATCTCGGTACAATGTCGACCAAAGCGCCCCAATAGGGGCTTGGCAGTAAGTTGCCTCAGTTAACACCCTATAATGACAGAGTGATGTAAGCATGGAAGTATTGGCCGTTGCCAATTTGGTGAAAACATTTAAGCGCCATGCCGCTGTGAAGGGTATTTCCTTTTCCGTGGATGAGGGCATTTGTTTTGGTTTGTTGGGCCCCAATGGCGCCGGTAAGACCACCACCATCGAAATGATGGAAGGCATCTCAAAGCCCACCTCAGGAGAGATTCGGTATTTTGGTAAGCCAGCCACCGTATCGGACTACCAAAATGTCGGAATCCAATTTCAAAACACCGCTTTGCCCGATTACTTGAGTGTCAAAGAGACGTTGATGCTGTTTGGGTCTTTTTATAAAGAGACCAAACCCTTACCTGAGTTGATGACCCTGTGCAGCCTTGATGACTTTGCAGATCAAGACGCGCGCAAATTGTCGGGTGGCCAACGGCAGCGGTTGTTGTTGGCTTTGGCTTTGGTCAACAACCCAAAAATTCTATTTTTGGATGAGCCTACTACGGGATTAGATCCTCAGGCGCGACGCAATTTCTGGACCCTGATTGACCTGATCAAAAAGCAGGGCACGACCATTATTTTAACCACGCATTATATGGACGAAGCACAAACCCTATGTGACGACATCGTGGTGATGGATGCCGGCGAGATTATTGCACAGGGCAGTCCACAGGGTTTGTTAGACGCCCATTTTGATGGGGTGAAAGTTGTGTTACCTGAGAGTGCCGTTCCAGCAGATTTTAGTTTCGAATATGCCATTACCCGTGCCAACGGTTATGCCGAGATTTTAACCAATCAGGTCAATCAAACGGTCAACGCGTTAATTGCACGCAATATCGACTTAGATGGATTGCAGGTGAAATCACCCAATCTGGAAGACTTATTTATTACTTTAACCGGCCATGCCCTGCGCAGTTGATTGTGTGGGCGCATCCAATGGAAATGCATCATGTTTAAACGTTTTTGGGCCGTATTTCATGCCCGTAATCGAGAGTTCTTTCGAGACCGTAGCTCATTTGGGTGGAACTTCTTCTTCCCATTTTTGCTGGTGTTTGGCTTTGCCTTTGTGTTTGGAAATGGCCAGCCCATGTTCAAGGTAGGGGTTATGGGTGAGCAGGATGCCTATATCTCCAAGCCCCTGTTATTTGATGTCAAACACATCCAATGGGTGCCCTATTTAGAGCAGGATGTCGCGGTCAAAAAGCTGCGCCAACACCAAATTGATTTATTGGTACAGCTCGACCGGAAAACCTACTGGGTAAACCGAAGCTCACCCAAAGGTTATATGGTGGAAAAGCTGTTACTGGCAGATGATCCAGGCTTTCAGCGCACCGTGATTGATGGTCGGCAAGTGCGATATGTCGATTGGGTACTGCCCGGTGTCATTGGCATGAACATTATGTTTAGCAGTCTGTTTGGTGTCGGATATGTGATTGTTCGTTACCGCAAAATTGGCGTGCTCAAACGGTTTAAGGCGACGCCATTAGGCGCGGTTGAATACTTGTCCGCCCAAATGCTGTCGCGTTGGCTCATTCTGATGTTTGTATGCGCCGTCATCTTCTTCGGCTGCCATTGGGCACTGGATACCCTAATGCTGGGCAGTTATTGGTCATTCTTTGCTGTATTGGCCATTGGTATCTTTACCATGATTTCACTGGGTTTGGTGATTGCCTCACGTACCCGTAGCGAAGAACTCACTGGCGGGCTGCTCAATTTTGCTTCGTGGCCCATGATGGGCTTGTCGGGTGTGTGGTTTTCGCTCGAGGGTGCACCGCAGTGGTTACAGCAGGTGTCGCAACTGTTGCCACTAACCCATATTGTGGCAGCCAGTCGCGCCATTGCAGTAGAGGGTGAAACGTTGGCCTCGCAATCAGACCATGTGGTTACGCTGATGGTAATGACCGTGCTATTTATTGGTGCTGGCGCTGCACTGTTTAGTTGGGATGCCGACGGACGATAGCCAAAACGGACTATCGTCGTAGCCTTGTATCAGTGGTGTTTAGACCGCTCATAATGATCAAGTGCCGCTACCGCTCGGGCGCGGCCATAGGCAATTAACATTTCAGATCGATGAAATTCAAATACCCCAGCCAAGTCTCGCGGTATTTCGATCAGAATATCTGGACGGTTGGACGCCATCTTTGAATGCGCAATGGTGTTTTGCATCATTTCGATACTCTGACTCATCAACTCTAAAAGACTGAGGCGTTCAGCTGGCAATAGCGCACTGGGAATCTTTTCAGGTATGAACCGATCAAGGTAGGTAGCGACGCGTCTGTGCCATTTGGGATCCAGTGCATCTTCGTCACTCACCTCTACCGTTTCATCAATGGCTTTTTCATGGGCACTACGCACTTTCGCGTTGAGGTTCACAGCAATGGTGATGTCGGTGTTGTCGCCGGCGCTTGGCGCGATGGGAAGGGGGTCCAACAATCCGCCGTCGAGCAATTGCATACCGCGATAGTGGTGGGGTGTAAAGACACTGGGTATGGCGATGGATGCCCTTATCGCTTGGAACAATGAGCCATCAACAAACCATATCTCCTTTTCACGGTCGATATCGGTCGCAACGGCAGTGTATTTAATCGGTAAGTCTTCAATATTGTGTTCGCCTACCAAAGCCAATAACGCCTCGATAATACGGTCACCTTTAAACAGACCCGAACGCTGAAACGAAAAATCTAACAGACGAAATACAGCGGTTTTGTCTAGGCCTTTAAGCCAATGCCGGTATTGGGGCAGCTTCCCTGTTGCATAGATGCCGCCTACCAGTGCGCCAATTGAACAGCCTGAAATTGATTTAATCTCAAACCCGCGTTCAAGTAGCACCTCAATAACACCAATATGGGCCAGTCCACGTGCTGAACCGCCACCTAATATCAAAGAGACTGTTGGTTTCTTTTTGGTCATTTTGATTCACGAAATAAAGAAATTAATTGTACTGAAGAACTGTCAAAAGCGGATACGTCGCCGGTATTCAGTGCGTCAAAAACGGCTTCTCCAAGCACCTTACCCAACTCTACGCCCCACTGGTCAAAACTGTTAATGCCCCACATGACACCCTGCACTGCTACTTTGTGCTCGTACATGGCAATCAATGCGCCAATACGTGCCGGCGTGCCCTGATCAAATAATATGCTGTTGCAGGGTTTGTTGCCGGGCATCACCTTATGGGGTGCCAAGGATTGTGCGGCTTCTGTCGTCATGCCTTTTTCGGTCAGCTCTTGGATGATGGCTGCTTCGGTTTTACCAAAGGCTAACGCCTGCTGCTGCGCCAAATAATTGGCAAACAACCAGTCATGATGGTCTGACACCTGATGGTGGCTCTTGAGTGGCATAATAAAATCACAGGGGATCAAGCGGGTGCCCTGATGTAATAATTGGTGGTAGGCGTGTTGTCCGTTGGTACCTGTGCCACCCCAGATCACGGCGCCAGTCTGTTCCGTCACGGGAACGCCTGCCTTCGTCACGCGTTTGCCATTGGATTCCATGTCCAGTTGCTGGAGGTGGTTGGGCAATTCTTTCAAATAGGTGTCATAGACCAGCACCGCATGGGAATCTGCTTGCATATAGTTTTGGTACCAGACACCTAACAAGCCCAAAAGCACGGGGATGTTTTCATCCAGTGGCGCGGTTCTAAAATGTTCGTCCATTTCGTGGGCGCCAGAAAGCAACGCCGAGAAATGCTCAAAGCCCATGACGAGCGCTTGCGGCAGGCCAACGGCCGACCAAAGGCTGTACCGCCCACCGACCCAATCCCACATGGGGAATAGGTTATCGGCAGAAATACCAAATTGGGTGGCTGCTGCAATATTGGTGGTCACTGCGACGAAATGCTGTTGCACCTGCTCAGGTGTACCGCCTTGCTCATAGAACCACTGTCGTGCTGCCTCGGCGTTCTTGAGGGTTTCAAGGGTATTAAATGACTTTGAGCAGATCACAAACAATGTCGTTTCTGGGTCGAGCCCCTTCACGGTTTCCGCGAAGTCGGTGCCGTCGATATTGGCCATATAGCGCAGGTCATAGCCTGATTGCCAATAGGGCATCAATGCATCTGAGACCAGCTTGGGTCCCAAGAAGGAACCACCAATACCGATGTTAACGATGGTACGCAGTGGCTTACCTGTGTGGCCGCAAAAAGCCCCTGAATGCACTTGGTCGCAGAACTGCGCCATCTTATCCAAGGTAGCGTGGACTTCTGGCATGACGTCCTGCCCATTCACCTTTACTGAAGCGCCACGTGGCTGTCTCAGTGCGGTGTGAAGTACGGGCCGTTTCTCGGTATTGTTCAGCACGTCGCCAGCGAACATCGCAGCGATGGACTCCGGGAGGGCTTGCTGTTCAGCCAATGCCATCAAATGGGACAGCACATCATCATCGATACGGTTTTTTGAATAATCCAGTAGGATACCGGCTGCTTTTACCTGATAGCGCACAGCCCGTTGGGGATCCGCTGCAAACAGGGATACAAGAGTGTCTAGTTCAGATGCCTTCAGTGCCAACTTGCGTTGGGTAGCGGTTTGGTCCGTCGTCGTTGCCATGTATCTATCCTTTGTATATACGGTGTTGTCGATGACTGTGTTTGAATCTAGTGTGCTTACCGATTGAGATGAAAGTGCAGATTGTCGATCAAACGTGCACGACCCAGATAGGCTGCAGCTAAAATCACCAGTTCGGTGTCTTGTTCTGTTGCAGGTTCTAAGTCTATTTGGCGGCATATAGAAAAGTAGTCGGGAGTCAGACCGTTTTCCATTAAAAATTCTTTGGCTTCTCTCACAATCTCATACACCGGTTTGATACCAGCCTCTAGGTGTTGGCGGGCTGTGCATAGGGTTGCATACAAGCAAGGGGCAGTCTCGCGTTCAAGGGCGGTTAGGTAGCCATTACGTGAGCTATGCGCCAAGCCATCTTCAGCGCGTCCAGTTTCAACGCCGACAATCTGCGTGGGTACGAACAAGTCGCTGAGCATGGTTTTCAAAATGGTGTACTGCTGGAAATCTTTCAATCCAAAGATGGCAAAATGGGGCTGTAATGCGTTTACCAACTTCAATACCACTGTGGTCACGCCGTTAAAATGGCCGGGCCTTGTAGCCCCACAATGCAAGGTCGACATGTGGTGCACCGTTACGCGGGTAAGGTCAGGCTGTGGGTACATATCATGAGCACTGGGAATAAAAAGCACATGGCAGCCATGCGCCTTTAATTTGTCGATATCGTCGCTGAGCGTTTTTGGATAGGCGTCTAAGTCTTCGTTCTCACCAAATTGGGTGGGATTCACAAAAATTGAACACACCACCTCGTCAGCCAAGGTTTGGGCATGGTCAATCAGAGACATGTGGCCACTGTGCAGATTGCCCATGGTTGGAACAAAAGCGATGGTCTTGTTCGCCTTATGGCGCTCGGCGCTCCACGCTTTTAACGCTGCGATATCGTGAATTTCAATCATGACAAATAACCGTGCGCTTCAGTGGGAAAGGCACCTGACTTCACTTCAGCGACATAATTTTGTACGGCGGTAGCCATGTCGGGTGCGTCGATCATAAAGTTTTTCACAAAGCGCGGGTTGTGATCGAGATTCAGGCCGAGCATGTCGTAACATACCAATACCTGTCCGTCGGTGTCTGGGCCGGCGCCGATGCCAATGACGGGAACAGAAACAGCCTCGGTCACTTTTTTGGCCACGGCAACGGGCACACATTCCAATAACAAAAAGTCAGCACCGGCTTTTTCCAATGCGATGGCATCGGCAACCAAAGCCTCAGCTGCATCCAATGTCCGGCCTTGAACCTTATAGCCGCCAAACTTATTCACCGATTGCGGTGTCAATCCCATGTGGATGCAGCAAGGTACGCCGTTGCGCCCCAAAGCGGTCACGGTGTCAGCGAGCCATGCGCCGCCTTCCAACTTGACCATCTCCGCACCTGCTTGCATCAGGGTGCCGGCATTTTTTAGCGCCTCTTCCACCGTTTGAAAAGACATGAACGGCATGTCGGCAATAATCAACGCCGTGCTATTACCCTGCGCCACTGCGCGGGTGTGATAAGCGATATCAGCGACAGTCACTGGGATGGTGCTGTTGTGGCCCTGTACTGTCATACCTAGGGAGTCACCCACCAACAAGGTTTCAACACCGCAGCTATTAAACAGCTTGCTGAAGGTATAATCATAGGCAGTCAAACAGGTGAATTTCTCACCCTTGGCCACCAACTGATTGATCGTAGAAAGCGTTTGTTTTTTCATTGAAAGTGCCTGAACCATTAAGTGTCGTAATAGTGTCGCCAGCCGTATCCTGTGTCAACCAAGTGTACCAGAAAACTGGACTCAGGCTGACGCTACGCAATTGGCGGCCTACATGGTTTACAATGCCAAGATCGGCTGGTCTAGTGCCTGAAGTCCATTGCGGTCGCACTTTTCTAGCCAGTGATTAATCGACTTGCCTGCAATGCAGATATCGGGTGCAATTTGATGCAGTGGCGCCAGCACAAAGCCGCGTTCAGTAATGCCAGGGTGGGGCACAATCAAAGTAGGCAGATGAATCTGTTCGCCACCAAATAATAGCACATCAAGGTCGATGGTTCGTGGACCCCAATGGCGGGTGCGGATCCGACGCTGTGCCTGTTCAATTGCTTGGCAAGCCGCGAGCAGGGCTAAGGGGGCCAGTGCCGATGATAAGGCTACCACCGCATTCACATAATCGGGTTGATCACTTGGGCCCATGGGTTTTGACACCCACAAGCTTGAGCAGGCGGTGACGTGCGTATGTGGCAGCGCTTGCAGTGCCGTTACGGCCGTCTGAATTTGAAGCATCGGATCGTCGAGATTACTCCCCAATCCGATGTAGATGCGGTCATCAGTCACTGCTGGCAGCGGGGCGCTTTTTGGGTGCACGGGACCGCTTCGGCTTGTTCGACTTGATATTGAGCATCTTGGTGCGGCCTTCTTCGTCAACCGCCTGAAATTTGGTCCACCAATCGCCAAGGCCATCTAACGGCTCGCCAGCCTGTTCACGCAACAACATAAAGTCATAGCCAGCTCTGAATCGACTTTGCTCAAGCAAGGCCAACGCCTTTTGTGGTGTGCGCTTGGTCAGGCGCCACTGCAGATCCCAAATTTCTTTAATGGGCAGTGTGAAACGCTTAGGGATTGCGGTGTACTTCACCTGATCCATGATCGCGATCTGTGCAGCCTTTTGGGTGGCAGGTGCTTCCGGCATACCCTGATTGATCAAAGCGGTGCGCTTCTCAAGAAAATCGGGCCACAACAAAGCCGCAAACAAGAAGGCGGGGGTAATTGACTTGCCCGCACGGATCCGGTCATCGGTATTGTTTAACGCCTGCAATATAAACTGGCGGTTAAAGGGGTGTTCCGACTGAATCGCGCGCGCAGTGGCCGGCAATAACGGCTTGAGCAAATGCAGACGGTCCAGCGTTTCAAAAGTTTCATGGGCGTAGCCCCCGAGCAACAGCTTGAGGGTTTCATCAAACATGCGGGCTGACGACACATTGGTTAGCAATGAGGCCAAAGATTGAAACGGTGCGCTGGTTTTCTCATCGATAGTGAAATGCAGTTTGGCAGCGAACCGTGCGGCACGGATCATGCGAACCGGGTCTTCACGGTATCGTTGTTCAGGGTCGCCCATGATGCGCAATACACGATCATCGATGTCTTTCAATCCTTGTGGCAAGGCCTTGATTGAGAAATCAGCAATGTCGTAATAAATGGCGTTGACCGTAAAGTCACGTCGTGCAGCGTCATCATCTAATGTGCCATACACATTGTCACGTACCAGCATGCCATGGTCGTTGGCCTTGGCTATGGTGTGGTGTGACGTATCTGGGTCATGGGCCGCTCGAAACGTAGCTACTTCAATGGTGTCACGTCCAAAATTCACATGAACCAATTTAAAGCGACGGCCAATCAGGCGAGAATTGCTGAATAACTGACGGACCTGTTCAGGCGTAGCATTGGTTGCCACGTCAAAGTCCTTGGGTTCTATACCTAGCATGAGGTCACGGACACAGCCGCCAACCAATAAGCCTTGGTAGCCAGAGTTTTTTAGTCGATACAGTACCTTGATAGCATTCGGGTTAATTTGCTTGCGCGAAATCGAATGAGCATCTCGGGGTATGGTGACTAACTTTGCTTGTGGCGCTTCAGTTTTTGAGCGGCCACGGAAAATATTCAATAGTGAATCGATCAAGGTATGGGGGTTCCCTATATACCAATTAGATAGGCGCGCAGTGTACCGCACAAATGCACCAAATCCCAGACACGACAAAGCCGGCAATTGCCGGCTTTTTAGTAGTGTTCAGAATCATCCGGTTATTCTTCTTATTGTTGTTCCGGTAATTCTATACCCCATGTTTATTATTGTTATATGGGACTCAAATACTTTACTCGATCGCTTCTTTTTATTTTTATTTAGAAGTATTTCTCTGTAGTACTAACCTTATTGCACGCTGCGTGCCAACTTTTTGAAATCCTATGTATATCAATAGCTTACCTTTATCGTTATGCAGAATAAGAAGTAGAAATTCCGCTTTTAAATGCCCTTTGTTACCCAAGGTGGCACCGGTGGTAACAAGCGGGGTAACAGGTAGCAGGTAACAGGTAACAAAGGGCGCAAATAGCATCGACACTCTTGGGACCATTATTCTTTTTACCCTGCGCTATCGGAAGGGTAAAGACATTTTTTCAGTGTGCACAGGAATTTTTACATTCAATAAGCCGGCACTGTGCAGCACTTGTTGAAATCGGGATATGTCGTCTGATTGTGCTGGTGGCCAAAATGCGGCCGCTCCAACCACGCCATGGTGTTGAAAGCCATTAATACGAATGGGTGTTTCTGGTGAGAGTCCCCGCAGCATCAACAGTAAGTCATCTGGTGGTGGATCAAAATCGGTCACACTGGGGATCAGCAGGAATCTGAGTTCAGCAAGCTTCTTGGACCTAATCAGTTGGTCTAGGCTGGCTTTAACACGGTGATTGTGTGAACCGGTAATGGCCTTATGCTGGTCTGTGTGCCACGCCTTGATATCCAACATGACCCCATCCACCAACGGTAATAGCTGTTGCCACGCAGTTTTTCCTAACAAACCATTGCTGTCCACCAAACAGGAAAGTGCCGCCGTTGCAGGATTTGTACGCAATGCCGTTAAGAATGCCAGGATAAAAGGCAGCTGCGTGGTCGCCTCGCCACCCGACAGGGTAATGCCACTGATAAAGGGAGTGTTGTCCTGTACCACATCGAGAAGCTCGCTAACTGAATAGCGTAGGGTCTTTGGACTGGCTGAAAACGTGCACACCGATAAACAGGTATCACACTGGCTGCATAGGTCGGCGTCCCAGCGCACGGTCCCTGTGTCGTCCATCGATAGTGCCTGTTGTGGGCAGTGCGGAATGCAGTCACCGCAATCATTGCAGCGACCCATGGTGTAGGGGTTATGGCAGTTCAAGCAGGCCAAGTTACAGCCTTGAAAAAACACCACCAAACGATTGCCCGGTCCATCAACCGCGCTAAAGGTCAGGATTTTATTGATAATCGCTGACGGTGAGTTCATCACTAACAACCCTAGGCCTACGGTTTAAGATGCCGGTTTTCTCCACTGCTTCTACGCCCAATGCGGCGGTATTGCTGCGGGAGCCTTCAGCCTGTAGTTTTTCAATATCGGAGCGTTTGATCATAAAGCCGGTAACCCGAACCAAATCTTGATGGGCGATATTGACAGTAAATTCTCGCATCCCGATCTGTAAAGCGCCTTTGCAGAGTTGAAACACCGATTCTGGATTGTCGACCACGGTCTGGTCTAGCTGCAGCACATCACTAATGCCAGAAGGGTAATAGGCATGGTGGCTGGCCGCTATTTTTACGTGGCTAATGATATCGGGCTCCTCACCATAAGGAATACGGGTACCCGGTGTTTCTTCGCTGTCGGTGCTAATGCCTGCTTGAGAATGTAACAAAGCCCTATTTTTGTAACCAAAGGTAACAAACGTCTCGGTAACAATATCAGACAGCGCCTGTGATATGCGCGGTGCTAGGGCATTATGCCACTCACTGTTACCGTAACTGCCTTGCTTGTTGGCCAGTGAGCCCAAATGGTTCACGGCCTGGGCCAATCCAAATACCCCCCACATGGGGCTAAATCGGTCTTCGTGAATCAATCCCTCTGACACCAAAAAACTATTAAAGAATCCTGATCGGTTATGCAGAAAATCGGTGCGGGCTTCAATGAGTTCAAACATCAGGTCACTGTAACGCGGTAGTTGATGGGCAAAAAAGTCCTCGAGGCTGTCGGACTGCTCAGCAACTTTTCTTAGGTTCAACCTAACCAGAGTATTGGCACCACCGCCCAGAGACAGTGCGTTATAACAGCTCACAATCCCAAAGCCAGTGTCTGTAAACTGTGCTTCATGCAGTGGGTTGTTGGCAATGTGGGGTTTGTTGCACTGACACAGGGTATCGGTAACAGCACGCAGCAAATCATCTGAAGTGATGGCGGGATCATACATGAAAGTCAGGTTGGGCACGGTCTGCTTTAGCTCAGCTTCTATGGCCAAAATTGCCCGAGCGATGCGGTTATCCTCAGGCCCAATATTGGCGTGCACAAAGGCATCAGGCAGGGTGCGATCTAATTGAATCCAAAACAGTTTCAATTTCTGATAGAGCTGAGCGTCAGAGACATCATCGATATAAGGCAGTAGTAGGCGATCGATGTGCCCCAAAAACACCGGTAAATCGGTTACCGAAGGCACGTGGTGATACAGAATACCCAAATAGGTCAGTGCTTCGTCCAATGTATCTGCTGGCGGTAACTCTAGATAACAGGAACCTTGTTTTAAGAACAGGGCATAGTCGGGTAGTACATAGCGCGGTTTAAAAGGGGCGTGACCTTCAAACATATCGCAAACCACCCGAGATTCGAGTGCGGTGGAGAGTCCATCAGATAAAGATAAGTAGGGGAGCTGTTCGTCGGCCGACAAAGCAAATTGCCGGCTCTTTTGTTTAAAAGACAGCAAGGGGTCAGTAGCGATGCTCAATAGTCGATCTTGGATAAGCGTCATATCAGCCTCATGAGATGCAATTCAATAACAACAAGATAGCACAAGCCTATCGCTGCACCATGGACACACATCAAAAGCCTGTTCATTTATTATTCACATTCGGGCTATAGTAATGGCAACCCTTGAATTGCAAATGGCCAAGGAGGCTAGGGATGAAAAATGCCGTGCACTGTGACGTGGTGAGCGCTGAAGATACGCTTTTTTCAGGATCAGTCTATGCGATAACAGTAGACGGAGTGATGGGGCAAATGTGTATTTTACCCGGTCACGCGCCGCTTCTGACCAAGTTAAACCCGGGCATTGTTAGGCTCAGTGATGGTGAAGACACGCTGGTGCAGTGCTATGTGTCCGGTGGGTATTTGGAAGTACAGCCGCATGTAGTAACCATCTTGGCAGACACGGCGGTGCGGGCCGAAGACATTGATGAAGCAGCCGCCATCGATGCCAGAAAACAAGCCGAACATGAAATCCAACAAATGAACACCGAGCTCGATTACGCAGCGGTATCGGCGCGGTTGGCGCAAGCAGTGGCACAATTGCGACTGCTAGAAGAAATGCGGAAACTCAGGCGTTAATAGAAAATCTGCCATTTGAATACGATGGGTGATCTACCGCTGAATGGCGGGGTAGCGGGGCACGTAGGGCAGTTATCTGGTGTGTCATTGGTTTTGCCATATGTTGGTTCGGTTATAACACCAAACTCTCCAGTGCCGTCAGGTGTCTTACCCAGAAACATCTTATCCTTACCTGTAGTTCCTATTAAAGCAGACGCCCAACAAGCTGCGTCAGGGTCTGGGTCATAGTAAGTGTTGGGGGCGGTACAGGCTAGCTTCGCCCCGCTCGTATAACACAAAAAATCGACAACAGGATTGTTAGGAGATGGGGTCTTCTGCCGCAAAACAATCTGTCCGAAATCGTTAGATAAATCGGTGTTGGGTTTATTAAAGAGAGTTGTGGAATAGGTTGGCCAATCAGGTCCATTGATTGTAGTGGGATTTGTTGGGTATCCAGCAAGAGGGTCGTGGTTACCAACAAGATCTACACAATCAAGAGTCAATATCGGAGGATCAGTCACCTTTTTCCTATTATCCGAAACAAGACAAAGTTCATAATTCCCAATGCTTACATTAACCTGATTAATTTTTACCTCAAGGTAAGTTACGGCGGTTCCCCGAGTAATGATTTCATTTAGCGTGAGTTGGCTTCTGACATAGTCAGACGAGCAGGTTATTGTTTCACCCGCGAATAGTAACTGGCTCAAGATAAAACAGCTGATGGAAATGGATGCGCGGTTCAATTTTTTTGACATTGCCTATCGCTCCAACACAGTTTCAAATTTACGTACCACATAATCTTGTGTGCCTTTGGCGCCGTATTCTGCTATTGAGCTGATGGTGAAAAACCGATCACCCCCGACATAGGTTTTAACGCTGCAAGTAACGGTGACGGTAAACTGGCTGTAGCTGGTCAAGGTAATCAGTGTTGATGCAGGGCATTGGGCAGCGATATCCGCCCCCCACACCACACGATAAATACCATATTCAATACCAGCATTGGCCGCTTGTTTTGCTCGTTGGGCCAAAATCGTATGGCTCTGACTCGTTTGAATCGTACCACTTAGCCTCACCATAAAGGCAGCCGCCAAACCCAAAACGATAATCAGAAATACCGAGGCTATCAGTGCAAAGCCTTTCTGTTTTTTAAGTGAGTTCAAGGTGCGTTCCACAACTGAACCTCCTTGAACAGGGTCATTTTTTCACCATCGGCTGTCATTTCTAAACTAATGATCACAATGGGTAAATTAGCAGCGGCTGAGGGTGCTTTTAAACTGAAGGTGCATGCAGTCACACCCGTTGCCAGAGTGCCTTGTTTGCCCCCGCCAGTGGTTAGCAGTGCTACCGTGTTGGGTTGGGCTGCCGCTAACGTATAGCCTTGGTACCGCATGAGGGTTTTCGTTGTTAGGTCACAGTGGTAGGTAACGGCATCTTTTGCTAAATAAAACCGTTTACTCGGTGAGCCACCAGCAAAAGTAGGGTAGGGTAAAAGCTCAATTAAATTGGCGCCACGGTTTGAGTCGGTTGGCGTGGTGATGGTTATCGTTATTTTGTCTGAAACTGAATCAGGCACAGAGCTCGTCGCGTCAACATAATAATTCTTTGGGGCAACGACAATTCGAGTGTCGCTGAAGGTTTTTATATCCAACGAGGTCATGGTGTAAAATTCAGAGTTGCTGTTATTTTTTTCGATGAGCTTTCCTGCTCCGGTGCTCCTGTAGCGGCCTGCATCAAGAACGGGCATAAATTCAATCGACGTATCAGTGACAGTGCCAATGATGCGAACTGAATTGGGTACCGAGTTTTCTAATTCGAAGGCCATGCGATTAATAGCTGCTTGGCCCCGATCGGCTAAGTCCGCTCGACGCTGTGTGTCGAAGTAACCGGTCAAGGGCCGGCTAATAATGGCCGATATCATCACGACTACGATTGATGTCACGATCATGACGATTATCAGCTCGATAAGTGTAAAGCCACGCTGATGTTTGTTCATTAGTAGCGTGTCCTATAACCGACTAACGTATAGGGCCCTTTAGGGGATGTTACTGTAACGGCGATTTTCACCGCGTCAAGGATAGGGTCTGTTACGGGGATTATTTCAACTGTATTTGGTACCTTTGTAATGGCTACTGCCACAGTATAGGCACCCAACTCCGCAATGTTATCCCCATTAGAGTTATACGGTACGGCGTCATTCAAACCTTGGTAGTCACACACTAAGGTGAATGTTGCACGGGTTTTTGTTATCGGCTTGATACAGGTGGGATTGGCATC
>CAJXZL010000010.1 GCA_913063165.1 uncultured Saccharospirillaceae bacterium | reverse complement strand
ACAGCGTCGACATCAACGGGCACAGCTTCGGCAGCCGGCGGCACTTCAGTTTCTAGCGCCGCTTGACGGGCTTCGGCGGCTTGGCGTTTTTCCCAGTTATCGGATAGACGATAACCGAGTTTTTCAGTACTGTTTTGGGCTTGTTGCAACCATTTTTCGTTGGTGTGCTCTCCGTCTTGGGTGATGCGCTCGAGGTAGTATTCAACCCCCATCAGCGCATCGGCCAGTACGTCGAGTTCTTCCCAATCAGGCTTATGCTGTTCTGATATCAGCTTGTCATTCACGTAGCGTACGCAGGCCAACAGGATCTGTGACGCTTTTTCCAATTGGATCATGTGCAAACCACCAGAAATGGTGGTGAGCGTACCCGGAACAGCTTTCAGGAATTTCTGATCAAACTGACCGCTGATGAATTCGGTAATCGAATCTTTGCTTTGTTCTAGACCGTTGCGCGCTTCATGGATAACGGCTTCAAAGGCGCCTTCTAATCGCGGAGAGGCACTGTCGTCTAAACCATAGATCCCTTTACGGGTTAATGAACTGACCAACGAGGCTTCAACATATAGAATGGCGCCGGCCACATTCATCAAGGTCGCGTCATCAGGTGCTTCATCTGACGCAACAACCGTATTCAATACGTCGATTTGTTCAAGCAACATGCGCTGTGGCACTTTGAGGCCAACCATCGCCATGGTGTCTGCGATATATTTGATGTTCGGCACCAACGCTGCCAAGCTGTTGATGTCGTGTACTTTACCCCGTACCAATATGTCCAAGCTGTCTTTTACTTTGACCAATTCTTCTAGTAACGCCTCAACCACCGATGTCATGGTCTCCTTATCAGGCGTTCCAACGGAATCCACACCGGCTGCATTGTCTGGTGTTGCCAAGCCCATCACGTCACGCACTTTTTGAATGCGAGGCGACACGCCTTGTGATTCAGATACTAGGAACAAACTGTGACGCAGTAACTCATAATCTGGTCGATCGTGAAGCTTGGCTGACTTGCCTTCACTGAGTTGCCGCAACACTTTCTCAAGTGATTTCAGGAGTTTCTTGGCGTGGATATTAAATGCAATACTGCCGGTAGAAAGCCCTTCCACCAAAGCCGCGCACAGGAACCAGAGTTGACCCGCAGGTGTGCCCTTGGTGACATCGGCCAGTTTATCGATAACCTTAAGTGTGTGGCTCCAATTCTTTTCTAGGTCTTCGCCTCGTAACAGCCCGATCAAAGAGAACTGGTACATCTGGCGGAGTTTGCGAACCAATTCGATAAAACGCGGATCATCAAAGCGCCGATAATCGACGTCACGTAAATCGGCGAATAGGTTGCGGAAATCAGGTCTAAAGAACACCACCTCGGAAAGATCGGCGGCGCCTCGTACTTTTCTAAACTGATTGATCAGGGGCAGCAACACGGTTGGCAAATCTTTTTTGGCAACCTTGACACGTTCCAAGTAATTGGGCAGCTGCAAGATACCCTGCATCAGTAAAGACAAGTTGTCTTCATCAGGCGGGATCGTACCGTCTACGATGGCATTACAAAAATGTTCCATCTCTTCGCCAAGCAACGCTGCGCCAAAGAACTGCACCATTTGAAGCGTGCCACTCACTTGGTGGATGTGCATCAAGCAGAAACGTAGCTGTGCAACGTCCTCTGTGTTTTCAACAAAGGTTTCCAAAACCCCTCTGGCTTGCAGCAAGGTTTCATCAATTTCACTTTTAACCCATTCTAGGGCTACATAATCCTGGCGCTGAACCATGCCTACTCCATGCCCTGCTTTTGCAGCTTAATAAATGCCAACGAGTGATCGTCACGAACACGCGTAAGACCCTGTGGTACCCAATCGGTGACTTCTCCGCTACCTAAGATCAACATTCCACCGGGGGCTAACCGTTCCGCTAGGTGGTTTGCGATATCTTTGCGGCGCCACCTGCGAAAATAAATCAACAGGTTCTGGCAATAAATGACGTCAAAATCTTTCAAAGGTGAACGCTCTAACTCAACCACGTTGAGTCGCGCAAAGGCCACCCGAGATTTTAAAAAAGGTTTAATCTGAAACCGGTCCGCATCGTAATCAAAAAAACGGTTTTGTAAATCAACCGGAATCTGTGCAAATTTTCTCATGTGATAACTGGCTGCTCGCGCCTTGGCTAGCACAGGCAAACTGACGTCAGTAGCGGTGACCGAAAAATTCTTTTCACCATTTAAGACATCATGCGCAATCATGGCCAACGAATAAGGTTCCTCACCCGTTGCACAACCGACACTCCACAGATTGAGCAGCTTTTGCGTTTGTTTGCGTTTCTCTAGGTACCGTTCCACCAACTTGAAACTGGCGACGTCTCTAAAAAAGCGGGTTTCCTGCACCGTGAAGCGATCAACCAACACACTCCATTCAGCAATCCCCTGCGCACTTTCAACCACATGGTTGTAGTAGGACTGATAGTCACTAAAGCCCACTTCGCGCATTCTGATGTTTAGGTTGGTTTGAATAAAACTACGGCGCTGATCTGGTAGTTGCATACCCACACGACGTTCGAGCAATTCCCGCCATTGTCCAAACTGGCGGTCATCGAACTCTGGGCTTGCAGCATACGACCAATGCTGAGTCATTGTACTTCATTCCTCGGTACTAAATTGATTAAGCCGGAAACTGGCCATCGTCAAAAGCATGTGCAGCGTCGTGATCATCTTCATCCGGTAGTTTAAAGCCGGCTACCGACGCACGCATTTCGTTTGCTAGGTCGTTCAGGTTACCAATCGACTTCGCAGTTGCAGTGGTACCTGCAGACGTTTGCGATGTAATTTCCTGAATAACGTTCATCGTATTTGAAATATGGCCAGCTGAAGATGCCTGCTGTCTTGCCGCATTCGAGATGTTCTGAATCAAGTCAGCCAAGTTCTTCGATACATTCTCAATTTCTTCCAGTGCCACACCCGCATCCTGTGCCAGTCGCGCACCCTGTACCACTTCAGACGTCGTTTGTTCCATTGAGATAACCGCTTCGTTGGTGTCGGTCTGAATGGTCTTAACCAGCGCTTCAATCTGACGTGTTGCAGCAGATGAGCGTTCAGCCAATCGCTGTACTTCGTCGGCAACAACCGCGAAACCACGACCAGCATCTCCAGCCATCGATGCCTGAATAGCGGCGTTCAATGCCAGAATGTTGGTTTGGTCAGCAATGTCGTTAATCAAGGATACGATGTCACCAATTTCCTGAGATGATTCACCCAATCGCTTAATACGCTTTGATGTTTCTTGAATCTGCTCACGAATGTTGTCCATGCCGTTAATGGTCGCCTGTACCACGTCAGCACCTTTTTTGGCGATCGATACCGATCGCTCTGCCACCGCCGATGACTCAGCAGCGTTCGCTGATACCTGGTCAATGGACACTGCCATTTCATTTACCGCAGCAGATGCACCGGCAATCTCTTGCGCTTGGTGCTCAGATGCTTCAGCCAAGTGCATCGCTGTCGCCTGTGTTTCTTGAGCAGCCGAGGCTACCTGCAAGGCGGTAATGTTAATCGCCGATACCAGACTGCGCATCTGGTCGATCGCGAAGTTAATGGAGTCAGCAATCGCACCCGTGAAATCTTCCGTTACTGTTGCCTGCGTGGTTAGGTCACCATCTGCAAGGTCGGCCAGTTCGTCAAGCAGTCGCAAAATCGCATTCTGGTTCTGCTCGTTAGCATCACCCGAACGCGCCAAATCTTTTTGCGTGTCGCGAATAACGACGAAACCAATCAACAGAATCAAGAGCATCACAGTGGAGCCCAACAGCACCCACTGAGTAAATTCATCAACGAACCGGGTGGCGTGGTGCGACGCGCCGAACTCTTCTTTCAAGTGACCCGCTGTGTTCATGACTTCTTCTGAAGACGCATAAATTGCTTTCACGTTTTCATGTACTAGGAACAACTCTGGGAAGTTCTCGAGAAACAGCGTGACGTCGCCTGCAACCTGCTCAAACTCGCCCAATACATCGTTTAATACGGCTACCACTTTGGCGTCACGGATCCGGGTGATACCCAAGGCGCTATTACCTTGCAACATCCCCTGAGTGATCAAACCAAATTGGCGGGTGTCTTGGCTAAAAGCATCGGCTGCAACAAATGAATCTTCACCACCAGCTAATAGTTTGTCGATTGAGTGAATGATACGTTCAGCGATCACGCCCTGCTTCTGCGCTAGTGCGACCTGAGCTGGACTTGCGTTGGCATCAACCAATAGTGCAACAATTTCATCAAAGGCTGCGCCAAGATCATGGAAACGTTCATCCATGTTGTCTTCTAGAAATCGCAATTTCAAAACGGTTTGCTTGGCATTAACAATCTGGTCAGCTTGATCTTTCATCTGTGCCCATGCCGCTTGAATTTCAGCAAGACCATGACTGTCTGCCGCCACGGGTGGCATATTGGTGGCCGCATCACCCTCCGACAACATCATCAGGTGATGGTCAAACATGTTGCGCGTTTCAGCCAACTGGTCGAAGCCTTTTTCAACACCACCTACCGCTTGGGTGGCATTACGCGTCAGCACCTGTGACAAAACACGCAGGTCATCCGCGTGTTCGACATAGGCAGACTCGTTCAAATTGTCTTCTGTGGTCTTTAAAAACAAATACAATGAGAAGCCAATGACGCCGACTAAGAGAATTAAGGACAATCCGAGTAACCTGTTGTTAGTCAAAACTGCAAGAAAACTACCGTTTTTCAATTTCATGTCGAACTCCATTCCGCTCGAATCAATTTAAAGTCTTTAGATTACGAGCCTGTTAACTCGCAACTGCCATAAAGGATTCAGAGGACACCAACTCGTGAACTCCAAAAATACTCATTGGCACCCCGCCGGCCATGTAATGGCCTTCCACATAGGGCGCTATGTCTGTTGATATGTTTTCTGGGATGTCCGATTGGTATTCATCAACCGGAAAACTTTGTAGACCTTCGACAGAATCGACCACAATACCATTGAGCATGTCGTCATATTCCACGACCAAAATACGTCGTTCCCGGTCGTCAAGCCGGACATTGAGGCCAAAAAAAGCGCCTAACTCAACAATCGGGACCAGTCGGCCACGAACGTTTGCAACACCACTGACCCAAGGTTTCACCCCTGGCAATCGCGTATAGTGCGGTACCGTTAAGACCTCGGCCACTTCGTCCATCGCTGCAACGAACCGAATGCCGCCTAACGTAAAGCCCACACCTGTCCAATAGGTTTTAATTTCTTCTTGCAGGGGGAGACCGCGTGCATTTCGACGAAATTGCACAGCCATCTCTGACAAGACACTAAAAGGACTCGGACGCTCTGTCATATCAGACACCATTAGCCTTAAGCATTGCTCGCCATCACGTCCCGAATGGCTTTAACCAAACCTTTCTCAGTGACAGGCTTGACCAAATAGCCAGAAGCACCCTGACGCTGACCCCACACGCGGTCAGTTTCCTGATCCTTAGTGGTGACAATAATCACAGGAATGTGCGCCGTGTCTGCGCCCTTCGTTAGCTGGCGTGTGGCTTGAAAGCCATTCAAACCTGGCATCACGATATCCATCAGTACCACATCCGGCTGCTCTTGACGTGCCAATGCAATACCGTCGGCACCATTGTCTGCGGTGATCACATCAAAACCATTGGTTTGTAACATGGCTTTAAATGCAAAGGTTTCTGTTGGGGAATCATCTACAATTAATATTTTTGACATGCTTTTCTATTCCTTCAAACGCTCTATCGGCTGACCCGTTCGTGGCAACACACTGGGTGCTGACTATTTTACGTGGTCTCTTATCGCGCCTAACAACTCATCTTTACCAAATGGTTTGGTTAAATATTGGTCTGAACCAACAATACGACCCTTAGCCTTATCAAAAAGTCCATCCTTACTCGACAGCATAATGACGGGCGTTTCTTTGAAAGTGGCGTTGTTCTTGATCAACGCACAAGTCTGATAGCCATCAAGACGCGGCATCATAATGTCGACAAAAATAATATCTGGCTTGGTATCGGCGATTTTTGCCAAGGCATCAAATCCGTCAGTGGCGGTAACTACCTCGCATCCCACTTTTTTAAGCAGCGTCTCAGCAGTACGGCGAATAGTCTTTGAATCATCAATGACCATTACTTTCAAATTTTCAAAGTTGTCCATGCTGCACCTATTGACCTAAAAGGGGATTCATCGTTATCGAATACATCTGTTATGTCTGCCCATATCGTTGACAGTAAAGGCCTTTTTACCACAGATTGATAATACCTGCTATAAGCTTCACTGTACCTGAGTGCGTCACATTTTAAGAACAGACTTGGGTACTGCCCTCATAATCTATTATGATATGGCACCACCAACCTCAGGAAGCAAACATGACCACCAAGCTTGGTATCATAATGGATCCCATCGAATCCTTGAGCTATAAAAAAGATTCCTCTCTTGCGATGCTGTGGGCAGCCCAAGATAGAGGTTGGGAACTCTATTATATGGAGCAGAACGATCTCTACATAGAAGATGGCGTTGCCAAAGCCAACATGGCCCCGTTATCGGTCTTTAGAGATCCAGATGACTATTATAGCCTAGGCGAAAAAGAGGCACAGGTACTGGCTTCTTTAGACGTCATTTTGATGCGAAAAGACCCCCCTTTCGACCAAGAATATATTTACAGCACCTACATTTTAGAAGCGGCAGAGCGTGCTGGCGCACTGGTAGTCAATCGCCCGCAAGCCCTTAGAGACTGCAACGAAAAGGTGTTCGCCACCCACTTTCCGATGTACAGCCCTCCCCACTTGGTGACGGCTGACGCAAGCACTATTCGGCGCTTCTTAGGAACCTACAAAGACATCATCCTAAAGCCGCTTGATGGCATGGGAGGCACCGCGATTTTCAGGGTAACCGAACAGGACCCCAATATCGGCGTTATCATTGAAACCCTGACTGAATACGGCACCAAAACTATCATGGCGCAAAAATTCATCCCTGAAATCACCCAGGGCGACAAACGGATACTCATGGTTGACGGCGAGCCCGTACCCTATTGCTTAGCAAGAATTCCTGCCAAGGGGGAAACACGGGGCAATTTGGCTGCTGGCGGCAGAGGGGTTGCGCAGCCATTATCGGCACGTGATTTTGAAATAGCGCACGCCGTTGGGCCAGCGCTAGTCGCCCGTGGAATCCTATTTGCTGGGCTCGACATAATTGGAGATTTCATGACAGAGATCAATGTCACCTCGCCGACCTGCATACGAGAAATCGACCAAACTTATGCCACAGACATCGCGGGCGACCTCATGGCAGCATTGGCGACAAAACTCAGCGCACGGGATGATCGGTAACCTTATAGATGGAAAATAGCATTGAAATTCGGGCCACCGATCGCCTCACCTTTACCTTGTTTTTGGCGATAGCGGCCCACGTCCTACTCATTTTTGGTGTGGGCTTTACTTTACATACCGGTAAGAATGATGCCGATGTATTGGATGTCATGGCGGCCGTTCATGAAGCCGAAACCCCCGATGAGGCCGCAGATTTTCTGGCTCAGAGCAATCAGGCAGGTAGCGGAACCGAAGACGAAGCCCGCCGTGTGACGACGACCGAAACCGCACAATTTGAAGACAACAGCATTAATAAGGTGAACGATGATCCCCAAGCGCTGTTGATCAAGGACCGCCCGATTGTCGACAATCGCATCATTTCGAGCCGCGCACCGAGCCGCAATACTGTGATCAAACTGACCCTGGTCGACGATCCATTAGTCGGTAATGCCACTGAAGACAGTTTGCCGGAGCAACCCACCTACGACATCGCAACGCTGAAAGCCATGCTATCGGACCAACAACAACGCTATGCCGCACGACCACGGGTACGCACACTCACTGCAGCCTCGACAAAGGCTGCCTCAGAAGCTGCCTATGTGGTCGAATGGCTGGATAAGGTCGAGCGTATTGGTAACCTCAACTACCCCAGCGTCGCGCGTCAGCAAAAGCTCACGGGTAGCGTCAGATTATTGGTGGTCATCACACCATCAGGCGCAGCAAAGCGGGTAGAGGTTCTGGAGTCATCAGGACATTCTATTTTGGACGACGCTGCCAAGCGTGTGGCACGACTCGCATCTCCCTATGCACCCTTTACTGAAGACATGCGGTCTGAGTTTGATGAACTTGAGATCATTCGTACCTGGCGTTTTATCAGCACACTGACCTTGGATTTCTAATATGGCGCCGCAAAACGGATTGGTATTGGTGTTTGATTATGGCCTGTCATGGATTGGTGTAGCGGTTGGCCAACAACTCACGGGTACCGCAACAGCACTACCAACTTTACGGGCCAAAGACGGCATCCCTGATTGGAGCCACATTGAAGCGCTCATCAAAGAATGGCAACCAAGCCTCTGTTTGGTTGGCAAACCCATCAATATGGACGGCACTGACAGTGAGATTACTGCCCGTGCAGTGAAGTTCAGTAACCGCATCCACGGGCGCTTTGCGGTTCCCATCGCCCTACAGGATGAACGGCTGACCAGTTTCGAAGCCAAAGGCATCTTGTTGGCACAGGACCGCCGCAACCGTGATTTCAAAAAACGTGATATCGACTCACTCGCCGCACAGTTGATTTTTGAAAGCTGGTGCCATGAGCAAGCCGAACTCCCCTAAAACCCCGCATCTGTGCTGTTGATTAAGCAAACACCGCCACAACCTGCCGGCTGATCGCCACCAATTTACCCTCAGCATCCCAAATATTGGCTTCCGTGTGGGCATAGCCTTCATCAGACTGACGGGTTGTGGCGTGATAGGCCAGCCAGTCAGCCGGTGCAATCGGGCGGTGGGGATGTATAAATTCAAGATTCCAACTCAGGGTACTGGCAGGCGCTGGTCCTTTAAACATCTGAAGTACAGTGGGTGGCCAACAATCAATTAGCGCAATTATGTGCGCGTCGGTAACCACAGCAGGCGCCTTTTTAAAGCGCATATAGCCTGCATAGGTTGCTGACTTCTTCCCTAAGAATGGCAAGCCTCCCGTGACGATATCAAGGTCGACGTGTCGCAAAAATGCGGGCCCAACACCGGGTATCTTCATCATCATATGACCCCGTTTCGGCGGCCGCATGCCATGCTGATCTTCCGCCTTTACTACCACCTTGGTCGCTCTGGCGACACCAAAACAGGCGGTGATAGACGCACACACCGCACCTGCTTGAAGAGCGCGGGCTTCAATTACAGCGGTATTTTTACCCTGCCGCAGAATGTCGACCTGAATGGCAAATGGCGTATTCACCTGTAAGGGTCGCAAAAAATGGGCGCTCAGGCTACGCAGCACCAAAGGGGTTTCCGATTGATTGACAATTGCCTGGTAGAGCAAGCCTGCACTGATTCCACCAAAAACGGTTCGTCCTTGCGACCAACTGTCAGGTACCACGACCGCTTCTATCGGGGAAAGCGGTGTCGAAAACGCGGGGATTTGTCCAAACAGCTGATCAATATTCACAGTGATTCCCTATTGTTGGTGGGCGGGGGTGATTGCCCTGTCTCTGTTGGTATGGTCGGATTACAAAAAGGCCTCAACGACCCGATTGAGATACTGGTAACCGACTGGGGTGGTGGCCACGCGATCCGGTAGCACCCATTCTTTTTTGACCAAATCCGCCCATAAGGGCGCAATACTAGCGCGATCCATCCCAGTGTGGACTTCAAACAGGGTCCAATCGCAACCGTCACGCAACCGCAATGCATTGAGCATAAATTCAAACACCAATTCCGACGCCACCACGGGCGTCGATTCAACACGATGGATAATGGCTGCCAAGTAGCGGTCGGGCATACGGTGCTTTCGGGTGCGTACAATGTCGCCACCTGGCTGGGTGAGTTTGCCATGGGCTCCGGGTCCAACGCCCACATAGTCGCCAAACTGCCAGTAATTGAGGTTGTGACGACTCATCTCACCGACCTTCGCATAGGCCGACACCTCATATTGTTGATAACCGGCCGCCGCCAGCAATGCCTGACCCTGCTGTTGAATATCCCACAATACGGTTTCATCCGGTAGCACCGGTGGTTGGCTGTAAAAAGCGGTGTTTTGTTCGATGGTCAGTTGGTACCACGAAATATGTTCGGGTCCGAGATCGATCGCCTGCTGCAGGTCTGCGAGCGCCCCTTTAATTGTCTGCTCGGACAGCCCATGCATCAAATCAATATTGATGCGCTGTATGCCGGCCTCCCGAGCCATAGCGAATGCGGCCAGTGCATCTTGTCGCCCATGCACCCGTCCCAGTCGTTGTAAATGCTGATCGTCAAAACTCTGAACACCCAAGGACAACCGATTAATACCGGCGGCGGCGTAAGCTTTAAATCGATTGGCTTCACTGGCACCTGGATTGGCTTCTAGGGTCACTTCAGCACCGGCTGCCCAAGGCAAACGTGCACGCAAGCCGTCCAATAGCGACTGAACGGCACCACCTGACATCAAACTGGGCGTTCCACCACCGATGAAAACGCTGTGAATGCTAGTGGCCTGCACCAGTGGCAAGTCCGCGTCAAAATCTCGCAACACCGCGTCAACATAGGCCTGTTCTGGCAATTCATCAGGGGCTTGGTGCGAGTTAAAGTCGCAATAGGGGCACTTTCGAATGCACCAAGGCGAATGAATATAGAGCGATAGTGGTATCATGGTTTAGCATTACTCCAAATTCTGTGGTGATATCGCCCAAGCGCAACCTGAAGGACTGTTTTTATGAGAGTAGGTGTACGTAAATCAGAGCGGAAATTAGACCGCATCGATCTCAATATTTTACGCATTCTACAGCAGGAAGGCCGTATTTCGTATGTGGAATTGGCAGACAAAGTCGGCCTCAGTACCACCCCCTGCATGGAGCGGGTAAAACGACTCGAACAAGAACACATCATTGAAGGCTATCAAGCCATCGTCAACCCGACCGCGATTGGGTTGAACTTGCTGGTGTTTGTCGAAATCAGCCTGCACTACCAAAGCCCCAGTGCCTTTGACGACTTTAAAAAGGCCGTGTCGGCGTTACCCAATGTCATGGAATGCCATCTCATCAGTGGTCAAAGCGATTATTTGCTCAAAACCCGTATTTCTGAAATGTCAGAATACCGCCAGCTATTGGGAGACTTACTGATCAACTTACCGGGAATCAAGGAGTCAAAGAGTTACATCGTGATGGAAGCGGTGAAAGAAAATCAGCCGCTACCCGTCACGATGCAAGACAACGCCTAGCGTCGTTTTTTAGGATTGGTGGGCAAACCGGTATGCTGTGTGCGTGCCGTTTGCCACGTTGGCTTGCCGCGTTTTGCCGCCATTTCACGACCTGACTCTGGTGGCACCAAATGCATTTTGCCTCGCCCAATGAGTTTTATCTGACCCATTTTTTTCAATGCCACGCGTAACATGGGCCAATTTTCGGGATCGTGATACCGCAGAAATGCCTTATGTAGGCGTCTCTGCTCTTTGGTTTTGGCACTGAACACCACATCATTCTTACTGCGGCGTACCGGCTTTAATGGATTTAAGCCTGTTTTAAACATGGTGGTAGCCGATGCCATCGGCGACGGATAGAAATTCTGCACCTGATCAACCCGGAACTTGTTCTGCTTCAGCCATAGCGCCAAGTGCATCATGTCTTCATCCGTCGAACCCGGATGTGCGGAGATAAAATAAGGAATCAAATACTGCTCTTTGCCTGCTTCCTTAGAATACTTCTCAAACATCACCTTGAATCGATCATAAGACCCCATGCCGGGCTTCATCATCTTCGACAAGGGCCCTTCTTCAGAATGCTCAGGCGCAATCTTGAGGTAACCGCCGACATGGTGTGTAACCAGTTCTTTGACATATTCAGGATCTTCAATGGCCAAGTCATAACGTAAGCCTGAAGCGATCGCGATTTTGTTCACGCCTTTCAATGCCCGTGCCTTACGGTACAGCTGCGTGGTCGGGCTGTGATCGGTATTGAGGTTCGCGCAGATAGTCGGATACACGCAAGACAATCGGCGGCAGCTTGCTTCGATTTTTGGATCCTTACAGCCCAAGCGGTACATATTGGCGGTCGGTCCGCCCAAATCTGAAATCATGCCAGTAAAGCCAGGCGTCTTGTCTCGGATTTTTTCAATTTCATCCAAAATCGAGGTTTCAGAACGGCTTTGAATAATCCGGCCTTCATGCTCAGTAATTGAACAGAAGGTACAGCCACCGAAACAACCGCGCATGATGTTGACCGAGAAACGGATCATCTCATACGCAGGTATTTTGGCATCGCCATAACTCGGATGCGGCTGACGCTGATACGCATGCTCAAACACCCAATCCAATTCTTCTGTGGTCAAAGGAATTGGTGGCGGATTCACCCAGATATCATTGCGGCCGTGGAGCTGAACCAAGGGACGCGCGTTGCCTGGGTTGGTCTCTTTGTGAAAGATACGGTCTTGGTGTGCATACAGGATCGGGTCCTTTCGCACATTCTCAAACGACGGCAAACGGATATAGGTATTGCTCGGATCGCTTTTGAGTAAATCGGGGCGCGGCACCAAATCGATAACCTGGACACTGCCGTCCGGTATCTTAGCCGGTGCAGCATCGCTGGCATCCAGCGCTTCGGTGGTTTGATACGGATTCTGCTTTGGTTTGACACCTGCTGGCTGATCAATATCGGTGGAATCAATTTCACGCCAACCGTCCGGAATCTGTTTCCGTAAAAATGCCGTGCCACGCAAATTGGTAATGTCTTTGATATTTTCGCCATTGGCCAAGCGATGTGAAATATCAATAATGGCGCGCTCGCCATTGCCATACACCAGCAAATCAGCCGTGCTGTCTAGCAAAACTGAGCGACGCATGTCGTCACTCCAATAATCATAATGCGACAAACGGCGCAAGCTGGCTTCAATACCACCAATCACTACCGGCACATCTTTATAGGCTTCTTTGCATTTTTGGGTATAGACCGTGACACAACGGTCAGGTCGGCGTCCGCCGATATTGCCTGGGGTATAGGCATCGTCCTGACGCATACGACGATCGGCCGTATAGCGGTTGATCATGGAATCCATGTTACCAGCGGTCACACCAAAATATAAATTGGGTTTGCCCAGCTTTTTGAAGTTGTCTTTATCTTGCCATTCAGGCTGCGCCAAGATGCCGACACGGAACCCTTGGGCCTCCAGTGTTCGGCCAATAACCGCCATAGCGAAACTGGGATGATCGACATAGGCGTCACCCGTGACCAAGATAATATCGCAACTGTCCCACCCCAGAGCGGCCATTTCTTCGGCACTGGTAGGTAAAAATGGTGACACACCAAAGCATTCTGCCCAATATTTTGGATACGAATATAGGGGGGTAGGATTCGTTTGCATAGACCAACAACTGTATGATTGAGGCGCAATAATAGCGTTTTTCCGTCAATTAACCAACAAAGGTAGTAGGTTATTTATCGGTGGTTTTTTGACTGGGTGCCCAAAAATGTTGCCAAACACTGACATAGCCCCGTTGTCATGCCATTGGCTGTGAGGTACTGATAGCCTACAATAGTCGTTTTACATTCAGGAACCTCAGTATGTCACAATCTGTTGTCATCAGTGGTAAGGGTGTTTGGCTGCCACCGCATCGCATTTCTAACCAAGAATTGGTTACTGCTCTGAATGCGTGGTCGGAGGCATACAACCTCGAGCATGCCGCGGAAATTGCCGCAGGCACCTGCGAGCCGAAGCCGATGAGCGATGCCGCTTTTATCGAAAAGGCGTCTGGCATCAAGAGCCGGTATGCATTCGAGAAAAAAGGCATATTGGACATCAACCGGATGCGACCTGACATAGAGGAACGTCCCGACGACGTATTGTCACAGCAAGCAGAAATGGCAGTTAACGCGGCCACTATCGCGCTGAAGAATGCCAACAAAACAGCTGCAGATATTGATGCAGTGATTGTCAGCTGCGCCTACACCCAGCGCGCTTACCCTGCCATCGCTATTGAAGTGCAAGCAGCGTTAGGCATTGCAGGATTTGGATTTGATATGTTGGTTGCCTGTTCCGCAGCAACCTTCGCCGTACACCGCGCCTATGAAATGGTTGCCGTGGGTTCGGCCCGCGCCGTTTTGGTTATCAATCCTGAACTGACGTCACCCCAGGTGAATTACACCGACCGTGACAGCCACTTTATATTTGGTGATGTGGCGACTGCCATCGTCATCGAAAATGGCGACTTGGCTACCAGTGACCACCAGTACGAGATTTTAAGCACCAAGGCGGAAACGCAATTTTCGAATAATATTCGATCGAATTTCGGTTATGTCACCCGGGCGTCAGACGCGGATCCCTATAGCGCTGACAAGCTGTTTCACCAAGAAGGCCGAAAAGTATTCAAAGACGTGTGCCCTATGGCCATTCGTCACATGCAAGACCATTTACACAAGCTCGACCTGACTGAAACCGCTGTCACGCGATGGTGGTTACATCAAGCGAATATCAATATGAACCAGCTGATCGTGCGCAAGCTCATCGGTAAAGAGCCAGGTGGCGAAGACGCCCCCATCGTTCTTGACGAGTTTGCCAACACGGCCTCTGCCGGTTCAATTATTGCCTTTACGCGTCACTCCGATGATCTGCCATCAGGCAGTATTGGGGTGATTTGCTCATTTGGAGCCGGCTACTCTATTGGTAGCCTTATCGTCAAAAAACGTTAATTGAGGACAAAATGACTACATCCAACCCTACTATTTACTACACCCTGACCGATGAAGCTCCGGCGTTAGCGACTGTTTCGCTGCTGCCGATCATTCGCACCTTTACGTCACATGCGAATATCGATGTCGAGCTCACTGATATCTCTTTGGCTGGCCGCGTATTGTCAGCTTTCCCTGAGCACCTATCAGCCGACCAAAAGGTGACTGATGGCCTGTCTTTTTTGGGCAAGTTGACACAGGATCCCAACGCCAACATCGTGAAGCTGCCCAACATCAGCGCCTCGATTCCGCAGCTACGCGCCTGTATCACTGAGTTGCAGGGCCAGGGTTTCAACATCCCTAGCTACCCTGAAGCCCCTAAGTCTGAAGCCGAAGTAGCCGTTCAGGCGCGTTACGCCAAAATTTTGGGCAGTGCTGTGAACCCGGTATTGCGTGAAGGCAACTCTGACCGTCGCGCACCTGGCGCTGTAAAAGCCTTCGCTCGCAAATTCCCACACTCGATGGGCAAATGGAGCAAGGCCTCTACGTCACATGCTGACTACATGCGTGGCGGCGACTTCTTCTCTAGCGAAAAGTCGACCACCATGAAAGAAGCGACTGACGTGCGTATCGAATTTGTTGATGCCAAAGGCAACGTTGAGGTGAAGAAAGAGTTACACCTCGAAAAAGGTGAAATCATCGACGGCATGTTCATGAGCTGCAGCAAGCTATGCGCCTTCTTTGAAGACAGCCTTCATGACGCGAAAGACAATGGTGTGATGTGGTCTCTCCATGTAAAAGCCACCATGATGAAAGTATCGCACCCGATCGTTTTTGGTCACGCGGTAAAAGTGTTCTATAAGAAGTTGTTTGACAAGCACGGGGCGTTATTTGCTGAATTGGGTGTTAATCCCAACAACGGCCTAGGCAGTGTTTACGACAAGATTTCTAGCTTGCCACGTTCAAAGCAAGAAGAAATCGAGCATGACATCCAAGCCTGTTACGCCGACCGCCCTGAAATGGCCATGGTAGATTCCGTTAAGGGCATCTCTAACCTACACGTACCGAGTGACGTGATTGTTGATGCGTCTATGCCTGCCATGATCCGTTCTTCTGGGAAAATGTGGGGCCCTGATGGCAAGTTAAAGGATGTCAAAGCCGTTATGCCTGAAAGCACCTACGCGCGAATCTATCAGGAAGTCATCAATTTCTGCAAAACCAATGGCGCTTTCGATCCTACGACCATGGGCAGCGTGCCAAACGTCGGTTTGATGGCCAAAAAAGCCGAAGAATACGGCTCACATGACAAAACCTTTGAAGAGACCGACAACGGTGTCATGCGCATTGTTGACAGTACCGGCAAGGTATTGATGGAGCACAATGTCGAAAAAGGTGATATCTGGCGCGCCTGTCAGACCAAAGATGAAGCGGTCAAAGATTGGGTTAAGTTGGCGGTCACCCGCGCACGCAACTCCAACACGCCAGCCATCTTCTGGTTAGATGACGAGCGTCCGCACGATCTTGAATTGATGAAGAAAGTGAAGACCTATCTAAAAGACCATGACACCAAGGGTCTGGATTTACAGATCATGGGCTACAACGAAGCAATTCGTAACTCTATGGAACGCATCATACGTGGCAAAGATACCATCTCAGTGACTGGTAACGTATTGCGCGACTACCTGACTGACCTGTTCCCGATCATGGAACTGGGTACCTCTGCTAAAATGTTGTCCATCGTACCCATGCTGTCTGGTGGTGGCATGTACGAAACCGGCGCTGGTGGTTCTGCACCGAAGCACGTACAACAGGTGTCTGAAGAAAACCATTTGCGCTGGGATTCACTGGGTGAATTCTTGGCTATGGCAGTATCGCTCGAAGAGCTAGGCATGAAGCAAAACAATGACCGCGCCAAGTTGCTCGCCAAGACCCTTGATGCCGCCACTGGCTTGTTACTTGAAAACAACAAGTCGCCTTCTCGCAAAACAGGTGAACTAGACAACCGTGGCAGCCATTTCTTCTTGGCTCAGTATTGGGCACAAGCCTTGGCTGCGCAGTCTGACGATGCCGAACTGGCAAAAGCCTTTGCACCTTTGGCCAAAAAGCTGACTGAGAATGAAGACAAGATTCTGAAAGAATTGTCTTCGGTTCAGGGCAGCCCTGCTGACCTAAAAGGCTACTACCATTATGACCTTGAAGCTGTTGCGCGTGTTATGCGCCCAAGCGCGACATTAAATGGTGTATTGGCCAACATGAAGTAATCCAGATCAATCGGATTGCCGTAAACCCAGTAGTCAATGTGGCTACTGGGTTTTTTTATGACTGGTAGGTTTTGGGGGTTTTGCGTGACCACTATTAACTTAAAGTTAAGAAAACGATATAAATTTACCGATAACCACTCTAAATGAATAGAAATTGACCTAAGTATTTGACCTAGGTAGGTGATAAATTTTAGATTTCAAACAACTGTTTGAATTTATACTAGAATTCATAATAATGAATGCACCGCATTTGCACGTATTACTCAGAAGGATAAGACCATGCTAGCTTATAAAGCCCCACTTCGTGATATGCAGTTTGTTGCTCATGAATTGTTAAAATCTGAAGCCCATTATGAAAAGATTGGCGCTGAAGATGCGTCACGAGACATGGTTGATGCCATTTTGACTGAAGGCGCTAAATTCTCCGAACAGGTCCTCGCGCCACTCTATATTTCTGGTGACGACGGCTGTGAGCTAGTGGACGGCAAAGTCATTACACCCGCTGGATTTAAAGAAGCCTATGCACAATACGTCGATGCGGGCTGGCCTAGTATTGCGTCCAGTGTAGAACATGGCGGCCAGGGCCTTCCTGAGTCAATCGCAACCTATATCAGCGAAATGGCCTCTACGGCCAACTGGGCATGGGGCATGTATCCCGGCCTGAGCCATGGCGCTAAGCACACCATTGAAGCCTTCGGTACAGACGAGCAGAAGTCACGTTTTCTTGAGCCACTGATCACGGGCGAAGTAACCGGCACCATGTGCTTGACTGAACCGCATTGCGGCTCTGACTTGGGCCTACTCAAGACCCGTGCCGACAACAAAGCTGATGGCGCTTTCAGCATTAACGGCACCAAAATCTTTATCTCTGCTGGTGATCACGACTTCACTGACAACATCATTCATGTGGTACTGGCCCGTTTGCCTGGCGCTCCTGAAGGCACCAAGGGCATTTCGTTGTTCATCGTGCCAAAGCTTAAGGCTGACGGCAGCTCAAACGGCGTGACCTGTGGCGCACTTGAGCACAAGATGGGTATTCACGGCAACTCCACTGCCGTTTTGAACTTCGACGACGCAGAAGGCTATTTGCTAGGTGCAGAAAACGAAGGGCTTAAAGCCATGTTCACCTTCATGAACGTCGCCCGTTTGGGTACCGCAATGCAAGGCGTTGCCGCTGCTGAATTGTCGTTCCAAGGCTCGCTTGAGTATGCCAAAGACCGTTTGGCTATGCGCTCACTCACCGGCCCTAAGTTTCCTGAAAAAGCCGCTGACCCTATTATCGTGCATCCCGATGTACGCCGCATGCTGATGACACAGAAGGCAGTAGCAGAAGGCGGTCGTGCGATGATTTATTATTGCTCATTCTTGGTCGACACCGTGGCGCACAGCAAAGACGCTGACGAAGTCAATCATGCCACTGAGCTGCTTGGTTTCTTAACGCCGATCGCCAAAGCATTTTTAACCGAAATGGGTCTAGAAGCCGCAAACCACGGCATCCAAATTTATGGCGGCCACGGCTTCATCAAAGAGTGGGGCATGGAACAGATCGTTCGTGATACCCGCATTGCGACGCTGTATGAAGGCACTACTGGCATTCAGGCTTTGGACCTTCTGGGCCGCAAAGTGATGATGACACAGGGCGAATCACTGAAAACATTTACCAAGGTGATTCATAAGTTCTGTGAAGCCAACGCTGAAGGCGACATTGCTGAATTCACCAGCGTATTGTCTGGACTAAACAAAGAATGGGGCGCGGTCACCATGGAATTGGCCATGAAAGCCAGCCAAAACCGCGAAGAAGTGGGCGGCGCATCGGTCGACTACCTCATGTACTCAGGTTTTATTACCCTAGCTTACTTCTGGGCTGATATGGCGCGTGAATCCATGGAAAAATTAGCAGCGGGCACCGACGACGCTGATTTCTACAAGGCCAAAATCGCAACCGCACGGTTCTACTTCCAACGTATGTTGCCACGTGTCGCAGGTCATAAGGCGATGATGACAAATGGTGTAGAGTCAATGATGGCTTTGGATGCAGAACACTTCGCATTCTAAGCGCACCTTTAAGCACATAGCTTATCGACGACATGCCTTCTTGTTTTAAGAGGGCATTGTTGTTTTTTAACCGGTCACGAGGATGATGAAAATGGCAGAATACAAAGCGCCTTTGCGGGACATGCAATTTATTTTAAATGACGTTTTTAATGCGCCTGCTTTGTGGGCTTCTATGCCAGGAACAGAAGAAGCGTCTGATCATTTGGCGGCAGCGATTTTAGAAGAAGGCGCCAAAATTTGTGAAAACGTGTTGGCACCGATCAACCGCCAAGGCGATGAAGAAGGCTGCCAGTGGCAGGAAGGCATTGTCACAACCCCGAGCGGTTTTTCAACAGCCTATAATACCTTTGCAGAAAGTGGTTGGGCTGGCCTAGGCGGCGAGCCCAATTACGGTGGCCAAGGCATGCCTAAAATGCTCACCGTTATGTTTGAAGAAATGCTGTATGCAGCGAACAGCTCGTTTGCCCTGTATCCGGCATTAACCACGGGCGCCTGCTTGGCGATTAACGCCCACGCCAGCGACACACTTAAAGCCTTATTCCTTCCCAAGATGTATGAAGGTACTTGGTCAGGCTCTATGTGCTTAACCGAAGCCCATTCCGGCACCGATCTTGGCATTATTCGTACCCGCGCAGTGCCTCAAGACGATGGTAGCTATGCAGTCACCGGCACCAAAATCTTTATCACCGGTGGTGACCACGACCTGACTGAAAACATCATTCACTTGGTATTGGCCAAGTTACCGGATGCGCCAGCGGGCCCACGCGGCATTTCTTTGTTCCTCGTTCCCAAGGTGAAGGTGGATGCGGAAGGCAATTTGGGTGATAGCAACCAGGTATCGTGCGGATCCATTGAGCACAAAATGGGCATCAAAGGCTCATCAACCTGCGTTATGAATTTTGATGGTTCTCAGGGCTATTTGGTTGGCGATCTCAACAAGGGTTTGGCTGCCATGTTCACGATGATGAACTATGAGCGCTTGACCATTGGCCTACAGGGCATTGGCTTGGCTGACGTGAGCTACCAAAACGCCTTGGCCTATGCCAAAGACCGCTTACAGAGCCGCGCACCGACTGGTGCTACGCACCCCGATCAAATCGCCGACCCCATCTTGGTGCATCCTGATGTGCGGCGCATGTTGCTCACACAAAAAGCCTATACCGAAGGCTGTCGTGCCTTTGCTGCCTTTGTCGGCATGAAGTTAGATATAGCAAAGCACCACTCCGATGATGTCGTTAAGTCGTCAGCCTCTAACATGGTGGCCTTGTTAACCCCGATTGCAAAAGCCTATTTTACCGATCGCGGTTTTGAAAACTGCGTACTGGGCCAACAGGTCTATGGCGGTCACGGCTATATTCGCGAATGGGGCATGGAGCAGTTCGTTCGTGATGCCCGCATTGCACAGATTTATGAAGGCACCAACGGCATCCAAGCCTTGGATCTTATCGGCCGGAAAGTCAGTGCCAATCAAGGTGTGTGGGTCAAAGATTTTGGCGCTGAAATTGCCGACTATATTATCCAAATGCCACAGGATGCCGCGTTGGCACCTTTTGTTACGGCATTGAATGCCGCTAACGATTTGCTGCAAGACACCACCGACTTTGTTACAACGCACAGTGGAGAAGATAAGAACTTTATTGGCGCAGCCAGTGTCGACTATCTCAACCTGTTTGGATTGGTCGCCATGACCTTTATGTGGACGCGCATGGCAGCGGCTGCTTTACCTCAGGCCGATGATCCTTTTTGCAGTGGTAAGCTGAAGACAGCCCATTTCTTTATTCAGAAATTACTGCCTGAAGCCTATGCCTATCAAGCCAAAGTAAAGGCTGGTGCCTCAACCTTGATGGCCCTGAGCGACGACGAGTTCTAACACCCAACAGCAAGGCGGCGTCCGTCGCCTTACCGGGCATCGGCAGCACTGGCTGCTGGTGCCGTCTTCACCACCTGCAACCGCCCCTACCTACACCCTACTTGCCTTACCCAGACTGCATGCAATCCCTGCTGTTTTTTGACCGCCTTTAAGCCTATTCTAACTGGACATGACATGGCTAAATCCGTAGAATCCGCGACAATTTGGGCTCGGCAGATTCTAGCAGGGGTATGGTGACCCTTGCCGATAGCATTTTGCCAGCAAAAGCATGTCCAAAGGTCTTGTTGATGCAGGGGGTTTTGCCAGTGACTGGGCACCCTCTAAAATACAAGTTTCAGATACCTGACCCAATCATTCATCACGATGAGGAACTTGCTTTGAGTACACCTGCCTTACTTGCATTAGAAGATGGCAGCATCTTCCGCGGAATCGCAATCGGCGCACTGGGCTCCTCCAGTGGCGAAGTCGTTTTTAATACTGCAATGACCGGTTATCAAGAGATCCTCACTGATCCTTCATACGCGGAACAAATGGTCACCCTCACCTATCCCCATATTGGCAACACCGGCATCAATCCCGAAGACAATGAGTCTTCAAAGGCTTGGGCAAAGGGCCTGATCATCAGAGACCTACCGCTACGCGCCAGCAACTTCCGCAGCACCCAAACACTGTCTGACTATTTGAAAGAACAAGGCATTGTCGCGATTGCCGGCATTGACACCCGTCGCCTCACCCGCATTTTGCGTGACAAGGGCGCGCAGAATGGCTGCATCATCGCAGGTGACGGCGCATCTGACAGCGACGCCATCGCACAGGCACAAGCGTTCCCTGGCCTAAAAGGCATGGACTTAGCCAAGCAGGTATCCACCACTGAACGTTTTGAGTGGACTGAGGGCAGCTGGGAGCTGGGCGCTGGGTTTAAGAACGGCATCACACAGCCTTACCATGTCGTCGCCTATGACTATGGCGTCAAACACAATATTTTACGGATGCTGGCCGACCGCGGCTGTCGCATCACAGTCGTACCGGCACAGACAACGGCCTCCGATGTCTTGGCATTGCAGCCCGATGGCGTCTTTCTTTCCAACGGCCCTGGCGATCCAGAGCCTTGCGACTACGCGATCAAAGCCATTGCGACTTTGCAGGCCACCGGCATCCCGATGTTTGGCATCTGCTTAGGCCACCAGTTATTGGCCTTGGCCAATGGTGCCAAAACCTTAAAGATGAAATTTGGCCACCATGGTGCAAACCATCCTGTCGAAGATGTCGCGAAAAAGACCGTAATGATTACCAGCCAGAACCATGGCTTTGCAGTGGACGAAACCAGTTTGCCTAAGCACCTGAAGATGACACACCGGTCATTATTTGACGGGTCATTACAGGGGTTGCACCACGCAACCTTGCCGGCGTTCTCTTTCCAAGGGCACCCAGAAGCAAGCCCGGGTCCGCAAGATTGCGCCGACCTGTTTGACCACTTCGTTGCACTCATGGCGAAAGCAAAACAGTAAGACTGTCAGGACAAATTGAATAGGCACCACCCCCGAGGCGGTGCAGGACAACAAGAGATTCGGAGCACGCATTTTCATGGCTAAAAGAACGGACATTAAAAGCATACTGATCTTAGGCGCTGGCCCCATTGTAATTGGTCAGGCCTGTGAATTTGACTATTCTGGCGCTCAAGCCTGTAAAGCACTCCGCGAAGAAGGTTATCGGGTAATCTTGGTGAACAGCAACCCCGCCACCATCATGACCGACCCATCAATGGCCGATGCCACCTATATCGAACCCATTGTATGGCAAGAAGTTGAAAAAATTATCGCCAAGGAAAAGCCAGATGCCCTGCTACCCACCATGGGCGGCCAAACGGCTTTGAACTGTGCCTTGGATCTTGAGAAGCACGGTGTCTTGGAGCGCTATGGCGTTGAAATGATTGGCGCAAACGCTGACACCATCGACAAAGCTGAAGACCGTGAGCGTTTTGACAAAGCGATGAAGAACATCGGCTTGGCAACACCCCGTTCTGGCATAGCGCGCGATATGGAAACGGCCTGGAAAATTCAAGAAACCCTAGGCTTTCCAACCATCATTCGTCCTTCCTTCACCATGGGTGGTTCAGGTGGCGGTATTGCCTACAACAAAGACGAGTTTGAAGAAATTTGTTTGCGCGGTCTTGACCTATCTCCGACCTCTGAACTGCTGATTGATGAGTCACTCATCGGCTGGAAAGAGTATGAAATGGAAGTGGTACGCGACAGCGCGGACAACTGCATCATCGTCTGTTCAATCGAAAACTTTGATCCCATGGGCGTGCACACCGGTGACTCCATTACTGTTGCTCCTGCACAGACCCTCACCGACAAAGAATATCAAATTATGCGTAACGCCTCTTTGGCGGTTTTGCGTGAAATTGGCGTTGAGACCGGTGGCTCTAACGTGCAATTTGGTATCTGCCCCGACACGGGTCGCATGGTCATTATTGAAATGAACCCACGTGTGAGCCGCTCGTCCGCATTGGCCTCTAAGGCAACTGGCTTTCCTATCGCCAAAATTGCCGCCAAATTGGCGGTTGGCTACACCCTAGATGAACTCCAAAACGACATCACTGGCGGTAAGACGCCCGCATCGTTTGAACCGTCCATTGACTACGTGGTTACCAAGATCCCACGCTTTGCATTTGAAAAGTTCCCACAGGCAAACGACCGTCTGACCACGCAAATGAAATCGGTTGGTGAAGTGATGGCGATCGGCCGAAACTTCCAAGAATCTCTGCAAAAAGCCATGCGCGGCCTTGAAGTCGGCAGCCACGGTTTTGAGACCCAATTTGAAGACGGCTTGCAGATGGACAAGATTCTTAGGGAATTGAAAGAACCCGGCCCTGAACGCCTGTGGTATGTCGGTGATGCTTTCCGCGCTGGTCTCACCATGGAAGAAATCTACCAGCATACGGGGATTGACCCTTGGTACCTGGTGCAGATTGAAGACTTGCTCAAAGATGAGCAGGCCTTATCAACACAGAACCTTGCTGACCTCAGCGCTCACCGCATGCGCAGCCTGAAACGCAAAGGCTTTTCGGACTTCCGCCTTGGCGCCCTAATCGGTGCAGAGGAGGATATCGTCCGAGCGCACCGTCTGAATCTCGGTGTCACACCGGTTTACAAGCGCGTCGACACCTGTGCCGCCGAATTTGCCAGCAGCACGGCCTATATGTATTCGACCTATGAAGAAGAGTGTGAAGCAGCACCTACCAATAACCGCAAGGTGATGATCTTGGGCGGCGGACCAAACCGTATCGGTCAAGGCATCGAGTTTGACTATTGCTGTGTTCACGCCTCATTTGCAGCGCGCGAAGAAGGTTTTGAGTCGATCATGGTCAACTGCAACCCTGAAACGGTGTCCACTGATTACGACATTTCTGATCGATTATATTTCGAACCCGTGACCCTTGAAGATGTGTTGGCGATTGCCGCCATCGAAAAGCCCATGGGTGTGGTGGTGCAATATGGTGGCCAAACACCACTAAAATTGGCCCGCGCCCTCGAAGCGGCCGGCGTTCCAATCATCGGCACGAGTCCTGACGCCATTGACCGTGCAGAAGACCGCGAACGCTTCCAGAAAATGATTCAAGGCCTCGGCCTATTGCAGCCAGAAAACGCCACTGTCCGTAGCGCAGAAGCCGCCATAGAACAGGCACGCATTATTGGCTATCCCTTGGTCGTACGCCCTTCTTATGTGTTGGGTGGCCGCGCCATGGAAATTGTCTATCAAGAATCTGAACTTGAGCATTACATGAAAACAGCAGTGAAGGTGTCGAACAATGCACCGGTACTGCTAGACCGTTTTCTTGGCAATGCCATTGAAATTGATATCGATTGCGTCAGTGACGGCAACACCGTGGTAATCGGTGCCATCATGCAGCACATTGAGCAAGCCGGTGTTCACTCGGGTGACTCAGCCTGCTCACTGCCTCCTTACAGCCTACCGAAGACCGTACAGGATGAAATTCGGCATCAGGTCACACAGATGGCGTTGGAATTGGATGTTCGCGGCCTCATGAACGTGCAGATGGCGTGGCAGGATGACGCACTGTATGTCATTGAAGTGAATCCCCGCGCATCGCGCACGGTACCTTTCGTGTCAAAAGCCATTGGTACCTCTTTGGCCAAGATCGCCGCCAAGGTGATGATGGGTAAGAACCTGCAAGATTTGTCCTTTACCCAAGAAATCATCCCGAACTTCTTTTCGGTAAAAGAAGCGGTATTCCCATTTAACAAGTTCCCGAGCGTCGATCCTATTTTGAGTCCTGAGATGAAATCGACCGGCGAAGTCATGGGTACCGGCAACACCTTTGGCGAAGCCTTTGGCAAAGCCATTTTGGGCGCTGGCTCTGCAATCCCTCGGGATGGCCGTGTGATTATCAGTGTTAAAGACAATGACAAGCCGGGCATCATCGGTGTTGCTGCGAAATTAGAGGCATTGGGTTACGAAATCTATGCGACCTCAGGTACCGCGAAAGCCATACGCGACGCAGGGTTTACCTGTCATATCGTCAACAAGGTCAAAGAAGGCCGACCACACATGGTAGACATGATTAAGAATGACGAAGTAAACTTCATCATCAATACCACTGAAGGCCGCGCATCAATCGATGACTCTTCAGAAATACGCCGCAATGCACTGCAACACAAAGTGTATTACACAACGACATTAGCCGGTGCCCAAGCCACCATGATGGCGCGAGAACACCTGGCTGATTCGCCAGTGCGCAGGCTACAAGATTTGCACATAGGAATTTAATCGATGACCCGAATCCCCATGACACTAGAGGGAGAAAAGGCGCTACAGGAAGAGTTGTTGCGCCTAAAAACTGTTGACCGTCCCCGCATTATTAAAGCGATTGCTGAAGCGCGCGAACATGGCGACCTAAAAGAAAATGCTGAATACCATGCTGCCCGTGAACAACAGGGATTTGCAGAAGGCCGTATCAGTGAAATTGAAGGCAAGCTCTCTCACGCCCAAGTAATCGACATCAAAAGCCTACCCAATAGCGGCAAGGTTATCTTCGGTACCACGGTGACCCTGTACAACACCGAAACCGAACAGACCGTGACCTATCGGATTGTCGGCGAAGATGAGGCCAATGTGCAGATCGGCAAGATTTCTGTCACCTCTCCGATAGCCCGAGCCATGATGGGCAAAGAAGAAGGCGACGCCATTGTGGTCAAAACCCCCAAAGGCGATACCGAATACGAAGTCGAAAAGGTCGAATACCGCTAAGCAGACTCAGTGCCTATCACGAAGTTGTGATAGGCCATTTCACGCAGCCGATAAACCCCGATAGTCTCGCCACCGAAAGTCTGAATACCACATACCCGCAGAGTCACTAGGGTCATCACTTTTTTACACAGCACCTTTTTTTGATCACCCCGCCTACCTGCGCCATTAGATAACCCCGCCGCAATCTGCTATAGTCGCGACCCATTTTTTGACCCGCCCGACCATTGGAGTGCTTATACCCATGTTTGACCTGATTCGCGCCCACCGCGCCAGTGCCAAGGACGATATTTTGTCCGGTATCACCGTTGCCCTTGCTCTGGTTCCCGAAGCGGTAGCCTTTGCCTTTGTAGCCGGCGTAGAACCTATGGTTGGTCTGTATGCCGCCTTTATGATGGGATTACTCACCGCCGTTTTTGGTGGACGACCCGGTATGATTTCCGGTGCTACCGGTGCCATGGCCGTTGTCTTGGTCAGCTTGGTCGCTGAACACGGCATCCAATATATGTTTGCTGCCGTCATCCTGGCAGGCATTATCCAAATGCTGGCGGGTATCTTTCGCTTGGGTAAATTCATCCGTTTGGTGCCGCATCCCGTCATGTTGGGCTTTGTAAACGGTTTGGCGATTGTGATTTTCTTGGCGCAGCTGGGCCAGTTTATGGTGAAGGACCCACATGGCATGTGGGTGTGGATGGAAGGCAGTACGCTCTACACCATGATTGCACTGTTGTTGTTGACCATGGCCATCATTCATTATCTACCCAAATTGACTACCGCGATCCCATCCTCTTTGGCTGCGATTTTGGTGGTGACCGGTATCGCGATCTTCTTCCAATTGGATGCGCGTAACGTCATCGACTTTGTGCGTGACATGGTGCCTGCGGAGCAAGCAGCCACCGCATCTCTGAAAGGCACGTTACCCACCTTTGCTATTCCTCAGGTGCCCTTTACCCTGCAGACCCTATGGATCATTTTGCCATACTCATTTATTTTGGCTGCGGTTGGCCTCATCGAATCACTGTTAACCATGACCCTGATTGACGAGGTGACCAACACCCGTGGCCGTGGCAACCAAGAGTGTTTGGGACAGGGCTTGGCCAATACCGTCAACGGTTTCTTTGGCGCCATGGGTGGTTGCGCCATGATCGGTCAGAGCATGATCAATATTAACTCCGGCGGACGCACCCGTTTGTCGGGTATCACTGCAGCCTTGTTGTTGCTGTTCTTTATCCTGTTTGCCTCGCCTTTAATCGAAATGATTCCTTTGGCTGCCCTAGTGGGCGTCATGTTTATGGTGGTACTGGGTACCTTTGAATGGTCTTCTTTCCGCATCATTCGCAAGATTCCGAAGTCAGACGCCATCGTGTTGGTCTTGGTATCTGGCGTGACCGTTGCCACAGACTTGGCCATGGCCGTTGTGGTTGGTGTCATTGTGTCTGCTTTGGTGTTTGCTTGGAAGCACGCCCAAACCATCCATGCCAAAACCAGCATCGATGAGAACGGTAGCAAGATATATGAAATTAATGGCCCGATATTCTTTGGTTCCGTTGCCAACTTCAAAGAGCTGTTTACCCCTGAAGAAGATCCTGCAGACGTGATTGTAGAACTACAATACAGCCGTATTGCTGATCACTCAGGCGTTGAAGCCCTCGACGGCTTAGCCGACAAATACATCGCGCTTGGCAAGCAGCTGCACATTCGTCACGTCAGCCCAGAGTGTCGCACGTTGTTACGCAAAGCCGGTGATCTGTGTGAGGTCAACATGCTTGAAGACCCTATTTATCACGTGGCGACAGACGCACTCGAATAAGTACCCTAGGGGTGCAGCACCCGTCTGCATCCCTGTTTGAGAACCAGGATCAACACAACCGACCGCTTGTCTGTGGCATTGCTGCGTCAGTCGGTCTAGGCTTGTTACCGCTTGTATGACCTAAAGGAAACCGCATGGAATTTTTGGTGGGCCAACGCTGGGCCAGTATTTCTGAACCTAAAATGGGTTTGGGCATTGTCACAAATGTCGACGGTCGTCGCATTACGATCGACTTTCCAGCTGTAGAAGAAATCCGTACCTATGCTGCTGAGTCAGCCCCCCTGAGCCGCATTATTTATAGCCCTGGTGACCACCTGCACAATATGCAGGAAGAACGCTTTACCGTACTTGAAGTGCACAGCCTGCGTGGCATTTCTATCTATGTGTGTGAAAACAGTGCTGGACAGGATGTACAGATTTCTGAGATGGACCTGAGCTGTTATATCCAGTTGACCACCCCCATACAACGTCTCACCGCCGGCCACCTTGATCGCCTTGGTGAATACACATTACGCATTGCCACCATTCAAAACCTCCACCACCAACAACTGTCGCCGGTAAAGGGACTGTTGGGCTCGCGCACCGATCTGCTGCCCCATCAGATTTATATTGCCCATGAAGTGGCTAAACGCCATGCCCCGCGCGTGTTATTGGCAGATGAAGTCGGTCTGGGTAAGACCATTGAAGCCGGGATGATTTTACACCAACAAATTCAGACGGGTCAGGCTTCGCGGGTATTGGTGTTGGTTCCCGATAGTTTGATGCACCAGTGGTTAGTCGAAATGCTCCGCAGATTCCAACTGTCGTTTTCAGCGTTCGACACCGAACGCGTGCGTGATTTACTGGATAGCGACGGTTCCGAAAATCCCTTTGAGACCGAACAACGGATCATCGCGCCTATTTCAATGTTTATCGACTACCCAGAGCTACAGGACGAAGCCTTGGACGCGTCTTGGGACATGGTCATTGTCGATGAAGCGCACCACTTGGCATGGAAACCCGAAGCAGCAAGTCCTGAGTACCTGTTTGTTGAACGTCTGGCGGCAAAAACAGCAGGCTTGTTATTGCTAACGGCGACCCCTGAACAGGTCGGCATGGCGGGCCATTTTGCGCGACTGCGCCTGCTAGACCCTGCTCGCTTTCACGATCTCTCACTATTTCTTACTGAGCAAACCCAGTTTGCTGCCCTCAATGCGGTGGTGCAGCAGCTCATTGCAGCGACAACCTTGACCCCCGATTTGCACCCGATAGTCAGTGATTGGTTACATGACCACACACCGGATATCGGCACTGATGCTGACAGCGTGATCGACACGCTACTCGATCGCCATGGTACCGGCCGCGTGCTATTTCGAAATACCCGCGCAGCCATCAAAGGCTTCCCAGGACGTCAATTGATCGCCCACCCGCTGGCCTGTCCAGAACAGTACCTCTCTGTCACTGGCCGCGACGCTTTGCGCCCAGAACAGGGTTTGCCCGAAGATCTGTGGATTGCCAATGACCCGCGTGTGGACTGGTTGATCCAACAGTTAAAAACACTGAAAGGCCAAAAGGTGTTGGTGATTTGCCATTTTGCAGAAACGGCATTGGCGCTCGACAAACACCTTAACCTGCGCGCTGGCATTCGAGCGGCTTCTTTTTACGAAGATTTAACCCTGATAGAACGTGATCGGGCGGCTGCCTATTTTGCTGAAACCGACCAGGGCGCTCAGGTGTTGATCTGTTCTGAAATCGGCAGTGAAGGCCGTAATTTTCAGTTTGCGCATCATTTGGTGTTGTTCGATTTACCAGAAGACCCCGATTTACTCGAACAACGCATTGGACGTCTTGACCGTATCGGACAAACCGAGACCATCAAGATCCACGTTCCCTATTTGATCGACACCCCCCAATCCGCGTTATTCGACTGGCTGCATCAGGGCATTGGTATTTTTGAACACAGCTGTGCCGCCGCTCATCATATCTTTAGCCATTTCCGTCAGCGGCTGTATGACACCTTGAAAGCACCCACGGCAGAAGCATTGGCGTCTTTGGTTGCCGACACCCATGCCTTTGCTACTGAGGCCGTGGCTGCACTGCATGATGGACGTGATGCCTTGCTTGAACGCAACAGCTGTCGGTTGGCGCCAGCACAGGCCCTCATTGCCCACATTGAACAAGAAAGCTTGGCCGAGCCGCTACAACAATACATGGAAATGGTGTTTGCAACCTTTGGTATCGACTCAGAACCCCACAGTGCTTTGGCCTCTATTATCCGCCCAAGTGAGCACCAGTTAGTGAGCCATTTTCCGGGGCTGCGCGACGATGGCAACACCCTGACCTATGACCGCAAACAGGCACTGTCTCGCGATGACATGGACTACTTAACCTGGGAGCATCCTATGGTGAAAGAGTCGATGGCCATGATCTATACCGGGGAAATGGGCAATGTCTGTTTGGGCGCACTGCCGCTGAAAGCCTTGCCACCCGGCACGCTGTTACTAGAGCTGTGGTTTACGCTTGAGACCCAAGCCAGCCATGATCTGCAGGTTGGTCGTTTCTTGCCTTTGCAGCCTTTTCGTCTGCTGGTCAATCAAAACGGACAAGACTTGGGTCATGCCGTGTCATTTGACCAACTCAATGCGTTAGTGGAACCCATCGGCAAGCAAAAAGCAGCCCCTATTATGGCGCAAATACGGTCAGTGATTGAAACCATGTACCACCAAGCCGCACGAGCATCGGAACAGCGATTGCCAGAATTTATTGCCTCAGCATCTGCTGCTGCTCACGCCAATTTGGGCGCTGAAATCAGCAGATTAGAAGCGCTTCAGGAAGTGAATCCACAGGTACGGCCTGCTGAAATAGCGCACCACCACCAGTTGCTGTCAGACAACCTAGCGGCGATCGCGCGTGCGGCAGTGGTCTGTCAAGGTGCGCGCATTTTGATTTCTAGGCATCCCTAAGCGCTGATTGAAACGGCAGGCTTAACCCTGTGAGGTAGCCTGCCGGTTTACCTAGTAGAAGGTGACGGTGGCAAAAGCCACGATCAAGAGCGTTACCGCCATAGCGACGGTTTGTAGTCGGCGATTTTTTTGCAATATCACGGGGTCTTTCTGGCGTTTAAAGCGGGCAATATTCGCATGGATCATGCCAGACAATCCGACCAGAACGACGACCAAAATCAACTTCACTTGATAGGTCGCGACACCCATATCGGCACCCATCTTGATCGACATCCACACCCCAGTGACCAGCAGTAACAACAGGCCCACCGCATTCAACCGCGCAAACTGTTGGACTAACGGAAACAGCCCCATCTCTGGGTGCTTGCGCCCATAATCGCCGGTCAGGCGTGCGCCTAACGCCCCGCCTAAACCCAGTACCAAGCCCAATAGGTGTAGCATCAATAGCGTTGCATACATGGTATTGCCCCTTCAATGTGATGTGTTAGGCAAAAGCCTAGTCCATGACGTGCTCTAAACCGAAAAGAAACCCATCCTGTTCAACAATCTTCCGACAGGCCAATAGGACACCGGGCATAAAACAACTGCGATGGGTCGAATGGTGTTCAATTTTTAATGTTTCGCTGTGCCCACCAAACAGCACCGACTGCTGCGCTACCACGCCGGGCAACCGAATCGCGTGCAAGGGAACGCCATGCAATATAGCCCCCCGTGCGCCAGCCAACAGTTCAGTACCCTTTGGCGTCAGACTGCTTTGGGTACGTGCAGCCGCGATCAATTCAGCGGTGCGAATCGCAGTGCCCGATGGACTTTCTTCCTTCTGCGGACTGTGAATCTCAACCACCTCAGCATCTGGCAAATACCGAGCGGCCTGCGCTGCAAACTGCATCATCAACACAGCACCCAGTGAGAAATTCGGTGCAACCAACCCAGCCAAACCCGTTTCTTTTGCCAAGGCCGACAAGGTGTCAATTTGGGCTTGCTGAAAGCCCGAGGTGCCCATGACGGGCCGGGCGCCATTGTTGAGAATCGTACAGGCATTATCAAAGCCAGCCGAAGCAATGGTAAAATCCACCACCACATCGGGTTTCAACTGTTGGATGCTTGTCGCCAAATCATCACCGCGGTCAATCCCCCCAACCAAATCAAGCCCTTCTGCCTGCGCCACGGCGGCCATCACTTCAGCCCCCATTCGGCCTTTGGCGCCATTTACCAAAACTGTGATCACTGTTGACTCCTTTGCACCCATTGCCTGCCTGTTTTTTGCCAGTATACCCTAACTGCACGGGGTGTCGCGGTCACTTTTTAACCGGAAATACAGGACCCCTGCATAGACAAAGACCGATTTGCACCCTATGATGTAACTTAAATGACACTTATGACACTTTAGCAACTATGGCCACACAAGAACAACGGGTGTTAGACATCCTAAAAGCCGCCCCTATGCTGAGTCAGCAAGCCGTAGCGGACCAACTGGGGATTAGCCGGAATGCGGTCGCTGGGCACATCAGTCGCCTGATGAAAAAAGGCCATATTGAAGGAAAAGGCTATGTCTTTCCCACTGGCGCATACTGGGTGGTGATTGGCGGCGCTAACGTCGATTGCCAAGGCGCAGCCTTTTCGGATATTCAACACCCTGACTCCTATCCTGGACGCGTTACCGATACTGCTGGTGGCGTGGGGCGAAACATCGCCGAAAATATAGCGCGTCTGGGCCTCGCTACCCGATTGATTTCTGCCGTGGGGCAAGACCCTTCAGGCGATTGGCTATTGTCACATTGCCAAGGCATTGGCATCGACACGCAGGCGGTTTTTCGCCTATCGGAAGCACCTACTAGCCGCTATTTGTCTGTTGTGGATGCCAAAGGCCAGTTACAGGTAGCCATTGCAGATATGGCCATTATGGATTTACTCGACGGCACACGCCTAGCAGAAACCACCCAATTACGGGCGCAGGCTGCGGGCTTGGTGCTGGACTGCAATCTGTCTGTATCCGCCTTGTCTGAAATTTTTCGGGCCAGCAGCCTACCGCCGGTCTATGTCGACTGTGTGTCGCAAGCCAAGGCACGGCGATTGCTACCCCATTTGGATCGCATCCACACACTCAAACTCAACCGTGCTGAGGCCCATGCGCTTTTGGGAACGACGCACAGTGACAGTGACATCGTCACCCAACTACGCACACGCGGTGTTACTCAGGTTTTACTCAGTTTGGGTGCAGAGGGTCTGTATTACGGTGACCACCATGGCACAGGTGCGGTACCGCCCAAAAAGGTATCGGTTGTCAGTGACAATGGCGCTGGAGATGCCCTGTTGTCCGGCTTTATCGTGGCAGAATCCTTGGGTTTACAGGGAAATGACAGGCTGCAATGGGCGCAAGCCTGTGCAGCCATCACATTGGAATACGCGGGTGCAAACCACCCAGAATTGTCTATTGAGAAGGTATCCACATGGCTCAACCAATAACACACACGCATCTCGATATTTTACCCGAAGTGGCTGACGCCTTGTCTCAGGGCCGGCCTGTTGTGGCACTAGAAAGCACCATTATTTCTCATGGTATGCCTTGGCCACAGAATGCAGAGATGGCCAACACTGTTGAAGAAGCAGTGCGGGCTACGGGTGCGATTCCAGCCACGATTGCTGTCATTGCTGGTCGATTAAAGGTTGGGTTAACCACCGACGAAATACAGCTGTTGGCCCGACAAGGCGATGCGGTGATGAAGTGTTCGCGGCGTGACCTGCCTTACGTGGTGTCTCAGGGTAAACACGGCGCAACCACGGTATCGGCCACCATGATTATCGCCCACATGGCGGGTATTCGGGTGTTTGCCACCGGTGGCATAGGCGGCGTGCATCGCGGTGCTTCCGAATCTATGGACATATCTGCTGATCTTACGGAGCTAGGGCGCACACCGGTGGCAGTGGTCTGTGCTGGGGTAAAGTCGATTCTCGACATCGGCCTAACCCTAGAATATTTGGAAACCCAAGGTGTGCCAGTGCTGGGTTTTCAAACCGCAGCCTTGCCTGCATTTTATAGCCGTGACAGTGGCTTTGGCGTCGATTTTGCCATCGACAGTCCTGCTGACGTGGCGCGTTTCCTTAAGGCCCAATGGTCTATGGGCATGACAGGCGGTGCGGTGATTGCCAATCCAGTACCTGAAGCCGATAGTCTGCCGCGCGAGATGATTGATGCACACATCTCACAGGCATTAACGGAAGCAGATGCACAAGGCATCAAGGGCAAAAATATTACCCCCTTCCTATTAAAGCGAGTGACTGAATTGACCGACGGTGTGAGTTTGGTAACCAACATTGCCTTGGTATTAAACAATGCAAAGGTCGCAGGCGAGATAGCGGTCGCCTATTCAGCACAGGGGTAACCCATGGCAGAGTCGGACAGAACGGGGTATGTCAGAGCAAATTAAGGCAGCACGGATCAACTATCTGTGTACATTGAGATTGCCAACAACCTAAAAAAGGACTTTTACGGTTGGGGCAATCCGCTGTCGACTACGCCCGATTTTTCATTTTATCTCGATACATCAACTTATCCGCACGTACCAATAACTCGTCAAGAGACGCGCCATCTTGCGGGTAGGTTGCCACACCCACACTCACCCCAAGGGAAAAAGTCAGACCATTCACACAGATATCTCTGGAGATATTGGCCCTGATGCGGTCAACAAAAATATCCGTTTTCCTCCCGTCTGGAAATCCAGGTACAACAGCCACAAACTCGTCACCGCCAAGACGGCACACAAAATCGGATTCTCTAAAAAAGGTTTTAAGACGTTGGCCCATGGCTCGAATCACCGCATCTCCGACTGAATGACCATGTGCATCATTGACCTGTTTGAAACCATTTAGATCTAAAAAGATGATATGAAAGGTGCTTTCGTGATGGGCTGCAGCTGTAACGGAATCCAAAAATGTTCGCGACAATGCGATGCGATTTGGCAACTCCGTAAGCGCATCGTGTAGCGCCTGATGCGTCACCTTCTTGTGTGCGACTTCGACAGCCACTTTTTCGTCGTGTAAGTCGCCGATCAATTCAATATTGTGTAAGTGGGTGAGCGCGTTATTGAATGCAATGGCGACAAAGGGCGCAACCGCTTCAACCAAGTCAATATGGCCACTCTCATAGGCGCCGGCATTTTCTGACTGTACTGACCACACCCCTACAACACGGTCTCCAAGCATCAGTGGCAAAAACAGTGCGGACCTTGGAATCACACGGGTGCCCTTGATTAATGTGACTGATTCTGGTTTAAAATCGTTACATATTTCTATCTTTTGGCTGTTTACTACCTTGTTCGCATAGGTCTTATTGGCACTAAAAATGCCGATTCCATCTGAATTGACTTCCCCATTTTCAACCACGAGCACAACCTCTAAGGTCGGGCTCTCGGGCACCATTTCTACCAAAGATATGGTGGTCACAGGCATCACGGGTGACAGTGCTTCAAACAGCCGAATTCCCATTTCACTGAAATCTAGTGTGCTGGCGAGTGAACGACCAATTTTATTGATGTGCAGGGTTTGTTCATGCAACATCTCAAGCGCCTGCAGTTCGAGAAGCTTCTGAACGCGCGCTGTTTCTTGGTGTAACGCCTGTGTCGCTTTAGCCCGACTTGAATGAACGGCCTCTCGCTGTCTTAGCTTCAATTCACGGGACAATCGATAGGCTTCGTTGGCGAAGTACAACGCCTGCTTAAAGTCACCCTCTTTCTCGAAACATGCAGAAACCAATACATGAAGATTTTGCAAAATCTGATGGGGCCAGGAGACTGATTCTAGCGCCAAAGCGCGGTCCAAACAGTGTGAGACACCTGTTGAATTTCCTTGAGAAAAGTACCACTGCGCGAGTAGCTGTAAAAGCCGATACCGCTCGATACCCTGCACATGAAATTCTGAACTCACCACTATGTCTTCCAGCTGTTGAATGGCTGGTTGCACGTCGCCCTGTAGGTAGCGTTTGTGCGCACGGATGGTCTGCAGTGAAAATAGCATGCGTTTATATTGACCAGTCTGGGCCAATGCATGTGCCCGTTCAAAAAAGTGGTCGAACTGTTCAAGCTGATCTCTGGCCAAGCATTGTTCGACCTTTACATAATAATAAACGCAAAGAATGCCCTCGGGAACAAGGTCAAAATCTTGACCAGCGAGCTGGTCGATCAACTTGTCACATGCCACACGATCCTCTAGGGTTTCATAAAGTCTGATGAGGTTGCAACGCAATGCGAAAACAACACTGTGGTCGCTACTGTGAACCGCCAAAGACAAAGCGGTCTCATAATACTGCACGGCAACACTAAATTGACCCATGTCGAAATAGGTGCGGCCTAGGTTGTTATAGCTCCGACTAACCGCAGCAAAATCACCTATTGCCAAAGCCCTGTCTATAGATTGCTCAAGGAAATCACCCGCAATTTGGAAACGGCCACAGTACATTTCGCACATACCAATAAGCCGAAGCGAATAAGGCACAAGTGTGTCATGCCCCCATTTTTTGGCAAGATCGTAGGATTCCTTTGCTAGCAACAACGCAGATTCTGGATTTGCAAAAATCGTCTGCCAGCTAGTTTGTTGTAAACGAACTACGTCGGCTTTCAATACATCCTCACTGGAGATGACTTCTTCATTAAACGATACATCACCTCATGCTATCATGATGGCAACTGGTCATCCCACCTTTATCAGGGCACCCTGCCACACGTCATAAAACCCAAATCTTTATGGATATGGGGTTATTTAGCCTAGCTCCACGGGTTATTTAGCATAGCTCCGCGGGTTATTTAGCCTAGCTCCACGGTTTCTTTTTTATGTCTGCGATAGGCAGAATACAAGGCGTGTACAATCGACCTCAAAACAAGTCATTGCTATCACGTTGTTTTTAACCTGCCACCGAAGTAACCTGCAAACCGATCCTTTTTTGTTTACAGTCACAAACAAACATATACTCCTAAATAGTGGCTCTAGGCCCTAATAATTGGGAAAATGACTTCACCCAAACAATTTCTTTACTACCCATGCATATGGCTTGGAACCGTTCAACTATGACACATGAATCAGATTCGGATCTTTTGCAATTCAGTGCAGAGCCTTGCGCGGATTCGACGGCCATCACCACGACGTTAACTCCTTGGCATATCTTGGTAGTTGACGATGACGAATCTGTGCACCAGGTGACACGCCTAAGCCTCAAAAACGAACGCATTCTCGGCCATCCCATCCAACTGCATGATGCCTTTTCAAGCGCTGAGGCCATGACGCTGTTAGAGAGCGGGGTTGAATTTGCCATTATCCTACTCGATGTCGTGATGGAAACTGACGATGCCGGCTTGAAACTTGTACGTTCCATTCGCGAAACCCTAAAAAACAGAGACATTCGGGTGATTTTGCGCACGGGCCAACCAGGGCAAGCGCGCGAAGCGGACGCTGTTTCAAAATACGACATCAATGACTACCGGCTAAAGACTGAACTGACCCGTATCCACCTGATTTCTGCCATTACTGCGGCTCTGCGCGCCTATGAACAGATCAAACGGTTGCGCATGGCCCAAGACAACATGGTCGAAGTGGCCAATATTGCCAATGCCCTCATGCAGGAAACCGACTTGCCTGGCTATGCCTTGGTCGCCATTGACGGCGTTAAATCGCTGATTCAATGTCCTGGAGACATGATGGTAGTCCGCCGTATCGGCGTGGGTAGCAAATGCCAATGGCGCTGCTTAGCCGCACAAGGCAGCTTGTCTGAGTTCACGGACACCCTTTTGGATCCTACCAGCGATCGCATAACGGCCATTGCTGCCAGCACCCGAATACTGGGCGACAATGACAGCCATATTCCGAGTACGTTTAAGGTGGCATCCGCCGGTGCATCTGAATTCTATTTTGTTACAACGCAGCCTAGCCCAATTACACCACTACAACAGCAGGCATTAGCCGTCCTATTGGTCTCGGTACGTATTGGCTTTGAAAAGCAGTTGTTGATTGAACACCTATCTGCGTTGGCTTGGACGGACCGGCTTACCCAATTGCCTAATCGCGCGGCATTAATCAACGCGTTAGATACAGCAATCACCAGTGCCAGCCACTATGATCTCGTTGTGATGAACCTTGATGGGTTTGGCACCATCAATGACGGATTGGGCCAAGAAGTCGGCGATGCAACACTCAAAGAAATCGCTCGGCGCTTAATGGCCCTAGGTGATGGCCGTTGGCAAACAGCCCGGATTTATGGTGATACGTTTGCAGTACTTGGGCGTAGCACCGAATTGACCTTTAGCCGGGTCAATGCCATTTTTGCTGACACCATCAAAGTCAACCATTCGGACATTAGAATGGCCGCGTCTTATGGCACCTTGCATCACATTTCTAGCTGCCTCGACTCAGAGGATGCCTTCCGAAAAGCCACCATGGCCTTGCACCGAGCCAAACGCAACGAACGTGGCAGCAACGTCAGTTTCGCCCCCGAAATGGACACTGAAGTAAAAGAACGGCTGGAATTGGCGCGGTTACTGGTGGTAGCCATTGAACAGCAACAGTTGGAACTGCACTACCAGCCAAAAATTCGGTTCAGTGACGGCAAGGCGGTTGCGGTTGAAGCTCTGATGCGTTGGCCCATAGACGGTGGCTTTATTCCACCCGTAAAATTTATTCCGGTCGCGGAAACCTCAGGGCTTATCTTTGAACTGGAAAGGTTTTTGGTTAAACGCGCCTGTACCGACTATCTAAAGCTGGCTGAACTGGGTCATTCAGATATCAATATCGCCATCAACGTGTCCGCCTCTGTGTTGGAGACCCAGGCCTTCTTTAGCTATTTCAAATCCACCATCAAGGCGCATAACGTGCCTGCTGAAAACCTCTGCATTGAACTAACCGAGGGGACTGTTAGCCGCAACCAGGCTATCTTGGTGAATCAGTTGCATAAATACCGCGCCATCGGGGTAAAAATTTCACTGGATGATTTCGGTACAGGCTACAACTCACTGGCACAATTAAATTCATTACCAATCGATCAAATCAAAATCGACAAATCGTTCGTGGACAATATTTTGACTGATGAACGCGCGTTAAAGCTAAACAAAGCTATTATGTTGATAGCTAAGACGATGGCGCTAGAAATTGTCGCTGAGGGGATCGAATACCAAGAACAGGGCAATACCATGAATGAATTGGGTTGCGATCAAGGTCAAGGCTATTGGTACTCCAGACCGCTGCCTTTACCAACCCTGTTAGATTGGCTAAAAACGCACAAGTTACCTTAATGGCGCTGAGCCTTATGATGGGCTTAGCAATCGACGCCTCAGGCGATTGCATCGTGTATTCTGCCCCCGAGTCGTTTAAAATATCACCCTTATTTGTATAGGGACGCATCTTCATGTCAGAGCAAGACACCATTGATTTCGGCTACCAGCAGGTTCCGGTCGCTGAAAAACAAGAAAAGGTAGCCGAAGTATTTCATTCGGTTGCACAAAAGTACGACATCATGAATGACTTGATGTCGGGCGGTGTCCACCGATTGTGGAAACGGTTCACTATTGAGCTCAGTGGTGTCCGTAAAGGCCATCGGGTGCTAGATATCGCCGGCGGCACCGGTGATCTCACTGCCATGTTTTCTAAATTGGTCGGCACACAGGGCCAGGTGGTACTTGCGGACATCAATGCCTCGATGCTGCAGGTAGGCCGAGATCGTTTGATCGATCGTGGTACCGCCGACAATATTGAATTTGTGCAGGCCAATGCCGAGACACTGCCCTTTCCAGACAACCATTTCGACTGCATTACTATTGCCTTTGGCTTGCGTAATGTGACTGATAAAAACAAAGCATTGCGGTCGATGCATCGGGTCCTTAAGCCGGGTGGTCGCTTATTGGTCTTGGAATTTTCTAAGCCGCAAACCGAATGGCTGTCGAGCATCTATGACCAGTACTCATTCAAGGTATTGCCGTTTATGGGCAAGCTAGTCACCAATGATGCCGAGTCCTACCAGTATTTGGCAGAGTCTATTCGGATGCACCCTGATCAAGAAACCCTGGCCGGGATGATGCGCGATGCCGAGTTTGAAGCGGTCCGCTATCACAATATGACTGGTGGCATTGTCGCCCTGCATCGTGGGGTAAAACCTTGATTCTTACGTCTAGGCTTGCCCTGTTTGCAGCCATAGAAACGGCAGTTAACAAGGCCTTGGCTTACGACCCAGCTACCCGACAGCAGCTGGCGTTGATCGACGACCAGATTATCGCAGTGCGAATCACACAGCCGAGCCAACAACTCTGGGTGCGTTTTTCTGGCGACCAGGTGCGCCTACTCAGTCACTGGGAAGACAGCGTTGATGCGAGCATCTCGGGACGACTCAAAGATTTCATTGCCTTAGCAAAAGAGACCGACAAGAACCAAGTCTTGATGTCGAGCCGTATGGAAATCAGCGGCAATACCCAACTACTTACTCGCCTACAAAGCATTGCTGCCCAACTCGATATCGACTGGGAAGCGGGTATTGCAGATGTCATAGGTGATGTGCCTGGGCATTGGGTGGCCTCTGCCTTGAAATTTGGCAACCTGTTTGCCAAGGATGTGGCACAAAGCGTCGACCGTTCGTGGCGCAACTATTGGCAATTTGAGTCAGACAGCTTGATCAACAGCCAACAGTATCAACAAACGTCGGCAGATATTGCCAAAGCAAGGTTTGAAGCAGACCGCTTAGAAGCCAAGGTGCAGCGTTTGCAAAAACGCATGGCGGCTACCTCATGAATCGTATCAAACGCATGATTCATGTGATGTGGGTGACTTCCCGTTACCGTCTGGATTATTTTTTGCCGACCGAGCACCTACCTTTTCGGTTTCGCCTGCTGCTATGGATCATGCCATGGCGGTTATTGATCGCACCTAAGAACACCCCCGCTGTTAATTTGCGGTTAGCACTCGAAGCCCTAGGCCCAGTGTTTGTGAAATTTGGTCAAATACTGTCGACACGCCGCGACCTCATGCCGACCGACATCGCAGACGAACTCGCCAAATTACAGGATCAAGTCCCTGCATTTCCGGGACACCAAGCACGGGCCATCATTGAGTCGCAACTCGGCCAATCTGTCGAAGCGTTGTTTGCGACGTTCGATGAAATCCCGCTCGCATCGGCTTCGGTTGCACAGGTACACCCTGCAACGCTACATAGCGGTGAATCGGTCGTCGTTAAGGTTATACGCCCCGACATCGAACGGGTCATATTAAAAGACTTGGCGTTGCTAAAAACCCTGGCCCAGTGGATTACCAAAATCCCCGATGGCAAGCGGCTCCGCCCTAACGAAGTGGTCGAGGATTACCATAAAACCATTTTGGACGAGCTGGATCTGATCCGCGAAGGGTCGAATGCCGTCACCCTGCGACGGAATTTTGAACACTCCAGTTTGCTCTACATCCCTGAAGTGCATTGGGCCTATACCAGCAAAAGCGTGCTGACGATGGAGCGCATCCACGGCATTGGCGTCAGCGACATCGCTGCGTTGAAAGCCCAGGGCACTGATATGAAAAAACTGGCGGAGCGTGGTGTTGAGATTTTTTTCACCCAGGTATTCCGAGACAGTTTTTTCCATGCAGACATGCATCCGGGTAACGTGTTTGTGTCACGAGAACACCCAGAGAACCCGAGCTACATAGGCATCGACTGTGGCATCGTCGGCAGCCTATCAGAAGCAGACCTTACCTATTTGGCCCTCACGCTGCTGGCGTTTTTCAATCGGGATTACCGCCAAGTAGCGCAGCTCTATGTTGATTCCGGTTGGGTGCCGCGAGATACGCGGGTACATGAATTCGAAAGCGCTATACGTGCAGTCTGTGAACCCATATTTCAAAAGCCCCTGTCAGAGATTTCATTTGGCTTGGTGCTGATTCGGTTATTTCAGACCGCGCGGCGCTTTGATATGGAAGTACAGCCACAGTTGGTGCTGTTGCAAAAAACCTTACTCAATATTGAAGGCTTGGGTCGACAACTTTACCCCGAGTTGGATTTGTGGGCGACGGCAAAGCCCTATCTTGAGACCTGGTTTAAAGACCGACTCCATCCGTTAACGGCAGCGCAACGCGCATGGCGCAATGCACCCGGCTGGTTAGAAAAAGCGCCCCAACTACCTGACATGGTGTTTGCCGCCCTCAAGTCGTACCAAACCAATGAAGCATCACAGAGTCTGCAGATGATGCAGATACAGACAGCGCTTCAACAATCCCAACGCGCTGAGAACAAACGCCAATGGCGCTGGCTTGCCTCTCTTTGCTTAGTCGCCGGTTTCGCCATCCCCAGCATGCAGCCTACGTTGACTGCTTGGGTGCCTGCACTGTATCTGGGTGCGAGTATATTTGTTTTCTTAAGTTTTAGAGGGTGATACAGTGCATGACATTCTCGCTGCCTTAGCAGCCACGATTGAACAGCGTAAATCCAGCCCTGCAGAGGCATCCTATGTTGCCAGTCTGCACCACAAGGGTCTCAACAAGATTCTAGAAAAGGTGGGTGAAGAATCGGTCGAGGCCATCATCGCCGCGAAAGATTACCAGCTGACAGCCAGCGCCGAACACCGCAACGAAGTGATCAAAGAGACTGCGGACCTGTGGTTTCACTCGCTCGTCATGCTGTCTCATTTAGACCTCACGCCGGATGACGTGTTAAACGAACTCGCCAGCCGATTTGGACTGTCAGGGCTGACAGAAAAAGAAAACAGGAAACCATGATGAGCGACAACTGCCTATTTTGTAAGATTATAGCTGGCGATATACCGGCAAAGATTGCCTACGAAGATGAGCACATGATCGCCTTTTCCGATATTGCACCCCGGGCGCCCGTTCATCTATTATTGGTGCCAAAGCGCCATGTTGAAAACTTGATGACCGCAACAGAATTCGATCGCGATTTGTTGTCTCATATGCTGCTGACGTCAGCAAAAATTGCACAATCATCTGGACTAAAAGCGGGCTACCGCTTGGTAACAAACAGTGGTGAAGGTGGCCGGCAGGAAGTGCCGCACCTACATTTTCATGTAATGGGCGATATCCGAGACGCGGGTTATCGACCACTTTAAAACGATGAGGTTAGAGTATGTTTGCAAATATTAGTTGGCCACAATTGGTCATTGTGTTGGTATTGGTGGTGTTGGTATTCGGCACTGGAAAGCTCAAATCGGTCAGTAAAGATGTGGGCGGCGCTATTCGTGGTTTTAAAAAATCAATGAATGACGAGCCTGAAACACCTTCCCAAATCGATAAAAGTGAGAAAGCTGACGCGACTTTCACGGCTGAAGAAACCAAAGCCAAAGACAAAGTTGAGTCATAGTACCTATGTTTGATATCGGGTTTATGGAACTGGTGGTATTGGCTATTGTTGCGATGTTGGTGGTCGGGCCAGAACGCCTTCCGGAAGCTGCACGCGCAGCGGGTAAAGCCGTTGGCAAGTTCAAACGTTTCTTTAGCACGATTCAAAAGCAGATCGAACAAGAGTTACGTGCAGACGAACTCAATAATCTCAACAAAAAGATTATGGACGATACCAATGGGGACATCTTTGCGATGAATGACGCGCCGTCTGCTGACGCTGCGCTGAAAAATCATAGCAAGACACCTGTGCCACCAGTCGCATCAGCCCCCTCTGAAACTGCACCGACTGCTGCCATTGTGACGGAAGAAAATGACAACCCAAAAGCCAAATGACAACCCGCTACCATTGGTCGCGCACCTAAAAGAACTCAGAGACCGTTTATTACGCAGCGTTCTGGTAGTGGTGGTTTTATTTGCTGGCCTATATGCCTTCGCCAATGACATTTATCTGGCTATGGCGCGTCCGCTGGAACAACTTCTGCCTGACAACCTCGCGGAAATGGGTCTGATCGCCACTGGGGTAACATCACCCTTCTTGGTGCCGTTCAAATTGACCTTGGTGTTGGCCGTGATGCTCGCCATTCCCTTTATCCTGCACCAAATTTGGAGCTTTATTGCGCCCGCGCTGTACAAGCACGAAAAGCGCCTTGCCATTCCCTTATTGGCGTCCAGTGTCATTTTGTTTTATGCCGGCGTTGCTTTTGCCTATTTCGTTGTGCTGCCCATCGTATTCGGGTTTTTCACATCTATTGCACCTGAAGGCATCGCCTTCATGCCTGATATCGCCAGCGTGCTAGATTTCATCCTTAAAATCTTTTTTGCATTTGGTTTGGCATTTGAGATTCCAATCGCCACCTTTTTGTTGGTGTGGTCTGGCGTCGTGTCTATTGCTGCACTTAAAGCCAAGCGCCCCTATATATTTGTCGGTTGCTTTGCAGTCGGCATGTTAGTAACGCCGCCCGATGTGTTGTCACAAACCATCTTGGCAATCCCCATGTGGCTGCTGTTTGAAATTGGTCTGATATTTAGCAAAATGGCCAAACCGCGTGACACGCGTGAAGATGATAACGATGACGACACAGACGCCGCCGACAGTACGGTAGTTGCAGCGGACACACCCGCGCCAGCAGCAGAGGCTCCCACAGTACCCTTTGATACTGGCTCACCATTTGACATGGGTGCTCCGGCAAATAAAGACCCTGATGTGCCAGAAAAACCGAAAGGTTAATCCACCGGCACCACGCTTTGAAATGGCCTAGACCCGCGCGTCTGGGCCTCTTTCTCTAACAAAACACGAGTCTACCATTATGACAGCCCCTACTATCTCTGAACGCCTAGACGCTATCCGCGAACACATGGATCATCACCGCATCGATGCTTACATTGTACCCAGTGCCGATGAATATTTGGGCGAATACATCCCCGAGCGCAATCGCCGGTTGCAGTGGGTCTCTAATTTTACTGGCTCAGCCGGCATGGTTATCGTATTAAAGGATCAAGCGGCCATCTTTGTCGATGGGCGCTATCGCGTTCAGGTCCGCGACCAGGTATCGACTGACCTGTTTTCGATCTTGCATCTTATCGACGACCCACAGCCTGAGTGGTTGATCTCTCAATTACCTGCTGGTAGTCAAATCGGCATCGACCCACGCATGCACACCTATAAATGGTTCAGTAATACCCAGAAGACATTGGCCGATGCCAATATGGAACTGATCTCACTGTCAGACAACTTGATTGATGCCTGTTGGCATGACCGTCCCGCCGCTAACATCAAGCCGGTGAGGCTAATGCCTACTGCAGTAGCAGGCCGCAACAGCACGGACAAGCGCGACACAATAGGCGCTGCTATCGACAACAAGCATGCCGACGCCGCCCTCATTTTTGCATCAGATTCATCCAACTGGTTACTCAACATCCGCGGTCAGGACATCCCGTCACTGCCCCTCGTGTTAGGAGTCGGACTGCTGTTTGCTGATGGGTCTATGGTGTATCACATGGACCTCGATAAAAGCATTGACGGTTTGGAAGCCCATGTGGGCGATCGCGTCACGTTCAAGCCTGAATCTGAACTGGGTGACTCTTTGGCCGCCTTGGCAGGTAAAACTGTATGGGCTGACAGTGACACCACATCGGCATTCGCCATCAACACCCTTATTGAAGCGGGCGCCCGCATCATCAATTACCCCGACCCAGTGTTGCTACCAAAAGCAGCAAAAAACGGCGTTGAAATTTCGGGAATGAAAGAGGCGCATCTTCAAGATGCGGTGGCCGAAATCGGATTTTTGAGTTGGTTGGACAGCATCGTTGCTGCGGGCGAGCGTCCCGATGAAGCAGCGCTTGCCGACAAATTACTGACCTTTAGACAACAGCAGCCGGACTTCGTAGAGGTCAGTTTTGACACCATTTCTGCTGCAGGCAGCAATGCCGCGATGTGTCATTACAACCACCGTAATGGGACACCTGCGCATTTGCCGGAGAACGGTGTCTATCTGGTCGACAGTGGCGGTCAATACCTGTGTGGTACTACCGATATCACCCGTACCATTGCCATCGGAACACCATCAAGTGAATTGTGCGAGCGGTTTACTCTGGTACTCAAAGGCCACATTGCACTAGACCGCATGACATTTCCAGAAGGCACCTCAGGATCGCAGCTTGATGTATTGGCGCGCGCACCACTATGGTTACAGGGTTTGGACTTTGACCATGGTACAGGTCATGGTGTTGGCCACTTCCTCAGCGTGCACGAAGGACCACAGCGCATTGGTAAAAAAACCAGTGAATTTGCTTTGCTGCCTGGCATGGTCTTGAGCAACGAGCCTGGCTATTACAAAGATGGCCACTATGGCATTCGCTGTGAAAACCTCGTCGTCGTAAAACCAGCGCCCGACCTAGGCCACGACGGTAAGGCATTTTTACAATTTGAAGCCCTGACGTTTGTGCCCTTTGACCAGCGATTGATTGTGAAAGACCTTTTGACGGCTGATGAGATCCAGTGGCTAAACGACTACCACGAGCAAGTCATTGCAAAGGTAGGCCCACGGCTAGAGGCTGAAGGGTTGGCTTGGCTATCCCATGCGGCACGCCCGATGTAGGGCACCAGATTCTAGACATAAAAAAACCGGGCATTGCCCGGTTTTTTTTCGCCTGATTAGCTGCTTAGCTAAACATGCCTTTGAACATAAAGAAGAACAAGATCGACAGAATCGCACCAGCCGGCAGGGTGATCACCCAACTAGCGATAATGGTACCAATTACCTGTAGATTCAAAGCAGAGATACCACGCGCCATACCGACACCCAACACAGCGCCCACCAGCGTGTGTGTGGTAGAGATAGGCAAGCCGGTACCAGATGCCAACACAACCGTCGCAGCTGCGCCCAGTTCTGCGGCAAAGCCACGGCTCGGTGTTAGTTCAGTAATCTTCCTACCGATCGTACCCATTACCTTATAACCGTAGGTTGCTAGGCCCAAAACGATACCGCCACCACCTAATAAAAGGATCCATGCAGGCATAGCAGACTTAGACGCGACCAAGCCGCCACTGGATACAATATTGTATACCGCAGCCAAAGGTCCTACTGCGTTAGCGACATCGTTAGAACCGTGTGCGAAGGCCATAGCACAGGCGGTAAAAATCATCAGAACCGAGAAAACCCGCTCAACCGACGTGAAGCGGAAGTCTCTGTTTTCTTCTGGATCTAACTTGATACGGCTCAGCAATGCCGTACCCAGCAACATCACGACAACACCAAGGATCAATGAAATACCAAATGATTCCCAGAAAGACAAGCTGACACCAACGTGCTTCAAGCCTTTAAGTAGGGTCACCATACCGATCAACAAACCTACGAAGAACATATACATCGGAACCCAGCGCTTAGCAGACGCAAAAGGATCCTTGGTATTAAGTACCAATTTATGCACCGACTTAAAGATCAGAAACGAGATGACACCCGCTAGCACCGGAGAAACCACCCAGCTCGACACAATAGAGCCGACCTTTGACCAATTCACGTATTCTGAACCAACACCCACTGCTGCGAAGCCAACAATAGCGCCAACAATACTGTGTGTTGTAGATACAGGCCAACCCATGATAGAAGCAATAACCAGCCAGATACCTGCAGCCAATAGCGCAGACATCATGCCGTAGACTAGCAATTCTGGGCTCGATGCGAACAATCCAGGGTCAATAATGCCCTTTCGAATTGTTTCAGTCACCGCGCCACCTGCTAAATAGGCACCTGCAAACTCAAATACCATGGCAATCAATATTGCCTGACGAATGGTCAATGCTTTTGATCCCACTGACGTACCCATGGCGTTAGCAACGTCGTTCGCACCAACACCCCAGGCCATTAGGAAACCAAAAATACAGACTAAAATAATAAACCATTGGCCATATTCAGCAATTATGGACATGGGAATTCCTCTTATAGATTAACGGGCAAGTAAAATTTGCATGCGTGAACCGACGCGCTGGGCGTAATTCGCCATGTCGCCGATAATTTCAATCACTTTGTATAGGAAAATGATATCCACAGGTGGATATTCAGTTTCTACACCACGTAACTGTTTACGCACTTTGATTTCAAGCTCGTCCGTTTTGGACTCAGCTTTGTCTACAGTTGCAATAAGACCCATGACCAACTTCACTTCCCGTGAACCAAATCCTGTTTCAAACAACTCGTCTAACTCAGACAGCGCACCTAATGCCTTTTCGCTGGTATCAACTGACGCCTGAAGGTACTTTCGCATGCTCTTGCGAATCTTTTTAGGAATAATCATTTCCCGGCCCAACATGACACCCGATATATCCTTAGCTGAGTTCGCCAACCGGTCCTGCATTGACAGCAACTCTAATAGGTCAGAACGCGAAACAGGCATAAATAGACTGTTTGGCAAATGTGACCTAATGTCCTTTTTCATATCATCTGCTTGACTTTCAAGGTCGGTAATTCGCGTGCGCACTTTCTCTGCAGTTTCATAGTCTTCTTCGACCGCTGCATCAAAAAATTCAATCAACAAAGTCACACACTCATGTGCGATTTTGATGTGCTCTTGCATAGGCTTTACGGGTGAACGCCCAAATAATGCCATTAGCGGACTTTCGGCTGCCATAACTAAACTCTCCTGTTGTCATGCGTCCGTGCATTATAGTTTTTTAATTTTAAATTCACAGGCTTATTCCTAGAGAACAGCCCACAGAATGTAAAATTTTTACGTCTGAAAACTCGGTTTTTTGAACCGAGACAGTCGCTGTGAAATAGCCGTTTTTTAAAAAAACGGCCAAATTGGCATAACAAATGTGAAAAATGGTGCAAGAATGCTTTTTTTGACGCTTTGCCAAAAAATTGGTCATGTAGCCAATGGTTTACGCTGCTGATTTTTTGATCAGTTGCTTTTAGGGCTAACCTGCTACTAATCGTCGGTGAATTCAGCGATATTAGCTTCCCACAGGGGTTGCCCTGTTTTTTTATGGATGTTGGAGAGTGATATGCACGAGAATTTAAAAGCACTGGGCGTGACTGACGTCGACAGTATTGAGCGTTTTGGACTTCGGTCTGAGTCAGATTTTGATATTTTAAAAATCTATCACAAGAAAAAGAAGGGCGAGCTATTTGCTAAGAGCGAGAAGTTCAAATTTCCACGCCAGCAAAAGCGTGTACGCATTGATGCCGATGGCAAAAGCAAGTATCAGAGTGTGTCTGAAATATCGCAAACATTGCGCTATGTCGTGGCAGAACTCGATATGATCTGCAAGAAAGACGACGGCCAGGTTGATCTTAAGAAAAAGATCCTAAAAGACCTTAAACACCTTGAGCGTGTTGTGAATAACAAGATTTCAGAGATAGAAGCTGACCTAGCGAAGCTATAAGTCTAGGCTGTCGTTCGCATACACCTCCACATCATCAAACGCTGTGCCTCACGTGGACCAGCGTTTGACGTACCTACGCGTACAAACCTGTTGATCTATGCCTCTTTTTCGATCGACCTCAGACGTCGGTCTTTATCAATGGCAACATAGACAAATTCAGCTTCAGTCACCTTATGGCGCTCTGCGTCTTCCGGCATTCGACACCAGACTTCTATAGTGACCTTCACCGAGCTACGCCCCACGTTATTGACCTTCGCATAACAACACACCACTGCCCCGATGCGTACGGGACGGACAAATGACATAGGACCAATCGCCATGGTCGTAGCCCGGCCATTGGCCAATCGCCCCGCCATGATGGCTGCTGCAGTATCCATTTGGGCAACCAACCAACCGCCAGAAATATCGCCGTGCGGGTTGGCATTCATGGGCATGGCCATTACGCGTAAAACCAGTTCACCTACCGGTGCAGGATTGACATCATCAGTGTTCACATCTACCTCGATTGCAATGCGTGTTATTTTTATTGGGTTGAATTCTTTAGATAGTATAAAGATTTGCTATTGAACAACAGCGGAAGCGAAAATAAAGCGTGATCATCGCACATTTGGGTGGCCATTTCTCGTGATAAAACCTCTGATTCGTTCGATCTGGGGTGAAATAAAAGCCACATATAACGGTGAAGTAAAAAAAAACACCAAAAGATTCAAAAGGTTATTGACCGTTAAATAGTTCGTCAGTATAGTACGCCTCGCCTTAGGGCAAGGGCCGGCTTAGCTCAGTTGGTAGAGCAACTGACTTGTAATCAGTAGGTCGCCAGTTCGATTCCGGCAGCCGGCACCATTACTTAAAAACCCGTTTATGCGGGTTTTTTTGTGTCTGTCACTTTTTCACCCTCCCAAATGACAGCGTCGACCCATAGCCTAAACCGCCGGCACAAGTTGGATGTCGTCATGAACAGATTGGGGTACTTAAGCGTTTCGGCTTGGACTGTTTAGGTGTTGTGGGGTTTAGGTGTTGTGGGGTTTAGGTGTTGTGGGGTTTAGGTGTTGTGGGGTTTAGGTGTTGTGGGGTTTAGGTGT
>CAJXZL010000009.1 GCA_913063165.1 uncultured Saccharospirillaceae bacterium | reverse complement strand
CCTGTTCTGCCGACACTAGAGGAAGTAAACAAGATACGACCGTGGCTGCTGCGTGAAATGATGTTTTGGAGCGTTTTCACCAAGAAGAAGTTCGCATTAACATTGATTTGCATGCAATCCAACCAAGCGCTCGGATGGATGCTGGACAGGGAAGTGCGCTGCCCCAATACCGCAGCATTGAGTAGCATGCCATCTAATTGGCCAATGTCATTTTCGATAGCATCTGCCAAGGCTTGGTAGGTGTCGATGTCTTGCGACATCAGGTCCATCGGATAAATAAAAGGTTCTGGATGACCCGCTGCGACAATGTCGTCATAGACCGCTTCAAGTTTTGCCGCTGTGCGCCCCAGTAGTATCACTGTCGCACCATGTGCAGCAAAATATCGGGCGGCTGTTGCACCAATGCCTGCTCCTGCGCCAGTCACCAACAGCGTTTTGTGTGCCAAGAGATCACTGGGCGCTGTCCAATTGGGTGGCAGGATAGAGGATACGGGTTCAGACATGGGTGTTACTCCCTAACGGTAAGATTTAAAATAAGGGTGGTGAGGTCTTGTGGTAGCGCCGCGATGTGATGGGCACCCCATAGGCGCGGATGGTCAGACTCTGGAATAAACCCGTAGGCAACGGCAACCGCCGTCACACCAGCTGCCAATGCGGCATCGACATCTTTTTTGTGATCGCCAACATACAGAGTGCGCGCAGGATCGACCCCTAGCTGTTTCATTGCCAATACAATGCCCTCTGGATCGGGCTTTATGTGGGTCACGTGCTCAGGACAAATCAATACATCGATACTCTGGGCAAGGCCAGTGTCGGCCAGTACCTGTGGTGCCAACCGCTGGGTCTTATTGGTAACCACACCCACATGGCAGCCACTCTTTTTTAATTGAGACAGTAATCCGTCAATGCTGGGGTAGGCGGTAGCCTCCATCGACGGCAGGCGCTCATAACGGTCTAGAAAATCAAGGCGAAGGCTATCGACCATTGCATCGCTCAGTTCTTCTGACCAGCCCTGACGAATGGTGGCACGGGATCCATCGGAAATGGTCTCCCGAATGCTGTCGTCATCCATTGGCATTTGATCGTGAGCGACCAATAATTGTTGGAAGGCACGAATATAGCCCGCAGACGTGTCTGCCAGAGTGCCATCAAGGTCAAACAGCACCGCATTATAGGTCATGCGACAGTGCCGGTTTGGTGGCATACAGCATGTAATTCACCGTTTGGTTGTCAGTAAGGCGGTAGCGCTGGTTCAAAGGATTGTAGGTCAAGCCGATGCTGTCTTGACGCACCAAGCCTGATTGGCGAATCCAGGACTGTAATTCAGAAGGCCGAATAAATTTACGATAGTCGTGCGTGCCTTTTGGCAGCAGTTTCAATACATATTCAGCACCGATCACGGCTTGAATGTAAGACATCGGGTTGCGGTTTAGCGTAGAAAAGAACAGATGGCCGCCAGGCTTGGCCAGCCGTGCACATGCGGCAACCACCGCGCTTGGATCTGGCACGTGTTCAAGCATTTCCATACAACACACCACATCAAATGATTCGGGCTCGCGTTCTGCCAAGTCTTCAATGGTGATTTTTTCGTATGATACGTGCTGTAGGCCAGTTTCCAATGCATGTAACTGGGCGACTTTTAAAGGCTTTTCTCCCATATCGACGCCCTTTGCAGTAGCGCCACGGTGAGCCATGGATTCGGTTAAAATGCCACCGCCGCAACCCACATCTAGCAGTTTTTTGCCAGCAACCTGCGCCCGCGCGTCAATCCAGTTGGCGCGCAGCGGATTAATTTGGTGTAGGGGTCGAAACTCGCTTTCTGGATCCCACCATTTTGAGGCTAGGGCTTCGAATTTGGCGACTTCTGCAGCATCGACATTGCTCATGATGTGATTTTTCCCTGCCAAGCTTTGGTTTTTTCCAAAATGGCGGTTTTTGATAAAGTTGTGAGGTTACGGGCGTGCATCAAGCCTTTGCCGCCTACCCAAACATCGGAAACCTGGTCACGTGTGGTGGCATAGACCAGATGTGATACAGGGTCGAAAATGGGGGCGCTTTCAATATCACCCATAAAGACCGCTGCCATGTCTGCCAATTTTCCGACTTCTAAAGATCCCAGCTGGTCTTCTTTGTGCATGGCGCGTGCACCGTTTAGCGTAGCCATTTCAAGCGCTTTGTGAGCGGGTAGTGCCTCGGCATTGCCTGACACCGCTTTTGCCAAAATAGCTGCCGTGCGCATCTCTCCGATCATATCCAAGTCATTATTTGACGCTGCGCCATCGGTGCCAAGGGTTACATTGATATGACGCTTTTGGAGTGCATCGATCGGGCAGAAACCACTGGCCAATTTGAGGTTTGATTCTGGGCAGTGCATCACGTGTGAGCCGGTTTCTTGAATCAAGTCCATGTCTTCATCGTTCAACGCAGTCATGTGTACACACTGCATGTGAGGGCCTAACAAACCCAAATCGTACAGGCGTTTGATTGGACGCTTCTGATATTTTTCGATGCTTTCGGTGACTTCGCCTTCGGTTTCATGCACGTGCATCTGAATGTTCATGCCGTGTTCCTTCGCTAAGGCTGCCATTTTGATCATAGGGGCGTCAGAAACGGTATAGGGAGCGTGTGGGCCAAATATGACTTCTACGTGGCTATCGCCCTCATAGGCGGCCCTTAGTGCCATGCCTTTTTCAATGTGTTCATCGGCTGTTTTTGCCCAAGGGGTTGGAAAATCGATGACCGGGAAGCAGAGCTGCGCGCGCATGCCGGCTTCTTTCACCACTTTGGCTGCTTCTTCAGGAAAAAAGAAATTGTCTGAAAAGGTGGTGGTGCCGCAGCGAATCATTTCGGCGACCGCCAAACGGGTGCCGTCCTGAATGAATTCTGGGCTAACGAATGTGGCTTCCGCTGGCCAAATATGGTCAGTCAACCAGGTCATCAAGGGCAAGTCGTCAGCCATGCCCCGAAATAGGGTCATTGCGGCGTGGCCGTGCATGTTGATAAAGCCAGGAATCAAAGCGTGCTCCGTTAGGCTAAAGCTTTCTAACGGCTCATATCGAGCAAGGGCGTCAGCAGCAGGCAAGATATCGACTATACGGCCGTCTTGAATAGCCACGGCGTGGTCGTTGAGTACATCGTGGTTGGCGTTCACGGTGATGACCCATTTGGCCAATATTAAAGTGTCTATCTGCTGCATTTGTGTTTCCTTAGTTCGGTCATTTAGGCGTAGATGCTAAACCAAAAGTCGCCAGTTTTCATGTATGATGGAGGAGTTTAATGCTCTGTACGATGTAAAGGCGCATATTGGATGAGTAATTGGTAATCTAATGCCTGCATTCAGGGTCATGTTCGGCTAGTGAATCTCGCCGACAGTATGGTAATATTCTTGTTCATTGTTCTGGAGCCGTATGCCGGATTCAGGCTCCTGTTGAGATCTTCCAAGGAACCGTTATTTTATGGTCGATAGTGCCAAAGAAATCGTACCCGTTAATATTGAAGAAGAGCTAAAACAGTCGTATTTGGACTACGCGATGAGTGTCATTGTTGGACGCGCATTGCCTGATGTTCGTGATGGATTAAAACCAGTTCACCGCCGTGTGTTATTTGCCATGAGTGAATTGGGTAACGACTGGAACAAAGCCTATAAGAAATCGGCTCGTGTGGTTGGTGATGTGATCGGTAAATACCACCCACATGGCGACTCCGCTGTATACGAAACCATTGTTCGTATGGCGCAGCCCTTTGCAATGCGATACATGTTAGTCGACGGTCAGGGTAACTTTGGCTCCATCGATGGTGACTCTGCTGCTGCCATGCGTTACACCGAAGTGCGTATGCAAAAAATGGCGCATTCACTGTTAGCAGACCTAGATAAAGAAACCGTCGATTATAGCCCGAACTATGATGGTACAGAGCTTATTCCAGACGTCATGCCAACGCGTGTGCCGAATCTGTTAGTCAATGGTTCAGCTGGTATTGCAGTGGGCATGGCTACCAACATTCCACCTCATAACCTGCAAGAAGTGGTCAGCGCTTGTTTGGCATTAATAGACAATCCAGACCTGAGCATCGATGAGTTGATGGAATATATTCCTGGTCCCGATTTCCCGACCGGCGCCATCATTAACGGACGCAAGGGCATTGTAGAAGCCTACCGTACCGGGCGTGGTCGAATCTATGTGCGTTCAAAAGCGCATGTTGAAACCAATCCAAAAACCAACCGCGAAACCATTGTCGTCACCGAAATTCCTTATCAGGTCAACAAGGCGCGATTAATCGAAAAAATCGCTGAACTGGTAAAAGACAAAAAGATTGAAGGCATTTCAGAGCTGCGTGACGAATCTGATAAAGACGGCATGCGTATCGCGATTGAAACGAAGCGTGGCGAAGTGGCGGATGTTATCCTCAACAACCTCTACAGCCAGACCCAAATGGAATCGGTATTTGGTATCAATACCGTCGCCCTAGTTGATGGTCAGCCTAAAATTCTGAATTTGAAACAACTGCTAGACGCCTTCGTGCGCCACCGCAGAGAAGTCGTTACGCGTCGTACCGTATATGAATTGCGTAAGGCCCGCGAGCGAGGCCACATCCTTGAAGGCCAAGCCGTAGCGCTTGCCAATATTGATGCCATCATCAGTACGATTAAGACCTCGCGTGATGGCGCGGAAGCCAAGATCCGTTTGTTAGATCAGGGTTGGGAAACTGGCACAGTGAATGCCATGCTTGAGAGTGCTGGCGAAGATGCTTGTCGTCCTGACGACTTGCCAGAGCAATACGGCATACGCGACGGTCTCTATTATTTGTCACCCGTTCAAGCGCAGGCGATTCTAGATTTGCGTTTGCAAAAACTAACGGGATTAGAGTCTGACAAGATCATTGAGGAATACCGCAATATTTTGTCAGCCATCGAAGGCTTTTTACGTATCTTGAATAGTTTTGAACGTCTGATGGAAGTGATTCGGGCAGAATTGGTCGAGATATCTGAGCAATATAGCGATCCGCGTCGCTCAGAAATCATTGCGTCGCGTCTGGACTTTGAAATGAAAGACTTGATTGCCGATGAAGATATGGTGATCACCATTTCACATAGTGGCTATGCCAAGGCGCAGCCATTAGCAGATTACCAAGCGCAACGGCGTGGCGGTAAGGGCAAGATCGCGACCCAGGTGAAAGATGAAGACCATGTTGCGCATTTATTTGTCGCCTCAATGCACATGACACTTATGTGCTTTACCAGCACCGGCAAGGTGTACTGGCTCAAAGTGTGGGAAATCCCGCAAGCAGGACGCACGGCGAAAGGCCGTCCATTGATTAACATTCTCAATTTGGGTGCCGACGAGCGAGTAACCGCAGTATTGCCGATGGAAGAGCATGAAGGTGAACGCTTTGTCTTTATGGCTACCGCCCGCGGAACCGTGAAAAAGACCGATTTGGCTTCTTTTGCTCGCCAGCGATCTTCGGGTCTGATCGCATTGCGGCTAGATGACGGTGACCACTTGGTGGGTGTGACGATTACCGATGGCAATCAAGATATTTTATTGATGTCCAACAAAGGCAAGACCGTTCGTTTCCAAGAGGGTTTGGTGCGCGAAATGGGTCGAACGGCACGCGGTGTGCGTGGCATTCGATTGGCTGAAGATGCAGAAGTGATTGCATTGATTGTGCCAGATGCTGAAGGCACCATTTTAACCGTTTCCTCTAAGGGCTATGGCAAGCGTACCCGCGTTGATGACTTCCCTGTCAAGGGACGTGGCAACCAGGGTGTTATCGGCATGGTGGTCAACGAGCGTAACGGTGACTTGGTTGGTGCCAAACAAGTATTTGAAACTGACGAAATTATGTTGATCAGTGATCAGGGTACCTTGGTCCGAACCCGTGTGACTGAAATTTCAGTATTGGGAAGAAACACCCAAGGCGTGCGCCTCATTAAGGTCGCCGAAGACGAGCATTTGGTTGGTGTCGAAGCGATTGAAGAAGCCGAAGAAGTCCTTGACGCGGTTTTGTCGGGTGATGAAGCGGCTGAAGGTGTGGATACAGTGACTGCCACTGACCCTAACCCAGCGGACGATCATACCGAGCCAGACGCGGAAGCCTAACAGCAGTCTGACGTCATACGGAATCAGTGACACACTGAGTCCATAGGGAGCATGCTTAGCGGCATGTTCCCATTATTTTTTTTTGAGAGAGCTGATGGCCAGAGGATTTAACTTTTGTGCAGGTCCAGCAGCATTGCCTGAGGCAGTGCTCTCCCGCGCGCGCGATGAGATGTTAGATTTTAACCAATTGGGCATGTCCGTCATGGAAATGAGTCACCGCAGTGACGCGTTCCAGGCCGTGGCTCATGCCGCAACCACCGATTTAAAAACCCTGCTGTCTGTTCCTGATAATTACAAGATTTTATATATGCAGGGTGGTGCTACCCAGCAGTTTTCTTGTGTGCCTTGGAACCTATTGGGCAAGAACAGCAAGGCCGATTATATAGACACCGGTATCTGGTCCACCAAGGCTATCAATGAAGCCCGGCGACTGACTGGTGCCGACATTCATATTGCAGGCTCCACGCAATCAGCGCGTTACGTGACAGTGCCTGAGCAGCATGATCTCACCCTGCGACCTGACGCTGCCTATGTGCATTACACGTCGAATGAAACCATTGGTGGGGTCGAATTCCCCTATATTCCCGACACGAAAAACGTGCCGCTTGTCGCCGATATGTCATCCAATATATTGTCAGAACCCTTGGATGTGAGTCGATTCGGACTTATTTACGCTGGCGCACAAAAAAATATTGGACCTGCTGGTTTGGCATGGGTATTGGTACGTGACGACTTATTAAGTTCGGCACGCGAGGATATTCCTGCTTTAATGTCGTATCAGCGTATGGCAGACAACGACAGCATGCTCAATACGCCGCCTACCTTCTCACTGTATTTGTGTGGCTTGGTATTCGCGTGGTTAAAAGAGCAAGGCGGTGTAGCGGCCATGGCGCAGGTTAACGCTCAAAAGGCAGCGCTGCTGTATGGTCAAATCGACCGCAGTGATTTTTATCAATCTCCGGTCGCACACACTGCGCGTTCGCGGATGAATGTGGCATTTGGATTGATAGATGCCGCGCTAGAGCAAACATTTTTAGATGAAGCTGAAGCCGCAGGGCTTTATAATCTTGCCGGTCATCGATCCGTTGGAGGCATGCGGGCGAGTATTTATAATGCCGTGACACTAGAAGCTGTAACGGCATTAACTGATTTCATGGGCGAATTTGAGAGGCGTTATGGGTGATAACCCGAAAGACGAAACACAGGGCGAACAAGAAGCCCTGAAAGGCCTGCGCGTCAAAATAGATGCTATAGATGCTGATATTTTGTCGCTGATTACCCAGCGTGCGCAATGTGCCCAAGAAGTGGCCCATGTGAAAATGCGTGCCGGTGCTGAAAAGCCCCCTGTTTTCTATCGACCTGAGCGTGAGGCACAGGTACTGGCTAATGTCATGGCGCGTAACACCGGGCCCATGGCTAACGAAGATATGGCACGGCTGTTTCGTGAAATCATGTCAGCTTGCTTGGCACTGGAACAGCCGGTTAATGTGGCATTTCTTGGACCAGAAGGTACCTTTACCCAACAAGCAGCCCTCAAGCATTTTGGCGCTTGGGCAAAGACGACGCCATTGCCTGCAATCGATGAAGTGTTTCGAGAAGTTGAAGCGGGCGCCGTGCACTATGGTGTGGTACCCGTTGAAAACTCCACTGAAGGCGTTGTTAACCACACGCTCGATACCTTTCTCACCTCGCGCATCTTTATTTGTGGCGAAGTGGAGCTGCGTATTCACCACCATTTGATGATGGGTGCGAACACGCGCAAAGACAGCATCACCCGTATTTACTCTCATCAACAGAGTTTGGCTCAATGTCGCAAATGGCTAGATGCTTACATGCCTCAAGCTGAAAGAATTGCCGTGAGCAGCAACGCTGAAGCGGCGCGGCGGGTAAACTCTGAATGGAACTCAGCGGCGATCGCTGGCCAGATGGCCGCGGACCTCTACGATTTAGAAATAATTAACAAGAAAATCGAAGACAACCCAGATAATTCCACCCGTTTCTTGATTGTTGGCAGTGTGCCTGTCGGTCGAAGCGGTGATGATAAGACCTCGATCATTGTGTCTATGCGCAACGAACCTGGTGCATTGTTCAAGCTATTGAAACCCTTCAATGTCCATGATGTTGACATGACCCGACTCGAAACCCGCCCTTCACCAAGCGGGAACTGGAGTTATGTGTTCTTTATTGATTTTGTTGGTCATCAAGACGACCAAAAGGTGCAGCGCGCACTAGAAGATATTCGCAATATTGCAGCTGAACTGAAAATATTGGGTTCTTATCCCAAGGCTGTACTCTAACAACAGAAAGAGGCTTGTTTTACATGGCAACGAATCCATTTGATTTGGCAAATGAAGGTATTCGCAACCTGTCACCTTATGTGCCGGGCAAAGCAGTAGAAGATCTTGAACGCGAACTTGGCATCGCCAATATCGTTAAGTTAGCCAGTAACGAGAACCCATTGGGGCCTAGTGCAAAAGTCCTTGAGACACTTGCTGCTGCAGGCGCAAACCTGACGCGATACCCTGATGGTAATGGTTTTAGGCTAAAAAATAAGCTGGCGCAGCTGTTAAAGTTGGAGCCACAAAACATCACGCTAGGTAATGGTTCTAATGAAATTTTAGAATTATTGGCCCGTACCTTTTTGTCTCCGGGTGCCGAAGCGATCATGTCCGAGCACGCTTTCGCTGTTTATCCGCTCGTGACAGTCAGTGCGGGTGCTACCGTGGTGTCTGTTCCTGCGCGTCAATGGTCACACGATCTTGATGCCATGGTCGATGCGGTCACTGAAAATACCCGTTTGGTCTTCATCGCCAATCCCAACAATCCGACCGGCACGTGGTTTAGCCGTGGTGAATTGCGTGCGTTTATGAAGGCGATACCAGAACAGGTCATTGTGGTATTAGACGAAGCCTATTTTGAATACGTTGAACAAGAAAACTACCCCGACGGTATCAAACTGTTGGCAGAGTATGACAACTTGGTGGTTACCCGAACGTTTTCAAAGATCTATGGCTTGGCAGCCTTGCGCATTGGCTATTCTGCCAGCAGCGATGCCATTGCCGAGTTGTTGAACCGTGCAAGGCAGCCATTCAACGTCAACGCTTTTGCCCAAGAAGCGGCATTGACCGCATTGGACGATACCGAATATGTCTCGCGCAGCCGCAATCTGAATAACATCGGCTTGCAGCAATTAGAAGAAGCGTTTGATGACATGGGCTTGAACTACATTGATTCTGTCGGAAACTTTATTTGTGTAGACGTGGGTCCAGATGCCATGGGTGTTTATGATGGCCTACTGCGCGCTGGCGTTATTGTGCGGCCGGTTGGCAACTATAATATGCCAAACCATTTGCGAATTACTGTGGGAACCGAGGCAGAAAACACAACCTTTATAGACGCCCTAACGGCCCTTTTGGCGACATCATGACCCTAACTAACCTGAACGACAAAACCTTATTGGTCGTCGGGTTAGGGCTTATTGGTGGTTCATTTGCCATGGCCTGCAAAAATCATGGCTCTGTTGGACGGGTGATTGGATATGACCGTGACGCCGAATCGTTAAAAGGTGCGATGGCGCGTAAGCTGGTAGACCACGCTGAGTCTGATCTCATGGCTGCCGTGCAAGCAGCGGACATCATCTTTATTGCGGTGCCTATTTTAGCAACACGCAGCATCCTGACATTGATGCAGCCGCATCTTAAGCCAGGCACTGTCCTTACCGATGCAGGCAGTGCAAAAGGCATGGTGGTATCAGACGCACGCGCAGTATTGACGGTTGCCCAATGTGCGCGATTCGTACCAGGGCACCCCATTGCCGGTGCAGAGCGTAGCGGCGTGATGGCAGCCAAAGCGGACCTGTATGTTAATCACCGTATCATTTTGACGCCCATGGCAGAAACCGAGCAAGACGCTGTGGCAATGGTGACACAGCTATGGGAATCCATTGGTTCGCACATAGACATTATGGCCATTGATCACCACGATGATGTGCTGGCGGCCACCAGCCATTTACCGCATCTGCTGGCGTTCAATTTGGTCGACACCCTGGCTAAAAACACCGAGAACAGCGAGATTTTTCACTATGCGGCCGGTGGGTTTAGAGACTTTACCCGCATTGCAGCCAGTGACCCGACCATGTGGCACGACATCTTCATGGCCAATAGAAAATCTGTGCTATTGGTGATGGATCAGTACCTTGCAGAATTACACCAGTTGAGAAATGCCGTAGCTCATGCCGATGGTGACTATATGAAGTCGGTGTTCGGTAATGCAAAAGAAGCGCGCGACCATTTTTCTCAAATATTGTCTGACCGACAACTTAAAGACGAATAACCTGATTTGGTATTAATTATGACGACAACGAAAGCGCCCGTTATTACCGTAGACGGGCCGAGCGGTGCTGGCAAAGGCACTTTGGCAGGATTACTTACCCAGAAATTGGGATGGCAGTTTTTAGATTCAGGCGCTCTGTATCGCGTGGTGGCGCTTGCGGCAAAAAAACACCAGATCACCAGTGATGATATTCCCGCATTGGTGCGCATGACTACCGCCTTGGATGTGCGGTTTGAGCACCAGGCAGAGCGGGTTGCCATCTTTTTAGAAGGTGATGATATTACCGATCAGGTGCGGCTTGAAACCACCGGCAATTTGGCGTCTAAAATCGCACCCATTCAGGAAGTGAGAACTGCACTAGGGCAGCGGCAGCAGAGCTTCCGACAGGCACCGGGGTTGGTGGCAGATGGTCGAGACATGGGTACCATTGTCTTTCCGGATGCTGAACTAAAATTTTACCTAACGGCCAGTGCAGAAGAGCGTGCAAAAAGGCGCTTTTTGCAGTTGAAAGAACAAGGCCTCAATGTTAGTATCGCGCGCCTTACAGAAGAGATCCAAGAACGGGATGCCCGTGATATGGAGCGGAAGGTAGCACCACTGGTGCCTGCAAGCGACGCGATCTTACTAGATAGTTCGGTGATGAGTGTCGAAGCGGTCTTTGAAAAAGCCATGTCTTATGTCAAAGCACGCGAATTAGCCTAGATTTTTATACGCTTCTGTAATCAAAATTAAACACATTCATAGCGACACGAGTCGTTATGAAAATTGGGATGGATCGGCTCTTGAACCAGCGTTTGAGCCGAATCTGTCAAATTTGGGTTGACCCTTGCTATGCTGGAGTAGGGTAGTGCTCATAATTTTATGAGCCGTTGATCAATTAAGTAGGTAATTGTCGTAATGACTGAATCTTTTGCTGATCTGTTTGAAGTAAGCTTACAAACCATTGATATGGTTCCTGGTTCTATAATCACCGGTGTGATTGTTGGAATTGATAGCGATTGGGTAACGATCCATGCTGGTCTGAAATCTGAAGGCGTTGTACCGCGTGAAGAATTTCTAAACGAAGTTGGTGAGTTAGAAGTTGCCATAGGTGACGAAGTTAAAGTATCTCTTGAATCTGTTGAAGATGGATTCGGTGCTACCAAACTGTCTCGTGAAAAGGCCAAACGTGCTGAGTCATGGTTGGAATTGGAAGCTAAGTTCGAAGAGAACGCGGTTGTTATGGGCGTGATCAACGGTAAAGTTAAGGGTGGTTTCACCGTTGACGTAAATGCCATTCGTGCCTTCTTGCCTGGTTCATTGGTAGATGTTCGTCCAGTACGTGACACATTGCACCTTGAAGGCAAGCCACTAGAATTTAAAGTTATCAAGCTAGATAAGAAGCGTAACAACGTGGTTGTATCACGTCGTGCGGTTCTTGAAGCTGCTAACAGCGCTGAGCGCGATACATTGCTGGAAAACTTGGCCGAAGGTCAGCCAGTGAAGGGTATCGTGAAGAACTTGACCGATTACGGTGCGTTCGTAGATTTGGGCGGTGTCGACGGTCTGTTGCACATCACCGATATGGCGTGGAAGCGTATCAAGCATCCTTCTGAAATCGTTGCAGTTGGCGACGAAATCGACGTTAAAGTATTGAAGTTCGATCGTGAGCGTAACCGTGTATCTCTTGGCCTGAAGCAATTGGGTGAAGATCCATGGGTTGATATCAAAGCGCGTTACCCAGAAGACGCAACAGTAACAGCACGTGTTACTAACTTGACTGACTACGGCTGTTTCGCTGAGTTGGAAGAAGGCGTTGAAGGTTTGGTACACGTTTCTGAAATGGATTGGACTAACAAGAACATCCATCCTTCTAAGGTTGTTCAGGTTGGTGACGATATCGAAGTCATGGTATTGGATATCGATGAAGAGCGTCGTCGTATTTCATTGGGTATCAAGCAGACCCAACAGAATCCTTGGGAAGCATTCTCTGGTGCATACCAGAAGAACGCCAAAGTTTCTGGCAAGATCAAATCTATCACTGACTTCGGTATCTTTATCGGTCTAGAAGGTGGTATCGACGGTTTGGTTCACTTGTCTGACATCAGCTGGAATGAAGCTGGCGAAGAAGCGGTACGTCGTTATAAGAAGGGTGACGAGATTGAAACTGTTATCCTGTCTATCGACGCAGAGCGTGAGCGTATTTCTTTGGGTATCAAGCAGTTGGATAGCGATCCGTTTGCTGAATACGTCTCTGAATTCGATAAGGGTGCCATCGTTAAAGGTGTTGTCCGTGAAGTCGACGCAAAAGCTGCAATCATTGTTCTAGCTGACGACGTTGAAGCGACATTGCGTGCTTCTGAAATCAGCCGTGACAAGATTGAAGACGCGCGAAACGTGTTGAAAGAAGGCGAAGAAGTTGAAGCCAAAATCATCAGCATCGATCGTAAGAACCGCGTTATCAACCTGTCTGTAAAGTCAAAAGACACGGATGATGAAAAAGTGGCATTGAAAGAAATGCGTGGCAAAGAAATTGAAGCTTCTGGTCCTACGACCATTGGTGACTTGATCAAAGCCCAAATGGAAAACAAAGAGTAATCTTTGTAGCCATTCAAAAAGACCCGGCTATGGCCGGGTTTTTTTATGAGTCCAGTTTGTGTCTCGATGGCAATAATTGATATAGATCAGTTATACCAAAATGGACTATCCGGATTTACAGTGACTTGACGCATCAATTGATCTAGGTAGGTCAACGGGTGTATTCCTTTATCAATAAATCCTTTAGCATAGCGCTATCTTTTTGAAGACCCCTGTTTAGACGGTTTTCACCGTTCGTAACCGTTTTGTAAAAGTGGAAATTTAGAGTGAAAAAGCAGGTATTAGCCGCCAAAAAACTATATTGTGAACGCGATGATCGGTTGCTCTTTCAAAACCTCGATCTGGCGTTTCATGAAGGCGAAGTGGTGCAGATTCGTGGCCCAAATGGCTGTGGAAAAACCACATTGTTGCGTAAGTTATCAGGATTGGCTGATGTGGTCATGGGCGCTTTAGATTGGCAGGAACCGTTTGGCGAAACCGATTGGTTAGACCCTAGCAAATATTTGTATTTGGGTCACAAACCGGGCATTACCGGATCTGCGACAGCACTCGAAAACTTGGTTTTTCATCACAGTCTGAAAGGACTAGAAGCACCGACTGACGACGCACTTTTTTCGGCGCTTAAGCAGGTTGGGTTGGCTGGATTTGAACACGTATTTGCTCACAGTTTATCGGCAGGGCAACAGCGCCGTGTGGCGTTGGCGCGTTTGTATTTGATGGGCCATCAAATGCCCATTTGGATTCTAGATGAACCCTTCACCGCTCTCGATGTTAAAGGGGTTGCACAGTTGGAAGCGCATATTGAAGCCCATGCCAACAATGGCGGACTTGTGGTGCTCACTACGCATCACCCGTTGAATATTCCGTCTGCTCGTATGGTCGATATAGAGGCATTTGTATGAGCGCGATCATGTTAATGCTGCGGCGTGAGATGCTACTGGCCTATCGCAGAAAGATCGATTTGATCAATCCTTTGTTATTTTTCATGATGGTAGTGACGCTTTTCCCATTGGGGGTGACACCTGATTTAGAAAAGCTAAGCATGTTGGCGCCAGGTATCATTTGGGTTGCTGCATTATTGTCAACATTGCTGTCTTTAGACATGATGTTTAGAAATGATTATGACGACGGCTCTCTAGAACAAATTTTACTGTCTGCCAAATCGGTAGAGGGATTGGTATTAGCTAAAATCATCGCACACTGGATGGTGACGGGATTGCCTTTGACCCTAATGAGTCCCATGTTGGGCATGATGCTCAGCTTGCCACAAAGAGCCATGATTGCATTAATGGCATCGTTGGCAGTGGGTACTCTGGCCCTCAGTATGCTGGGTGCAGTGGGTGCTGCTTTAACTGTTGGCTTAAGAAAGGGTGGCTTGCTGTTGGCGTTGTTGGTGATGCCCCTGTTTATTCCAGTGCTTATTTTTGGAGCCAGTTCCGTTGCCGGTGCTGCTCAAGCGATTGAATTTTGGGCTCAAATTGCCTATATCGGTGCCATTGCGTTAGGTGCTGCGTCATTTGTGCCTTGGCTGACCGGTGTGGCGTTACGTATTAGTGTTAATAATTAAAGGGGTATAAAAACCATGTGGAAATGGATACAAAAATGGGGTTCGCCCAAGTGGTTTTATCAAATGAGTTGGAATTGGAGTTTGACCTTGGGTGTTATCTCGGCACTTTTGATGACTGTAGGTATCATTTGGGGGCTTGGGTTTGCGCCTCAGGACTACCAGCAGGGTAATAGTTTCCGCATCATTTATATCCATGTGCCTTCAGCCATTGTTGCTGAGGCCTGTTACATGATGATGGCCAGTCTTGGTGCAATTTCCATTATATGGAAATTAAAAATGGCCAGCATGGTCTTAAAATCTATTGCGCCTATTGGTGCTATTTTCTCATTAATTGCTCTGATTACCGGCGCGGTGTGGGGCAAGCCTACTTGGGGTGCTTGGTGGGTGTGGGATGCACGTATCACGTCCATGTTAATATTGATGTTTCTCTATTTGGGTGTGATTGCACTGTATCACGTGATGGAGAACGAACAGAGTGCTGACAAATCAGCAGCTGTTCTTACCATTATTGGTGTAGTTAACATTCCTATTATCAAATATTCGGTAAACTGGTGGAATACGTTGCACCAGCCAGCCACCTTCAAACTGACTGAAAAACCAGCGATGCCGGCTGAGATGTGGATACCCCTGGTATTGATGATTTTTGGTGTGTACGCCTTCTTCCTCGCACAGATGTTTATCCGCTCTCGGAGTGAGATTTTAATCCGCGAAAGAAAGGCAAGTTGGGTGAAAGAAGAAATTTCCAGAATGACAGGAGCTTAATATGGGTGCCTTTGAAACCTTTGGTGATTTTATAGCGATGGACGGCCACGGCCTCTATGTTTGGCTCGCTTATGGCAGTTTTGCACTTTGTATGGCTTGGTTAATTGTTCAACCTCGGTTGGCATTGAAGCGATACGTGAAAGAACAATCTATGAAAATGAAGAGAGAGCAGTCATGAACCCGAAACGTAAGCAAAGACTCATTTTGATCTTAGCCGGTGTCATTTTGGTTGCAGTTGCAACCGCACTGATTCTGTTCGCTAACAGTAAAAATATCAGCTGGTTTAAGCACCCTGCAGAAATTGCAGCAGGTGACTTTGTGCCAGACCAAATGGTACGTGTAGGCGGATTGGTCAAAGGCGGTTCTTTGAAGCAAGCGTCTGAAGACGGGCTTGATGTGACCTTTTTGATCACTGACTGTGCCGTTGAAATCCCGGTTACCTATGACAAGATCCTTCCTGATCTGTTCCGTGAAGGGCAGAGTGTTGTTGTGGAAGGTCGAGTTGTTGATGGTGTTATCATCGCCTCACAGGTATTGGCTAAGCACGATGAGCAGTATATGCCACCAGAAGCTGATGCAGCGATCAAGTCTGCACAAGCCAGTGGCGCCACTTGCGATGCAACTTCTTATAACCCAGCTGAGTAAGGTCCCATGATTCCTGAAATTGGTTACTTTAGTTTAGTCCTCTCCATCATGTTGGCGACATTATTGTCTGTGATGCCACTGACGGGCGTATACCGGAATAACATTTGGTTAATGTCTTCAGGCCGATCTTTGGCTATTGGCTTATTCCTCGTTCTGCTGTTTAGCTTTATCCTATTGGCCTATTCCATGGCCACAGACGACTTCTCTGTCGCCTATGCAGCTAACCATTCAAACAGCAAATTACCCATGATGTTTAAAATCAGTGCGGTATGGGGCGGGCATGAAGGATCCATGTTGTTATGGATTTTGATTCTCTCCAGCTGGGCCATGGCAGTTGCGATATTTAGCCGTAATTTGCCTACCGATATGATGGCCACCGTAATGGGTCTTATGGGCGTCATAACCTTGGGCTTTTTGCTGTTTCTTTTGTTTACATCCAATCCGTTCGAGCGCATGTTGCCGAATCCGCCATTAGAAGGGCGTGACCTCAATCCGCTGTTACAGGATATTGGTTTGATCCTGCATCCACCGATGCTCTATATGGGTTACGTTGGCTTCTCCGTGGCATTCGTATTTGCTATCGCTGCTTTAATCAGCGGTCGACTCGATACCGCATGGGCTCGTTGGGCCCGTCCATGGACCAATGTCGCATGGGTATTCCTAACCTTAGGTATTGCTTTAGGAAGCTGGTGGGCTTATTACGAGCTTGGCTGGGGCGGTTGGTGGTTCTGGGATCCAGTAGAAAATGCATCATTTATGCCTTGGTTAGTTGGTACTGCATTGGTACACAGTTTGGCGGTAACAGAAAAGCGCGGCGCATTTAAATCATGGACCGTGATGTTAGCGATCTTGGCATTCTCATTTTCATTATTGGGTACCTTCTTGGTGCGCTCAGGTGTTTTGACATCCGTGCATGCCTTTGCGTCAGATCCAGAACGTGGTTATTTTATTCTAGTCCTATTGGCGATCACCATTGGTGGCTCTTTGAGCCTATTTGCAGTGCGTGCACCGGCCATGAAGAGCTATAGTTTCTTCGGCCTGTATTCGCGCGAATCGTTCTTGTTCTTTAATAATATCTTGCTGACAGTTGCTGCGTTTGGTGTGTTATTAGGCACCCTAATGCCACTGTTGTTTGATATTTTCCAAGCAGGCAAGATTTCAGTGGGACCGCCGATTTTCAATGCTATTTTTAATAGCATCATGGTTGTCCTATTGGCGCTGATGGCACTAGGCCCCTTGATTCGTTGGAAGTCAGATTCCTTTGGTGCATTTAAAAACGTCAAGATCGGTGCCGCACTTACTGCCATCGTTTTGGCTGTGGTCATCGGTTTCTTGTATGGCGGTGAAGTGACGTGGAAGGTGAGTCTTGGTCTAACGCTTGCCTTGTGGTTGTTCTGGGGCATTCTATATAGCTTTCACACCAAAACCCGCAATGCACCATCATTACTTGAAGGCCTCAAGCGTTTAAGCGTTGGCTATTATGGTATGCAATTGGCGCACTTCGGCATGGCAGTCACAGTAGTTGGCGTGGTTATGGTTGCCAATTATGAAACGGAAAATGACGTACGGATGAAGATTGGCAGTGAGCGCGTAGTGGGTGATTATACGTTCAAACTGCTTGGAATTACGCCTGTACGTGGACCAAACTACCAAGCTGATCGTGGTATCTTGGAAGTTTATAAAGACGGTAAACTGGTGACTGAAATGCAACCAGAAAAGCGTAATTATTTTTCCGGTGGCAGCATGATGACCGAAGCAGCAATCGAAGCTGGTTGGTTAATGGATCTCTACGTTGCTTTGGGCGACGAAATCGTCGAAGGCGCTGATTGGGCAGTTCGTATTCACCTGAAGCCATTCGTTCGGTGGATTTGGTACGGACCTCTGTTCATGGGCTTAGGTGGATTGTTAGCGATATTCGATCGCCGTTACCGTAAGAAAGTGGCGCTGGAGGTTCAGTAATGAGGAAGTTACTGTATCTCACGCCTGTGCTGCTAGGTCTTGTATTGGGTGGCCTGTTTATGTACGTGTTGTTGAGTGATCTCGATACCGAGACCATCCCAACACCATTGCTGAATCAGGCTTTGCCTGAATTCAGCCTGCCCACCGTTCAAGATAGCGAGCAAATTGTTACAAAGGCTGATTTGGATGGAGAGGCCTATATTTTGAACGTATGGGCGACCTGGTGCATCACGTGTAGAATTGAACACCCATTTCTGAACAAGTTGTCGCAAGAAGGCGTCAGGGTCATTGGTTTAGACTATAAAGACACCCGAGAAGAAGCGACCGAATGGCTGACTCAATTCGGTAATCCTTATCGACTGAATTTGTTTGATGAAGAAGGTGCCTTTGGATTTAATCTAGGTGTCACCGGTGCCCCGGAAACTTATTTTATTCGTTCCGACGGTACAGTGGCCTATAAGCATATTAGCGCAATCAATCAAACTAATTGGGACGAAGAACTCAAGGCGATTTACGATGAACTCTAATTCTTTCCTAGCGTTAGTCATGTCAGCATTGTTAATGCTGGTAAGTGTGGTCGGTCACACAGAAGTGATTGATGAAGAATATATCTGGTCTAAGCCAGGTCTTGATGTGCGTTTTGAACAGCTGGCTTATGAGTTACGCTGCCCAAAATGCCAAAACCAAAACGTTGCCGACTCTGCTGCCCCAATCGCAAAAGACATTCGCGTTAAGGTGGCGGAAATGCTTAATGAAGGCTACACCAATGAAGAAATTATTGATTTCATGGTGGCGCGTTACACGGAGTTTGTGACCTACAGAACGCGTATCAATTGGCGTACTATTTGGTTATATCTAGCACCGGCTATGCTATTTGGCGTAGGTGTTCTTGGACTTCTGTTTAGGACACGTCGCGCTACACCTACGGTGACATTAACTGACGAGCAGCAAGCACGATTTGATCTCCTGCTTACTAAACCCAAAAGAAAATAACGGAATCCAGCCATGTTTTATATTTATGCAATTTTGCTGTCGTTGTTCGCATTGGCGTTTGTGATTTATCCCTTGATGGTTGCTCGCCCGGAAAACCGAGTAGTTGATCGTCAGGCAGAAAACCTCAAAGCCTATAAGCAACAGATTAATGAATTAAATCAGGCATACAGTGCCGGTGAGTTTGACGACGCTGATCGTGATGCAATGGAGCAAGAACTCAAATTAAAGTTATTGGAAGATTCAGACCGAGCCCAGTCCAAGCCATTGGATACGAAGAAGCCGATAGGTTTTGTCGTTGCAATTGCGCTGGTCGGTATCATTGGAAGTTTTGTATTTTATCAAACGCGGGGTAACTTGGCAGATATTGAGTTACAGACGGCATATGAGCAGGCAGGTAGCAGCGCAGAAGCTGAATTACGGTATCTTGAGTTGCTTGAAAAGAAATTGCACAGCACCCCAGACGACATTGAAGGCTTGTGGACGCTTGGCAGTGCCTATATGAATCACAGCAGATACTCTGATGCGGCTACGGCTTACGCAAAGGCATTGGCAGCACTTGATCTCGTGCCTGAGGCTTATGCCGAAGACCGTTCTGCATTGATGACTTATGTGGTTCAAGCCCGTTTCTTCGCCAATGAGCGTGCTTTAGCGCCGATTGATGTTGAGTATCTTGAAGAAGCGTTGCAGTTGGATCCGTTAAATTCACTTGCTGTGGGCATCAGCGGAATTGCTGCCTATGAAGCGGGTGACTACGCGACAGCCATTGTGCAATGGAGACGTTTGGCAGAGATTTCACCTGCAGAAGCGGCGTCAGTTCGATCAGCGATTGCAGCAGCAGAAGGCAAGTTGGTTGAATTGGGAATGGCTATACCAGAGCAAGCAGCGCCAGCAGCTGTCGCTGGCCCAGCCATTATCGTACAGTTAGATCTTGATCAAGCATTGGCAGTTAAAGCACTTAAAGCCAAAGCCTTGTTTGTGCTAGCACGAGTTGCTGGTGGTCCGCCAATGCCAGTTGCTGTACGTAACCTGTCGAGTTTTACATTTCCACTGAGTGTGGTGCTAGATGCTTCTGCTGCGATGGGTCCTATGGCAGGAATCCAGGCTGGATCGACGGTTGAAGTGGTTGCACGTTTGTCAATGGCTGGTTCTGCTGCGGGTCAACCGGGCGATCTAGAAATTGTGTCAGCACCCATAAAGGTGGGTGATGGCAAACAGACGATTGATTTGATGATCAACACGATTGTTGAGTAACCGATAACGGTTTCAATCAGCAGTCTTAAAAACGGTATGCACTGCATGCCGTTTTTTTTTGCCTGCGGTTTCATTGAGAATCCGAGGCCATCAGAGATGCTCCAGGATATAAAATACGGAATCTAAGTTAAGTCACTTGACATTCCAGTGACTGGAAGGTTTAAGATGGCATTAAATTCACATTAGGACCTCACTCATGACCTCAGAACGTGACCAACACTGGGTATTACCCATTACTGGGATGACCTGTGCTAGCTGTGTCAACCGTCTTGAACGGGGCATGAAAAAGCAGACCGCTGTCAGTCAGGTGTCGGTCAATCTGGCCTTAGAGACTTTGGATATAACCGTCGGTGATACAACGACCCCAGAAGAGGTGCGTGGTTGGGTCACAGGGGTTGGATTTGACCTGGTTGAGCAAGTGGAGGTTATGACACTGGAAAACGTCACCTGTGCCAGCTGTGTGGCTAAAATTGAACGTCAACTCACGCGCATTCCGGGCGTCACTAGTGCAGCGGTAAACCTCGCTACCAGCCAGCTTCAAGTCAAATGGCTAGAGGGCGTTGTATCGGTTGCCCATATCCGCCAATCATTATCCGAGCTGAACTATCCCGTTAAGGCGACTGTGGATACGCCTGACGCTGCCGCCGATCGGCACGCAGTGAACAAAGCGTTCATACCTGTCCTCATAGGGTTTGCGCTGTCTTTACCCATGGTCATTGCCATGATGGGTGATCTGCTCGGTTGGGGTTGGTCGTTACCCGTTTGGTTGCAGTTCGCACTGACGACACCTATTCAAGTCTGGTTAGGCGCACGTTTTTACCGTGGCGCCTATGCGTCGTTATCTCATGGATCAGCCAATATGGATGTATTGGTCGCCATGGGCACTACGGCAGCCTATACCTACAGCATTTACCTGTGGCTCATAGCAGATGTCATGCATGTGTATTTTGAAGCCTCAGCAGTGGTTATTACGCTGGTTTTATTAGGGAAATGGCTAGAAAACCGTGCAAAAGCCATGACCAGTGAGGCCATTAGAAGCCTGATGCGTTTGCAGCCCTCACAGGCGCGGGTGTGGCGCGGTACCGAGCTCGAGACGACTGATGTAGACCAACTGAAGATTGGGGATGAAATTCAAGTTCAGCCTGGTGAAACAGTTGCAGTGGACGGCATCATAGTGACCGGGGAAACCGATCTTGATGAGGCCATGTTGACCGGTGAAAGTACCGCGGTTCACAAGCAGTCCGGTGATACGGTTTTGGCAGGTACCCACAATATTGATGGCAGTATCCGGGTACGAATCCATAGGTCACCGGCAGAGTTTCGTTTGAAACAGATTGTTTCTATGGTTGAGAATGCGCAGCTTAAAAAGGCGCCAGTACAGTATTTGGTTGATAAGATTTCTGCGATATTTGTGCCAGTTGTCATTGGTATTGCCGTCCTGACATTCGCAATACAGTGGTGGCTGTCAGGATTTGATTTTGCGTTGATGGCGGCGATTTCTGTATTGGTGATTGCCTGCCCATGCGCCTTAGGATTGGCAACGCCAACCGCCATTATTGCGGCATCGGGTGTTGGCGCGCGCCGCGGCATCCTTATTCGTGATATCGAACAGCTCGAACATTTGGCACAGGCCAAAACGGTGGTGTTCGATAAAACGGGCACCCTGACCACGGGTACCCCTCGTGTGTTGACAGCCGACTATTGGACTGAGGATGTAACGCCGCTTTTGAGCCGAATAAAAGGCATTCAAATGCTCAGCCAACATCCATTGGCAGCAGCAGTAGTGGCTTGGTTACCCGACAGCAAGGCGGAATCCGCGGTGACGCAGTTTCGTAACATCACGGGTAAAGGTGTTACCGCTAAGGTGGGTGATAGCACCTATTTTATGGGCAGTGAAAGCCTGATGGCGGAGCATGAATTGCGTTTGCCAGACGCCGATAGCTATCAGGAGCAGGATGAAGGTAGCGTTATTTGGGTGGCGGAAGCAGGACGCATTGTCGCTCGATTGGTGCTGGTCGATACGGTGCGTTCAGAAGCCAAATCACTCATCCAGTGGTTCCAGAAAAAGGATTTTGGTGTCTGGATGCTGTCGGGTGATCAACAAGCCACCGCCGACAGGATCGGTAGCGGACTGGGCATTACCCAAGTGGTTGGCAATCTGTTGCCTGATCATAAATTGCAAGCCATTGAGCAGCTAAAGAAAAAGCACAAAGGCGTCATCATGGTGGGCGATGGTATCAATGATGCACCGGCATTGGCAGGAGCCGATGTCAGCATTGCGATGGGCACTGGCACCGATGTCGCCATGAACACGGCAGGCATCACACTGATGCGCCCGTCGCTCATTTTAATAGCAGAGGCCTACCAGCTGAGCCGAAAAACCGTACTCAAGATACGACAAAATTTGTTTTGGGCTTTTATCTATAACCTCATCGGTATTCCATTGGCGGCAATGGGTTTGTTAAGCCCCATTATTGCTGGCGCTGCCATGGCGTTTTCCAGCGTGAGCGTGGTGGCTAGCTCGTTATTATTGTTGCGTTGGAAGCCCAATACGCGAGCAATAAGAGGGTCAATTGATGAAAATTAGTGAAGCGGCGAAGTTGTCTGGATTGACGGTAAAGACCATTCGTTACTACGAATCAATTGGGTTATTTAATAGCGCCAGAAGCAGCAATGGTTATCGCACCTATGGCTCTACCGATATTGGGCAAATGCAATTTTTACAACATTCACGGCAACTCGGGTTTAGTTTGGATGAATGCAGAGACCTTTTGGCGCTGTATCAAAACCCGGGGCGTGCCAATAAATCAGTAAAGTCTGTCGCTAGCAACCGTTTGGCCTATATTGACGACCAAATTGAGCATCTGCTACAGATGAAAAAGACCCTGTCGCACTTGATAGATCAGTGCCCTGGAAATGAAGACCACGACTGTGCCATATTGGATGCGCTGTCAGTCGATAACACCCAAACCCACGTTAAGGAGTAAAACATGAATACCACCCTATTGTTGGTCGATGGCGCGGGCTGCCAGAGCTGTGTGAACGCAATTGAAGGCGCTTTGCGCGCAGCGGAAGGCATCGAGGAAGCCAGCTTCGATTTGGCTTCTAAGACAGCCACAGTGACGTCCAGTCGCACCGCCAGTGACTTGATCGCCATCATTGACGAAGCTGGTTATGACGCGACCCTGAAGGCCTAGTATGAGCCAGTAAAAGCCCAGCGTGTTGGTCAAACCAACCCCGCTGGGTTTTCACCCCTCTAAAAAGACCACATTGCCTGAATAGCCTGCAAGCCATCCCACCTTTGCTGTTTCTAATAGTGCCCAACTTGGTTACAATTCATCAAGTTTTGGAAAAGCCAAAATTCACCAAGCACATCTTTGGAATAGAGTTTTCATGCGACTGAAAAGTATTAAGTTGGCGGGATTTAAATCATTTGTAGATGCTACAACGATTCCGTTTCCCACCAACATGACGGCGATAGTTGGGCCAAATGGTTGTGGCAAATCCAACACCATTGATGCAGTGCGTTGGGTGATGGGCGAGTCATCAGCCAAACACTTGCGTGGCGAGTCGATGACCGATGTCATCTTTAACGGCTCTAACCAACGTCAGCCCGTCGGTCAGTGTTCAGTCGAATTGCTTTTTGATAACCAAATTGGAAAAGTCGCCAGCGAATTTGCCCAATATGCTGAAGTTTCAGTGCGGCGCAAAGTCACACGTGAAGGCCTGTCTCAGTATTATCTCAATGGCACCAAATGCCGTCGCAAAGACATTACCGACCTGTTTCTAGGCACCGGATTAGGCCCGCGCAGTTATGCCATTATCGAACAGGGCATGATTTCTCGTTTGATTGAAGCAAAACCCGAAGAGCTGCGCGTCTATGTTGAAGAAGCTGCGGGTATTTCGAAATACAAAGAACGGCGCAAAGAAACCGAATCTCGGATGCGACGTACCCATGAAAATTTAGCGCGTTTGGGCGATATTCGTGATGAATTAGGACGTCAATTAGATCGGTTACAGCGCCAAGCCGCTGCCGCAGAAAAGTATAAAACCTATAAGCAGGAAGAGCGACAGCACCGTGCTGAACTGCAAGCCATTCGTTGGCGGGTATTGGAGCAAGAGGTAGTTAGCCGTGAACATGCGATTGCCACCCTCAATGTAGAATTAGAAAAACACCACGCCAGCCAAACGGCTATAGATGCGCGAATCGAAGCGGTGCGCGAAGAAAATCATGATGCAATTGACGCGTTCAACCAATTACAGGCACAGTTTTATGAATTGGGTAACGACATTACCCGCCTAGAGCAAAAACTGCAGCACCAGAAAGAAAAAGCCGGTCAGAACCAAATGGAATTATTTGAATCTGATCGCGATTTGGCCAATGCCAAAAAGGAACAGGACAGCGACTATGAATCGCTAGAATTGTTGCAAGAGTCACTCGAAATTTTAGCACCAGAATTGATGATGGCCCGTGAAAGTGAAGCCGAAGCCCGTGCACTGGTTCAAGACCATGAATCGGCCTACCAAAATTGGCAACAGCAATGGGACAGTTTCAATCAAGACGCAGCAGGTCCACGCCAAACTGCTGAAGTCTCTCAGTCACGCATTCGCCATAGCGAGCAAGTACTGGAGCGTGCAAACCGGAAATTAGAAAGCCTCCATCGAGAACAGCAAGCATTGGAAAGCGACCCTGAAGCCGAATTGATTTCGGGCTTAATTATGGAAGCAGAAGCGATGGAGCAGCAAATGGATAGCTGCCAAACGCAATGCGACACCCTGACTGAGCAGTGGGAAGCAGCCCAAGGGCAGCTAGAGCAAAAACGCATCTATCTCAACGATCTACAGCAGACCCTTACCCAGGCAGAAGGGCGGCAAGCCACTTTAGAGGCATTGCAGCAAGCGGCACTAGGGGGTTCCGAAGGTGGCGTGAAGCGCTGGCTAGAAAGTCATCAGTTGCAGCACCACGACAAATTGGCGACCCAAATTCGCGTGGCAGACGGCTGGAATCAAGCCGTAGAAACGGTGTTAGGCAACTATCTCCAAGCGGTCTGTGTGCCAAATATGTCCAGTCTCACCAATGGCCTGCACCGGTTTGAAGATGGGGTGTTGGCCGTGCTGGAGCAACAGCCGACGGCAAAGGGTAATACCGATGGACTGCTGTCAAAGGTCACCTCGGAATATGACCTGTCGAGCGTCTTATCAGGGGTACATATCGCCGATGACCTAGCAGCCGCAATGACCATGAGACAAACATTGGCTTCCCATGAATCGGTAGTCACACCCGATGGCATCTGGATGGGTAAGCATTGGTTACGGGTTACCCGAGATACACAAGGCTCACAGGGCTTTTTGTCTCGCCAAGAAGCGCTTGAGCAGCTGGTTGAACAGATTGACGAAATGGAAGCGGGTATTGAAGAAGCCGAAGTCGATCACGGCGTTATCGCCCTGCGGGTACAGTCGCTTCACCAAGAACGTGAAAATGCCCACCGTGAGCTGACCCAAGTGACACGCCATTACGCTGATTTCAAAGCGCGATTGTCTGGCAAGCAAGTGCAAGTCGATCAGATGCAACAGCGTCAAAAGCAGTTGAATGCTGAACTAGAAGAGCAGCAAGGATTGGTCACTGAAGAAAAAGAACAAATCGCCACTGCGCGTCTTGAATTGCAATCAGCCCTAGATGCCATGGAAGAAGGTGTAGATGAACGAGAGCAACTACAAGAACAGCGTCTCTCACTGCAATCGGATATCGATACTGCCCGCCAGGCAGAGCGCGTATGCAAAGAGCAAGTGCATGATTGGGTGGTAAAAGAACAAAGCGTTAAGAACAAGATGGAGGCAGTGCAATCTGCATTAGCCCGTCTGAAGGCTAATATTGAACGAATCCAGGACCGCCGCACCTCGTTATTAGAAAGCCAGCAAGAATTAGATGATCCGGATGACAGTCTGGTCATTGAGCTAGAAGAGCGGCTTGAAAGCCGTTTGAAACTGGAGGAAAAGCTCACCGCTGCGCGTCAATCTCGAGAAAAAATGGATAAAGAGATTAGAGAACTCGACGGCAACAGACATGACGCAGTGGTGGCGGCCAGTCGTTGCTCAGAACAATTACAGCAAGCAAAGATTGAAGCCCAAGCAGTCATGACCAGACGGGACACGCTGTCTGAACAGTTGCTATCGGATCATTATGACTTAACCACATTGCTCGACAATCTCGGACCTGAGGCAGATGCTGCCGAATGGGAAATCAAGATTGGGTTACTAACCGATAGGATCACCCGTTTGGGTCCTATTAACTTGGCAGCCATTGAAGAATTTAAAGTCCAGTCGGAACGCAAAGCCTATCTTGACGCGCAAAATGACGATTTAGAGCAGGCAATGGCGACGTTAGAGCAAGCCATTGCGCGCATTGATAAGGAAACCCGCAACCGGTTCCAAGAAACCTTTGAGCGGGTTAACGCGGGTTTACAAGAGTTGTTTCCTAAGGTGTTTGGCGGCGGTCATGCCTACCTAGAGCTTACGGGTGAAGATTTGCTCAACACCGGTGTCACCATTATGGCGCGTCCGCCAGGTAAGAAGAACAGCACCATTCATTTGTTATCAGGTGGAGAAAAAGCATTGACTGCTATCGCGTTGGTGTTCTCGATCTTTAAATTGAATCCAGCACCTTTTTGTCTATTGGACGAAGTGGATGCGCCACTGGACGATGCCAATGTTGCACGCTATGCGCGATTGGTAGATGCCATGTCTGAGCAGGTACAATTTATCTTCATTACACACAATAAAATAGCGATGGAAATGGCAAAAGATTTGATGGGTGTTACCATGAGCGAACCGGGTGTCTCTCGGTTGGTGTCCGTAAACGTAGAGCAGGCTGCCGAATTGGCTGGGCTGTAAAGGGATCGGATTATGGAAATGCGTTACATCGTTATAGGTCTTAGCCTCCTGGCCATACTGGGTATTCTGGGTGATTTGTGGCTGCGTCGTAGAAAGGCGCGTGCTGAACCCATGGTTAAAAAAGCACTGCAACCACTGGACCCAGCATTGTCAGAGCCACCGGTCGATGATTTTCCCTTTGCTGAATTACCCTCAGGCGGTGCGCGCGTTCGTCCGGTCACACCGGAGGAAATACTGGCGTTGGATACCAAATTCAAGTTTAAAACCCGCGTACCCATTTTGATGGACAGTGTAGAAGACCTGCCACTGCCAGAGGAAAAGGTAGCGCCGGAAGTGTCATTTGACACCATGCAGCACAGTCTCGATTTTAACCAAGCACTTCCCGATCCAGAACCAGAGGTCACTGTCGATCCGATCCAGCATGCACCGCTCGACGAGGGAACAGATAACGGCTATTTCAACGAACGCGATGCGTTCGACGACTGGGACGAATCCTCTGAAGACGACTTTGCTTTCAGTGCCTTATCTGGAGACGACAACCCTGTTAGTGATTGGGACGATGGACTTTCATCTAACGAGGCGGAACCTAGCACAGAGGCAGACGACGCGTCGAAAGAAGCCGACGTTACCCCTGTGATTCCTGAAATTGGATCCGGTTCCCAGTACCGAGATCGTAGACGGCTGAGTGTCATGCCGGCTGCCCCCAGCGTACTTGATGAGCCAAATAGCCCATTGATGGACCCTGATAATTTTGCGTCGCCCGATGATTCTGATTGGGAGTGGGATGATCCGCTAGGTGCCACGGCCACTGCACCGAGTAATACCGCTGACCGTTTGTTAGCCCTCGATGATATTGGTCAACCAACCCTGCGTCAGAAAGCAAAAAAAGCGGATCAAGGAAAAGCCGCTAGCGAGTCCGTTGATGTGTTTGCTAGCCCACCACCGGGTCAAGATTTGGTAGAGCCCGATGAAGTGATTGTGATTAATGTCGTAGCAGATACCGGTTTGATTTTTGCGGGTGACCAATTGTTAGAAATCGCTTTGGCCTGTGGTATGCGTTTTGGTGCCATGGATATTTTCCACCGAACGGACACATCAGGTCGCTTACAATTCAGTATGGCGTCATGCACCAAGCCGGGTACCTTTGACATTGACGCGATTTCTGAAACGACGGTAAGTGGCGTATCCCTGTTCATGACATTACCCTGTAGCTCCGATGCCATGCAGTCATTTGAGTATATGTCCGAAACCGCCAATGTGCTGGCGCGGCACTTAAAGGGCGTCATGAAAGATGAGTCTCACAATGTGATGCGCGGTCAAACCGTTGAACACTGTCGTAACCGCATTCGGGAATATGCACGCGCCCAAATGCTCAACCATTAAGGCAGGTTTATTCCATGTCTGATCATCCAGATTATGATCGGTTGTCGGCATTACGTGCTGACATCAACCGCCATAATTATGCCTATTACGTCAATAACGAATCGACCATCACCGATGCTGACTACGATGCGCTGATGCGCGAATTGCAGCATATCGAAAGTGATCACCCAGAATGGGTGTCTGCAGATTCCCCTACACAACGTGTCGGCGCCAAGCCCGATAAAGGCTTTGTAACCGTGAGTCATCCGGTGCCTATGTTGTCACTGGACAATGCCTTTTCAGATGATGATCTACAAGACTTCGATCGTCGTGTGAGTGAACGATTGGCCACTTTTGCGCCAGATATAGTCGAAACGCCGAATACTCAAGATCTTTTTAGTGACCATGCCAGTGTCGACAACAGCATTACCTATTGCGCCGAGCCAAAATTAGATGGTCTTGCTGTGAGTCTCATCTATGAAAATGGCCAGTTAGTCCGCGCCGCAACCAGGGGAGATGGCGCGACGGGCGAAGATATTACCCTGAATGCCCGCACGCTCAATACCATCCCATTGAGTTTGATGGGATCGGGTTGGCCCGCATTTCTTGAAGTACGCGGAGAAGTCTATATGCCTTTGGCGGGTTTTGATGCCCTAAACAACAGCCAACGTGAAAAAGGTGAAAAGGCCTATATTAATCCGCGTAATGCAGCGTCAGGCGCCTTGCGACAATTGGATCCAGCGTTAACGCGAGCGCGACCTCTAGAATTTTGCTGTTATGCGGTAGGACAGGTGACCGGCGGTACACTGCCAAAGAGCCATTGGGGCATCTTAGATACCCTAGGTCGTTGGGGGTTCAAAACCAATCCAGAGACCCGTTTGGTAAAGGGCAGTGCGGGTTGTGCACAATACTTCGCACAACTGGGTGAGAAACGCGCGCAACTGCCCTATGACATTGATGGTGTGGTGTTTAAGGTTGATGACATGGGCTTACAGGCAAGGCTAGGATTTGTCTCCCGAGCACCACGCTGGGCCATTGCCCAGAAGTTTCCTGCGCAAGAACAGACTACCCAATTACTGGCGGTCGACTTCCAAGTTGGCCGTACTGGCGCGATCACACCAGTTGCTCGATTGGCACCGGTGTTTGTGGGGGGCGTTACCGTCTCAAATGCAACCCTGCACAACCAAGATGAAATCGAACGCTTGGGTGTGGGAATTGGTGACCAGGTCATTATTCGCCGTGCCGGCGATGTGATTCCTCAAATTGTGAAAGTCGCAACGCCAGCGACACCCCATGTGCCCATCGAATTCCCATTGGATTGCCCTATTTGTCATTCCAGTCTTGAACGTGTCGTAGGCGAGGCCCTAGTGCGTTGTACGGCAGGCTTATACTGTGCTGCGCAAAGAAAAGAAGGACTCAAGCATTTTGTGTCGCGTAAGGCGATGAACATCGATGGCTTGGGCGATAAACTGATTGATACCCTCGTCGATCAAGGGTTGGTGAACGGCTTTTCTGACCTGTTTCGATTATCAAAAGACGATCTATTGGCATTGGAACGGCTTGGAGAGAAATCGGCCGACAATCTGTTGCAAGCGCTTGAGCATTGCAAAGAAACCACCTTTGCCAAATTTCTATACAGTCTGGGCATTCGTGAAGTAGGGGTGGCGACAGCACGCAATGTCGCGCAGTACTTTGGTGATCTTGAGTCATTATATGCGGCGTCTATCGATCAGTTGCTATCGGTGCCTGATGTAGGTCCAATAGTCGCGGAACACCTGTTTGGTTTTCTACAAGAGCAACACAATCAAGAACAAATAGCGGCCTTGCTGTCCCTAGGCGTTCACTGGTTGGCTCCCGTAGCAGCAACAGGACAGCCTTTGGTTGGCCAAACCTGGGTCGTTACAGGCAAGCTAGAGACCATGACCAGAGAGGCCGCGGAAGCCCGCTTGCGTGACAAAGGGGCGCAGGTTGCCGGTTCGGTATCGAAAAAAACCACGCAGGTGGTGGCAGGTCCCGGCGCAGGCTCAAAATTGAAGAAAGCCACGGCATTAGAGATTCCAGTCGGTGATGAAGCGTGGTTAATCGCCTTCCTCGCGTCACTGGACACAGACGCTGGCATCTAGCGATGATGGTTATCTTATTCAAGGTAGGTGAGTTGTTCTCGACAGGGGATTGTCTTACCATGCGACAGGGTCATTTGGCTGGGTTGGAGAATCAAGAGTGAATCAAGAATCGATCGTATATGGCGTTATTCGTGATGCACCCACTTCTGACGTAAGTGCCTTAATCAAAGCGCGGCTCGCCAATATGGAAGCCATCATGGATCTACCTGATGACGATGACTTTCCCTATCTAACGTCGCAAATATTTTCATTACCACCTGATGATCCGCAACTGGGTACTTACCATACCCAGGTCATTCATTTTGCCGCATCCTACCGTGCAGTAGAGTATCAATGGGAGCGTTGGATTGAAAAATTTGAACGGTTACTCAAACGCATGGTCTGGGTATCGGTCACGGTGCATTTAGAAACAGAATTGAGTGGCAAGCATGTCTTTAACTGGGAAGCCAATGGTAACTGCCACATGCCCGGAGACCCTAATTTTCAGGTGAACTGTGAGTGGGAACATGAAGTCGACGTGTTGCGTTAACACAGCACATAGTTCGATCCGTCTGCATCAATAAAGCCGCCATCGTCTTTTTTACTTACTAAGAGTTACTACTCAGCCACTATGATAATTCCATTTGAGCAACTACAACCCGAGACATTAACGCAGGTGATAGAAGCCTACATTATGCAGCAGGGTATGGACCAATTTGATACGCAATATAGTCTAGATTCTAAGGTGGCCCAAGTCCGGCTGCAGCTAGAAAAGAAACGATTGGTACTGGTTTTTGATGCCATAACAGAAAGTTGTAACATCATTACCAAAGAGCAACTGCGTCAATACAATGACCCGCATCGGGAGATCGACGAATGAGTACAGGTATTTTGGTTCTAGCGGCATTGGTCGTCATTATTTTGGCCACAGTTGCGTTGGTGTTATGGCGCAAGGTATGGGTGCAACAAGCCGATAATGTTTTGAAATTAAAAGATTTAGCGGATAAAAAGGAAGCGCACCAAGCCTATATCAAGGACAGTCTGCGGGTTATCTGTGAAACCCTATTACGTGACGAAATGAATTATTCTGAAGGCGCAATCAGACTGAAAGTATTGTTGGACAATTGGGAGCAACCTGATCGTGGTTTGCACTTCTATTCAGCGATTGAACGCTTACATGATGCCGTTGCCCATTTTGATACCCATGCACACCGTCAGTCGCTGACAAAGGCTGAGCGACGTGCGCAGGATGTGTCGCGAGAGGAAATTGAAACCAATCAGGGTGACGCCTTTAAAGCCGATGTAAAGGCGTTATTGGCGCACCTAAAGCCCCCCATTCACTGAGCTGACTATCCGCCCTGTGTTTGGCTTTTAAGGTTGAGCTGGGGCACCAACAAGATCTCAATGCGACGATTAAGTGCACGCGTATCATCGTCCACTTCAACCACCAATGGCCTACTGTTGGCGAAACCAACAGCTTGAAGGCGTTGCCCCGCAATGCCTTTGTCTAACAGGATATTGACCGCAGCGGCGGCGCGCGCTGCAGAGAGTTCCCAGTTAGTAGGATATTGGGCCTGAAGGTTACGGCTTAGCGGACGGCTATCGCTGTGTCCCTGAACACTGATTACATGGTTGGGAAAACTTTTTAGGGCAGTCACCAACAAACCCAAGGTTTTTTTACCCTGATCATTAATCTTGGCAGAGCCAGACTGAAACAATACCCGCTCGGGTAGTGCGATCATCGTCGATCCATCTTCCAGTTTCTGCACCAACTCTTGGTTGTTTTCAGTCAGTTCACTCAACATGGAAGCCAGTTCATCCATAGCCGCATTTTCAGAAGCCAGCGCCTCTTGCAACTCCTCAATCGTGGCAGAATAATCTGCGGTCTTAGATTGCTGCAATGCAATTTGCTCACGGGCATTTAAAAATTGAGATTCAATGCTTTGGTGTGATTGTGACAGATCAGACAACCGCTCTAACTGCGCCTGATACTGTTGGGTTAATTTTTCGTATAGGGATTTCTGCAGCTGTAATTGTGCGGTTGTGTCCATCAGTTCAGTTTGCAAGGCTTTGGTCGTAGCACGTTGTTGCTCTAACGCTTCTTGCCGGTCATGAAGCGTCAGTGTAGCTAATACCTGTTCTTGGCCGAGCGCGTCTAACGCTTGCTGCAGTTGTTGTATCACACCATTGAGTGTGACTTGGTCTGATTGTGTGACCTGGCTTGCGGCTTTTAGGCGAGTCAATGCATCGTTGGTTTCAGAGAGTTGGTCTTGTAACGCAAGGTTTGAAGCGACGCTGTCATCCAATGCAGCAATCAGGCTGTTATTCTCATCTTGCCAATGCCGCTGCAGATAGGCGACCGCAACGACGAGCGCAATGACTAATGCTAACCACCCATATAGGCGGGAATTAGTGGCTGACTTTTCAGTGGTAGTGTCCATAAAATATCCCATTCTGTTATGAGGATTTTTACTAATCTAAACAAGACCTGTACAGTGGTTGCTTATTATTTTTCCCTTAGAATATCAGGCTTTTTTGTTGGCTGCTACAGCCTCATAATAGACTGTTAACAGGGATATGTGTCGTTTTGAATAGGCACAGGCAAGCAATAGTAGAGGTGAGGTGATTGTGATAGGTCGGCTATTTTTATTGTTTTTAGCAATGTTTGCATCCCATGCTATGGGTGCCGTGCGCACCTATTATATGCAAACCACTGGCCCTCTAGCTGGCGAAGTTGTTGTACATTTCATTGATAAGGTCACTGGCACACCAGTGGATCTAATTTCGGTTGTTGGAGAAACAGGTCACCTGACCCTGTCACTGACTGTTGATCAAGACCCGAGCGTAACGCAACGCTATGGGGCTGATGGCGGTCTACCCTTGCAGCCACAAATCACAGCTGATGGTTTTGCGGTTACCTTACCCATACCCCTGCCAGAAGTCGTAGGCACAGAAGGGTATATTGGACGCATTCGCCTAGTCTTTCACAGTGGTGACGGTGCAACCCTGGGATGGACCCATACGCTTGACCTGAATGACCCTAACCCATTGATAGAAGCCTTAGGCACAACTGCTGCCGACAAGCTATTAGCGCTGGCTGGTGCCAATCGGTTGTCACAGACCCAAGTAGACCGCATTATCGCCCAATTATCGCAACCGGCATTTGATAATCCCTGTGTCACTTATTTTGACGGACAGCGGGGGTTGCTCTCGGTTAACAACGCCCATTGCGCCACTACGGCAAGCCCGCTATTAGCACCGATTCAATTCGACACCTTTTGTAGCAGCAATACCCAAGGGTTGTTAAAAGATTTGTTGATTGTTGCTCAAATGCTATGCCCGATCGACGCAGTCGTGGCGAAAGCCGTTGCGCCCGCACAACAGGAAAAACTCAAAGCGCTCGTAGTAAATCAGTGGTTGGCTTCATTAGACAATGGTCAAGCAGCAGATGTACCTTGGTACGATGTTGCCCAGCAACTGGGTCGCTGGGCACCTGCGCGACAAAACGACCTCACTAGCTTTGCCTATTACGTCAATCAATTGGCAGAGCAACGTGCCGCAAGTGACGCCAATCAGCGGTGGTTCTCTAGTCAAACAGAGTTCAGAGATACGCTCATGTCTGAATTGATTCGTGCATCGGTGACACAGCATTTTAAAATGAGAGGCGAATTTTCACAATGGTGCGCCAATGAATCTGGACGCGCCGACGCGGAGGCATTGTGTTTCCAATTCAGTACCGACGTTGCCGTGCGGTTGGTGACGATATTTGGGTTTGAACAACTACCCGCATTCAATCAGTCGGTATCGATACACCGAGAGGCCTACATCAAATGGGTGAATTCAGTATTAGACCGCTCTCTAGCAGCTAATAGCATGGCGTTTTTGACTGACTGGAGCATCGATTTTGCGCGAAGCCACTTTGAAGCCCTTGATTGTGGATCCCAGCTGTTATTTCCCATTGGCGCCATTAAAGCCCGTGGTGAAGTGCCTAATTTGGCCCTATTAGCTGATAGTCAGTCCGCTGCCTATCAAGCCTACGTCGATAGGATGGCGCGGGATTTTGAGCGTTTCATCCAAAGTTTGTGGGAGCAGTTTGGCGGGGCTGAGTATGTGGATCAGCGTAGGGCCGCAAGCTGTGCAGAGAAGACGATGGATACTGCCGCTTTTCAAGTATTAATGCCTCAGTAAATCCAACAAAAAGCTGTCTGCCTCACACATTCATATTTGTTACACATTCGGCTGTTAGCCTATCATCCCATCACATAGAGAGGGGTGACTCCACATGACCTATCGACTCATAACATACTTATTGCTAGCTGGCTTTTCACAGAGTGTTTTTGCTGTGGGCCTCTCATTTTCTGAAACACAACACCTGTTAACCCGAACCGGTTTTACGCCGTCATTTTTCGAGGTGACAGCGATTCAAGGACAGAAAAAGACTGACGCGGTGCAAGCGATTCTTGATAGTGCACAGCACCCTGATGGGCTTCAGGCGGACGGTGCATTTACCGAGATAACGAAGCCATTGGGCAGGTCAGCCACCCAGTCAGAACGTGATATGTACCGCCAAATGCAAAGGGAAAGTGTATTGGCCATGCAACAGTGGTGGCTGGGTCAGATGTTGACCACCCAGACGCCATTTGCAGAGCAATTAACCCTGTTCTGGCATAACCATTTCGTGTCCTCCATTCAAAAGGTCAAATACCCTGCCTTGATGTATCAGCAAAATCAGCTGTATCGCAGCCAAGCGCTCGGCAACTACCGACAACTGGTGCATGACATGGCGAAATCACCAGCCATGATTCTCTATCTAGACAACCAAACCAATAAAAAAGGCCAGCCCAATGAAAATTTCGCGCGTGAACTATTCGAGCTATTTACGCTAGGAGAAGGGCATTACACCGAATCAGACGTTAAAGCCGCAGCGCGTGCCTTTACGGGTTGGCAATTAGACCGCAACTCCGGCGCGTTTTCCTTCAATAAACGGCAGCATGACAGCGGTTTGAAAACCCTATTTGGCCAGACTGGGAACTTTGATGGAGAAGCAGTCATTGACCTGATATTTACTGAAAAGCCAGAACAGGTAGCCGTGCACCTAGTGTCGAAATGGTGGTTGTATTTTATATCCACAGAGCCTGATGTCGATGAAGTGAATCGCTTGGCTCAGATTTTTATCAATGCCGATTTTGAGCTAAGACCATTAATGGAGGCGCTATTACTATCGCCGCACTTTTGGTCTAGCAACCAACCTTTGTTGGTCAAATCACCTGTCGATTTGGTGGTGGGTACACAGCGAATATTTGGACTAAACATTACCGACAAGGGTTTGCTACGGCAAATGGGTGGTCCTCTAGAGCAGCAGCTGTTTTCACCCCCCAATGTGAAGGGCTGGCCGGGTGGCAATGCCTGGATATCCTCGACAACATTATTGGCCAGAGCACAACTAATGGGTCAAACAACCCGCGCTATAGCCGGAATGGCTGGCGCGTCGCAACAGCCAATGGACAGCCTATACAGCAGTATTCTGGCGCACCCATTGGCGGAATGGCGTGGTCTGTTGTTGCCCCATGGTGGCATTGTGGCTGAGGTTGATGCTGGCACACAGCCATTCTTGGCTTCTGACTATCCCAATGCGATATCCGCACTGATAGAAGACCCCTTGTATCAACTCAAATAAACAGGAGCGCCCAATATGAGAGCAATGAATCGTCGCCACTTTATACAAGCCAGTGGCCTGTTGATGGCCTCCAGTATGCTGCCATTTTCGGTGTCTGCAGCCATGAATAGCAACCCAAATCGTACCTTGGTTTTGGTTGAATTTAATGGCGGCAATGACAGTTTGAATATGGTCATCCCTTTTACGGATCAACAGTACTATACACTTCGGCCCAGCCTACATATCCCACGGAATGAACAGATTCCCTATACTTCCACATTGGCGCTGCACCCGTCCTTAAGACCCCTTGTTGACCACATAGACGGTGGCGATATGGGTACCATTTTGGGCCTCGGATACCCCGATCCAAATCGGTCGCATTTTCGATCGATTGAAATATGGGATACGGCATCCCGTAGCGACGAAACCTTGGATAGCGGTTGGCTTGCCCAACCAAGATCTGACCAGTTTCTGGCCGATGCCATTGTTATTGGGCGCAATTTTGCACCGGTGTCTGGCAATCAAACCCGCACCATCGTGATGGATAATGCCGACAGTTTTTATCAGAAGTCACGGAACATTGATCGCGTCGACAATCAGTCACAGAACAACGTCATGGCACATTTACTCAAAACCCAAAATGATACCAAGCAGGCGGCAGAACTTATTAAAGCGCGGTTGTCGCTGGAAAAATCAAAGTTGCCGACATTTGGTGGTGGTGTTTTTGGTCAGCAGTTACGGGAAGTTGCACGGCTGATACTCATTGGAAACACCGCGCCTGTTATCAAGGTGTCACTTGGCAGTTTTGACACGCACCAAGGGCAAAAGGGTGCACAGGCGGCATTGTTCACACAATTTGCAGAGGGAATGGCGAGTTTTCATCACGTACTGCAATCGGCGGGATACTGGGATGATGTCTTGGTGATGACCTATTCTGAATTTGGCCGCAGGGTGGCTGAAAACGGTAGCGGAGGTACCGACCACGGTACAGCAGCGAGTCATTTTGTATTCGGAGGCGGCGTAAAAGGGGGGGTATATGGCAAACAGCCCAGCTTGTCTGATTTGTCTGATGGTGATTTAAAATTCACCACCGATTTTAGACAGTACTACCAAACCGTTCAGTCAGGGTTTTTAGACGATCAGTCTGTGCCTCTGTATAAGCCACTTGGCTTTCTCTGAGGCTAGGCTATAGCCAGTCAGATACGCCGTTACAGCCTAATGTTACGGCACCACATCGATGACCGTTTCTTCTAGGCTGCCCGCATCAATGGCTTCGTCACCGTCATCTGGCGCCAATTCATCCAGTGGTTCGGCGTCGATATCAAAGGGTGTGAAATAGATCAGCATCCCCATTTTTGGGTTGTCGATGTAATGGAGTTCTTTGGACCGTAAGCGCCTTTTTTCCTGCATTAACACGCTTGAAACCGCCACAGCATAGGTCGCTGGAATATCAAAATAATCAGGCACATCAGTGACAATTGGGGCGGTCCCGCTGGTAATTCCTTTCAATACAAAGGGTTCCATCTCGTCAAATTCAGGCCGGTTGGACAGTAGGTCGCTACTGGCATCGCCTGTGCTTTGCGGGTTTGAAAAAGTAAGGGGTACAAAGGCATACTTTTGCCCGGTCAAAAGATCAAAAGGGTCGCTACTTTCAACAATGTCGGTGAGATACAACTGGGTGTTCACGTGTAAATAACGGCTGATAGAGATATTGATTAATCCGGATAGTTCATCCAGTAAGCCAGAGTGAAAGCCACCAGTTACCACAATGGGACGGGCGAGCGTAGATGACTCGATGGGTTGAATCCAACTTTCATGGAACAGAATTTTGTAGCGTCGATCCCGTTCTAGCCGGTCTGCATAGGGGAGTAGATACCGTTCAGTTTCTGGCAGTTTTTCATAGGGCCGCACCAGCAATGGGCCACCTGTGGTGGCGATGGTCAGGGTATTTGATGGACTGGATTGTTCAGGTTCTTGTGACATGATGGCTGTGTCTACAGGCGTTTCGTCTAGCCCATAAAATGGCGTATCAATATCGGCAAGCGCTTCTTCTGTGAACACTGAGCCGTCCAATGCGAATGGATCTGACAACAACGGGTCTACTGCGACCTCAGGTACTGGCGGATTGATAAGCGTGATGGGTGGCACAGAGCGGTCAACAGTCGGATAATTCGGCCATAATTCAGGATTGCGTTCGATGACTGTGTTTTGGCTAAAAATCAACACATTTACCTGATACCAACGTGCAGCGTCACTGATGACTACCGGCGGATAGACCACTAGCGGTAGCTCTGGTGAGTGGGCGTCAGCGTGCACTACCGATGCAGTGAAAACACACATACCCAATCCGATGACGGCGGTGGTCCGTTGCAGTAAGTGTTGCAAGGTATTCGTCATTTTACCCATTCTCCGTTGCCCAACAGGCAGTTGTCATTGTGGAGCAAAAACTTTTAACAGATGCTCGATACAGTTAAATCGGTCTTCTACTTCCGGTAATTCTATGGTCAATCGTACTTGGTCACCTCGCACCATTTTGTAGGTGTTCGGTTGCTGCTGAATTAACTTAATAATTTGAATCGGTGCTACCCGTGTATTGGCTGCAAAGGACAGTGTGCCTCCTTTTGGACCGATATCAACCTTTACAATGCCCAGTGCCTCAATATCTTGTCGAATTTGGGTCTGCCTGAATAAGTTTTTAGTCTGTACAGGCAGCAAACCGAACCGATCGATAATTTCGACCTGTAGTTCCGTCAGCTCCGAAGCGTCTTTGCAATTGGCGATGCGCTTATACAGTGTCAGTCTGGCAGTAATATCGGGGATGAAGTCATCGGGTATCAGCGCGGGTACCCTTAGGTTAACTTCAGATCCTGATTGCAGACTGAGATCTAAGTCTGGCTCCACGCCAGATTGCATCGCCTTGACAGCCCGGTCCAATAATTCCATGTACAGCGTATAGCCAATCGTTTCAATATGGCCACTTTGCTCCTCACCCAACAACTCGCCGGCGCCACGAATTTCAAGGTCATGGGTTGCCAATGTAAAACCGGCACCCAAACTGTGGGCTTCCGTTATGGCCTCTAGCCGCTTTTTGGCATCGCTGGAAATGACCTTGGGGTCAGTGGTGAGTAAATAGGCATAGGCTTGGTGGTGTGACCGACCTACGCGGCCACGCAATTGGTGCAGTTGCGCTAAACCAAACTTATCCGCTCGGTCAATAATAATGGTGTTTGCGGTGGGTACATCGATACCGGTTTCAATAATGGTCGTACACACCAAGACATTGAATTTACGGTGATAAAAATCCGACATAACCCTTTCCAAGGCGCGCTCGCCCATTTGTCCATGTCCAACAGCGACGCGGGCTTCAGGCACCAGCGCTGCAAGATCGGCGGCTATTTTATCAATGTCTTTCACTTCGTTATGGAGGAAATAGACCTGGCCACCACGCAAAATTTCACGTAGCAAGGCTTCTTTAATTAAGGCGTCTTCACGTTGCCGCACAAAGGTCATCACCGATAAGCGTTTCGCCGGTGGTGTGGCGATGATCGACAAATCCCTTATGCTCGCCATGGCCATGTTGAGGGTTCTAGGGATCGGTGTTGCGGTTAATGCCAATATATCGACATTCGCCCGTAACGATTTTATTTTCTCTTTTTGCTGAACGCCAAACCGGTGTTCTTCATCGATAATGAGCAAGCCTAGTTGTTTGAACTTAATGGTCTTTGATAGCAGTTTGTGGGTGCCGATTACAATGTCGACACGCCCATCTTCCAGACCTTCCAATACCTTATTAGACTCGCTACCCGTGCGAAAGCGCGATAGCAATTCGATCCGTATCGGCCAGTCTGCGAAACGGTCTTTAAAGTTTTCATAGTGTTGCTGTGCCAGTAGCGTCGTAGGGACCAAAACAGCCACTTGCTTACCGGCGTGAGCGACCACAAACGTAGCCCGCATGGCTACTTCGGTTTTGCCAAATCCGACATCGCCGCAAACGAGGCGATCGGTTGGTTGCGGTGATTCTAAATCGCGCAAAATGGCGGCAATCGCCTCTTTTTGATCGACCGTTTCTTCAAACGGAAAACCACCCGAAAACTTGCGATAGTCGTCGTTATCTATTGCAAAAGAGTGACCCTGTCTCGCCTTACGACGGGCATATATTTCCAGTAACTCTGCTGCCGTATCACGAATTTTTTCCGCCGCCTTGCGCTTGGCGTTTGCCCAACGGTCGTTACCGAGGCGATTGAGTTGGACACCTTCGGCTTGGGCACTGGAATAACGTGATATCAAGTGTAAATTGGTCACAGGTACATACAGGACAGATGAGCCAGCATATTCTAGTTTGAGATATTCTGAGCGCTCACCTTCAACCTCTATGGTTTCTAGTCCACGGTACCGCCCGACGCCATGGTCTATGTGTACAACCGGCGCGTTAACCTGTAGCTCGCTCAGATTTTTTACAAAATTGTCTGCCACTTCCGGGTTGCGCTGTTGGCGTCTACGCTGGGCAATGCGGGTGACACCAAATAGCTGCGACTCAGCAATGACATCAATACGGGGATCGCGAAAATTGACCCCCTGTTCCAGCGGAGCCACGATAATACCGAAACGGTCATCAGCCTGAATAAAGTCCTGCCAGCTTTCAAAGGTTTCTGGAGCAAGCCGAATCGTTTGGAACACGTCCAGTAAACTTTGTCTCCTACCGGCGGTTTCAGCACAAAACAAAATACGGTGATCAGTCTCTAAAATGAGGCAATCCAAAGCATTCAGTGGATTCTGCAAACGGCTATCTATGGGATATTCCTGAGGCGGATCAACTTTTAAGTTCGCGCTACCTACTTTTTCAGGTAAGGGCGCCCGCGATAGGGACAGGCGACGGAATCTTTTGAATAAACCAAACAGCTCGTCGGTTTTAATAAACACCTGTGCCGGCGGCAATATAGGATTGCGAATGTCATGACGGCGATTCTCATACCGTTCTTGAATTTCATCCCAGAAATAGTCTCCAGCTGACTCAATGTCAGCATGGGTAATGACCAGCGCATCATCTGGCAGATAGTCAAACATGGTGGCTAACTGGTCATAGAACAAGGGCAGGAAATACTCAATGCCAGCGGGCGCAATGCCGTTGCTAACATCTTGATAGGTTTGGCTGTCTTTAGTGGGCAAGTCAAATTGCTCCCTAAAGCGCGCTCTAAACCCGGCGATTGATGGCTCCGATAGAATGAACTCCCGTGCCGGTAGAATCTCAAGCTGCGTGAGTGCCGTTAATGATCGTTGCGTATCGGGGTCGAAGGTCCGTAAGGTTTCGATTTCGGTATCAAAAAGGTCAATTCGCACTGGCACTTTCGATCCCATCGGGAAAATATCCATGACTGCACCGCGAATGGCGTATTCACCATGCTCGAACACGGTGGAAACATTGCGGTAACCTGAGGACTGTAGTGCCGCTCGGAACTGTTCGGGTATCAGTTGTTGCCCAACAGCCAACACCAGCGCGTGGGCAGCGACAAACGCTGTCGGTGGCAGTCGGTGTAGCAAAGTGGCAATCGGTAAAATGACCACGCCTGCAGTCAGGTGTCGCATGTGAGACAGTGTGGTTAGGCGTTGGTTGATAATGTCTTCGTGTGGAGAAAAGTTGTCGTAAGGCAATGTTTCCCAATCTGGAAATTGCAAAACCTCAATCTGGCCACCTGAAAAAAAGTCAATTTCGTTACGTAATTGCTCTGCATGCGCGGTGTCGGGCGTGACCACCAATGTCACCCCATCATGTGCTAGTATGGCCCTTGTTGCAGCATAGCCGAGGCCTGCACCCGGTAAATTACCCCATTTTTTGTGGTCAGAAGACGAGCTGGGCAAGAGAGGCAAAGCCGACATGGGCAGGGGGTTCCGTTAGCGAAAAATAAGGCGCGCATTGTAGCACCCCGCAAATTACTATGAAAAGCCGTTGTGACGGTTCTAAAAGATTCAGGTGTCTGTTGCGCAAATGACATGAATCTATATAACCTGCTTTGAAAACGCGTAGAGTACGGCGGCAAAATGGAATTATAGGGTTGCGAAGCCGTGTTGGCCTTTAATTAGGTCCAATTGGGCATACGGCAACCCAAAATTACGCAAAAATCGGTAAGAAATGTAAAGGAAGTCTAGCCATCACTAGGCCTGCTCTTTTATACTTCGCCACGATTTTTTTGCGCACGATTGCCAACTGAGCGGCATGTGAGCGGCAAAATACGAATTATTTAAATGGTTCGCTGACCAATCATGGTATTGGTGGCGGATGATCCTTTTTTTTAACTGTTATTGGACTAGGCATATGATCGAAATCAAAAAAGGTCTCGACCTGCCCATTACTGGTGCACCCGTACAGTCTATTAAAGACGGTAACGCAGTGACATCAGTAGCAGTCGTTGGACATGATTACCAAGGTATGAAACCAACAATGGCTGTCAAGGTAGGTGATCGGGTAAAGCTCGGTCAGGTCCTCTTTTCTGACAAGAAAATTGAAGGCGTACATTTCACTGCTCCAGCGGCTGGCATTGTCCAGGAAATTAACCGCGGTGCACGTCGAGTGTTTCAGTCTTTGGTAATCACGTTAGATGGAGACGAATCTGAACAATTTGCACAATACGACGTCGCTGCACTTAGTGGTTTGTCGGCAGAGCAAGTCGAAGAGAATCTGGTGAATTCTGGTATGTGGACAGCATTACGTACCCGTCCATTCAGCAAAACGCCAAAGCCTGGTTCACGTCCATCAGCTATCTTTATTTCTGCTATGGATACCACGCCACTATGCGCCGACCCAGCTGTTGTTATTGCAGAGCAATCGGAAGCGTTTGAAAACGGCTTGGCCGTTTTAGATCGTTTGGCTGAAGGCAAAGTATTCGTGGGCAAAGCACCTGGTGCTTCTATTCCTACTGGCAAAGCGACCGTGACCGAATTTGGTGGCGTGCACCCAGCAGGTAACGTGGGAACGCACATCCATTTCTTGCATCCAGTCGCTGTATCACGTGTGGTATGGACGCTAGGTTATCAAGACGTCATCGCCATTGGTAAGTTGTTCACAACTGGCCAATTGAGTGTTGAGCGTGTGATCGCACTTGCTGGCCCACAGGTGAATAATCCTCGATTGATTCGCACCCGTATCGGCGCAAATGTTGCTGAATTGGCTGCTGGCGAAACCAAAGATGGCGAAAACCGCCTGATTTCCGGTTCTGTCTTCGGTGGTCGTACCGCCAACGCTGGTGTTTATAGCTACCTCGGTCGTTTCCACAATCAAATCAGTGTGTTGGTTGAAGGCCGTGACCGCGAGCTGCTGCACTACTTGCGTGCTGGTTTCAACGCCTACTCAAAAATGAACACGTTTATGTCAGCCTTTTCGCGTGGTAAGAAATTTGATTTCACCACCACGGCGAACGGCTCTGAGCGTTGTTTGTTGCCGTTGGGTAACTACGAAGCGGTTATGCCATTGGATATATTGGCAACCCCTCTGCTACGTGCACTTATCGTTAAAGATTTAGACTCAGCCGAAAAATTAGGCGCGTTAGAATTGGACGAAGAAGACTTGGCATTGTGCACCTATGTGTGTACGGGTAAATATGAGTTTGGCCCTATTCTTAGGGACTGCTTGACCACTATTGAGCGGGAGGGTTAATCATGGGTTTGCGTAAAGTCCTTGATTCAATAGAGCCCCATTTTGTAAACGGTGGTCGCTTTGAAAAGCTGTATGCCCTATACGAGATGGTGGATACAGCCACATATAAGCCAAGCATTGTTACACGTACCACGTCACACGTGCGCGACAGTAACGATATGAAGCGTATTATGATTTTGGTCTGGTTTGCTGCCTTACTGCCGATGGTAGTAGGTATGTATAACCTTGGCCTACAAGCCAACACAGCAATAGCTGCTGGTGCACCTCTGGCCGATGGCTGGCGCGAGATGTTTATCAGCATGTTTGCTGGTAACAATCCTGACAGCTATTGGGACAACATCGTATACGGTGCTTGGTACTTCCTACCTATCTACGTAACAGTGTTTATTGTGGGTGGTATTTGGGAAGCACTATTTGCTGCAGTTCGTGGCCACGAAATCAACGAAGGTTTCTTCGTTACTTCTATTTTGTTTGCCTTAACTTGTCCTCCTTCAATTCCATTATGGGCTGCTGCACTGGGTATTTCTTTCGGTGTGGTATTCGGTAAAGAAGTGTTTGGTGGTACGGGTAAGAACTTCCTAAACCCTGCACTAACGGGTCGTGCGTTCTTGTTCTTTGCTTACCCTGCATTCATGTCAGGCGACGCGGTCTGGGTTGCGGTTGACGGCTTCTCTGGCGCCACTGCATTGAGCGTAGCCGCTAGCGAAGGTTTGGTTTCTGGTGCCTTGGGTGGACTCACTTGGTTTGATGCCTTTATTGGCAACATGGCCGGTTCAGTGGGTGAAACCTCGACATTAGCAATTCTGATTGCAGGCGCATTCCTGTTAATCACCGGTGTTGCCTCGTGGCGCATCGTTGCGGGTGTTTTGGCGGGCATGATTGCAACAGCATTGCTGTTCAATGTGATCGGTTCAGAATCCAACGCCATGCTTAACTTGCCTTGGCATTGGCATTTGGTGATTGGTGGTTTCGCGTTTGGCATGATGTTCATGGCAACTGACCCTGTATCTGCCTCTATGACCAATACGGGTAAGTGGTATTTTGGTGGTCTTATCGGCTTTATGGTAATCATGATTCGTGTGGTAAACCCAGCGTTCCCTGAGGGCATGATGCTTGCCATCCTGTTCGCGAACCTGTTTGCACCGCTCATCGACCATTTTGTGATTCAGTCCAATATCAAGCGGAGGGCTGCTCGTGTCCAGTAAAAAAGACTCCATTTCAAACACGATTAGAATCGCATTTCTAGTCTGTTTGGTTTGCTCGATTGTCGTGTCTTATGCCGCAATCTCGCTAAAACCTTTACAACAGTTAAATAAGACGCTGGAAGTGAAGAAAAACATTCTTGCAGCCGCTGGGTTGTATGACGCAAGTAAATCAATTGAAGACCAGTTCGGTGTTATCTCAACCAAGCTTGTTGATTTGCGCACGGGTACTTATGCCACTGACTTAGACGTAGCTACTTACGACCAAAGAAAGGCATCAAAGGACCCTAAGCGTTCTGATAAATTGGATGCCGATACAGACATCGCTAGCATCAAACGCTTAGAAAACTACGCCAAAGTGTACGAAGTCATTGAAAATGGTGAGCTAAAAACCCTTATTCTGCCTATTCGTGGATATGCTCTGTGGTCAACATTGTGGGGCTTTGTAGCACTAGAAGCTGACTTAAACACAGTCGTTGGATTGGGCTTTTATGAGCATGCAGAAACACCTGGATTGGGTGGCGAAATCGACAACCCTAAATGGAAAGCCTTATGGATAGGCAAAGAAATTTATGATGGCAACGGCGACATCGGCGTGTATGTCAAAAAGGGTCAGGCGAATAACGATATCGAATCCGAAAAGCGTTTTGCAGTAGATGGATTGTCAGGTGCTACGTTGACAAGCCGTGGTGTAGATAATTTGGTTCGTTTTTGGATGGGTGATAACGCATTTGCACCATTCATTAAGCACCTTAAAGCAGGGGAGGCATAATAATGTCGACTTCAACTAAGAAGATATTGATACACCCCATTTTTGCTAACAACCCGATTGCCTTGCAAATCTTGGGTGTGTGTTCTGCGCTGGCGGTTACGACCAGCATGCAGGTCACAATGGTAATGGCTATTGCGTTAACGTCGGTGACAGCGTTTTCAAACCTGTCTATTTCACTGATTCGCAACCAGATCCCCTCTAGCATTCGTATCATCGTACAGATGACCATTATTGCGTCGTTGGTTATTGTGGTTGACCAAATATTGAAAGCCTATGCATTCGACATGTCGAAGCAGCTGTCAGTATTCATTGGTTTGATCATTACCAACTGTATCGTAATGGGCCGTGCAGAAGCCTTCGCCATGGCTAACCCGCCGGGCGTTAGTTTTCTAGACGGTATCGGTAACGGTCTTGGCTATTCTGTTGTCCTGATCTTTGTTGCGACCATCCGTGAAATTTTCGGTGCTGGCACTTGGTTTGGTATGACGGTATTTCCAGTCGTTAATGACGGTGGCTGGTATATCCCTAACGGCATGTTGTTGTTGCCGCCTTCAGCCTTTTTCGTGATTGCAGGTTTCATCTGGATTCTGCGTACTTGGAAGACAGACCAACAAGAAGCGCGTGAATTTACGTTGAGTGCCCACGTAAACAAGGAGGCCCTGTAAATGGAAGCCTTGATTAGTTTATTTATCAGAGCCGTATTTGTAGAAAACATGGCGTTGGCGTTTTTCTTAGGCATGTGTACGTTTTTGGCATTGTCTAAAAAAGTGAATACTGCTATTGGCTTGGGCATCGCGGTTGTTGTCGTACAGGTCATCACGGTACCGGTAAACAATTTGTTGTTTAACTATGTGCTTAAAGAAGGCGCATTGGGCTGGGCGGGTTTCCCTGAGGCTGATCTCAGCTTTTTAGGTTATTTGGCATACATTGGTGTCATCGCTGCCATGGTTCAGATCCTAGAAATGTTTCTAGATAAGTATGTGCCGGCACTATACAACGCCCTGGGCGTTTTCTTGCCACTAATTACAGTAAACTGTGCCATTTTGGCTGGTTCATTGTTCATGGTTGAGCGTGACTACACCTTTGTAGAAAGTACTGTATACGGTATCGGATCTGGTGTTGGTTGGGCGTTAGCGATCATGGCGTTAGCGGGTATCCGAGAAAAGCTAAAGTACAGTGATGTACCTAAGGGTTTAGAAGGCTTAGGCATCACCTTTATTACTGTGGGCCTAATGTCACTAGGCTTTATGTCTTTCTCTGGTGTCAGCCTGTAAGTAAGGAGCCAATAAAATGAGTTCAGAAATTCTTTTAGGTGTTGTCATGTTTATGGTCATCGTGTTCGCACTGGTGGCTATTATTCTGGCAGCGCGATCGAAGTTGGTCAGTGTTGGCGATGTCAAAATCATGATCAATAATGATGCTGACCGCACAATCACCGTACCAGCAGGTGGTAAATTACTGCAAACCCTAGCAGATTCAGGATTATTCTTGTCGTCTGCCTGTGGCGGCGGCGGTACCTGTGCCCAGTGTCGTTGTCAGGTTACCGAGGGTGGTGGTTCTATGCTACCTACCGAAGAATCAAGCTTTACGAAAGGCCAAGCACGCGAAGGCTACCGTTTGGCCTGTCAGGTAGCGGTGAAGCAAGACATGGTCATTCAGATCCCTGATGAAGTTTTTGGTGTTAAGAAGTGGGAGTGTACGGTTGTATCTAACCCGAACGTCGCTACTTTCATTAAAGAACTGACTTTGCAATTGCCTGAAGGCGAGAATGTTGATTTCCGTGCCGGTGGTTATGTGCAGCTTGAAACACCAGTACACCATGTCAAATTCTCCGATTTTGAAATTGAAGAAGAATACCGTGGTGATTGGGAACGTTTTGGATTTTTTAAACTTGAATCTAAGGTTACAGAGCCTTGTATCCGTGCATATTCAATGGCTAACTATCCAGAAGAGCGTGGTTTGGTTAAGTTCAATATTCGTATTGCAACGCCTCCTCCTGGCACTCAGTTACCTCCGGGACAAATGTCTTCATACGTATTTAATCTGAAGCCTGGCGACAAGATGGCTGTATATGGTCCCTTTGGTGAGTTCTTTGCTAAAGAGACTGATGCAGAAATGGTCTTTATCGGTGGTGGCGCAGGCATGGCTCCGATGCGCTCGCACATTTTCGATCAGTTGAAGCGTCTTAAGTCGACCCGCAAAATGAGTTTCTGGTACGGTGCTCGTTCATTGCGCGAAACGTTTTATGACGACGAGTACAACATGCTCGCGTCAGAAAATGACAATTTCAAATGGCATTTGGCCTTGTCTGACCCGCAACCAGAAGATAACTGGGATGGCATGACAGGCTTTATCCACAACGTTTTGTTTGAAAACTATCTGCGTGATCATGAAGCACCAGAAGATTGCGAATACTACATGTGTGGACCGCCAATGATGAACGCAGCTGTCATTAAAATGCTCAAAGATTTGGGTGTCGAAGATGAGAACATCATGCTTGACGACTTCGGTGGCTAATCTGAGGTTGCTGTCATAGTGATTCCATTACGGTATCGACAGTCCGTCTTAAAAACTGCCATTTTAATGGCAGTTTTGTTATTAGGCGCCTGTGATTTTAATGAAGCACCTGCGGTGCAGCATTTCTACGGTCGCGCATTAGGCACCAGTTATAATGTGCGGTTTGTAGGACAAGAAAGCGATGTTCGGTCGTTGCAGTCAGGTACCGACACCGCGTTAGAAGCAGTAAACCAGTCAATGTCGACCTACATTGATGATTCAGAATTAAACCAGTTTAACGATGCCGTTGGTGCTGAATGGTTTGACATATCAAACGCCCTAGGCGAGGTATTGGCAATTAGCCAATCGGTCGCTGAACGATCAAACGGGGCATTTGACATCACGGTTGGGCCATTAGTCGACCTGTGGGGTTTTGGGCCAAAAGCGAGAAGAGAGCAGGTACCTGACCCACGTTTACTCCAGGCGGTATTGGCTGACGTCGGCTATCAAGGCATTGTCCTTGATCTGCACGAAGGAGCCTATCGGGTTAAGAAGCTGCAGCCTAGGCGCATTGACTTGTCGGCCGTAGCAAAAGGCTATGCGGTTGATAAGATCGCTGAATACCTCATGGCGCAAGGGTTTACTGATTTTTTGGTGGAAGTGGGTGGCGAAATGCGACTATCCGGTTTGAAGCCAGATGGTCAGGCCTGGAACGTGGCAGTTGAAACGCCAGAGTCAGGCGCACGAGGCGTCTATAAAATCATACCCCTTTCTGGCGTATCGATCGCCACCTCGGGCGACTATCGAAATTATTTCGAAATCGATGGTACCAGATACTCGCATACCATCGATCCAGCAAATGGCTATCCCATTCGTCACCATCTTGCGTCGGTTACCGTTATAACGGCATCAAGTGGAGAGGCAGATGCTTGGGCAACTGCTATGATGGTCATGGGGCCAGATAAGGCAATTACCGTTGCCGAAAAAGAACAGTTAGCTGTGCTGTTAATTGAAAAGAAGGGCACAGAATTTGTTGAACACACCAGTTCAGCCTTTAATAGATTGGTTTTACAGGAGCAATAGCATGGCACTTTTTGCAGTAGTATTTTTAGCGATGTTGATCGTCGTGGGTCTTATGTCAGTCGGCGTTTTAATGGGTAAAAAACCTATTTCTGGTAGCTGCGGTGGCATGTCTGCCCTTGGTATGGACGTCGCTTGTGACGTTTGTAAAGGCGATAAAAGCCTGTGTGAAAGTGAGGAAGCACCTGCGGGTGATTCAGCCAAAGTGATGGCATACGACGCTGCACCCAAAAAGAAATAAAGTCAGCTGCTTATTTATCGAGCATGGCAATGGTTAAGGAAAGTCAGGTTATGACAAAACAACATTTTGATGTAGTCGTTATTGGTTCTGGGCCTGCTGGCGAGAGTGCGGCGATGAATGCCCGTAAAAAAGGTCAATCTGTCGCAGTCGTTGATTCCAGACTGTCAGTTGGCGGCGGCTGCACACATGAAGGTACCATTCCTTCCAAAGCGTTGCGGCATTCGGTGCATCAAGTGATGCGGTTTAACCGCAACCCGTTGTTCCGGCACATCTCAGATCAAAAAATGTTGTCCTATGCTCAAGTGCGCGAATCTGCACAGTCTGTTATCGATAAGCAGGTTTCAATGCGCGCGCGATTTTATAGTCGCAATTTGACGAATCTATTTCATGGCACCGCTTCTTTTATAGACACACATCGGTTGCTAGTCACCCGAGAAATGGGTCTCACAGACGAATTGACTGCCGATTATTTTATTATCGCGACGGGATCACGCCCTTACCGGCCGCCTGAAATTGATTTTAACCACTCAAACGTGTTTGACAGCGATACCATTCTTGAGCAGACCCAAACACCCAGGCGCATCATCATATTTGGCGCAGGTGTTATTGGTTGCGAGTACGCGTCCATCTTTAATGGCCTTGGTTGTAAAGTAGACTTGGTAAACCCAGGTGATCGATTGTTGGCCTTTATGGACGATGAGATTTCTGATGCCTTGAGTTATCACATGCGAAGCCATGGCGTGCTCATTCGACACAATGAAGCTTTTGAGTCATTGACCTCATCGAATGGAGAGGTCACCTTAAAATTACAGAGTGGCAAAGTGCTCAAGGCTGATGCCTTTTTATGGGCCAATGGCCGTAGCGGCAATACAGCTGGGATGAATTTAGAGCAAATTGGCATTCAACCCAATTCCCGTGGGCAAATTGAGGTCGATAGTAATTACCAGACCACAGTGCCTCACATTTTTGCCATTGGTGATGTTATTGGCTGGCCAAGTCTTGCTAGTGCAGCTTACGACCAAGGCCGTGCAGCGACCAATGCTATTTTAGACCAAACCAAAGTGCATGATTTTGTGAATGCGCCTGTTGGTATTTATACCATTCCCGAAATTAGTTCAGTCGGCAAAACAGAATCTGAACTAACGGCACAAAAAGTACCTTATGAAGTTGGTAAAGCCTATTTTAAAGATACTGCGCGTGCCCAAATTACCGGTGAAGATGTTGGCGTACTGAAAATTCTGTTTCATCGTGAAACATTGCAATTGCTGGGTATTCATTGTTTTGGCGATCAGGCAGCGGAAATCTTGCACATTGGACAGGCGATCATGTGCCAAGAGGGCGCAGGGAACACGCTGGAATATTTTATTAGCCATACGTTCAATTATCCAACGATGGCAGAAGCCTACCGCGTTGCCGCACTGAATGGTCTTAATAGGCTATGAAGTCAGTAACCGTGCCAGTAAGCCATTTTCAACAAAACTGTACGGTGCTCTGGTGTGAAAAAACGCAAAAAGCAGCCGTGATTGATCCGGGTGCCGATATAGAGAAGATTGAATTGGTGATTGCGGAGCATGGCGTCACCCTCGAAAAAATTCTTTTGACCCATGGGCATCTTGATCATGCAGGTGCTGCAGCTGAGTTGTCTCGAAGAACCGGTGTTCCCATCTTAGGGCCTCATAAAGCAGACGCCTTTTGGCTTGATCAGTTAGTTGAGCAGGCTCAAATGATGGGCTTCCCCTCTGGCGAAAACACCACGCCAGACCAATGGTTTGCGCATGGCGATACCGTATTGGTGGGTGAGATTTCCTTGCAGGTAGTGCATACCCCCGGCCATACCCCCGGCCATATCTGTTTCTTTGATGCCGCTTCGAGTTCAGCTTGGGTAGGCGATGTGATATTTGCGGGCAGTGTCGGACGTACAGACTTTCCTATGAGCGATAGCCGTGCTCTGGTGCATTCATGCCGAGAGATATTGTTTCCCTTAGGTGATGACGTTCGGTTCTATCCTGGGCATGGACCTAGTAGTACCTTTGGCCACGAAAAACGCACCAATCCCTTCGTCGGTGACCACGCCTAAAAAAACTAACTGATATCCGGATAAATATTTTTTCGTTTAACCTGCCCAAATGCAAAATTTGACTCTAAGAAAGATATGCCAGGAATGCGGGTGAGTTTTTCTCGAATAAAGTTTTCATAACTCTTAAGACTGCTGCTGACAACCCGCAACAAATAATCTTGTTGACCAGACATCAAATAACGCATTTATGCAGATCAAATAGGGGTGTTGAGCGCACTCTGGCTAGGTTAAGTCGGGATAGTGTAATGCTA
>CAJXZL010000008.1 GCA_913063165.1 uncultured Saccharospirillaceae bacterium | reverse complement strand
GATGAGGGGGTTTCCTGCAGACATAAAAAAAGCCGCTACAAGAGCGGCTTCTTAAAATAATGGTGCCCAGACCCGGAATCGAACCAGGGACACGAGGATTTTCAGTCCTCTGCTCTACCGACTGAGCTATCTGGGCATGTCGCTAAACAGTTGTATTAACTTGTCTTGCTGACGGAGGCGTATTAAACGGATTTAAGGTCGACGCGTCAAGTAAATTTTTCATAACTGTATGATTTTCTGTAACTTTCTTCTATTTAGTCTCTGGAACGTAGCCGTCGACCGCATCAAATTGCGTGCCGCTCAAAAACAGGGTCATTTGCTCCTGTAAATATTGGCGGGTTTTTGGTTCAAACAGATTCAGGTGCTTCTCATTAATTAAACGTGTTTGATGGTCTTGCCATTCTTTCCATGCCTTGGCAGACACATGGTCATAGATATCCTGACCCTTGGGGCCCGGAAATGGGGCCGCGGTTAGTCCAGGTAATTCTTCGCTATATTTTCTGCAGGTGACGGTTCTCATGGGTTGTCCTGTAATGATTGAATAAGGCGCTTGATGGGTGCGGGTAATCCCAACTGACTCAGTGCGTGGTGCGGCTTGACCCAATAGCCATTGATGGCATCTATTGTAGGCCTATCGTTAGCCAGTTGTAAAAAGACTGGCGTTATCAATAGGGTGCGGTGGGTAAACTTATGGGTCACGACTGTGCTTGTTTTAATCTCTGCGCTCTTTGGAAGGTTGCTGTAGGTAGACTGCAGTGTGGCGAGGTCTGCGTATTCTGGAAAGCTGTAAAGGCTGCCCCAAATACCCTCGTTAGGGCGTTGCTCTAAATACAGATTTTGATGCTGATCGCGGATGATGGCCATTGCGACGGTAAAGGTGGGCACGGCTTTTTTGGGCTTTTTGCCTGGAATGGTTGCCACCAGATTCTGGGTGTAGGCAACGCAATCGGACACAAAAGGACAGGCGGTGCACTGCGGCTTGGAGCGGGTACAAAAGGTGGCACCAAAATCCATCATGGCTTGATTGTAATCAGCGCATCGGGCCTTGGGTGTGTGCTGAATGCTCAGTTCCCACAAGCGTTTTTGTGCGGCCAATTTTCCAGGCCACTCGGTTTCACCAAACCTTCTGGCCAATACCCGTTTCACATTGCCATCTAAAATCGCGGCTGATTGCCCACAGGCCAAAGACAATATTGCGGCTGCGGTTGACCGCCCTATACCGGGTAATGCCTCTAAGGCTTCTGCATTCTGGGGCAATACACCCGCATGAAGTGTCCTGCAGACCTGCGCCGTTTTGGCAATATTACGTGCTCTTGCGTAATAGCCCAAGCCGGTCCAATGATGCAAAACTTGGTCAATGGGTGCTTCCGCAAGGGCCTGCAGGGTGGGGAAACTGTTCATGAAGCGTTCGTAATAGGGTATGACGGTGGTGACCTGAGTTTGTTGCAGCATGATTTCAGAAATCCACACACGATAGGGTGTCGGGTTCTGCTGCCACGGCAAGTCTTTACGCCCATGTGTATCCCACCAATGCAGCAGCAGGGTACTAAACGACTGGGAGCTAGAGCGCTGAGTGGATGTCATATGCTGAGTGCCTATAGGCAAAGCCGAAAAAGGGGGAGATACCGAACAACGGCTGTTGCTCGGTATCTAGGGGTGCTGATTAGTCACCCAACAGGGTGATATCACGTACTGCGCCCTTGTCTGCACTGGTAGCCAGCAAAGCATAGGCTTTCAGCGCCGTGGTGACTTTGCGTGGCCGTACGGAGGTCGGTTTCCAAGGCTGTGGACGTGCCTCCATGGCTTTGCGTCTTGCGGCCAGTGTCTCGTCGGATACGGCCAAGTCTACGCGGCGTTCAGGAATGCTAATGACAATCATGTCGCCTTCTTCTACAAGGCCTATGTTGCCTCCAGAAGCTGCTTCAGGAGAGGCATGACCAATGGATAGGCCACTGGTGCCGCCAGAGAAACGCCCGTCGGTCAGCAAGGCACAGGCCTTACCCAGTCCTTTCGATTTTAAATAACTGGTGGGGTACAGCATTTCTTGCATGCCTGGACCACCACGCGGGCCTTCGTATCGAATGACAACCACATCGCCAGCAACTATTTGGTCGGCCAAAATGGCCGTTACTGCAGCGTCTTGGCTTTCGAATACTCGCGCCCGACCTTCAAAGTGAAACGAATCTTCGTCGACACCGGCGGTCTTCACCACACAGCCATCTAGGGCAAGATTGCCTCTCAGCACGGCCAATCCACCTTCAGCGGAGTAGGCAGCAGAAGCCGCGCGGATACAGCCGCCATTGCGGTCACGGTCAAGCGTTGGCCAGCGGGTCGCTTGGCTAAAGGCAGTTTGGGTCGGTATACCGGCAGGGCCAGCACTGTAAAACGACAAGACTGCAGGGTCCTTGGTTACCATGATGTCCCATTGCTCAATCGCCTCTTTCATCGTGGTGCTATGTACGGTTGGCAAATGGCTGTGTAACAGGCCCGCGCGGTCCAATTCACCCAGCAAGGCGAATATACCGCCAGCACGGTGGACATCTTCCATGTGGTATTTTTGAATATTGGGTGCAACCTTACATAGCTGCGGAACCTTTCGAGATAGCGCATCCATGTGAGAGAGGTTGTAATCTACGCCCGCTTCCTGGGCGATAGCCAATAAGTGCAAGATGGTGTTGGTCGAGCCACCCATAGCGATATCTAGGGTCATCGCGTTTTCAAAGGCTTCAAAGGTAACAATTGATCGGGGTAAAGCGCTCTCATCGTCCTGCTCATAATAGCGTTTGGTCAGTGCAACAATTTCGTGCCCTGCGCGCTCAAATAGGGCTTTTCGATCTGCGTGCGTTGCCAACATAGAGCCGTTACCCGGCAAGGCGAGGCCAATGGCTTCGGCCAAACAGTTCATGGAGTTGGCGGTAAACATGCCAGAGCAGGAGCCACAGGTAGGGCAGGCCGACCGTTCATATTCCGCAACGGTTTCATCGTCAACACTGCTGTCTGCAGCAATAACCATAGCGTCAACTAAGTCTAAGCCATGGTTGGCCAATTTGGTCTTGCCAGCTTCCATGGGACCACCGGAAACAAATATTGCTGGGATATTGAGGCGCATAGCAGCCATTAGCATCCCCGGTGTGATCTTATCGCAGTTACTAATACAGACCATCGCGTCGGCTGTGTGTCCGTTGACCATGTATTCCACAGAGTCTGCAATCAGGTCGCGGCTTGGTAGGCTGTAGAGCATGCCGTCGTGACCCATGGCGATTCCATCGTCGATGGCAATGGTATTGAACTCTTTGGCAACGCCACCCGCTTTTTCAATCTCACGTGCAACCAGTTGGCCCATGTCTTTAAGGTGCACGTGCCCGGGCACAAATTGGGTAAATGAATTGACCACCGCGATGATGGGTTTTTGAAAGTCATCGTCTTTCATGCCAGTGGCGCGCCACAATGCGCGTGCACCAGCCTGGTTGCGTCCAGCGGTAGATGTTTTTGAGCGATATTGGGGCATGCCTTACTCCGATAAATGTCCGGTGCGATAGGCTGTTAGTGTACCCAATTCGGGTGGGAATGAAACAGTGGTAAATCTGAAAGACCGTGGTGCAGAAACAACAAGAGCCCTAAAAAGGGCTCTTATACACACAGTGCATTCGTTGCCTGTGTTTATTTGGCGTGGTGGCAAGACACCCAGTGGCCGCCTTCATTGCTCTTTAATGTAGGCTTTTCTATCGCACACAGGTCATCGGCCAACGGACAACGGGTTCTAAACACGCAGCCTGATGGTGGATTGATAGGTGACGGCATGTCGCCTTCGAGCAAGATAACTTTCTTTGCACGCTCTTTAACCGGATCTGGAATCGGAACTGCAGAGATTAATGCTTGGGTATAAGGGTGACGTGGATTGTCATAGAGGTCATTGGCGACCGAGACTTCTGCCACATTACCGAGATACAGCACCATAATACGGGTGCTGATATGGCGTACCACACTCAAGTCGTGTGCAATAAACACCAATGACAGACCCATTTCTTTCTGCAAATCAACCAGCAAGTTGATAACCTGCGCCTGAATTGACACGTCGAGTGCCGATACTGGCTCGTCACAAATAATCAATTTTGGCTCTAGAATCAGGGCGCGGGCAATACCGATACGCTGACACTGGCCACCTGAAAACTCATGTGGATAGCGGTTGATCTGGTTGGTTAACAAGCCCACTTTCTTCATGACTGCTTTAACGCGATCGACGACATCTTCCTTAGATGTTTCAGGGTAATGCGTCTTGAGTGGCTCAGCAATAATTTGACCAATAGTCATACGCGGGTTTAGCGACGCCAATGGATCCTGGAATATCATCTGGATGTCTTTGCGCTTTTCCTGCAATTCCGACTTAGACATGGTCAGAAGGTCTTCATTACCCATCCACAATACTTGGCCAGCGGACGAAGGGATCATGCGGATAATGGCGCGCGCTAGGGTCGACTTTCCACAGCCTGATTCGCCCACAATGCCCAGGGTTTCACCTTCGTACAGATCGAAGCTCACACCATCGACGGCCTTCAATGCGAGTGGTTTTGTCCAAGGCAATGCGCCCTGTGGTTTGATGCTGAACTGGACTTTTAAGTCCTTTACGGACAATAGAATCTTTTTATCGGCGCTCATTTCAGGTTCTCCGCAGGGATGTGGCAAGCACGCAAGCGGCCATCAGCAAAACTATTCAGATCAGGAACGTCAGTTGCACAGCTAGCAATTGCAAAGGAGCAACGTGGCTGGAATGGACATCCTTTGGGAAGTTTCATCATATTGGGCGGATTGCCTGGAATCGTCGATAACTTGTCACCCTTGTCGTCGATGCGTGGGATCGCGTGCAACAAGCCCTTTGTATAGGGGTGCGATGGCTTGGCATATACGTCATCGGTTTTGCCATATTCCATCACGCGGCCGCCGTACATGACGAGCGTGTCTTCACAGCTGCCCGCTACAACACCCAGGTCATGGGTGATAAGGATGATGCCAGTGCCAAATTCTTTTTGGACATCATTAAGCAACGCCATGATTTGCGCCTGAACGGTAACGTCTAGGGCAGTAGTAGGTTCGTCAGCAATAAGCAGTTTTGGGCTGCACAATAACGCCATTGCAATCATGACACGCTGGCGCATACCGCCAGAGAATTCATGTGGGAACATATTAACGCGGGCTTTGGCTTCAGGGATTTTCACCGCGTCTAGCATGCGAATACTTTCAGCCAATGCGTCTTTTTTGGACATGCCCTTGTGGTGAATCAAAACTTCCATCAGCTGGTCACTGACACGGATGTAGGGATTCAAAGAGGTCATGGGGTCTTGAAAAATCATCGAAATTTGTTCTGCACGAATTTTGTTCAATTCGTTTTCAGGCAAATTCAGAATTTCTTGACCTTTGTACTTGATGCTACCGGTGGCGCGGCCGTTACCTGCCAATAAACCCATCAAGGCGAATACCGTTTGGCTTTTACCTGATCCAGACTCACCTACGATGCCGAGCGTTTCGCCCGCATCTAGGGTAAATGACAGGCCGTTTACGGCATTTACAACGCCGTCTAGGGTGTCAAATTGGACGCCAAGGTTGTTAACTTCTAATAGACTCATTTATTCAGTGCTCCCTTAGCGGTCTTTAGGATCAAGCGCATCACGCAAGCCATCTCCGATGAAGAAGAAGCTTAACAAGGTAGCGATAAAGAAAAATAATGGGAAAAATAGCTGCCAGTACGTGCCGTACTGCAATCTACCTGCACCGGAACTAATCAAAGCGCCCCAAGACGTTTGTGGTTCCTGTACACCCAATCCCAAGAACGAAATAAAGGATTCAGTCATGATCATGCCAGGGACGAGCAATGTGGCATATACCACCACGATGCCCATGACGTTAGGAACGATGTGGCGGCGAATGATGTTGAATGGTGCAACGCCACTGGCGACGGCCGCTTCAATAAATTCTTTGTTCTTTAGAGACAAGGTTTGTCCGCGCACGATACGAGACATATCGAGCCAGGAAATCAATCCGATGCCCACAAAAATCAAACTAATGGATCGTCCGAACATCACCAGTAGTAAGATTAAGAAGAACATGTAAGGAATCGCCATCAGAATGTCAACGGTACGCATCATGATGTTATCAACCGTGCCGCCCAAATAGCCGGCTGTTGCGCCATATAAGGTGCCAACGAATACGGCAATCAATGAACCAACGAAGCCAACGGTTAGCGATATCTGGGTACCCTGAATAACACGTGAGTATAGATCGCGACCAAGGTCGTCAGTGCCAAAGAAGTGGCCCGATTCAATGCTAGGGCGACCCATTTCGGCGACATTACCCATCGTGGCCCAGTCAATTTCTTCGTATGACCATTTAGCGAAATACGGGCCGACAAAAGCAAAAATGATGATAGAAACCAAAATCATGAGGCTGACTACGGCCATCTTGTTTTTAAAGAAACGGTGCCGTGCATCCTGCAGGAGCGAACGACCCGTTAATTCTTCAGCGGCCATGTTGTCGGCCAACTCTTGAACTTTTTTGTTATCTACTAACATACAACTATTTCCCCTTTGCTATTAGTAGCGAATCTTTGGATCGATCCAAGCGTACATAATATCGACCAGCATGTTGAATACGATGGTAAGCGTACCGACCAAAATGGTAATGCCCATAATGGTTGAGTAATCTCGGTTTAATGCACCGTTAACAAAGTGCAGACCGATACCACCCGTGCTGAAATATTGGTCAATAATCATCGACCCGGTCACCATACCAACAAAGGCTGGTCCTAAGTAGGACAGCATTGGCAGCATCGCAGGCTTTAACGCATGGCGCCAAATGATGTAACTTGAAGGTAGGCCTTTTGCTTTGGCTGTTCGAATGAAGTTAGAGTGCAATACTTCGAGCATCGAAGAGCGTGTGATACGTGCGATACCGGCAAGGTAACTGGTGCTCAGTGCGATCACAGGAAGGATAAGGAATTGTATTTGCCCGCCTTCCCAACCACCGCCTGGTAGCCAGCCAAGTTTTACAGTAAACAACAGCACCAAGAGGGGTGCCATTACAAAGTTGGGTAACACTGATCCGCCAATGGCGATACCAACTGCCGTGTAGTCAGCCCACGTGTTATGCCGCAATGCAGCGACCACACCGAGGAACACACCCACCGTCACAGCGAATAAGAATGACCAAAAGCCATACTTAATCGTCACGGGGAATCCCACTTCAATGATGTCATTGACCGTACGGTCTTTGTATCGGAACGATGGACCAAAGTCGAAATCGGTCACAATGCCCCATACATAGTTGGCAATTTGAATGGGTAGAGGCTTATCTAAGCCATATTTGGCTTCAATGTTGGCAAGAACTATTGGAGGTAGTGGTTTTTCTGAGGTAAACGGGCCGCCTGGGGCAGAATGCATCAGAACAAAAGAAATAATGATGAGAATCAATAACGAGGGAATAGCTAGTCCCAGTCTTCTAATAATAAAATTTAACATCGTGTTGTGACCTGATAGTTAATTTGACGCGTAATTGTACTGATGTTTCTTTTGGTAGGCGAATGATAAATGTCAGCCTGTACGGAATAACTACAGTTAACGTTTTAAAAATGTAAATTAATCATAACGTTACGGGGAGCTTCCTGTTGCTAGTGGGCTCTAACAGGTAGTGACACATGGGGATTTCCGTTTTTTGCGGCTTGATTATCGGGCGTTTAATGAATCCGATCTGTTGTTTTGCAGACAAAAAAAAGCACCGCTAATGCGGTGCTTTCGTCGCTATTAACCGAATCGATTAATGAGCAGTGATGTACATGTTGCGGCTGTACCAGTTACCTTCAACGTTGTTGAATGGGTAGCCCTTAACATAAGGCTTCAACAACATGTTACCAGTGTAGTGGTAGATAGGCGCGATAGGCATATCGTCAGCAATGATCTTCTCGATCTGTGTGTAGTTGCCGTTAGGATCAGACATCGTCTTCGCTTCAGCTAACAACTTGTCAACTACAGGGTTGTTGTAGTTTGAATCGTTGTAGCCAGACTCAGAGTTAACTAGGTCTAGGAATGTTGATGCTTCGTTGTAGTCACCACACCAGCCAGCACGAGCGATTTCGAAGTCGCCTGCGCCCTTAGTTGCCAAGAAAGTCTTCCACTCTTGGTTTTCTAGGGTGATTTCAACACCTAACTTCTGCTTCCACATTTGGCTAGTGGCGATAGCAATGTTCTTGTGACCTTCAGAGGTGTTATACAAGATAGTTGCTTTCAGAGGGTTGCTCTTAGAATAGCCAGCTTCAGCCAACAATTTAACAGCAGCGGCGTCACGCTCAGCCTGAGTCATCATGCCGAATGCAACTTCAGGAACTGTGAAGTTCGCAGTCGCGCCTGGCGTGAAGGTGTAAGCTGGGATCTGGCCACCCTGTAGGATGTTGTCGATGATGATGTCACGTGGGATCGTGTAGCTTAGAGCCTGACGAACGCGCTTGTCATCAAATGGCGCTGCGTCCATGTTGAAGTTGTAGTAATAAGTACACAATCTTGGATTTGTGTGTACATCATTAGGCATAGACTTCTTCAGAGCGTTGAACTGGCCTGATGGAGGAGCAGTCTGGTCAACTTCGCCAGCGATGTAGCGGTTGAATGCAGCGTTTTCGTCCTGGATGATAACAGTCGTTACCTTGTCTAGGATCGTTGCATCGTTGTTCCAGTATAGGTCGTTACGTACACGTGACTGACGCTCGTTCAAAACGTGCTCAGACAATACGTATGCACCGTTACTTACCATGTTGCCAGGCTTAGTCCACTCATCGCCAAATGCATTAACGATTTTAGTAGGAACAGGCATAGTTGTTGTGTGAACAACCATTGATGGGAAGTAAGGTAGAGACGCTTCTAGTGTTACCTGGAAGGTATAGTCGTCAAGTGCTTTAGCACCTAGCTCGTCTTTGTCTTTTTCGCCATTGATAACTGCTGCGCCGTTCTTAATAGACATGATTTCCATGTACCAAGAATAAGGAGAAGCCAGCTCAGGGCTTACCGCACGCTTCCAAGCAAATTCGAAGTCATGTGCAGTTACAGGGTCGCCGTTAGACCATCTGGCGTTACGACGAAGGTGGAAAGTATAAACTGTCTTGTCAGCGTTGGTGGTATAACGCGTAGCAACACCAGGAGCCAAAGTACCGTCAGCATTCTGTGTCAAAAGACCTTCAAATAGGTCACGAGCAACCGCAGCACCAGAAACGTCTTCAATAAGACCTGGATCCAAAGATGAGCTTTCATCGATAGAAACATAGGTGTACGTCTGGTTGTCTGACAATACTTCGCCAGTTACTGGGTGAGTTTTATGTGTGGCTAATGCCGGCGTAGATGCTAGTGCAACGCCAACGATGCCAGCCGCAAGTGAACGGGTAATCGTTTTCATGAATGATCCTCTTATTATCTTTCTTATAGGTCTTATGCAAACCGACCATATTGGTGCATCTCAGAGACAGTATACCTAAAAATAGTATTAGTCTGAAACTTGAGAAACAAAATGGCACAAGACGAGTTGGTATTCAACGGGCAATTTAACATTTTTGGTAAATTTGTTCAGTTCGTCGGATCTTTGTTAATAAAAAAGACCAAATTGGATAATTTTTAGCCTTTTAGCGTTTATTTGGCATGCAATCGATCGTCAGTTTCGATGGGCTATTTCTACACGCATTGGTTAAATCTCAGCCAACATGTGCGTAAATAAGGGCAGCCAATTCATCGTTTACCTGGTCTTCAGAACCGAGGTTAACTTCCAAAAGACGTCTTAAGAATGTCGCGCTGTCGAGATCAATAATCTTGCAGTCAAACCCCATGAGTCTGTCGTCTAAATGGACGCAGATGGCTGTCATGTTGATGGGGATAGGGCTGTCAGGTTCGCCAATGTTAATGTGCACTTCTTTGCCGATGGCGGATGCTGGTGCGATGACGGGAAGCTGCAACAACACGCCTTTTAGGCTGATGTCGACGAGTTCGCCTTCATAGGAAACGTTGTCTAGCGTAAAATAAGCGGGTGCATCGAAGGGCACCCGGCTAAAACGTCTGTGGTCAGTCATATTGATCCTGAGTTGATTTGCCAGTGGTTTCAACGCTCTCATAAAACTGTGCAATGTTACAGCACTATTCCTCATGTGCTTCTACTGACTACCGGTTATTAGACTTGGCGCAAGCTATTCGCTGTTGAGCCGCCAAGAATACGCCCTTGCCCACTTGGCGTCAGCAGGAAACAGGTTTGAAAAATTTTATCCTATAGAGTGCATTTAGGGGGTGAAGGGTTCACTATGTGGCCATCAAAAATAGGGTGCGACGGATGGTGATTTTGCTTATCTGAGTGACCGAGTAATGATCGAATAATCAAAGGAATTTGTGTGAATACTGATTCGCAATTACCTATATTAACGCCAGCTGAAAGACGTGGCGCATTGATAGGGGTGCTATTGGCGTTGTTTATGTCAGCGCTCGACCAAACGGTCGTATCGACGGCAACGCCGATGATAATTAAGGACTTGGCTTTCCCAACCAGTTGGATTACCTGGCTCACAACCTCCTATTTGGTGACGAGTACGGCTTTGCTGCCAATCTGGGGCAAGTTGTCTGATTTATATGGGCGTCGCCCCATCTTACTGTATGGATTGGTGTTGTTTATTGCGGCTTCAGTACTCTGTGCTATTGCCCAAACACCCATCCAGTTGGTGCTGTTCCGTGCCCTTCAGGGCGCCGGCTCTGCTGCGATTTTTGCCAACGCCTTTGCGATTGTAGGTGACTTGTTTGAGCCAAGAGAACGACCGAAGTACCAAGGGTTGTTTGGCGCTATGTTTGGCCTTAGCAGTGTGTTTGGTCCTTGGATCGGTGGTTTGCTAACCGATTACATTAGCTGGCATTGGGTGTTTTTGGTCAACCTTCCGGTCGGCGCTGTTGCGATGTGGTTTATATACAAGCGCATGCCATTGTTACGGCATACCACGGGCAAACATATTGATTTCTTGGGCGCAGCGCTATTGTTGTTATTTGTGGTGCCGCTGTTGATGGGACTGTCATTGGCGCCCGTAAGCTACGAATGGACGTCGGTCGAAATATTGTCCATGTTTGCCTTGTCAATCTCGGCCTTTGTGGTTTTCATCAGACACGAGCTAAAGCAATCTGGTTCAATTTTAGATCTGAGCTTGTTTCAGGATAAGGCCTTCCGATTGACTGCCTTAGCTTCCTTTACGCTAGGCGCCGTATTTCTGGGTTCGATTGTGTTTATTCCCCTCTACATGGTCAATGTATTGGGTGTCAGCGCCACCAGTTCAGGCGCAACGCTGACGCCACTCACACTCGGTTTGGTGTTTGGTAATATCATGAGCGGACAGTTGGTATCTCGAATTGGCGCCTATAAGCCCATCCTGATACCCAGCTTGGTGATGTTAATCATGGGTTACTTGTGGATCGCTTTAACGCTCACAGCTGATCAGACCCAGTTCATGATGATCGTGAAATTGGTCGTACTGGGCATGGCATTGGGTCCGACCATACCGCTGTATACCCAGATGATGATCAATGCGGCGCCCAGAACAAAAATGGGTGTTGCTTCTGCTTCAGCGACTTTCGTGCGGCAAATGGGCTCCAGCGTGGGTCTGGCAATATTGGGTACGGTTTTTAGCGCCCACCTAGCATTGGGATTCGCCAATGATATTAAACCGAATATTCCTGCTGAATTTATGGTGGCTACAGCGCCCGCCGGCCCCGTTGGCGAAGGACATCAGGGTTCAGGTGCGGCCGCTTTTGACATGAACGCCATCATATTGGTCATCGAAGAACAGGTAACGGATCCTGTCGTAAAAAGTCAGGTATTGGCTAAGGTTGAGGGTGTTCATCGGCAGTTCAAGGTGTTGTGGTCTGACGCCACTGCGAAAATATTTTGGTTTGGCTTTTTCATTACCTTGATAGGATTGTTTATAACGGTATTTATTCCTGAAGTGCCCATGGGGCCGAAACAGCCGGCGGAAGTGACACCGGAAAAATCCAAAACATAGGGAGTACCCGTATCAGGGGTATTCAACGAGGAGAAATGGTATGGCAACGTCACGACTTTCGGGCTTAGTGCACTTTGTAAATGGCGCGCCTATTGCGCAGGACTGCCCTTCGGACTGTGAAGAAATTTTGTTGGGTATGGGATGTTTCTGGGGCGTGGAACGCAAGTTCTGGCAAATACCAGGCGTGGTTGTTACTTCGGTAGGCTACGCGGGCGGACACGCGAATCATCCTAGTTATGAGGCGGTATGTACGGGGAATACCGGCCATGCTGAAGTGGTCAGGGTTATTTACGATCCTAGCCAAATAACAATCGATGCACTGCTACAGGTTTTTTGGGAGTCGCATGACCCTACCCAAGGCATGCGCCAAGGCAATGATATCGGCACGCAGTATCGGTCAGCAATTTATTGCACAACAGAGGCACAGCAGCTGGCTGCCGAAGCCTCCGCAGTGCAATTTCAATCAGCGTTGGCATCGGCAGGTCATGGCAACATTACCACGGAAATATCCGGCGCTAAGGCGTATTTTATCGCAGAAGACTATCACCAACAGTATTTGGCAAAGAATCCGAACGGGTACTGTGGTCTCAAGGGTACTGGGGTTGTCTGTGTGCTATAAATAGTGAGGCGTAAAAAAGGCCCCGATATTGCGGGGCTTTTTTATGGGTGACAGGTTATCGATTGGCCAGAATGCGCCGCTGTTCTTGCCGGCACGCCTGCACCAGCAGTTCGGTTTCCTGACGGGCTGCCTGTGCAAAATCAGCACCCTCTGAGGCATATAAAATAGCGCGGGACGAATTGATGATGAGCCCGTTACCCGTTGAATCCATGCCAGCTGCAATCACCGCTGCAAGATCGCCACCCTGTGCGCCAATGCCGGGTACCAAAAAGGGCATGTCGCCCGTTAAGGCGCGGATTTGGCGCATCTCTTCGTCGGCGGTAGCTCCTACAACGAGCAAGATATTGCCAGCGTCGTTCCATTGATCGGCGGCGAGCCCAGCGACAACTTGATAAAGCGGTGTCTGGTCGATGCGCTGATTCTGTAACTCAGCTGCGCCCGGATTGGAGGTGCGGCATAACACGATGACCCCTTTGTCTTGATAGTGCGTAAAGGGTGCAATGGTGTCGATACCCATATAGGGGTTCACGGTCACCGCATCTGCTTGATAAATATCAAAGGCTTCTTTGGCATACATGCTCGCCGTAGAGCCAATATCACCACGCTTTGAATCTAGGATGACTGGCACGTCGGGGTAGGTATTTTTGATATAGGCAATGGTGCGTTTCAGGCTATCCAGTGCATCTAAGGCGGCAAAATGTGCAAACTGGGGCTTGTAGCAGCATACCAAATCTTGGGTGGCATCGATGATGGCTTTGTTGAATTCAAATATACCGTCTGGATGGTTTTTCAAATGACTTGGAAAACGTTCCGGATAGGGGTCTAGGCCCACACAGACCATGGTATCAGCAGATACCCAACGCTGTTGAATGGCGGCTATAAAATTCACGCATACCTCTCAGTTGTTATCGGGTGCTATGCCAAATGCCGGCAAAACACTTTGGAATTTCGTTGGAAATTGTATAGGTCTTTTTTGCGGTCAGGTAACGCAGATACCGTTGATGCTTCAAAACCGCGTTCAATAAACCAATGGGCTGTTTGGGTGGTTAATACAAATATTTGTTGAATACCCTGTGTCTTGGCCATGGTCTCAATGGCTTTTAGCAGGTGGTCGCCCCGATGACTATGTCGATAGTGCTCATGCACGGCGACACAGGCCAGTTCAGCAGTGTGGTCTCCAAAAGGATAGAGTGCGGCACACCCAATGATCATGCCGTCTCGTTCATTGACCACAAAGTGGGCAATTTCCTGTTCAAGTAACTCGCGAGACCGCTTGACTAGGATGCCCTGAGCTTCAAGGGGTTCCAATAGCTGCATGATGCCTGCAACATCATTAATGGTTGCCTGACGAACGCTGTCATAAGCTTCATTGGTGACCAATAAGCCAGTGCCATCCCGTGTAAACAGTTCGTTTAGTAGGCTGCCGTCCTGATCGACCGACAGCATGTGGCAGCGGGCTATGCCAAGTTGGCAGGACTTGATCGCTGCGGACAAATCGGTTGCCTCTGCACTTTTTTGCGTGAGTCCAGCCAATAGCAACTCACTGCGTGCAATCGACAATTCGCGTAACGTTGGGTTTTGATTAATGTCATGGGCCGTATTCAGAATAATCAACTTGTCTGCATGCAGGGCTGCAGCGGTTGATACCGCAATATCATGTGGCAGCAAACTGAAGATTTCCCCAGTTGATGAGTAGCCCGAGGCAGGAATCAATACAATCGACCGATGGTCGAGCTGTTGATTGATGGCCTGATGGTCAATGTTTCTGACCCGACCAGCGTATTCTTGGTCTACACCATTGATCACGCCTAGGGGCTGCGCCTGAATAAAATTGCCACTGATGCACCGTACTTTGGCATTGTGCATTGGAGAATTGACCAGCCCAAGGCTGAACTGGGCCTCGATACTGGTACGCAGCGAGCTCTGTACTTCTACAATGGTCCGCATGCGGTCACGATCAATCGGCTGAGAATTCCACAGTGCAGTATTGTCTGAGCCACCTTGCGCCAGTGCGCCAGCAACCTGTGGCGTTGAGCCAAATACCAGCACAATGCGGAGCCCGAGGCTGTTTAACAAGGCAATATCTGGGACCAAATTACTGGCATTGGCGTGTGCCAAAGCCTCACCCGTTACAAAGAGTACCAACGATTTGTTCCGATGCGCATGGATATAAGGCGCTGTGGATCTAAAGAAATCGATAAAGCTCAAGGTAGCGCGCTCCCGTGGGTTAGCAACAAAGGCTGACACAGGCCCTTGTGGTGATTTTACATCAGTCTATCTCAGCCACGCGGGCATTGGTAATCATGGCCCGGCAACATGGCGTTGTTATATGGCCTATTTGGCCTTCATGCGGATGGCACCATCTAAACGCACGACTTCACCATTAAAATAGTCGTTCTCAGCCATGCACACCAATAGGTTGGCAAACTCCGCGGGGTCACCCAAACGCTTTGGAAATTCGACACTTTGGCCGAGCGCTGTGACCACGTTCTCGGGCAGCGACGCCGCCAAAGGTGTCATAAACAATCCAGGTGCGATGGTGTTGACCCGAATGCCGTGAAAAGCCAGTTCTCGCGCAATCGGCAGGGTCATACCAGCAACAGCGGCCTTGGATGCAGCATAGGCTGGCTGTCCAATTTGGCCATCGAAGGCGGCAACGGATGCAACATTGATGATAACACCGCGGCCTCCATCGGCGTTGAAGGGGGTGTTTTTGACCATTTCTGCAGCGGCCAAACGCAACACGTTAAAGGTACCAAACAGGTTAATGTCGACAATATGCTTGAATTTGTCTAACGGCAGCGGCTCACCTTCACGGTTGATGACCTTTGCTGGCGGGCCAATGCCGGCGCAGTTAGCGACAATATGGATGCTGCCGTATTGGGCTATCGTAGCAGCAATGCCAGCGGCAACTGATGATTCATCGGTCACGTTGACCTTGGCATAGCTCGCATTGTTGGCACCTAGGCTATCGACGGTGGTCTGCGCAGCTGCTTCATTTAAGTCAAAAATCATGACTTTGGCGCCCTTGTCTACCAAGGCTTGGGCCGCAGCCTGTCCAAGGCCAGATGCACCGCCTGTGATAATGGCAATTTTATTGAGTAGGTCCATGTTGATCCCTCTTAGCAGACGTTGGTCTCTTTAATGACAGGTATCATAATGTTTTATGCGATAGGCGCACAGTGACTTTGGACATAAAGTTCACCCAATCGCAGCAGTCGATGTAAACCCACCGTTCTGGGTTGGGTGAATCTGGTCAACGCCGTACTGGTCACAACGCCGTTCACTGTAATATGATGCAGCATGCATAGGGCCAACGATGGGCTCGGCACTACTGAAAAAAATGGAGAACATTGGGCATGAAGTTGAATGCAGACATGGGCGAAAGCTTTGGACATTATCAGCTAGGGAATGATGCTGCCCTCATGCCGCACCTGCACATGGCGAATATCGCCTGTGGCTTTCATGCCTCAGACCCAGTGGTCATGACACGCACGGTAGGCTTGGCAAAAGTGCACGGCGTTTCCATCGGCGCACACCCAGGCTATCCAGACCTTGTGGGCTTTGGCCGTCGGTCAATGGCGTGTACGCCTGATGAAGTACGGGGTATTATTTGGTACCAAGTGGGTGCCTTGTCGGCGATTGCCGCAGCAAACGGGTGCCAAGTCGATTTTGTAAAGCCACATGGTGCACTTTACAACGACATGATGCAGGACCAAGCACTGCTAGTGACCATTATGGAAGCGGTAGCCGCCTTGAAGCCTGCCTTACCCCTAATGATTCAGGCGACGACACGTAATGAGACCTATAGGGCATTGGCCAAGGATATTGGCTGTCATCTATTGTTCGAGGCGTTTGCCGATCGCGCCTGCCACGATGACGGTACACTGGTATCACGAAGCACATCGGGCGCGGTGATCACCGACCCTCAGATGATGGTGTCCAGAGCCCAACAATTGTTGGACAGTGGGACCCTGACCTCTATAACAGGCAAAGAAGTGGCGTTAATGCCGGACACGCTCTGTGTTCATGGTGACAATGACGCCGCGATTCAAGCCATTGCTGACCTTCGCCGGTTGTGCGATGCAGTGTGATTTCGAGCTAGCCGGCGTTAACAGCTTTATCATTCGTCTGGGGTCCGCCCCCAGTGCAACGCTGGTACACAAAATTGGTGCTATCGCACAGCTGATTCAACAGCAGTTCTCGCTCCACATTCAAGATGTCGTACCCTCTTACACGACGTTGCTCGTGGTCTATGACGTGCGCACCACAACTTTTTCATCCTTGCAGGAGCGGTTGGCAAAGGCGATTGAAGCCTCTGCCATTTTGACCGATAAGGTTGCGGCAGCGTCGGCTAATAAAACGGTGCGGTTACCTGTTTGCTACGACCCCAGTCTGGGTTTTGATTTGCAACCCTTGGCTGACCGCTTAGGTCTGTCGATAGAGGCCATTATTCGGCTACATTCAGAGGTGGTGTATCAGGTCTATGCCATTGGTTTTAGCCCAGGATTTGGTTATTTGGGGACCCTTGACCCCCAGTTACGCGTGCCTAGGCTGCCTACCCCACGCACGGCTGTCCCCGCAGGCTCTGTGGCCATTGCTGAAGCCTATTCTGCCGTGTACCCGCAACAGACACCTGGAGGCTGGTGGATTGTAGGGAGATGTCCCGTTAGTTTATTTGAACCCACACGTGAACCGATAAACTTATTGCGGGTTGGCGATAATGTGGTGTTTGAACCCATCGAATTGGACGCATTCCATGCCTATCAGGAGGCTCACTAATGACCTTTGTCGTTACAAAGCCTGGGTTGCTGACGTTAATACAGGACCAAGGACGGTTTGGTTTTCAACATCAGGGCTTGACGACTGGCGGTATGCTTGACGAATACGCAGGCAATTGGGCGAACCGCTTATTGGGCAATTCGCTGTCTGCCCCGTTGATAGAGATAGCATTGGGTAATGTCAGCATGACCGCGACAGCGGATACCATTATTGCTGTGACGGGCGCTGCGGCCCCGATATGGGTCAATGAACATCCCATATCCATGTGGCGTATTCAGGTGATCAGAGCGGGAGATGCCATACGGATCGGATGGGCGCGGTCTGGTCAGCGGCTGTATGTGGCCGTTCGCGGCGGCTTTCAAGTGACACCGGCTTTTGGAAGCACAGCGACCGTGGTGCGTGAAAAAGTGGGAGGATTGTCGGGTACAGCGATTCTGGCCAACGACCAGTTGCCATTCACACCTGTGACCCTTGATCAGGGCTTGGATTTTGCTGCGCCGCAGGCCGCCATTCCTAACTATGATCAGTCGGTGCAGATGCGGGTGGTGTTGGGCAACCAAATAATGGCGTTCAGTGAGCAGGCCAAGACCGTGTTTTTTCAATCGACCTACCATCTAACCGCGGACAGTGACCGGATGGGCTTTCGGTTATCGGGTCCTGCTGTGCACTATGGTGGAGACACCATATTATCAGAAGGCATTGCATTTGGTGCCATCCAAGTGCCACCCGATGGCCAACCGATTATCATGCTAAAAGACCGTCAAACCATTGGGGGATACCCCAAAATTGGCGGACTGTTGCCAATAGACGCGTTTCGACTGAGTCAGATGAAGGCGGGCGCTTCGGTGTCGTTTGCGCCGATTGCGTTAGAGCAGGCGCAGGCGCTGATGCAGGATTTCTACCGCTTCTTTGATTCGCCCAATGACAGTCCGTTGTCCTAGTCAGCGATTAGTGGTTGGTTAGAAGTGCCAACATGACGGGCATAGTGGCCATTGCCAACAGGGTTTGTAACGTGATGATGGTGGCCATTAACGGCGCATCGCCATTTAATTGTCGGGCCAAAATGTAGGCAGACGGCGCGGTTGGTAATAATGCAAAAACCAGTAGAACGGCTGTCGCTTCACTGGGTAGCTTGAGCGCCCATGCAATCACCACAAATATCAACGGGTAAACCAATAACTTGAATAGGGTGCTGAGCCACAAAGCGGCATTGCCCTGTGTTATGAGTTTTAGGTCGAGGCTGACACCTACCGCCAGCAAACCCAAGGGCAACGCCATGGCACTGATGAGGCTCAATATGGGCGTGGCTGGTGACGGAATACCTAGACCACTGAGATTTAAGATACCCCCCGCCAGACAGGCCAAAATCAACGGATTCTTGACCATCCCCTGCCACAACGTGCGGCCAAATGAACCAGATTGATTGGGGAGCCAGATTGCAAAACCGGTAATACAGGCGACATTGACCAGCGGAATCATCACCGCTAAAAATACCGCGCCCCATACCATACCTACATCGCCATACAATGCAGTTGCAGAGGCCAACCCAACATAGGTATTGAATCGGATGCCACCTTGAAATATTGAACTGAGCGTTGCCGGCGATACCTTGAGCCATTTGGCCAGCCCTACGACCGCAAAGGCGCTGACCACCAGCAAGATGATGAGTGCAAGGATAGGCACGATGACATCGGTGGCGGGTAGCGCGGCATTGCCAATTTTGAGGACCAACAGTGAAGGAAACAGCACGAAATAGGTCAGCCGCTCGGCTTGTGGCCAAAAAGAGCGGTCAGGGAATGGAATACGACCGAGAATGTGACCAATGATCACCAAGGCGAATACAGGGCCCAAAGCGGCGATGATGCTGGCAAACTCTTGCATGAAAGGAAACTCGCGTCGATAAGTAGAACCAGAGTTTTCAATGTCACGCGGGCAGAGTCAACAGTCTTTTAGTCAAACAGTCATGCGAAAGGCGCATTGCCAGAGGGGCATTGCTGCATTACTTTATGCCCTCATTGAAGGAGTCCCGTTGTGGAACAGATTGTAAACATTATATTAGAGTCCGGACGATCGGCATTAGACATGGCCTTGTATACCCTGTTGCCCATTATGATTGTGATGCTGTCGTTAATGAAACTGCTTGATGCCAAAGGATTATTAACCACCATCACCGATTGGCTGGCGCCGGTATCTCAGAAAATAGGCATTCCCGGCTTGGGTGTTTTTGCAGCGCTAAAACTCAGCTTTGTGAGCTTTGCAGCGCCCATTGCCACACTCAACATGATGGACACCGGGGGCACCGCCAACCGCCAGTTAGCGGCAACCTTGGCTTTGCTGCTCACCATGTCGCAGGCCAATGTGGTATTTCCGTTGGTGGCCGTAGGTCTCAATGTGCAGGTCGTATTGTTGACCTCGCTGTTGGGAGGCATTGCAGCGGCGTTGCTAACCTACTATCTCACGGGCAGGGGCCTGACAAATGACGGCAGCAGTGGGGTTAGGTTACAAGCCGCCACCCCAGTACCCCGTTCTGTGGTACAGATTTTGAGTGACGGTGGCATGGATGGCATGAAGCTGGTTGCTGGCATGTTGCCCTTGTTGGTGTTGTCGTTGTGTAGCGTGACCATTTTACGCGAAATTGGCGCCATTGATTTTTTAAGTCATACCCTAGGACCGTTATTGAATCTGTTGGGATTGCCGGCGGCGGCTGTTTTGCCCTTGGTTACCAAGTTTGTGGCAGGGGGGACGGCTTTCGTTGGCGTTACACTCGACATGCTGCAGCAGGGGCAATTAACCGTGTTGGAAATGAACCGCATGGCCGGGTTGGTGATGAACCCCTACGATATTGTGGGTGTGGCCTTATTGTTGGCTGCAGGTCCGCGTATGCAGGCGGTGGTGAAGCCGGCGCTTATCGGTGCAGCAGGCGGTTTGTTATTGCGGGCCGTCATACATTTTTGGTGGTTTTAACCACGGGATTAATAATCGCGTTGAACATCGATAGGCGCCTGCAGATCGCGGTAGTCACCGCTGACAAGGACCCGCTCGATGTCAGTAATCATCTGATCGATTTCTGATTGAAATTCTTCCCAGTGATCGCCTGGGAAGTGTTGGTCTATCAACCCTTCGACCGTTAACCAATCGTCTTCAGAAAACACGTCTTCTATGAGTGGAAAAACACTGCTTTCTTCGAGAAATAGGTGTGCATTTTGCTCATCAATGTAAACCATGACATCGTCAAAAAACCGATCTAGGGACCCGCGTGACGAAAAGCTGAGGGTCTGAAAGTCTTCTCTAATCTCACGCGTTTCTGCCTCCAGTTGTTGGTGCTGATTCATAATGAATGTCACATCGGTGAGATCAATATTGGACTTTGTCATCAGGTGGGCAAAGATGACATCCTCAACTGGGTGGTGAAAATTCTCAGGATAGACATTGATGAAATCCAACATATTGAGGATCAAAGCGATGTCGCTACTACTGCTGGGGTCAATCAGCTGTTGCATATAGAGGCGGAAGCTATATAAAAACCGGGATAGCTCCTGATGGTCTGACTGTAGTCGATCTAATATTGGGTGTGACATGTCAGTACTGGGTAAGTCCTATATAAGTATTGGCTTGAGGTAATGACCTGCTGCCTTAGTCGAGGCGGCAAACTATTCTCCTCTGGTTTTCATCCCCCGTCACCTTTATCCGATTAACGGTCAGTGTCGTGGGCTGTCGTGACCTGTTCCAGCAATGCCAAAAATCCGGCAATTTGTGTGTCTTGGGTATCATGAGACACCACCAGTCGCGCAGTAAAGCTGCCCGGCATGGCATAAAAATGGCTGTGAGCTTGTAACGCGGGTAACAACCACTCTGGAAAGGTCACGAAAATCATGTTGCTTTCAACTGGGGTTTCGATCTGGGCATAGGCATTGCGTTCGAGACCGGCTGCCAATGTCGCTGCTTGGCGATTGACCCTTTTTGCCATATTGAGCCCGAGATCGTTGGTGAATAGGGCAAGAAACTGCGCAGAGACATACCGCATCTTTGAAAAAAGCTGCAACCCTTGTTTCTGTAGGTATTCAAAACCTGGCGCCAAATCCGCATTCATAAAAATAACGGCCTCGCCAAACATCATGCCAGCTTTGGTGCCACCCAGACTCATGACATCTGCAAAGCAGGCGATGTCAGCGAGGGTGCAATCGAGCGCGGCGGCGGCATTATACAGTCGACACCCGTCAATGTGCAGCAGCAAGCCCAATTCGTTACAGACCGCGCGTATCGCCGCTAATTCTGCCAGGGTATATACCGTGCCCATTTCGGTGGTTTGGCTGATTGTTACCAAAGCAGGCTTGGTAGCGTGTATGCCCCAAGCGGATTCAGCCTCAAAGGCTGCTTGAATTTGTGAGGGGGTTATTTTCCCATGTTCACTGCCGCAGGTTAAAAACTTGGCGCCAACGATATGGTGGGGTGCCCCGGTTTCATGGGTAATAACATGGGCACTGTCCAGACAGATAACGCTTTCAAAACTCCGTAAGACAGACTTCAAAGCCAATGTATTGGCCGCCGTACCGGTGCCCACAAACCACAGCGGTGCAGGCGCACCTAATGACTGCTGAATGGCCTCAATGGCTTGGGCAGTGATCGGGTCGCCGCCATAAGCGGTCATGTGGTCATGGTTGGCATCTTGTAATGCTGCCATGACTTCGGGGCAGACACTGGCATAGTTATCACTGGCAAAAGAGGTCATGAAGGTTCCATCTCAATAGGTGTGTTAGCGGAGTACGCGGCTATGTGCGCGTATCGCGGCCTGTTTGACTTGCTCAGGTGCCGTGCCGCCAATGTGATTTCTGGCTTTTACCGAGCCTTCAAGCGTCAATACATCAAAGACGTCCTGTGCAATCAGGTCAGAAAACTGCTGTAGGCTGTCTAAAGAAAGCTCGGATAAGTCTTTGCCGTCAGCCAGCCCTTTGGCAACGGCCTTACCCACGACTTCGTGTGCATCGCGAAACGGCATGCCTTTCTTGACCAAATAATCCGCCAAATCGGTAGCGGTGGAGTAGCCCTTAAAAGCGGCGCTGCGCATATTGGCTTTGTGCGGAACAATGGCAGGAACCATGCTTGCAAAAGCTTTTAGGCTGTTGAATACCTGATCCATGGTGTCAAAAAGTGGCTCTTTGTCTTCTTGGTTGTCTTTGTTATAGGCCAAGGGCTGCCCTTTCATCAAAACCAGTAGCGACATCAGATGGCCAATCACCCGTCCCGATTTTCCGCGAACCAACTCGGGTACATCGGGGTTTTTCTTTTGGGGCATGATCGAAGAGCCGGTACAAAAACGGTCGGGGAGGTCAATAAACTGGAACTGAGCAGAGGTCCATAGCACGAGTTCTTCGCTCATCCGGCTGAGGTGCATCATGATCATTGCCGATGCGGCAGAAAACTCGATGGCAAAATCGCGATCGGACACGCTGTCTAATGAGTTTTCAGACGGTGCATCAAAACCCAATAGTTGCGCTGTCATCACACGGTCGATAGGGAAGGTGGTGCCAGCCAACGCCGCACTGCCGAGTGGTAAAATATTGACCCGCTTGCGGCAGTCTATTAGACGTTCTGAGTCGCGCTGGAGCATCTCGTTCCACGCCAACAAATGGTGGCCGAAGGTGACCGGTTGTGCGGTTTGCAGGTGGGTAAATCCGGGCATAATGGTGTCGGTATGGTCGCTAGCCAACGTGATAATACCGCGCTGCAACAAGCATAATTGGCCTAGGATGCCATCGATAGCATCGCGCAAATACAGGCGGATATCAGTGGCCACTTGGTCATTGCGCGATCGGCCGGTGTGTAGCTTTTTACCTACCGCGCCAATGTTTTTGGTCAATGCCGACTCAATGTTCATATGCACGTCTTCTAATGCCGTGCGCCACTCAAAGTCGCCCTGCTCAATTTGGATCTGGATGGTGTCTAGGCCATCCACTATCAGGTCACGTTCAGCATCTGTGATGACGCCAACGGCTGCCAACATGCGGGCATGTGCCTTAGAACCTTGGATGTCTTGTTGGTACATCCGCTTATCAAAACTAACGGATGCTGTAAATTCTGCGACGAATTCATCGGTGGCTTCAGAGAAACGGCCGCCCCATGCTGAGTTTGTTTGGTCGGTCATGTTTGGATCCTGTGAGCAGGTAAAAATGCAATTATATCGTTTATCCTGAAAAAGTCGCTCGGTCATTCGTCTGATGTGACTTGAACATTGCCCTTTGGCGCTGAATCGGCCTATATTGTTGCATCTAGAGACCCAGCGGCCGCGAGAGAAAACCGATTCATGTCAAAACAAAGCAACCCAGTCACCATCGATGAACAGTCGGTCCTGCCCAACCTTTGCAGGGACAAGTCGGTATTTTTTTTGGTGGTGGTAGCGCAGCTGTTTGTGGTGCTACTGCTATTGGCTGATACCACTTTGGGTGTATTTAATTGGCAGCGGTTGGCGATTATGACCATTCATGTGCAATGGGTGTGTCTGATGAGTGCGGCGCTGATTTGTTGGACACGCGGCATGATCGCCCACCGTAGCAATGCACAGAAGATCGTTATTGCTTATGGCATCTGTGTGGTCACGGGTATTGGCGTCAGCATGGCGGGGCAGTATTTGTTATACGGCAAACAGATTGATCCGGCAGTGGTAGCGCGTCATACCCTGATGACCATGCTGGTCGCCTTATTGGTGCTACGTTATTTTTATCTGCAGTTTTTATTGGTGCGACAATCAAAGGCAGAATTGTCATCGCGCCTACAGGCATTGCACTCGCGTATCCGTCCACACTTTTTATTCAACAGCCTTAATTCAGTCGCCAGCTTGATTCCTGTTGATCCACAGCGTGCCGAACGCGCGGTTGAGGATTTGGCCGATATTTTTCGCGCAACGCTCAAGCAGTCTTTTGATCTGGTACCGCTGTCTCAGGAAATTGCTTTGTGTAAGCGGTACCTGTCGTTAGAGTCACTGCGGCTCGGTGACCGTTTGCATGTCAATTGGCATGAACATGCCAATCTCGATGCGTGGCAGGTTCCCCAGTTGACCTTGCAGCCATTGCTTGAAAACGCGATTGTTCATGGCATACAGCAGCGCGCCAGTGGCGGCGATATCGACATTCAATTACACGACTCCGATAAAATGTTAAAGGTGACAGTAACCAACCCTTTGCCCACCACCCACCACAAGTCGACAGGCAACCAAATGGGCGTGGAAAATATTCAAGACCGCCTTCAAGCGGTCTACGGTGAGCAGGCCAAAGTGCAGGGTATGGAACGTGATGGCCGTTATATCTGTGTGGTCAACATTCCTAAAAACCCGAGTTAGGAGTAAGCATGAAAGTTTTGATCGTCGATGACGAGCCCCTTGCGCGCCAGCGCCTGGTGCGTTTTCTTGAAACCATGCCGCAGGTGCTAACGATTTTGGAGGCGGAAAATGGCTTGGTGGCCATTAACCAAGTGACCCGCCATCAACCCGACTTGCTGTTGTTGGATATTCGCATGCCTGAGATGGATGGGCTTCAGGTTGCGGCGCATTTGAGTCAGCTCGTTGAACCGCCAGCCATCATCTTTTGTTCGGCTTTTGAAGAACACGCCTTGGAAGCAATCAAGGTACAAGCCATCGACTATCTCTTAAAGCCAGTGCGGTTGTCCGAATTGGAACAGGCCATCAGCCGTGCCAAAAAAATCAATCGGGTACAGGCATCACAATTGGTTGCAGCAGAATCAGAGGGTGGTATACGGTCGCATCTGAGTATTCATAGCCACCGAGGCATTGAGCTTGTGAGTCTAGAAGCCGTGGTGTTTTTTCGAGCCGAGCAGAAATACATACAAGTGATGACGGCGGAACACGAATACTTAATAGACGAACCGCTCAAAAAGCTAGAAGACGAATTTCACCATGGCTTTGTGCGGGTGCATCGCAATGCGTTGGTCGCCAAAAAGGCCATTGAACGGTTAGACAAAGACTCAGAAGGTCAAACACAGTTGTGGTTGAGGGGGGTAGCAACACCATTGGTGGTGAGTAGAAGGCATTTGGCGCAGGTAAAAAAAGTGATTAAACACCTATAAAAAAGGCAGCGCTTAGGCTGCCGTAATCAATTGGTATTTCTCTAATAGCTGTTCCTGCGTTTCCACGTGATCGGGATCCTTAGGAATACAGTCTACAGGACAGACCTGCACGCATTGTGGCTCGTCGTAGTGGCCCACGCATTCGGTGCACAAATTGGGGTCGATTTCATAAATCTCATCGCCCTCGCTGATCGCATTGTTCGGACATTCTGGCTCGCAAACGTCACAGTTTATACATTCATCAGTTATTACCAACGCCATGTTCTTACCTCAATGACCATTTTTTGCTGCGGCATGGGCATTTTTCAATGCGACGCCCACAGCGGGATGAACAAATTTACTGACATCACCACCGAGAAAAGACACTTCGCGAATCATCGTTGACGAGATGAAAGACAAATGCTCCGTCGGGGTTAAAAAGACACTTTCTACGTGAGGCGCTAACTGGCGGTTCATATTGGCCAGCTGAAACTCGTACTCAAAGTCAGACACCGCGCGCAAACCACGCAAAATCGCGGTAGCACCATTCTCTTTAACGAAATCCACCAACAAATTTTCGAACCCAGAGACCGTTACATTAGGTAAGTCACGCGTGACTTCCAATGCCAGTCGCACACGTTCTGCAAGATCAAAAAGCGGTTTCTTTTTTGGGCTAGCAGCAACGGCAATGATCACGTGGTCAAACAGCTTCGCAGCTCTTACCACCAAGTCATAATGACCTTTGGTAATGGGATCGAACGTGCCTGGATATACAACAGTTGTCATGAGTGCCTACCACATTAGAAAACGGCGCGAATGTTATCTGATATTTGGTGTAGTCACAAATATCACCGTCAAACTGCCCGCGTTGGCCAGTCTGAATTTGTTTGGTACGGTTTACGGACCGCTATCGAATGAACAGCTTTTGTAACAGCTTCGGGAGCTGGCGTTTGTAAGGCGGCGCTGCAATCAGGTTGGGTAGCGCCCATTTTCCACGTTCAAAAAATCCCTGGGCATTGGAGAAACGCACAAAGCCTTCATGTTCGTGGTAGGCCCCCATGCCTGACTCTCCCACGCCGCCAAACGGCAGGGCATCATTACCAGGAAACAGCGTGGCATCGTTAATTGTCAGGGTGCCACAGGGACACTTTTGACCTACGTCCTGCCACTCCGCTTTATCGTACCCAAAGAAATAGAGCGCCAATGGGTGCGGTTTGGCATTGATCTGGTCGTAAACCTCTGGGAGCCCTTGATAGGATAAAACGGGCAGTAGCGGCCCAAATATTTCTGACTGCATCACTGCCATGTCATCGGTAACACCCGTGATAAGCGTCAGCGGCATAAAATAATCGTCTTCGGACTGCCGCTCATAGTCTTGCAGCGGTATCAGGGTCGCGCCTTTTTGCTGCGCATCGGACAACAACGCCTGTAATCGGTCGTAATGACCTTGATGGATGATGCTGGTGCGGTCTGGATTGTTTTTAAAATCAGGATACTGACGGCTAAATTCTTTTCGCATGCCAGCAATGAATTCCGCCACCGATTCTTCTGGGCAGAATATATAGTCCGGTGCCGTACAGGATTGGCCATTGTTAAGCGTTTTTGGCCAAACGAGGCGCACTGCTGCCTCCGACGCTGATATCGTACGGCTAATAATGACGGGCGATTTGCCGCCAAGCTCGAGGGTGACAGGTGTTAGGTTTTGTGCGGCCGCGGCCATGACCAAACGACCCACTTCGCTAGAGCCAGTAAATACGAGGTGATCAAATGGCAGGCGAGCAAAAGCTGCCGACACAGATAGTCCGCCATTGATGACCGCGACCACGTCGGGACCTAAATATTGGCGACACAACTGTTGAAGGAGGCGTCCGGTCTTGGGGGTGAATTCCGACATCTTTATCAGTGCGCGATTGCCCGCCGCTAGGGCGCTAATGACTGGCCCCAGTGATGAGAAAAGTGGATAGTTCCAAGGCACTATGACCCCAACTACGCCCAAGGGTACGTGGTGTATACGGGATTTTCCGGGCAAATAGGGCAATGGAGAGAGCCGTTTAACGGGTTTCATCCACCGTTTGATCCGTTTTCTTTGGTAGTGGATGGCGCTGACACAGGGTAAGATTTCAAACAATTCGGTCTCTGTAGCCGGCCGATAGTTAAAATCCTCTGAAATGGTTTGCTCAAATTCGTGGCGGTGGTTGAGTAACAGTGTTTTGAGATTATCGAGCCACTCTTGCCTGCGTTCAACTGAGGGGTAAGGATTGGCACGATGCGCAGCTTGCAATGTTTCTAGTGCGGCATTGCTGTCTTGTTCGGTATCCATGGAATCGCCCTCTGGCAATGAATAAGTATCAATCGAGACGCTGTAGGCTATCACTTTTTACACTCGGCAGTGTACATTCGAACAGGCTGTAAGTGAGGCTACCGGTGCTCTTTTCTTTCAGCAGTTGAAAGGGTGTAGACAGAATCACCGATTTTTCTCGCTCAACATAAATTTTTGCACCCGGTTTTAGCACCCGTAGCAATGCATCAGACGACAATAGTTCCTGACAGAGGCCTTTTCCAAACGGCGGATCCATAAACACCAAGTCGATGCTGTTGTCAGCCTGCTGGCTGAGCCATTGCTGCGCGGTGCTGCAATGTACCTGGCCGTTTTTATCTTTTAGGAGTGTCAAATTCTGGGTCAATGCCTGTACAGCACGCCGGTTGGTGTCGACAAATGCAACGGCACCGGCACCTCGCGATAGCGCTTCTAGCCCTAGGGCACCGGTCCCAGCAAACAGGTCAACAGCCTGTGCGCCTGCGAGGTGAAATGACAACCAATTGAATACCGTTTCTCTGACACGGTCTTGGGTGGGCCTAAGGCCATCCTCATCTAAAACCGGCAATTTTCGGCCACGCCATTCACCGCCGATGATGCGTATGCTCGATTGGGCATTTTTTGATTTCGATTGGGCCATCTACTTCAGAATCCTAATGGGTTGTGTATCGACTCAGGTGGTGCATATCGGCTATTATCACAGGCATCCTATAATGTTGCGCACCACGTCATTGCAGAAGATTTTAGCATTGCACGCTGGGTGACACAGCCTAATATTTAAGAGACCCCAATAAAGCCATGTTTGGATTTGGAAAGAAAGCACCTAAACCAGAAAAGCCGCAAGAAAAGCAGCGAGAGCAGGCGCCAGTGCCGCCGCTAGAGCAGCAGCTTGAGCAGGAGCAAACCGTACCTGCTGAATCGGCTGTCGTGGTCAATGCGCAGGTCGCAGAAAAAGGGCCGTCGTGGTTTTCTCGTGTACGGCAGGGTTTGAGTCGTACCCGTTCGTCTTTTGCAGACGGTCTGTCATCGCTTATTTTGGGTAGCCGTGAAATTGACGATGACCTGTTTGAAGAAATTGAAACCCAGTTGTTGATGGCGGATTTGGGCGTAGAGACCACCATGATGGTCATGAAAGAATTGACGCAGGCGGTTGATAGAAAGTCGCTTAAAGACTCTGGTGCGCTCTATCAGAAATTACAGCAAATACTCACGGACCTATTAATTCCAGTGAGCCAACCACTCGACATACCGAAACAGGATAGTCCCTTTGTTATCTTGGTTGTGGGGGTGAATGGAGCGGGTAAGACCACCAGCATTGGTAAGTTAGCGCATTATTATAAAAAGCAGGGTTTGTCGGTCATGTTGGCGGCAGGTGATACCTTCCGTGCGGCGGCTGTTGAGCAGCTGCAGGTGTGGGGTGAGCGGAACCAGATTCCCGTGATAGCCCAGCATACGGGTGCAGACTCCGCGTCGGTGATCTATGATGCGGTGGCCGCTGCCAAAGCCCGAAAAGTCGATGTGTTGATTGCCGATACAGCAGGTCGCTTGCAAAACAAAGGGCACCTGATGGCCGAGTTAGAAAAGGTGGTGCGGGTGATGCAAAAACTCGATCCAAACGCCCCGCATGAAACCCTCTTGGTGTTAGATGCAGGAACGGGGCAAAATGCGATCAGCCAAATGACAGAGTTTTCCAAAACCGTTCCTGTGACAGGTTTGGCGCTAACCAAATTAGACGGCACGGCAAAGGGCGGGGTGATATTCGCCTTGGCAAGACAAATGAACCGCCCCATTCGATTTATTGGTGTGGGAGAAGGCATCGATGATATGCAGCCTTTTAGTGCGGACGAATTTACCAAAGCGTTGTTTTCTGGCGAAACAGAATGATTGAATTTGATAAGGTGACCAAGAGATACAAAGGCGGCCATGAAGCAGTGACCGACCTGACATTTTCTATGGCGAAAGGCGAGATGGCTTTCCTGACCGGTCACTCGGGTGCAGGCAAAAGTACCTTGCTGAAATTGTTGGCCAATATTGACCGGCCTACCAGTGGCCAAGTGCGTGTCGCCGGCCAGTTGTTAAACCGCATGAGCAGTCACCAAATTCCTTTCTATCGACGCCAACTGGGCATCGTATTTCAAAACCACCACCTATTGATGGACAAGACCGTTTTCGACAATGTTGCGTTACCCTTGGTGATCGAAGGTGAACGACCCAGAGATATTGCACGGCGCGTGCATGCAGCCTTAGACAAGGTCGGGCTTTTGGACAAGGAACATGAACGCCCCATGGTGCTGTCTGGAGGTGAGCAACAACGAGTGGGTATAGCGCGGGCTGTTGTAACCAAGCCCCGATTGTTATTGGCCGATGAGCCTACCGGTAACTTAGACCCGTTGTTAAGCCGTGAAATTATGAATTTGTTTGCAGATTTTAATCGGGTCGGCACCACGGTATTAATCGCCAGTCACGACTTGGGCCTTATTGCGCGTATGCCTTTTCGGGTGATGACGTTAAAAGGCGGCCAGATGATTCGAACGGACAGGACAGTGCCCTATGACCGCTAAGAACAAGAAGGGTGCAGAAGTCCGTCAGGTACGTTTTTCCGAACGGCGTGACGCTTGGTTAAGGCACCACCAGACATTGGCGGTTGATAGTCTGGTAGAAATGCTGCGCCGCCCGATATCGTCAATGTTGACCTGGATGGTCATTGCCATTGCGTTAAGCTTGCCCGCATTGATGTACCTGTTTTTATTAAACGTACAGCATGTTGTTGGCCCTATTGAGTCAGGTGCGCAGCTCACGCTCTATTTGGATGGCGCAAAAGTGGGGCAGTCGGGTCAAAAACTCGCAGAAGATTTACAGCAACGACCCGAAATAGCCGCCACAGAATTTGTTTCTGCCGCGCAGGGTTTGCAACAGTTTCGTGAGTATTCAGGGCTAGATGATGTCATTGATAGTCTGGGTGAAAATCCATTACCTGATGTGATTGTTGTCAAACCGGTTGATACCACAGCAGGGTCGGTTGAGAGCTTGAAGATTATGCTTGAAGGCCTGCCTGAAGTATCCGATGTCCAGCTGGATCTCATATGGGTACAGCGTATAAACCACATCAGTGCTTTGGCTGAAACCTTGGTTGGCTTTTTGTCGGTGTTGTTCTCAATGGCGGTGCTGTTGGTGGTCGGTAATACCATTAGATTGGCCATTGAATCCCGCCGTGCCGAAATACTGGTGGTCAAATTGGTGGGCGGTACCAACGCCTTTGTCAGACGCCCGTTCCTGTATATGGGCTTTTGGTTTGGTCTGGCAGGTGGATTGGTTGCCTGGGGACTCATTGCCCTGTGCTTTTATTTGTTGTCAGAACCGGCTGCCGAATTGCTCGCCAGTGTGGGTTCCAGTGGCGAATTGGTGCAGTTGGGTTTTGGCGGGGTTTTCTTGTTGCTGGTAACCGCTATTTTAATCAGCTTGTTAGGCACTGTTATTGCCGTAGGTCGCCATATTCGGGCGATTGAACCGAGTTGATCACAACTTTGTTAATTGTCAAACCCGCGTAAATCCAATGTAAAGCCGTTGCGGATGCTTGTATTTTTATCAGGCGATCCGCATATTGAGCACTGTGATCAAAAGTGTTAATTGTTACACAAGAAATCATAGCAAGATTATGTTATAATCGACGGTCACGTTGATCGTACAGGGCGAACCCCTAACACCAGATTGAGGTTAATACAGAATATGTCAAAACAATTACCGGCATTGGCAATGGAATCCTTGGCTCCTGGTCAAAATTTGGAATCCTATATTCAGGTCGTGAATAGTTTTAATATTTTATCTGCTGAAGAAGAAAAGACTTTGGCGGAGCGTCTTTATTACCAAGAAGACTTACAGGCTGCACGTCAGTTAGTTTTGTCACACATGCGTTTTGTCGTGCATATTGCGCGAAGCTATTCAGGCTATGGTCTGAATCAAGCGGATTTGATCCAAGAAGGCAATGTGGGCTTGATGAAGGCGGTAAAACGTTTTAATCCAGAAGTAGGTGTCAGACTGGTTTCCTTTGCTGTGCATTGGATCAAAGCAGAAATTCACGAGTATATTTTAAAGAACTGGCGCATTGTGAAAGTGGCTACCACCAAATCACAGCGTAAATTGTTTTTTAATCTACGCAGCTCCAAAAAGCGTTTGGGTTGGTTGAGCGACGCAGAAGCACAGGACATAGCAACTGACTTGGGTGTTAAAAAGTCGACTGTCTATGAAATGGAAGGTCGCATGTCGTCACATGATATGGCATTTGACATGGGCGCTGATGATGACGATACGGTTGCATTCTCACCGTCACAAACCATTGAAGACTATAGCTATGACCCAGCGCGTTTGGTCGAAGCCGATAATTATGAAACGGATGCAAACGACCAGTTGATGCAAGCGGTGAGTGCCTTAGATGAGCGTAGCCAAGACATCATTCGTTTGCGTTGGTTAAACGACAGCAAGTCGACCCTGCACGATTTGGCGGATAAATATGGCGTCTCTGCAGAGCGAATCCGACAACTCGAAAAGAATGCGATGAAGAAGGTGCGCGTTGCACTGGAATCAGCGGGCGTAGAAATCTAAATCCCGTATCAGATATGACGAGCCGTTCCTTGTGAGCGGCTTTTTATTGTCTGTGGGTTTCCCCTATCGGCAGGATGTCATGGAATTAATATCTTGGCTTTTCATCTGCCGATAGCTGTTAGACAATGGCGGGCATTGAAGAGGCTCATGTCGCCTAGCTACCAAGAGATTGTAGAATGACCACTGAAAAACCCCTGATGCGAAAAATTCGATCCTATGTAATGCGCTCTGGTCGTATGTCCGAGCGATACAAGCTGGCTATGGATGCCCATTGGCAAACTATTGGACTGAATCCAGCTGAGCCAATGAACCCTGAAGTGGTGTTTGGTAGAAAAGCGCCCTTGGTCGTGGAAATTGGATTTGGCATGGGTGACTCCTTGCTAGATATGGCCGCAGCGGATCCCGACACCGATTTTATCGGTATTGAAGTCCATGAACCGGGCGTGGGTCGGGTAGTATTTCACATCAATGACGGGGGGTTAAAAAACCTCCGGCTCTACCGCGTCGACGCGGTAGATGTGCTCACCCACTGTTTCGCTGATAGCAGTATTGATCGCCTACAACTGTATTTTCCCGATCCTTGGCATAAGAAAAAACACCACAAGCGCCGCTTGGTACAGATTGAATTTGCAGCCTTGGTTTACCAAAAGCTCACAGCGCAGGGCCAATGGCACATCGCCACTGATTGGGAGAACTATGCTGAACACTGTATCGAGGTGATGTCTCACGCACCGGGCTTCACCAATGTCGCGGGTGATGCGTTGTACGTTCTAAAGCCAGTCTACCGCCCACAAACCAAGTTTGAACGTCGCGGAGAGCGGCTTGGCCACGGGGTATGGGATATGCTGTTCGCCAAGGTCGAACGCTAGTGTCCCTGCCGGTCATTGGTGTCACGCTCGATTTGGAGCCAGCCGGTGGCTATGCGGTGAAACCCTGGTATGCATTGCGGCAAAATTATTGTGACAGTCTCGTTACTGCCGGTGGGACGGCCATCGCACTGCCTTACCAAACTGACGTAGCAGCGTTGCTCGATGTCATCGATGGCCTATGCATCAGTGGTGGTGGCTTCGATATACCGCCCACGTTTTTTGGCCAAGCCCAACAGCACCCCTTGACCCAGTTAAAACTCGCGCGCACCCAGTTTGAGTGGGCCTTATTGCAGGGTGCACTTCAACGAAACATGCCGGTGTTGGGTATTTGTGGTGGTCAACAGCTGATTGCCGCTTGGTTAGGCGCGTCGCTTGTGCAGCATATTCCAGATACATTTCCAGATGCGGTCGATCATAGCCCAACTGGTAATGCTGAAAGGGCAGTGGGTGACATGGACGCCCACGAGGTGCGCATTGTTGCGGGTACGCGCTTGCATCAGAGCTGCCAATCGGATCGATTTCAGGTAAATAGTTCACATCACCAAGCAGTTGCATCGCCTTTGCCTGAGCAGGCCCGTTGTATTATCAATGCCTATGCGCCGGATGGTGTGGTCGAAGGTATCGAATCTATAGATCACCAATTTTGTGTGGGGGTGCAATGGCACCCAGAATACCAGCGCTCGGCAGCGGACAGAGGGTTACTAGAATCCTTTGTGATGGAATGCCAACAGTACCAAGCCTCCAACAGATTAAAGCAGGGTGGCACCCGTGGATATTGACCTGAGCAACGTCCGTATCCAACCGACTCTTCAGGGCGATCTAGCCCCCTTGTTTGAACAGCAATCCGATCCTGCTGCCAACTATATGGCGGCCTTTACCGCACCGGATCCCTATGATCGAGATGCCTATATGCAGAAGTGGCTAGGTGTTTTGGATAATCCTGAGATTGCCATGTGGTCAATATACTGCGACACAGTGTTGTTGGGATCGGTGTTGGTCTATCGGATGGATGGTGAGCCCCAACTATCATACTGGATAGGTAAACCCTTTTGGGGAATGGGCATCGCGACACGGGCGGTAGAATTACTCTTGGCCCAGTTTACAGAAAGACCCCTCTACGCATCGGCCGCCGAAGACAATCTCGGCTCGCGAACGGTGTTAGTTACATGCGGATTCCAATCGCTGAGAACTGAAATCGGTTATGCCAACGCCCGCAAGGCCGACATAGCCGAAGTGATTTATCGGCTATAGCGCGGCCATGCCTAGCCTACTCTTTGGCGATCACATCGCAACGAAAGGATGCTTGTCCCGTTTCCCCTAAGGCTTCGGATAGCTTCGGAAGTAGTTGTTCCATGCGGCTAAACAGGGTCCAGGGTGGATTGATAACAATCATGCCAGAGCCTGTCATGCCGCGACCGGCACTATCACTTAATACCGCCAACTCAAACCGTTGTACCGATTTAACACCAGCCCGTTTTAGCCGTGCTTCCATGTCGTCTATTCTGGTGCGGTCCACTACGGGATACCAAATGGCATACACACCCGTGCGGAATTTGGTCCACGCCTTGATGACGGCCTTAATGACGGCCACATAGTCCTCTTTGATTTCATAGGACGGATCGATCAAAACCAATGCGCGCTTTGATGCGGGTGGGAGCAAAGACAACAGGCCTTTGAGCCCATCTGTTTGTTCTACACGCGTATGTCGAAGCCCCTGATAATGGTCAGACAGCAATGCCGCATCATGGGGGTGTAATTCAAATAGCCACCGTCTGTCGGACCTTCTTAAGATACGCTGTGCAATTTCAGGTGACCCGGGATAGTGGCTTAGGCCAGCCCCGATTTGGCAGCTATTCACGATAGACAGGTAATCACTAAGCTCTGGCCAGTCATTGGGTTCTAGCCGACCAATACCACCCAAATATTCCTGTGTTTTGGCCGATTGATGCCCACTTAGACTATAGAGTCCGGCGCCAGCATGGGTGTCGATGTAATCGAGGGGTTTGTCTTTTTTTAAGAGATACTGCAATAGATCGACGAGCACCACATGTTTTAAAACATCCGCGTGATTGCCTGCATGAAAAGAATGGCGGTAACTTAGCACTATGAATTGTCCGTATGAAAGATGAGGCGATGCGCCAGGGCAGAGCGTTAATAGCCGTCACACCGAGCGAAGCGTGAGCGTCACGGCCGTATAGACTCAGTCAAAATTTCCAAACTTAAAAGACAGGGTGGCTGATGGTCCCGAGAGTTGACTGCCCGACAAGCCTGCAATATCAGGATTCGACACAGCGCGCCAACCTCCACCGACACCCACTTGGAAGTGTTCGGTCAAGTTGATTTCAGCACTGACACCGACACTTAGCACCAATACATTGCCTGTTTCTAAACGATCGGACGTGGTGCGGTCTGTGCTCCAAGCCTGCCCGAGGCCTAAGAAAGCGTCGGAAGTAAAATGAATCATACTGCTGGGATCTTTTGAATAGCCGGCAGTAGCACCCACATAGGCCAGCGAGAAATCACGTGTGGCATCTAAGGCCAGCCGTCCCGCTGTCATATAGGCACCAATGCCCGTTGAAAAGGCATAGATGTCGTTGCCCCAGATACCAGCGCCCTTACCGCCAATGATCAACCCATTGCTGCCATTTAGCTGAGTAATAATCAGTTCTGGACCACCATAGCCTGCCTGTTCAAAACTGTTAGCAAATAGGTTTTCTCTCGCCTGAATACCGACACTCAGGGTCATGGCACCAAACAGTAACAGGCAAGTTGTCTTGAATTTGGCAGTCACATTTTTCATATTAAGACTCTTTTGATGGGGCTGATGGCTGAAGCGTTGCTTCTAATGCGGCTACCGTCTTTTCCAATGCGTCAATCTTGCTGCGCGTTTTGAGAAGCACCGCTTGTTGTGCCTCAAATTCGTCACGGGTGACGAGGTCGAGCTTACTGAATAGGCCCTGTAAAACTGACTGCATATTTTTTTTAATATCTTCGCCAGGACCCTTGGGCAACTGGCTCAGTTTGTTGGTAAATTCTTGTAATAAATCTTCAGGCAATTTCATGCTAAATCCTGTTGTATCCAGTCAATGAATGACGGGTGAAGCGATTGGAGTGACGGCGTCGCGACAATCATTAAGCAACACATCCCAATTTATGTAACGCCTGTACCCTAATAATAGTAGAGGCCCAGCTTCACATGGTTTATTTTGTAGCATAGTCTACCAAGGTTATGCAGGTAATCCTGCTTTTTTTGTATACAGGGTATCGCCAGATGAAACAGAACATTGAGACACAGCGATAGAGGCGGTGCGCAATTTCAAGTGCCAGTTTGCGCGGGGTATCAATGTCAGCATGGAATGGCAGGCGTTGGGATCTAAGAAATAACAGCGGCTTTCTGTTAACCTAGCGATAGATTTTTCTGACACCGATCGAAAGCCAGAGACAATCGCTCATACATTTTACAAAATAGGGTAAAGTGGCTGCGGTCGGGTGATAAAGATTGCCAGCTTTGAGAATATAATACTTGCGGAGTACAAAAATGAAATTGGTCACAGCCATCATAAAGCCATTCAAATTAGATGATGTAAGAGAAACGCTTTCTGAAGTGGGTGTTCAGGGTATTACTGTCACAGAAGTGAAAGGATTTGGCCGTCAAAAGGGTCACACCGAATTGTACCGAGGCGCTGAGTATGTGGTCGATTTTTTGCCCAAAGTGAAACTTGAAATCGCCGTTGCCAGTGACCAGGTGGACAGTGTTATTGAGGCGATTACCCAGGCTGCCAACACGGGTAAAATTGGAGATGGAAAGATTTTTGTCTCAGATCTAGAGCAAATAATCAGAATTCGTACCGGTGAAACGGGCGAAGATGCGGTTTAAGGCGCACTAGGGTAGACGCGCTTTACTCAGCTTCTGGTAGAGACATGGCGACCACGCAGTTTCTACCCTGTTTTTTGGCGGCATACATAGCGTCATCTGCATTTTGAATGAATTGCTCGATATCGAAATCATCGCCCAATTGTGCGAGTCCAAAGCTTGCTGTGATATTGCCAACCTCGGGGATTGCGGTGGTTTCAATGGCCTTTCTTAACTTTTCTGCAACAACGCCCACATCTTCGAGACTGGTGGACGGGCAAATGATCACAAACTCTTCGCCGCCCCAACGTCCACAAACATCTGACGATCTGGATTGCTTCAATAGGATATCACTGATCGTGACCAAGGCTTTATCACCATTGAGATGGCCGTATAGGTCGTTGATTTGTTTGAAGTGGTCAATGTCTAGCATAATAAGGCTCAATGGCTCATGGTAGCGCTTAGCACGAGCTGCTTCAGCGATAAGCGCGTCATCGATCTTGCGGCGGTTATATAAATTGGTAAGGGAATCGGTTACATAGAGTACTTCAAGCTCTGTGTTCTTTTCCTCTAATTCCTGTGTACGCGCCTTTACCGTCGATTCCAAAGACGCATTGATGTCTGCTTGCTTACGAATCAATTCAGTGATTTTTAATGCCGAGTCGGAAAACGCTTCTTCAAGATCTCCAATTTCATCCTGCTTAGATCGCGCTATCTGCAGGCCATACTCACCTTGGACAAATCGATTGGCAGCAAGGCTTAAAGGCGAGAGACGTTTGGTAATATAGCGTGAGGCATAAATCGAGAAAAAAGCCACTATGAGCAACGCTAATAATCCAAGTGCTGATAGCTTCTTAAACAAAATGTCATAAGAAATTTGGGTGTCGTCCTTGTTGATAATTGAAGCGACAAACCAGCCAAATTCAGGGAGATATTGATAATAGATCAGCTTATCACTTGAAGGTCCTGTCGGTTCTCCACGACGGGTGTAAGAAAACTCAACCCAATCGCTGTAATTCGGATTGTCCGAGTCTATTGCTTGATTTATCAAATTTCTTAAAAAGGGTTCTCCGGTCTCTGTGTCTCTCAATTCGATAATGTTTTGATCACTTAACACGGGGTGATAGATAGCGTAACCAGAAGAATCAAATATGGTCACATAGCTGCTATCAACTTTGTTCTTTTGCGCTGCTGCCAAATAAGACTGTAACTCATGCACATCGATTAATTGGAATAGTTCTTTCTTAAAGGGGGCTGCATTAATTATCCAACCCCATGGCTCAAAATAGGTCATGTATTGAGATATTTGTTCCGGCTTCGCTGTGCCATCAGCCAGCCACTCAAATTCGAGGTAACCCTGTTTTTGCTCGTACATACGTTGTGCGGAGCTCAGGTCGCTGATTTTTTTGCCCTTGGCAACAGGGTGGATGGCTAAAGTGATGTCATTGTATCCTTGGGAAATATCTACTGCTGTGTTGTAACCTGTGGACCCGATTTGCTGGTTTAGAAATAGACCTTCCACCGCCTGCTTTGCTTCAGACTCTGTCAGCAAGCCTTGTTGGAATTGCTCATAAAAATACTGGACCGCACTGAGTTGCGTTTCTGATATACCACGTAAATAGTTTTGAATGGAGGCTTGATATAATGTGGTGGCGAGTGATGCAGTGTAGGTTGTTGCAGTAATCAATTCCTGTTTGCGGGTTTCAACAAGGCTGGTTTTGATTTGATCGAGACTGATCACCATAAAGTAAACGGCTGCAAGATAACCGAGGATCAAGGTAGTAGCGATTTTGTGTTTGATCTTAAGCTGTGCTGACAGAGCCATTGTTTAGTCCTGCTGTGTTTACAAATGGTTTAGCATGTATCAGCAATATACCAAGAAACAGAAAATATAGAAATTAAAAGTGATTCAGATACCTCGCAGTGAATTGACTGCCTCAGCCTTGCACACCGGTGAGCGAGCTGAGGAGCAAGATTGTTGCGCTTAAATGCCTTGTTTTAAAGCGCCCCATAGCAAAAATGCGCCGATTAATACAAAGCCGACACCTGCTAACAGGCTCAGCGTTTTTTCAGAAACTACCTTCCCGAGCATTTCTCCTGCCACAACACCGATGCCGGCAGCTAACACCAGGGCAGCGGAGGCTGCAAAAAACACAGTCCACTTACTGACTTTGGCGTCGGAAGCAAAAAGCATGGTCGCAAGTTGGGTTTTATCGCCGAGCTCGGCTAAAAATACTGTGACAAAAATGGTGAGAAAGATTTTCATGGATCTGCTCAATCAAAAATAAATGGAAACAACAAGGCAGCACATTGCTGGCTGCCTTGAATTGACAAGAACCTATTCGCCTAACTCTTGCTTCATTGCTTCAAGGGTGCGTTCAAGATTTTCTAGCGGCTGTGCGCCAGTAATCACGACTACGGTACCTGATGCATGGTGAATCAAAAAGTTTCCAGGAGTGCCAGTAACACCACTACGTTGGCCATTATCCAGGTCTTCTAAAACACGGTCGCGTTGGGCGCCAGATGCCATGCACTTATTAAATGCTTCTACATCAACACCGGTTGCTTCTGCTGCGCTCGGGAGTGCAGATAAAGGGAACCCTTTGCCATTCGACCGGGTAACTTCATAAATGAAGTCGGTTATCATCCAAAACGCATCGTTGCCACCTAATTGAGCAACACACTCAGTGGCTTCCGCTTGCTTCTGGGCGCCTGGATTGTGGAATTCTAATGGGAAGTGTCTGTATACCCAGTTAACATCATCATTTTTGCTTAAAAAGGCTTTAGCGGTTTCATGAAAGCGCTTACAGAACGGGCATTCAAAATCGGAGTATTCCAACAACGTAAAAGCAGCATTTGGATTCCCGCGAATATGGTCACGGCTTGGGTCTATGGGCATCAATTGCATGGTGCCTGATTGTTCCGCCTGCTGTGCTGCTTGTTCTTGAAGGGCATTCTGCGCCTGAATAAAGCGAATAATGCCTTCGTTTATTTTGGCTTGGAATGCTTCACTAGCGATATATGACTGTAAGCGCGCATCCACTTGCTCTTGGATATAGGTTTCGGTGTCTTGGTCTAGTGCCGATGCAGTACCGGTAAACCAGAGCATGCTCAGGATGAGCGCGATTGAACGAAATAGGGCCATGTATATTCCTTGTAACAACTATTATTGGATGTGCTTTCAGCATAACCGATTCGATTTTCAAAAACAGCGATGTGAGTGCAAATATTCAGAAAATACCCCATCAATTGTGCGGCAATAGGATGGTAACAGAGAGCCCACCGTCGGCAGCATTGGAGACGAACAATTCGCCACCGTGTGCATGAGCTAGGTTGCGGCTAATACTCAGGCCGAGCCCGCTGCCACTGAGGTTTGCGGAAGTCGATAGGCGTGTGAACGGCTCGAACAATTTACCCATTTCAGCCTCAGGTATGCCGGGACCATTGTCATTGACGACAATCTGTATGTTCTTTTCGTTGTCGCTGACGTGCACCTTTGCCACATGACCATATTGAACGGCGTTTTCTATCACATTAGATAGGCATCTCTTTAGTGCTGAAGGCATGGCCTCATAGGTCATGTCGCAGTGTCCGCTAATCAACACCTCGGCGCCGCTGAGAGACAGGTTCTCTTGAATGTTGGCGAGCAAAGCCATCAGGTCGATGGGAATCAATGCCTCTGAATTGTGTGTGCCCTTGGCATATTGCAATGCCCCTTTTACTAAGGCTTCTAGCTCAACGAGATCGCCGATAAATTGTGACCGTAACTGGGTATCAGATACAAATTCTGCACGCAATCGCAGTCTGGTGATGGGCGTTTTAAGGTCATGTGATATTGAAGTAAACAGTTGCTCGCGATCTTCAATATACCGGTGCAATCGTTGCTGCATAACATTGAAGGCATGGGCAAGATCGGCCACCTCTCGGTTTCCCTGCGTATCGATGGTAACCGGATGTAGTGGGTCCTTACCCAGATGGCGGGCAGCTTCGGTCAATGACGCCAAGGGCTTGGTCACCCATTTGGTTAAAAACCAAAAAATAACCGATAACACCAGCAGCAGGGTCAAGACAAACAAGGTTTGCGTGCTCAGTAAATTATTTTCACGATCAAGAAAATACGGGTCAGGTAACAGTGCCGCTAGGTATAACCATTCATTGGTGTCCATCTGCACTTGGGCTACCAATAACGGAGGGTTGTCCGGCAGTATCAACGAATTTTGCACCCAACGCGCTGGTAAATCGGTGAACATGATTTCATCGTGAAAAACCTTCAGTGATTGCGGTTGGGCAAAATTAACAATGATTTGTCGTATTTTAGAACCCAGCCGCACCCTCAGTGCTTGGGTGTATTCATTAATGATGATGTCAGACAGTGCGGTGGGTTGGCTGCTGCTGATGGCGATCTCACTGTCATTAACCGATACAAAAAACCGCGCTCCCCCCATGCTCCTTAGCTGTTGCAATACAATATGCCGGTACTCATGTGGCAGAGCGCCAAAGAAATTAACTGTGGTTGACATGCTGATAGCCAGCTCTTCAGCAAGAATGGCTGCAGATTCACGTTGGTTACTCTCATAATATTTGACCCACAAAATATTAGAGGCCACTAAAATAGTCACTAAACTGCCGACCAGAATCAAAAAGATACGGCTAAATAAGGTGGGCGTTTGGGTTTCTCGTTCCATGACTAAGCCAGCTGCTCTACTGTGGTGGCTAATATATAGCCGGAGCCTCTAACGGTCTGAATGAGTTGGGTTTGTTTGTTGTCGTCCTTTAAACGCTGACGCAAGCGGCTGATTTGTACATCAATAGTGCGATCGAAAGGATAAGAGTCTCTACCGCGCAAATGGTTAGAGAGTTCATCTCGCGTAAAAACGTGGCCAGGCTTGTGCAGCATCAGCGATAGCAACGAAAATTCAGCACCGTTTAGGGTCCACCGTTCGCCAGTGACATGACTGAGCTCACGGGTTGAAAAATCCAATACCCAGTCATGGAATTGAAATTTCTTCAGTGCTTCATTTGGCTCTATGTTTTTCTCAGAACGCCTCAATACGGCCTTTATCCGGGCTAACAGTTCTCTAGGATTAAAGGGTTTTGCCATATAGTCGTCGGCGCCAATTTCCAACCCGACGATCCGGTCAGTGTCGTCAGAGCCTGCCGTAAGCATGATAACCGGTACATTGCTGGTCTTTCGCAATGTTTGGCAGATTTGGAATCCATCAGCGCCTGGCATCATGACGTCCAATATGATCAGATCGGCTTTATAGGATTTCAGCGCCGAAAACATTTCTTCACCATTGTGGGCGGTTTTCACTTCTAAAAAGTGGCTATGCAGATAATCGTGCAACAGCTTACAGATGTCTAAATCGTCATCTACGACCAGTATCCGGAAGGAATTTTGCTCAATATTCATATTGCCTGCCTTGTCAATGGTGTCAAATATCAAGTAATGGGCCCTGAATAGCGCCTTGCTCGTTGAATTGACGTGCCCTTATCTGTCAGTTTGTAACAATAGTGTAACTTAATGTAAATGGATGTTTTTTAATCAATGCGCTGGTCAGACCAGTTTAAGGCCGTTATGGACTGCACTGTTTTTTATTTCATGATCTAGGTTATCGTAAGTGATTGAAATTGGGTATTTTTACGCAACTGATCGCTGATGTGCCTACAGATTGTCAGTTTTAGCCCCGTTACATTATGCAGCATTTTATTACAATTTCGGGTGAATATATTCATTAAACTGAACTTCGACATAAGTTGTCACAGGTGTATGCCTGATTTGACCGAAGATGTTGGGCAACCACAAAAATAAAATCGTCAATCTGAAGGATTCTATTATGACTTTTAAAAAATCGATATTAGCAGCAGCAATCGTTGGTACCATGGCTGGTACGGCGGCTCACGCTGGCGAAGTTGAAGTACTCCATTGGTGGACTTCCGGCGGCGAAGCAGAATCAATCGCAGTGCTGAAATCTATGGTTGAAGACTCTGGCCATACGTGGAAAGACTTTGCCGTAGCCGGTGGTGGTGGTGATCAAGCCATGACTGTATTGCGTTCACGCGCAGTATCTGGCAACCCTCCAGCATCTGCTCAGATTAAAGGCCCTGAAATTCAGGAATGGGCATCGCTTGGCTTTGCAGCTGACTTGTCTGGCGTTGCTAAAGCCAGTAATTGGGATGCCGTTTTACCCAAAGTTGTTTCTGACGTGATGAAATACAATGGTAAGTACGTTTCAGTACCTGTCAACGTTCACCGCGTTAACTGGATGTGGGCTAATCCTGCAGCCTTTGCAAAGGCCGGCGCTAAAGTGCCAACCACGATGGCAGAAATGTGGACAGCAGCTGACAAGCTAAAAGCCGCAGGCATTACGCCAATCGCGCACGGTGGTCAGCCATGGCAGGACGCAACTACATTTGAGTCTATTGTATTGTCTGTAGGCGGCGCTGATTTCTTCAAGCGTGCATTTGTTGATCTTGACCAGACTGCACTGAACAGTGACACCATGAAGCAGTCATTTGATGCACTGCGTAAAGTGACTGGCTATATTGATGCTGGTTCACCTGGTCGTGATTGGAACGTCGCAACCTCTATGGTTATTAAGGGCGAAGCTGCAATGCAGTTCATGGGCGATTGGGCTAAGGGTGAATTCACGCTAGCGGGTCAGAAGCCAGGTAAAGATTTCTTGTGCTTACCTTTCCCAGGTACCGACGGATCATTTACCTTTAACATCGACTCATTGGTTATGTTCAAGCAGAAAGATCCTGCTAACACTGCCGCGCAAGACAAGATGGCTGAGTTGGTTGTATCTAAGAAGTTCCAAGAAGTCTTTAACTTGAAGAAGGGTTCTATTCCAGCACGTATGGATATGGACATGACACCATTTGATAGCTGTGCATTGGCATCTATGGATACGTTCAAGTCAACTGCTAAGTCAGGCAAGGGACTTGTTCCTTCAATGGCTCACGGTATGTCAACCACTGGTTCTGTTTCAGGCGCCATCGGTGACGTAGTCACTTCGTTCTTCAACAGTGATATGTCTTCTGCTGACGGCGTTGCAAAACTGGCTAAAGCAGTTAAAGCAGCACAATAAGCAATAGGTATCATCTACAAACGAGTGCCCAGCCCATATGGGCACTCGACATTTCAAGAATGAATCACATACGTTGCGGCTGTTTTATGATGAAATAGCTTCATGCGATGGACTGCAATAAAAATAACAATGTCACGACGGTAGGCTCACATAGGAATCAAAACTGACATGCTGCAATCATCAAAACCATCTTTTTCAGATCGACTTGAACATTGGCTACCCAGAATAGTCATGTCGCCCACCATGCTCATTACCATTGTATTTTTTTACGGCTTTATCATTTGGACGACGGTACTGTCATTTACGAATTCGAGAATGCTGCCGACTTACGAGTTCGCAGGTCTCATGCAATACGAAAAGCTCTTTTTAAACGACCGTTGGATCGGCGCGTTAAGCAATTTGGCGATATTTGGTGTGTTATTTGTCTTCATCTGTTTAGCAATCGGTCTGTTTTTGGCCATCCTGCTCGACCAGAAAATCCGTGCAGAAGGTTTCTTGCGAACCATCTATCTCTATCCTATGGCACTGTCTTTTATTGTAACGGGTACGGTCTGGAAGTGGTTGTTGAACCCAACCGTTGGCCTAGAGAAATATGTGCATACACTGGGCTTTGAAGGGTTTACGTTCGATTGGCTGGTTAATCCCGATATGGCGATTTACACCGTCGTTATCGCCGGTGTTTGGCAATCATCTGGTTTTGTGATGGCGCTCTTTTTAGCAGGATTGCGAGGTGTCGATAGCTCCATTATTAAAGCGGCCCAAATTGACGGCGCTTCTTTAACCACCATTTACCTTCGGGTCATTATTCCTAGCCTAAGACCGGTATTTTTCTCCGCATTCATCATGCTCACCCATATTGCGATTAAGTCGTTTGACTTGGTCATGGCGCTAACGGGTGGTGGCCCAGGTAACTCTACCGATGTGCCCGCCATCTTTATGTATCAGTTTTCGTTTAGCCGCAGCCAAATTGGCATCGGTGCTGCCAGTGCGGTCATCATGCTAATGGGTGTCATAGCAATATTGGTCCCCTACTTATATTCAGAACTCAGGGTGAAAAAAGATGACTAAACAAGCCATGGTTCTGAAGGACCGTAAGTATCAAGACCTTAGTGCTAGAGCCATTTTATATGCGTTACTCGCTATTTTTGCATTGTTTTACTTGTTGCCACTGGTATTGATGGTACTGACATCGTTTCGTTCGATGAATGAAATTCGGTTGGGTCAGTTAATTGAATGGCCGAAAGCTTTTTCAACTGAAGCCTGGACAGAAGCGTGGAGCCAAGCCCAAATTGGTGCACGAACCGATAAAGGCCTTAGACCTTATTTTATCAATTCCATTTTAATGGTTTTTCCGGCGGTGTTTATCTCTACGGTATTGGGCGCACTGAATGGTTATATATTCAGCTTTTGGAAATTTAAAGGCAGCGAAATCTTTTTTGCCTTCATTTTGTTTGGGTGTTTCTTGCCCTTTCAAGCCATTTTACTGCCTATGTCTCAAACACTCGGAAAACTAGGCATTGCGGGATCATTGCCTGGTTTAATTTTTGTGCACATCATTTATGGTCTGCCCTTCACGACGCTGTTTTTCAGAAACTACTACGTCAGTATTCCGGGTGAATTGATTAAGGCCGCCAAATTAGATGGAGCGGACTTTTGGGTGATATTTTTCCGCATTATTTTACCGCTCTCGACGCCTATTATTGTGGTGTCGGTTATTTGGCAATTTACCCAAATTTGGAATGACTTCCTATTTGGTGTGGTGTTTAGTGATCCTGACTCTCAGCCGGTGACCGTTGGTCTGAACAATATGGTTAACAGTTCAACCGGTGAAAAACGCTATAACGTAGATATGGCTGGCGCGATTATTGCGGCATTGCCAACAATCTTCGTCTATATCGTCGCGGGTAAGTATTTTGTTAAGGGCCTGACTGCTGGTGCAGTGAAGGGTTAATCTGATTGGCAACAGGCCAACATAGGTATGGGGTATAAATATTCATGGCATCATTAACCATTGATAACGTAGTAAAAACCTTTGGCAAAACACAGGTATTAAAGGGTATCAATTTAGATATCAAAGATGGAGAGCTGGTCATCTTGGTTGGGCCTTCGGGTTGTGGTAAATCTACCCTGCTTAACTGTATTGCTGGGCTAGAAGAAGTGACCACGGGTCGTATCGCGATTGCCGATACGGAAGTGACCCACGCAGCCCCAAAAGACCGCGATATTGCGATGGTCTTTCAAAGCTATGCGCTGTATCCCAATATGACGGTGCGCAAAAACATCGCGTTTGGATTAGAAATTCGCAAGATTCCAAAGGCGGATATCGAGACAGAAGTGAACCGCGTTGCAGAACTGCTGCAAATCACCCATTTGCTCGATCGCAAGCCTTCACAGCTTTCTGGTGGCCAACGTCAGCGAGTTGCCATGGGCCGTGCGCTGTCGCGTCAACCAAAGGTCTATTTATTTGATGAGCCACTGTCGAACTTAGATGCCAAGCTACGGGTAGAAATGCGCACCGAGATTAAAAAGTTGCACCAGCGATTGGCTACCACCATCGTTTATGTGACCCACGATCAAATCGAGGCCATGACACTGGCAGATCGCATTGCGGTGATGAAGGATGGCGTGTTGCAGCAATTTGCCAGCCCACAAGAAGTCTATGACGACCCAGCCAATATCTTTGTCGCGGGCTTCATGGGTTCACCGTCTATGAATTTCATTCAATGTCGTATCGAGCAAGAGCAGCAACAATTTATTGCCAAAATCTCTAACGGTGATAATCACTTCTCGCTGCCGATCCAAAACCCACCAACAACATTGGCATCTGCACTGGGGCAAGACGTTATTATGGGTGTTAGACCTGAGCAAATTACCCATTCTATTCCGCACATGATGGACAATGAACATACGGTTATTGTGCCTTGCAAAGTTGAAGTGACCGAGCCGACCGGGGCAGATACCCTGGTTCTGGTATACCTGAACGGCCAAGAAGTGAATTGCCGAGTGCATCCGGCTGAAGCCAAAGCGCCGGGTCAAATGATGGACTTGATGTTTAATATGGAAAAGGCGGTATTCTTTCACCTGAAAACAGAAGAACGTATTTTGTAAGCAGACTGTGTTGTTTATAGGGCTAGCCTGGGAAGGCTGGCCCTTGATCTAACCTTAGCGCCCTGTCTGCCGTGTTCTTAAAGCCTATCTCGCTCTGCCTACTCATCTTGCTCTGCCTGCTCCTCCCGTCTGTCCTTTCTGCTATACCTGCTGTTACTATATTTCAAAATTCTCTCAGGCATGCGACCCCATGAAACTATTTCAGCCTTGGCGAGAACCATCAGTGTGGCCGGAACACCGAGCGCTCTTGGCAATCAGTCTGCCGATGATCCTTTCTAATATCACTGTGCCTTTATTGGGACTGGTAGATACCGCCGTGGTCGGTCATCTGGCGGATGCCTATTTTCTTGGCGGTACCGCTGTTGGCAGTATGTTAATCACGTTGGTACTGTGGTTGGCTGGTTTTTTGAGAATGACCACAACAGGGCTCGCCGCTCAGTCCTATGGTGGCAATCAATCGGATGCGGCTGTGGTTGTTCTGTGGCGGGGTATTGTGGTGGCAGGCGCTATTGCGCTTGTCATGCTGTTATTACAACAGCCTTTGATAAGAATGGGGTTGGCACTTGCTGGCGGATCAGAGGAAGTCCAGTTGTATGCCGAACGCTATGTGCAAATTCGGGTATGGGGCTTTCCCGCCGCGTTGATGAATCTGGTGATATTGGGTTGGCTATTGGGCATGCAAAAAGCGCGCTTGGTGATGTGGCTGCTCATTCTCACCAACGTTATCAATATTGGCTTGGATCTGTTGTTTGTGCCGGTTTTTGGGTGGCAGGTACAGGGCGTTGCCTTAGCCACATTGATAGCTGAATATGCTGCTCTTGGAATGGGGCTGTGGTTGGTGCTAGTCACCTGCAAAGCGCGTGGTATGCGACTGCTGCCTAACTGGGCTCTGGTGCTAGACCCAATAACCCTTGGGCATTATGGGCGGCTCAATCGTGATGTTTTGATTCGGACGCTTTGCTTAGAAGCCGTATTCGCTTTTATGACCTTCCAGGGTGCGCGATTGGGGGATACCGTGGTGGCGGCCAATGCCATTCTGATGGGATTCCTGCTACTGATTTCATTTGGATTAGATGGCATTGCTTATGGCGCAGAGGCCCGCGTGGGCATGGCAAAGGGCGCACGAAATCCCTCAGGCATCAGGATGGCGACCACCGCAGCGCTGTATTGGACTGGCGTCTTTGCACTGGCTTATGCGTTATTTTTCGCTCTGGCGGGCACTGGATTGTTACGTATGATGTCGTCAGTACCCAGCGTGGTTACATTTGCCCAAGGCTATTTGTGGTGGATGGTGGCATTGCCCCTGATTGCCTGTTGGTGTTACCTCTATGACGGCATCTATATTGGACTGACTCGAGCGTCCGTGATGCGCAATAGCATGATTTTGTCGACCTTTGGTATCTTTTTCCCTGTGTGGCTGCTGTTGTCTGCATGGGACAATGCCGGGCTCTGGGTGGCCTTTTCACTGTTTATGGCGGTGCGCGGGCTGACGTTAGGCTGGCATTATCACCGGATGAATGACGACGCACTGCTCCAATAATTAAGCCTGTCATTTATTGACAAAATTTCTCACATGAAGGAAGGCTAACCATGAGCGATCCTGACAATTCCCAAAACGAAGCGGGCATTTTCGAGCCCTTTGATGGCAACGACCTACCCTGGCAAACCTTCAATCAAGGCGCACGCTTTGGACTTTCCTTTCAGTCATTGAGTGCCTATGGCGGTGCAACCCAAATAGGTGTTGCCAATGAGGTGCTTCAGCCCGGACAACAGGCCAATCCTTCGCATTATCACCTTTTGGAAGAAGAACAGGTTTATATGTTGGAAGGTGAATTGACGGTGGTTTTGGGGGATCGCGATTACCTGATGTTGCCCGGTCACCATGTCTGTTTTCCGGCTGGACAAAAAGTGGGTCATGCACTGATCAACCGCTCTAGCCAGCCTTGTCGCTATTTGATTATCGGTAATAAAAATCCGAATGAAGTGGTGGTGTTTCCAGACACCGGACGCGTCGATGTGAAGTTGATGCGCAAAGGCTATCATCAAGATGCTGTTGTGGGTTACTGGGACGGCATCGATGTCGACAGCGCGTCCTAATCAGGGAATTAATGATCTAACCTGACGCCACCTGCGTATCATGGATATCGTTGATTTTTTCAAGGGGTAGGGCTAATGGATAAGATTCGCATTGGGATAAGTGCCTGTTTGTTGGGTGAACAAGTGCGTTACGATGGTGGTCACAAGTTGTCTCAATACGCCACTGTGGAAATGGCACCCTTCTTTGAATTTGTTCCCACCTGCCCAGAAATGGCCATTGGCATGGGCGCACCCAGAAAGACCATTCGCTTGGTGGATAACCAAGGCCTTATTCAGATCAAAAGCGCAGACAACAGTGTCAATGTTACCGAACCACTCAATCAATACGCTGCCGAGAAAGTAGAAACAATGCAGGATCTGGGCGGTTATTTACTCTGTGCCAAGTCACCTACCTGTGGGATGGAGCGTGTTTCCGTCTATCGAGAGGGTACCCAGTTTGCCGAAAAAACCGGCGTGGGTGTGTTTGCACGTCATTTGATGGAACGGTTCCCGTTGTTACCTGTTGAAGAAACGGGTCGTCTGCATGATATGGCCATCAGAGAGAATTTTTTCACACGCATTTATGCCTACGAAGAATGGCGCCAATGGGCCAAAAAGGGTTGGACTGCACACCGACTGACCCAGTTTCATGCACGGTACAAATATTTGTTGATGGCCCATGACCCAGAGGGTTATCGCAAGTTAGGACCCTTGTTAGCGCAAAAGTCCGACGACATCGATGCCTTAGCCGCCCAGTATCAAATCGGTTTTATGACGGTGTTGAAAACGCAAGCGACGCGCAAAAACCACAGCAACACCCTGCAGCATATTCAGGGCTATTTTAAAAAGCACATTACTGCCGCTGATAAAGCAGAGTTGAACGAAGCCATCGACCAGTATCGGCTTGGGCTTCAGCCATTATTGGTGCCGATCACCTTAATTAATCACCACCTGAGGCATTTCCCTGAGCCATACATTCAAGATCAGGTATATCTGAATCCTCATCCACAGGGTTTGAAGCTGCGTTATGCCTTTTAAGACGAGCAGTAACGCGATACTAAAAGGAAGCCGCAGATGAGCGTGGTGATGTGGTTTCGTAAAGACTTGCGAGTGCAAGACAATCCCGCATTGCGTATGGCCTGCGACCACGCCGAAGCCCAAGGTACTGATGTCCGCGCCGTGTTTATTATTACCCCCGGCCAGTATCTACAGCATGGTACGTCGACCAACCAGCTGGATTTTATGCGACAAAATCTCGTGATTTTAGGCGAGCGTTTGCATGATATCGGGATACCACTGGACGTAATAAGTTGCACTGATTTTGAAGCCGTGCCTGATCGTTTGGCAGAATATGCCCATACCTGTGGCCTATCAGCTTTGTATGCCAATACTGAAATCGAATGGAATGAACGCAAACGAGATCAGGCGGTGCGTGCCAGCGGTCTGCCAGTGAGCGTTATCGATAGCAGCGGCATTCTGCCTCTGGGCGATGTTCGCAACCTATCCGGTGAACGCTATAAGGTGTTTACGCCCTATAGCCGCCGCTGGTTTGAACGTGCCGCAGTGTATCCCGTTTTACCCTTGGCCGAGCCAAACAGGCCGACGCACGCCCCTAAAACCTTATCACCGTTGTCGAGCAACAATGATGCATTAGCCGCGTGGCATCCAGTGCCAACAGCGTTGGTGCAGGAATGGCAGGGTGGTGAATCGGCTGCCCATGAAGCCTTGGCGCGCTTTGTTGCTGAGGATATTGTGCTCTACCCTCAAGATCGCGACATGCCCAATGTACCAGGTACGAGTCAGTTGTCTCACTATTTGGCCATGGGTATCTTGAGTCCACGCCAGTGCCTTGCGGCTGTTATGGCAGAATACCCTGACGTATTGGTTAATCAGGGTAGCCCAGCACGACCCTGGGTAAGGCAGTTGGTATGGCGTGAGTTTTATGTAAACTTGATGCGAGAAGTGCCACGAGTTGCTAGGGGAGGGAATTATCAAGCCTTGGGCGACCTCATCCCTTGGCGATCAGCACCCGATGAATTTCAGGCTTGGGCAGAAGGCCGAACGGGATATCCTTTGGTCGATGCAGCGATGCGTCAACTGGTACAAACCGGTTGGATGCACAACCGACTGCGTATGGTGGCAGCCAGCTTTCTTGCCAAACACCTGTTGATCGACTGGCGTCGGGGCGAGGCGTTTTTTGCTGCCCATTTGATAGACGGTGACTATGCCGCAAACAATGGCGGATGGCAGTGGTCTGCTGGTACTGGCTGCGATGCGCAGCCTTACTTCAGAATGTTCAATCCATCTGCTCAAGGCATGAAATTTGACCCGCAAGCAGCCTTTATTCGGCAGTTCGTACCAGAATTGGCGGCGGTGCCAGCTAAGGCCATACATGGCATGGCCGGTCTCCATGCGCTTTCACACGACCAATCCTATCCAGAGCCCATGGTGGACCATCGAGAGGCGCGGGCCCGTGCCTTGGCGTCACTGGCGGTATTGAAAAAATCTGCGGCGCTTTGATTACGCGTTAACCTGTCAATATGGTGGGTCAGACAAGCTCGCCTTGACTCACACCCCTCTAGGTGTTCCAATTCCCGCCGCCAATCTTTCGGAATGCGGTGTAAATCCGCAGCGGACGCGCCACTGTAATCAACAGCTAAAAGATGTGTTGAAAGCCAGGAGACGGGATTGGCTTACTCTAATCTGTACGCGCATGAATTACAGGAGCTACCATGCCTTCGATCATTTCTAAAATGCTCGCAATATTTTTGCTTGCCAGTGTTTCTCTAACCTCTCTAGCTGCTAATTCCTACCCGATGACGGTCATCGACGGTATGGGAAATGAAGTCGTATTGAAAAAAGCCCCACAAAAAATATCTTCATTGTCATTGTTTACCGATGAAGTATTGCAGCACATGGTGGATAACAAACGCATAGTGTCCATGACCTTTTTGGCCAGTGACCCAAACTATTCAAATATCGCAGACCGCTTACCAACCGGCATCACCCTACTCGATTTTAATGTTGAAGCCTTGGTCGGTATTTACCCCGACTTGGTTTTTGCAGCGAATTGGAGTGAGGCTGGCAAGGTGGCGCAACTACGGAATGCAGGCATTCCGGTTTATCTGGTCGACACCCCTACCAGTATTTCAGCCATTCAGGCAGAAATTCTCAAGCTCGCACAGATGCTAGATGCGCAAAACGCTGGCGACAAAATGGTTGCCGACATGAACAGCCGTCTGTCAGATTTGGCACCTAAAATTGCTGCCATTAAGGCTCGGCAGCTCGTTGGAATTGACTATAACACCTGGGGATCTGCCAGTGGTGTGGGCACAACGTGGAATGAAATCTTGGAGCAATCGGGATTGATTAACGCGGCTGCTAGCTTAGAAGTTGGCGACTATGGACAGGTGTCCTTGTCAAAAGAAGCCATCGTTGCGGTGAATCCTGATCTGCTGTTTTTACCCGGTTGGGTGTATGGCGATCCTGCTGGTGCTGAGACCTTTAAGCAGTCGGTTATCACCGATCCAGCATTGTCTGGCGTCAGCGCCATTCAAAAAGGCCACATCTTGCAGGTGCCGGAAAAATTGGCGGGGAGCTACAGCCAATATATTGTTGAAGCCGTTGCCTATATTGTTAATGCAGTAAGCGCAGCACAGTGACCGCCGGATGATGCACCGGTCTGAAGCAGGTATGGCAACACCGATCAAGGTGTCTGCAATGCTGTTTGTCAGTCTGGGCATCTTGGCAGCCTACCTTTCATTAGGGGCAGTACCGCTGCCCCTATCAGATATTATTGAAACCCTTTATATCGCAGTCACCGAGGGTGAATCAGCAGCCCGTGACGCCCATCCCAAGGTCGTTGCTATCTTGTTCTATATCCGAGGCCCGCGTGCATTGGCCGCTATTTTGGCGGGCGGTGGATTGGCCTTGGCGGGAGCCGCGATGCAGGGACTGTTTAAAAACCCCATGGCAAGCCCCGATATTATGGGTATCAGTGCTGGCAGCAGCTTAGGTGCTGTTATTGCCATATCCTTGGGTGTGGCATCCATTCATCCGTTAATGATTCCTGGTTTTTCGATTGTGGGCGGCCTCCTCACAGCGGCATTTGTTTTTGCTTTGGCGGGCCGCGCTGGCGTTATGCAGTTGTTGTTTTTGATTTTGGCCGGATTGGCGGTGTCGAGTTTGTTGGGCGGCGCGGTTTCCGCGGTGTTGATGTTTTCGCAGGAATACGAAATCAGCCAATTCATTTTCTGGACCATGGGTGGCTTGGAAGGACGGATGTGGCAGCACATTGTTTGGCCAGGGCCCATAATGATCGTGATCGCGTTGCTAACGGTGCGACTCGGCCAATCCTTGAATGTGTTGTCGCTCGGTGAGGAAAACGCGCATGGTATGGGACTCCCCGTATCGCGCATTAAGTTTCTCGTCTTGCTCTATACCGCTTTGTTAACCTCTTTGGCCATATCAATGGCCGGTCCAATAGGATTCGTGGGATTGATGGTGCCCCATTTTGTTCGTTTGGTATTGGGTCCAGACCACCGCACGTTGTTACCCCTATCGATGATCGTGGGAGCGGTGTTTGTGTTGCTCTGCGACCTCATTGGCCGCTGGATGATCGCACCCTATGAAATCAGGGTGGGTGTCATCACCTCGATTGTCGGCGGCAGTTACTTTGTATTTTTGATTATCCGCTACTATCGCATGGGGAGGCTCCTGACATGACCACCCCTGTCTTGGTTGCCCATAACCTAAGCTATGACGTAAAACAGGCCCGTCTATTGAATCAGGTGTCTTTGTCCTTGCTGGCTGGCGAGTTAGTGGGTGTGATCGGGCCCAATGGAGCCGGAAAAACCACGTTATTAAAAGCGTTACTGGGATATTTGCCAGCCACAGAAGGCACTGTGCACATCCATGACAGGTTGTTATTGTCCATGCCACCCGAAGAACGGGCTGGTTTTATCAGTTATTTAAGTCAGGAAGCGAGTGAAGGCTTTCCTTTTGCCGTATTCGATATCGTGGCGCTCGGCGCTTATGCGGCGCGCGCACAGGGGCTCTGCAGCCAAGTCGAATTGCAGAAGCGTGTCACAGCAGTGTTGGTGGCCTTAGATATCGGGCATTTGGCGTCGCGAATTTTCACCGAATTGTCTGGTGGCGAAAAGCAACTGGTGCAGTTTGCGCGTTTGTTGGTTCAAGACGCTGATGTGATGCTGTTAGACGAACCCACGGCCAATCTAGACCTTGGCCATGAATACGAATTGATGCATGCCCTGAGACAACAGTGTGAACAGGGTAAGTCAGCACTGGTTACCCTGCATAACCTCAATATAGCAGCGGAATTTTGTGATCGCGTGATATTGGTCGACCAGGGACGGATAGTGGACGACGGTACCCCCGATCAGGTGATTACCCAAGAAATGATTCAGCGTTTGTATACCGAGCATGCCTTGGTGGTGATGAACGCACACACTGGCAATATGAACGTGTTACCCAAAACCCGTGTCGCATCGGCATTAGGCGCCAAAGTACACATTATTGGGGGTGCAGGGTCTGCTATTCGGGTATCAAAATTACTGCGCCGTGCAGGCTGCCTAGTGACAGGTGGCATTGCGCATCGAGATGACAGTGATGTTGCCTACTGGGAAGCTGCTGGCATTGCTTATATAGAAACCCCCACATTTGACAGCATCTCAGATGACAGTTTTCAGATGGGGCTGTCTTGGGTCGCGTCAGCGGATGTGACGGTATTATGTGATTTCCCCATTGGGACCGCTAACGCCAAAAATCTAGCATTGGCCAGTAGCAGTAAAAATGTGATTGTCATGACGACGCACAGTGAACAGGAGCGGTTCTTTCAACCGGCAGTGCAGACCGAGTATGATGCCATTGTGTCGCGGAGCCCAATGGTTGAGATTGACCAGTTACTCAGTGCCATCAACGCTATTACGAAAAACCAATAATCGCTATCCAATAAAAAAGGCAGCCAATGGCTGCCTTTTTGCTCTCTAAAAGGTCATTTACGACACGGATTTGTCAAACAAGAGATCAAACTGATCCATGCCTTCATGAATCAAATCGTCGCCGATAGTCAGTGGTGGTAAGAAACGAATGACGTTGCTATAGAAACCACATGACAACAGGATAAGGCCATGTTCGGCCGCGCCAGCGATCAGCTTCTGAATCAGCTCTGGGTTCGGCTGATGGGCATCACCATTCTTAACCAATTCCATAGCGATCATGGCACCTTTGACGCGAATCTCACCAACCAAGCCAGGATGACGATCAGCAATGGCCTGTAAGCGCTTACCGAATACGGCGCCGACTTCATTGGATCGTGCGACGAGGTTTTCTTCTTCCATCACTTCCAAGACAGCCAAGGCTGCTGCGCATGCGACTGGAGAACCACCGTATGTACCACCCAATCCACCTGGGAGGGGTGCATCCATGATTTCTGCTTTACCCACTACTGCTGACAACGGATACCCACCGGCTATGCCTTTGGCCATAGTCATGAGGTCAGGTTCTATGCCTGAATATTCGGTGCAGAACATTTTACCCGTACGGCCAAATCCCGTTTGGATTTCGTCTGCGATCAGTACGATGCCGTGCTTGTCGCACATCGCGCGTAACGCTTGCATCAATTCAACCGGTGCGTAATAGAATCCACCTTCGCCTTGAATTGGTTCGATCAAAATAGCCGCAACATCCGTTGGTGCAATGTCAACTTTGAACAGTTTTTCGATCGCGATCATGCTGTCGGCTACCGACACTTCATGGAAATCAGAAGGGAAGGGCACGTGGTAGATTTCGCCAGGGAAGGGGCCAAACAAGTTTTTGTATGGTGTGATCTTACCGGTTAAACCCATCGTCATATTGGTGCGGCCGTGAAAACCACCATTAAAGGCGATAATGCCACGACGACCCGTGTGAGCGCGTGCTATTTTCACAGCGTTTTCAACCGCTTCAGCTCCGGTGCTTACAAAAATCGTTTTCTTTGGGGTATCACCAGGCGCCAAGGCATTGAGTTTTTCAGCCAAGGTAACGCCAGACTCATAGGGATTTACCATGATGCACGTATGTGAAAAGTTTTCGACCTGCTGCTTTACTGCGGCAACCACTTTAGGGTGGCTGTGGCCCGTATTGACTACGGCAATACCCGCACCAAAGTCGATATAGCGTTTGCCGTCCACATCCCACAGTTCTGCGTTCAGCGCATGGTCAACAAAGTTGGAAAACATATTGCCCTGTCCGCGCGCGACCGCTGCAACTTTACGAGCCTGTAATTCTGAATTGCGTGACATCTGAGAGTCTCCTCTTCGTTATTTGTTTAGGCCGCCAAGGCACAAGTATTTGATTTCAAGAAAGTCTTCAATGCCATACTTAGACCCTTCGCGACCCAAGCCTGATGACTTGACACCGCCAAAGGGTGCTGCAGCATTGGAAATGATGCCTTCGTTAATGCCTACCATGCCGTACTCAAGCCCTTCAGCGACACGCCAGATGCGGCCGATATCACGAGAATAGAAATAGGCAGCAAGGCCATATTCAGTGTCGTTAGCCATAGCGATGAGCTCTTCTTCCGTATCGAAGGGAATCAGTGGCGCAACGGGTCCAAAGATTTCATTGGCAGCAATGGCCATGCTGTTGCTGACATTTTTCATAATAGTGGGTTGGTAATAATTGCCGCCCAATGCATGTGGTTGCCCACCCACAACGACCTGTGCGCCCTGCGCAACTGATTGTTCAACCAAGGCGTGTACATCGTCCATTGCCTTCTTGGTAATCAATGGGCCCATGGTGACGCCTTCGTCCATGCCATCTCCAAGCTGGAATTCTGCGACTGCCGCCTCTAACTTTTCAGCAAAGGTATCGTAAACTGATCGCTGAACCAAGAATCGGTTTGCACAGACACAGGTTTGACCGGCGTTGCGGTACTTAGACGCCAAGGCGCCCTGAACGGCGGCATCCAAATCGGCATCGTCAAAAACGATAAAGGGAGCATTGCCACCAAGCTCAAGAGATACTTTTTTAATGGTGCCGGCACACTGTTCGTAGAGCTTACGTCCCACCGGTGTTGAACCGGTGAATGAGAATTTTGCAACATCGGGGCTGGTGGTTAACACTTCACCGATGGCGCGTGAATTGGTACCAGTAACAACGTTAAACACACCCTTAGGTATGCCCGCCATTTCAGCCAATTGTGCCAATGCCAATGCCGACAACGGCGTTTCCGATGCGGGTTTGATGATAAAGGTGCAACCAGCAGCCAAAGCAGGTGCGGCTTTGCGGGTGATCATTGAACTTGGGAAGTTCCAAGGTGTAATCGCCGCTACCACGCCGATTGGTTGCTTTAAAACAATGATGCGTTTGTCACTGGCGGGCCCAGGAATGGTATCGCCATAAATACGCTTACCTTCTTCAGCATACCAATCAACAAAAGCGGCACCATAAGCAATTTCGCCTTTGGACTCAGCCAGAGGTTTGCCCTGTTCGGCTGTCATGATGACACCAAGGTCGTGCTGGTGTTCCATCATTAAGTTAAACCATTTGCGCAAAATCGCGGCGCGTTCGTTAGCGCTCTTTGCAGCCCAAGCTGGTAAAGCGGCTTTTGCAGCAGCAACCGCTGCCTCTGCATCTTGGCCGTCTCCATTGCTGACTTGCGCCAAAACCACGCCTGAAGCAGGATTCGTGACGTCAAATGTAGTGTCTTTCTTTACCCACGCACCATTGATATAGGAATGGTTGGCTAACAGTGCCGGTTCATTTAAACGGATCATGACAATGGCCTCTAATGAATTGGAGTTGATGAAATATGGTAGCTATTTGAAACTAATTTCTATTTAAGGTAAATATAAAACAATCAAACTAATGTTTGAACTAAATAAAACTTTAATTGGGTGAATATGAGAAAAGATACCTTTGTCCCGAGACCCGTGTCTGAATACGATTTGCGGCTGTTGCGCATATTCAAAGTGGTTGTTGAATGTGGTGGTTTTGCCAAGGCAGAACCTGTCCTCAATATTACCCGATCGACCATTAGTGTGCATATCTCCAATCTCGAGAGTCGCATGAAATTCAAACTCGCCAAACGCGGGCGGGGTGGCTTTGCGCTCACAGAACAAGGCAAAGTCGTTTATGAGGCATCGTTGAAGTTATTTGACACACTTAACGGCTTTTCTGTGCTGATCAGTTCGTTGGATGTGGAAGTGTCGGGAGAGTTGGTCATTCTGTGCAGTGATAACGTGGCAGTGTCGCCACAATTGCGGCTGCCAGAGGTGATTGCAACGCTCAATGACCGTGCGCCAAAACTACAGATTGCGATCAACAATGACACTGCGCCGAGCATTGAAAATGCGCTATTGGCTGGTCAGGCGCATGTTGGGATCATGCCTGAATTTCGTAATATCGATGCCCTCAGTTATCAGCCTAACTTTGAAGAGCGGTTTATTCTGTGTTGTGGCAACAAACATCCATTCTTTACGCTGTCTGATGACGATATTTCCGATGAGATGTTGCATGCCAGTCAGACGGTTTATCCAGGCGTTGATGTGAACAGTGCCGGTATCGAACAATTACGGCGGCTCAATTTGTCGGCTCGGGCCTATCAATTTGATACCCGCACCCCGCTGGTCTTGTCGGGCCGCTACTTGGGTTTTTTCCCACTCAGTTATATTCAACCCTATATAGATCGTGGCCAAGTCCGGCTAGTCCAGCCAGCAGAACGCTACTATGACCTGCGCCATGTGATTGTCCATCGCCAGAGCAGCGTCATGGATACCAAAGTGCGTCTGTTTCTGGATGTGTGTGATGAATTGGCACGATCGCCCGCTTCCTAGTACGTCAGGGGCCTGGATGCCCCTTTAAAACCTCAGTCCAAAAATCCTCAGTTCAGACCAATAAAAATGCCTCGTGCTGATGAAATTCAAGGGTTTCATCACAGCCGTCCGTTGACTGTCATTTTCAATAGCCTAATCCGACAGTAAAAAAAAGAGCGCCAATAGGCGCTCTTTTGTCTTTATAACGCCCTTATTACATGCGGTTGATCGCACCTGTAGGTGCAAAGTCATCGCTGCTCATAGGGCTATTGCGCTGGATGTAGTCCACTAACAAGTCAGCATCAACAAAACCGGTGTTGACGAAATTAGGATGGTCAGACACCTTGGTATAGCCGTCACCCCCAGAGGCCATAAAGCTGTTGATGGCCAATCGATAGGTTGCTGCTTTATCTAGCGCCTTGCCACCGATCATCACTTTGCTGATCATGCCGGCTTTCACATCCATAGTAACACCAGCAGATTGTGCGAATGCACCGCTGCCTGCTTCCTTCGATGCGACAACAGTGAGGTAGTCAAACAACTCAGCACCGGTTAGCTCAACATAGGTCAGGATATTGGCGAAAGGCTGCACGGTTAATACATGCTTGTAAGTGATATCACCACAAGCCATGTCTGCGCGAATACCACCACTGTTCATGATGGCTACGTCAGCACCCGCTTTCACACGTTGCGCTTCAGCAATCAGGTTGCCTAGGTTGGTTTCAGAAGAACGCACCTGGCTACGCTCGCCGACAAAGTTACCAGTACAGGTGCCGATCACCGTATTGAGCGACTCAGCGCCTGCTTCTTGATAGGGCGTGAGCATCGCAAGCATGTCAGCGTCTTCAGCAATTTCATCTTCGATTAATGTATAGACTGAATTGCCTTCCGCGTCTTTGCCCTTGTTCTTCAGGTTGATCGGAATCAGACGGTAATTAGAGCTGATGATGTCACCATTTTTGACAACCAAATCTAATCGACCCACATACTTACCCCACTCATGTGCCTGAACGATCAGAGCACCATTCTGGACATCTGGCTCAGACAAAGCGACCTGTGAGTGACCACCCACGATCACATCAAAACCGCTAACCGAACGCGCCAATGTCACGTCACCCGGTGCGTTGCCGCCATGGTTGGCATCGGCATAGTGGCCCATATGGGTTGCAGCGATTACCAAAGCGCCGCGCTTCTGCAAGGCTGGCATTAGTTCTGTGGCAACCGTCACTGGGCTTCTAAATTCTAGATCAGAGGTGTATTCAGGGTTGCCAATTTTAACGGTATCTTCCGTGGTGAAGCCTACAACCACAACCTTCATGCCATCGACATCAAACACCTTGTAAGCTGGGAAAAGCGTCATGCCGTTGTCACGTCGATAGATGTTGGCGCTCAAGAAACTGAAGCCAGCCCATTCTTGCTGCTGCATCAGAACATCGCGGGCATTGTCGAATTCATGGTTACCAATGGCCATTGCGTCATAACCAATCGCCGCCATACCTTTAAAATCTGGCTCGGCATCTTGCATGTCTGACTCAGGAACACCGGTGTTGATATCGCCGCCAGACAATAACAAGACACTGCCGCCGTCAGCTGCTACTTCTGCGCGGATGCCATCGATTAGGGTCTTGCGCGCTGCCATGCCATATTCGCCATTGCTGTTCTGCCAGAAACGGCCGTGATGGTCATTGGTATGCAGGATCGTTAATTTGTATTCTTTATCAGGCGCGAAGGTGGCATCTGACTGATAGCCAGGCATCATTGAGCAGCCTGCAAGTAATACCGCCGCCGATAGCGTAACTACCATGCCTCTCATTTGTCGATAGTCCATCGTATGTTCCTCTCCAGTTGTAGATTTCAGAAGCTAAAGTACGATTAAGAAGGCCAGATCGGTCGCCAGAATCGGTATTTTTTCGCCTCTGCTTAGTGATTTAGTTATTGTTGTTCAGATCAAAATTTAGCCCAAATAGTGCTCTTTTCATAGTGATTTTAGTCTTAAAGAATGGGTATGAAACGAGATTAGGGTAGAATATTTTTAACAATCCAATGTAACCCAAAGAAATTTATGGAGTTTATGCTGTGGCAACCCGTATCACCCTTTCGCAGGTGAGTTTGGCTCTGGGCCATAAAACATTATTTAGTGAATTAGATGCCAGTGTGAACGACGGAGACCGCATTGGTCTGGTGGGACACAATGGCAGCGGTAAGTCGACTTTGCTCAAAATGTTGGCTGGTGAATTGGCCCCAGACAGCGGTCTTCGTCAAAGTCAAAAGCAACTGCGCATCGGTGTCGTAGAGCAGTTCCTACCACCCGCACTCGCCACAGCGACGCTAATAGACGCTGCGTTGGATATGCTGTCCTTTGACGAACGGGTGAGTGCCCGTTACCGCGCGGAAACCGCATTGTTGGCGGTGGGCTTTCATGCTGGCCAGTTTGATATTGCGGTGAGCCAGCTCAGTGGCGGGCAGCAAAATTTGTTGTTAATGGCTAGAACACAATTGATGGCACCTGATGTGATGTTGCTCGATGAGCCCGGTAACCACATGGATATTTCGAGCCTGGCCATTTTAGAGCAATGGCTGTCGTCTATTACCGTGCCTTGGATTATGGTGTCGCATGACCGTTATCTGTTGAACAACTTGTGCCGCAATACCTGGGTGCTCCGTGATCAAAAACTCTATAGCTTCCAACTGCCTTTTGATGCCGCGCGAGAAGCCTTAGTAAAATTAGATGAAGATGCCCAAAAGCAGCGCAACCAAGAAGAGCGTGAAATCACGCGTATTGAAACCAGTGCCAAGCGTTTGGCTATTTGGGGTCGGACCTTCGACAATGAAGATTTGGCGCGAAAAGCGAAAACCATGGAAAAGCGCGCCCAAAAGCTCAAAGACAATGTGACCTTTGTGAGCCGTGGCAGTGGACTGGAATTAGCGCTCGACACAGAAAAACTCAGCTGCAAGCAAGCCTTGGTATTGGAAGAAGCGACTATTTCAGTGCCCAATACTGACCGCGTGTTGGCCAACGTACCCTTTCTAAGAGTCAATCCTGGGGATCGCATAGGGCTTTTGGGTATCAACGGCAGCGGTAAATCGACCACCATAAAACGGATCATGGCCGCCCTTGACGATTCAGACCCCACCATTCGCATCAATCCCAATGTAAAGTTGGGCTATTACGATCAACAGTTGAGTGCTTTGAATTGCGAAGAAACCCGATACGATTGGCTCCGTCGTCAGGTTGAGGGGCCAGATGACCGCATACGACAAACTTTGCTCCACGCGGGTATTCCTTATCAAGACTTCGACCAGCCTGTAAGCCAACTCAGTGGTGGGGAAAAAGCGCGGATGCAGTTTGCGTTGTTTCGATTGCAAGCGCCGAACTTTTTGATTTTGGATGAACCAACCAACCACATTGATTTGGAAGGGCGCGAGGCACTGATCGACGCCTTGATTGAAACCGGTATCACCTTGATTGTCACCAGCCATGACCGGGCTTTTTTGGATCAGTGTGTTACCCATTGGTGGTTGATAGAAGATGAGACCATTAGCATCACCCACGACCCAGAAGGCTTTTACCGTTCGGTCTATAAGCAAGAGGCAAGTAAACACTCACAAACTGTAGAGCCTTCTAAAAATAGTGCGTCAATGGATGAAGGCCGCACAGACTTACCCGACACAGAGGCAGCTATATTGGAGCAGATTGAGGTATTGGAGCAGCGTCTATCAGACGATCTCAAGCGCAAAGCCAAGCACCAATTGCCGGAACGACATGCAGGGTGGCGGGCGTCGATAGCCGACTTATGGACGCAGTTAGAAAAAGGCGGTCTTTGATAATCGGCTGTTTTGATGATGGTGCCGAGTGCGAATAAACAACCTGAATTGATCCAGAAAAAGCGTTCAGAGACATACATTTCTTTTGAGTGAAAGCATCACTTAGTAGCCC
>CAJXZL010000007.1 GCA_913063165.1 uncultured Saccharospirillaceae bacterium | reverse complement strand
ACTGCAAAACGTGCGACATTAAAGACCCGACACAAAATATCAACTGGGTATCGCCAGAAGGTGGCGGCGGTCCAAATTACCCCAATATGTAAGGCTTGCCGCACGAACAAAAAAGGACTCACTAGAGTCCTTTTTTTATGGCACATCAAACCTGCTAAGCGCACAGTAAATAGACGTGGGTTGTCATGGAGTCCGGCTGCACCAGTCGTCCAACGTTGACATAGTGACAGAACACGGGGAAATCGGCCGCTACCTCCCCTGGGATGACAGCCACACCTCATGTCAGGTTGCTGCCGGCGTTATACCAGTCCATGGCATCAAGTGCCTACGGACCCAGATGTCGTGCGCAGGCGCAGGCGCAGTGACAGACAGGATAATGGAGAAAGGAGACACGAACGGCGCCACCCTGTGTTCTTTCACGGGCTTGGGCATGGGCATGGGCTTGGGCTTGGGCTTGGGCTTGGGCTTGGGCTTGGGTTTGGGTAGCACATAGGAAGAGCCAAATACCGCCCTGTATTCATACGCAGTGGTCGTGCGCAGGTTTTGTAAGTCTATGCCGGAGTTCTGGTGCGCACGTAACGACAAACGCCTTTCAACACGCCAAGCGATCTATTGCTGAACGGTCTAATACTTCAATGCTTCAATGCTTCAATGCTTCAATGCTGCAATGCTGGCGCGCCAAATTGCCACACAGCTGCGCATTGGGTTTCTGGACAATCCATGAAATCGACCTGCATGATTACTCCCCCGTCAGCAGTCAAAAATGCAATAACCTGCTGAGCATTCTGAGTTGGCAGGCTTAACCAAACGCCCAGTCTTTATCTGCGCTGTGTAAGACCCAAGAATCAGCACCTGTATCAGTCACTGTATGGGCTGCCTGTTCAGCCATTCTAAAGAATAGATTCCGATGGAAATGCGCCCACAGGTTGCTGCGTACCAATATCCGAGGATAGTCACCGAGCACTTCATGGTGCGATACCGCCATAGGATGTTGATCACAGAGCGGAATCCGCTCACCCGACTTGGCGATAAACACCCAAACACCGTCTTCAAACACCGCATCGATGAGCACAAAGGGTTCTATCGCGACCTGTATGCTAATTTTTTCGACCGGCGTGACCAAGACGTATCCATCGGCGTCCTTCCGCAAAATTCGGTAAAACAGCTTTACCATTTCAGGCCGTTTTATTTCACTGCCTTCATGAATCCACCGACCATCTCGGTCAATAAGCAAATCCATCGTCCCACAATGAGCCGGGTGCCACTGATCAACGGGCGGTAAATTTCCCGACAGCTGTTGCTCTAACATCTTCAAATCCATGGTATCGGATTCCTAATAAATGACCTTAATGATAAATTAATAATGTTATAAAACAGTTATTTATGATGATTTATTAATGTTATTTATACATAAAAATAAACCACAACTACAGATGCATATAGCGTAAACCATGATACCATAGGATCAATATTATCCTGTGCAGGATCGCGGAGACTGCGCTTGGTAACGATACTTCTGCGATGAGCAGTCAGGCACATCAGACGACCAATACCCTGATTAGACACATTTCACTACCCAGTACGACCTGGGTTTTGCATCGGGTTTAACAGAAAACCCAAGCCGCTATCGACACCGATGTCTTCCCAGAGAACAGCCGTGTTGTAGTCCACGTGACAAAAGGCAAAGGTATTCATTCCTAACATCGGCACTGTGACAAGCTAACGCGCTTTACGACGCCACATAATGACTACATACCAGGAGTATCAGATTGCAACGAACTATTTATAACACCCCTGTGGTGAAACAAATATGCAAAGGCATTGCGATTATCGGGTTAAAACTCGCTGGATGGAAACTGGAAGGTCAACCACCTACAGAACAGAAATACATTCTGGTTGCAGTGCCGCATACCTCAAACTGGGACTTCCCTATTACCCTGTCTATGGCTTTTGTATTTGGCTTTGACATCTACTGGATGGGTAAAGACAGCTTATTTAAGGGACCTATGGGCCCTATCATGCGATGGATGGGCGGCATTGCCATTCAGAGATCGAAGACCAATAACATTGTGCAACAGACCATTGATGCCTTTAATGCCAGAGACCGCTTAGTGGTTGCCGTACCGCCTGAAGGTACACGCGCAAAAGTGGCCCAATGGAAAACCGGTTTTTACTACATAGCGACTGGCGCTCAGGTGCCGATTGGCATGGGTTACCTAGACTACCCAAGAAAAACCGGCGGTTTTGGACCTACCTTTTATCCGACTGGCGATATCGATGTCGACATGGCTGAGATGAAGAAGTTTTACGCCAATATCGCAGGCAAATACAGCGATCAGTAATGCTGTCGTTCTGGTGATTCGCCTAATGGGCGGATGCCAAGCGTGCTAAATGACACGACTGTGATATAAGCAAAACGAGGTTTCGGCCTCGTTAACCCTTCAAACGACCCTCCTGTCGCCACGCCCCTTCAATGCCAGACACCCAATTGTATAAATACCGCCTAGGGCCGCGAATCTACCGCTGGCAAACGCCAATGAACTCAGGTGTTTGGGTATTACGTTGGATTGCTTGGGTATTACGTTGGAGTGTTTGGGTATTACGCTGGATTGCTTGTGCAGGCCCTATTCACGCGATAGACCCCTGATCTTGGATAGGTCGCGCTCAGCAGCTAGCCTATTGCAGTCGAGGGCATGCATTGACGACATTCAAGATAGGTATCAGTCTGTAACGGGGGTTGCCTTTGGGCACGCTAAGCGCACCCTAGGACTTGTCACATCGTATGGGTGGGCTTATCTGAATTCAGTGCACCAGCGAGGTAGGTTTCAATCTTATCTTTGGCCAATATACTGGTTTTATCAAACTGCACGCCAATCCCGGTAGCGCGGTTACCCTGTGCGCCCTTAGGGGTCAGCCAAATCACCTTGCCGGCCACAGGTATCTTTTCGGGTTCTTCCATCAGATTCAGGAGCAAAAACACCTCATCACCCAATTTGAACTTTTTATTGGTTGCGATAAACAAACCACCCCCAATGACAAACGGCATATAGGCTGCATATAACACCGCCTTATCTTTCATTGTAAGGGTTAAAATACCACTTCTACCGCCGGCACCTGCCATCGTGTGTCACCTCAAAAAATCATGTCATGCCAGGTAATCAATATCTCTTCGAGTACCAATTGTGGATTAAGATTCGTTTGTCTTTCTAATCCTGACTTATACGACAGTATATCGTCAGTGAGACCAAAAATGGAAACCGCTTTCGCATGTCGGACGGTATATTTTGTGATCTTGACCATCATTGGGTCTCTTAATGTAACCAAGCCCTTGCTGCCAAGGAAACGCGACATATCGGTAAGCCAGAGTGACAACCAAAATAACACCTGATCCATCGGCAATTTGTTCCACCGACCGGCTATCTCAGAAGGCCCCAGGTGCTTCCCCATTAGCTTATTCAAATCTTCGATCAACTTACTTCTTATATCGAGACTGCCCTGCTCGTAGAACCTCAGAGCCTCACAGGGGCGGTCATTGCATACAGACAACAGTAAATTCACTGTTTCTGGATCCTGAATATTGCCTGACAGCCATTGATGCGAGGTTTCATGATCGGGAGTGGCAATGGCATGCTTAAAACACCGGCTACGAATAGTTGCCAACAGCGATGCGGGTCGATCAGATAACAGGATAAGAAAGGTACCCGCTGGTGGTTCTTCCAAACTTTTTAATAACGCATTGGCCGACGCTTTATTCAATGTTTCTGCCGGTGTGATTACCAAGACTTTATGATGGCCCTGTTGTGCCGTCTGCTGCAAAAAGTGCATGGCATCGCGAACATCGTCCACAGCGATTTGCTTCTTGCCTTCGCGGTGACTGACCACGCGATAATCGGGATGCGATCCATTGGTGACCAGCAAACAAGACTTACAGGTGCCACAGGCATGCGCACCTTGCGCGGTTGGTGTCGGTGCCAAGCACAAAATGGTTGCTGCCAAGGCTTCTGCTAATGACTGGATGCCAAGGCCACCGGCACTGGATAATAACAGGGCGTGTGGCAAACGGTCCTCGGAAACCAAATGGGTTAACTGCTGATAGCCACTGTTTAACCAAGGAAAAAGCGCCATTACAGCAAACTCCCGATACGGGCATCTAATGCAGCGATCAATTGTGCCTTTACTTGCGGAAGGGCCACCGAAGCATCGATGGTGACAAATCGCTGGGGATATTGTGAAATCCGGGCCAAATACCCTGCTCTCACGCGATTCATAAAGTCCATACCTGCCGTTTCAATGCGATCAAGGGCGGCTCTTGCATCTGCCCGTGCCATACCGATTTCAGGTGGGCAATCGAGATACAGGGTCAAATCAGGCTGCATAGCGCCTTGTACCAGTCTTTCTAGCTCCAGAATGGCCGCAGTATCTATCCCACGACCGCAACCCTGATAGGCATAGGTCGCATCGGTAAAGCGATCTGAAACCACCCAGGTACCTGCATCTAAATGCGGCACAATAAATTGTTCAATATGTTGGGCTCTGGCGGCAAATACCATTAACAGTTCAGCCAAAGGGGCAACAGGCTCGTCGCGCGGTGCCAATACCATGGCTCTGATTTCTTCCGCCAAAGGTGTACCACCTGGCTCTCTGGTGACCACAAAAGGGATATTGGCAGCCGCCAAATAATCCGTTAAATAGCTTAAATTGGTGCTTTTCCCAACACCTTCCACCCCTTCTAGGGTGATAAATTTACCGCGATTCATCCGTTGCTGTGCTCGTAGGTGATGATTGATAGTCGGAACGCCGACCATACCGCTGATACTGTAAAACGGCCTGGTTGTGCGCTTCAAGTGTGGTCGAAAACTGATGACTGCCATCGCCCTTGGCTACAAAGAACAAACTTGACCCATCAGCCGGGTGCAGTGCTGCATTGATCGCAGCGGCGCCCGGATTGGCAATAGGCGTCTTTGGAAGGCCGAACATCGCATAGGTGTTGTGATCGTTTGGCGTTCTCAAGTGCTTCCGCGTCAGGTTGCCATCAAAATCAGGGCCGATCCCATAAATAGTGGTCGGGTCTGATTGCAAACGAATACCCTGCTGCAAACGGCGCACGAATACGCCGGCGATATCAGGTCGTTCTGAGGCTTGGCCCGTTTCTTTTTCGATAACCGACGCCAACACCAGGGCTTCATAAGGTGTTTTAAGGGGCAAATCTTTAGCCCGACCAGCCCACGCCGTATCGAGTATGGCTACTTGCCGCTTGTAAGCTTGCTTTAGGATATCGATATCGGTGCTGCCGGCAGTGTAACTATAGGTTTCTGGTGCAAACAACCCTTCTAGGTGGGTTTCTGTGGCGCCAATGGCCGCAAGCAATTGTTCTGGGGTCCAGTCATTGATCACCGACCGAAGTTTTGGTTGTTGTTTCAGCAAATCGATGTAATCCCGCGCAGTAAGTCCTTCAACCAGGGTTACCTGATACTGCAAAACGGCATCGCTATTAAACAAGCGAAGTATATCGACCAGAGTTGCCGTGGCGGGCACCTCAAATTCACCCGCCCTAATGCCTTCTAAGCCTGCTGCACGGGCATACCAACGGGCTACCCGAGCGTCTTTGATAGTGCCGTCTCGCTCAAGCCCACGTAATACAGGATACAACGCACTGCCAGGCGTAATGGTCACCACTTGGCTGCTGTCATTGCCATTGGGTTGCATTAATACATCGTAGATATAAAGACTGGCGGCAGACAACCCTGCGACAAGTACAAACAATATCCCGTAAAACCAACGCCCATTCACCGACTCATTTCCTCACGTAAACTGTTTATCAATTGCAATAACCCAGGGGGCTGTTGCGTATATTCGACACGCTGAGTACCCAGCGTAAATGAGCCTACCTGACGCAACAATATCACAGCGTTACTCACAAATACGGCTTCTGCTTCACAGACATCGGATTCAGTAATCTCGCCAACTACCACCGCATCAAAATGCGCTGGGGCCAACGCCAAAATATGCTCACGTGCTACCCCTTTAACGCCTGCCAGATCAATCTCAGGGGTTTTTAAACAATTGCCTTTCACTAAAAAAACGTTAGCACTGGTGGCTTCAACCAGCTGGTCACCAACAAAGCGAAATCCGTCATCCCACTGTTGCGCTCGCACTTCTGCGGCCGCTAACACTGAATCGATACGATTGAGGTGCTTGTGACCGGCCAATTGTCGATTTACCGACACCACACTGTCACAACGCCCCACCTGTAATGGCGGCAACTCCCATCCAAAGGGCAAAAGGTCAGCAGGATAAAACTCGACAATCACGTCAGGTGTTCCATCCACAAAAGCATATCCCCTACCCTGGTGATGCCTTAACACCAGTATTTTGAGCACACCGCAGTGATTGTGTCCTGATGACAGTACCGACAGCACCTGTGCTTCTATAGACTGAATGTTGAATCCAGTGCCAAAACCCAACGTGTGCGCGCTATGTGCAAGGCGCTTGAGGTGTGCTGACAGCAGGGGCGCCCTATTGTGTTGAATCCGGAGTGTTTCAAAAATGCCGTCGCCATAAGCAAGGCCACGATGAGGTAGCTTGAGATGATCTTGCCCTTGGCCGTTGATCCAAACGGTGGTCATCACAGACGCTTCCTCTCTAGATATGACGCAAGTGGCACCCACCAGTCAGGTGCCAATGCCTTGCGATAGTCCGCCGTGTTGTGGCACTGCGGTGGGTAACTAGCTACCTATATTTGCACCCATCCATTATTTAACTTTGCTGAACACCAAGCTGCCGTTGGTGCCGCCAAATCCAAACGAATTCGATAGACTGTGCTGTATAGGCATCGGTCGTGCCTGATGGGCCACATAATCAAGATCACAACCATCATCTGGGTTGTCTAAATTGATCGTCGGTGGCGCTACTTGATCACGAATCGCCAAAACCGAAAATATGGCTTCAACCGCGCCTGCTGCACCCAACAAGTGACCAATCATCGACTTGGTAGAACTCATCACCACTTGGTTAGCATAGTTGCCATAGAGCAATTTTGCGGCATGAGATTCTGCTTTATCGCCCGCATTTGTTGATGTGCCGTGTGCATTGATATAGTGAATATCAACGGGATCAAGGCCTGCATCGCGTACCGCATTAGCCATGGAAAGGCGCGCGCCGCGGCCATCTTCTGGTGGTGAGGTCATGTGATAGGCATCACCGCTCATACCAAAACCCGTTAATTCTGCGTAGATAGGTGCACCACGTTTTTTAGCATGTTCATATTCTTCCAATACCATGATGCCAGCGCCGTCTGACAATACAAAGCCATCACGGTCGCGGTCCCAAGGGCGGCTCGCGCCCTGTGGATCATCATTGCGCTGCGACAAAGCGCGCGCTGCAGAGAAACCCGCCATACCTAAGGGTGTTGATGCATTCTCAGCGCCACCAGCAATCATGACGTCAGCATCACCATAGGCGATGGTTCGGGCTGCGTAGCCAATGTTATGTGAACCGGTCGTACAGGCCGTTGTAATGGCATAATTGGGGCCCTTCATGCCATAGCGAATCGACAAATTGCCAGCAATCATATTGATGATGGCTGAAGGAATAAAAAACGGCGATATCCGCTTAGGACCCTTGCTGTTCAAAATATTATGGCTGTGTTCGATGCCTGCAAGGCCACCGATTCCAGAGCCTATAGCGATTCCAATGCGATCGGCATTGGCCTCTGTCACTTCCAAACCAGAGTCTTCAATTGCTTGAACACTGGCTGCCAAACCGTATTGAATAAAGACATCCATCTTCTTAACGTCTTTACGATCAATGTAGGTGGTGGCGTCAAAATCTTTAATGACACCACAAAAATGGGTGCCAAAATCTGAAGAATCAAAGTGATTAATATTGGTGATTCCGCTACGGCCAGCCAAAATACCGTCCCATGTATCTTTCACATTATTGCCCAGTGGGGTCAACATTCCCAGCCCGGTAACAACTACACGTTTGCGACTCATATGGATCTCCAGATGTCAGACAAAACAAAAGCCGTACCGCCAGAAGGCGAATACAGCTTTTAGATGACTACTATAAACAGAAAAATTACTGGTTAGCTAAGACGTAATCGATAGCGTCCTGAACTGTAGCAAGCTTCTCAGCTTCTTCATCAGGAATTTCTGTTTCGAATTCTTCTTCCAACGCCATTACCAATTCAACGGTGTCAAGAGAGTCTGCGCCCAAGTCGTCTACAAATGAAGCCTGTGGTGTCACATCTTCTTCTTTAGCACCCAGCTGTTCACATACAATCTTCTTTACGCGTTCTTCAATCGAGCTCATGTTTACACTCCAAGATGTTAAGCACTGCTTCTAAAAAATAGTGTGCTAGTTTATTAAAAAATTCTGCAATTTAGCAAGTGCTTATTGCAAGCTTACATAGCGGTACAGATATATGGCAATTATGCCATGTACATGCCGCCATTAACATGGATTGTTTCACCCGTGATATACGCCGCGCCATCACTGGCAAGGAACATCACGGTTTCAGCAATTTCTGACGCCTCACCCAAACGCGCAGCCGGCACTTGTGATAACAATGCTTCACGCTGCTTCTCAGGTAGATCATGCGTCATATCGGTTTGAATAAACCCTGGAGCCACCGCATTGACTGTGATTCCACGAGAACCAATCTCTTTTGCCAACGACCGTCCAAAGCCCTCAATACCTGCTTTTGAAGCGGCGTAATTGGCTTGCCCACCGTTGCCCATTGTACCCACTACCGAGCTAATATTGATAATGCGGCCCCAACGTGCCTTGGTCATACCCTTCAATACGGCTTTTGTGGTTCTGAAGATACTCGACAAATTGGTATTGATAACCTCGTCCCAATCGTCGCCCTTCATACGCAGCATCAAGTTGTCTTTAGTAATGCCCGCATTGTTGACCAATATAGCAACATCACCATAGGTTTCTTTGATCTGAGCGACCACAGCGTCGACTTCTGCCGTCACGCCAACGTTTAATCGCATACCCATGCCAGTCGCACCAGACGCTTGGATATAGGCAGTAATCGCATCTGCACCTGCATCAGACGTGGCCGTTCCCACAACAGTGGCGCCTTGTGACGCAAATTTCAAAGCAATGGCTTTGCCAATGCCACGGCTGGCGCCTGTAACCAAAACAACCTTACCTGTCATACTCATGATGCTGCTCCTGCATGGAATTCTGTTTCAAATGAAGCCAATTCGCCCAACGCGCCCACTGACAAGTTTTTATCTATGCGACGATTCAGACCACACAATACCTTGCCCGGACCACACTCTAGGGTGCGAGTGACACCTTGAGACACTAAAAACTCAACAGATTTTGTCCATAACACCGGACGGTACAGCTGTTCAACCAGATTCTGTTTTAAGGTGGATGGCACCGATTCAAGTCCTGCGGTGACATTTTGCACCACTGGAATACCCGGCACTTGCAGGGTGATGCCCGACAAGCTCTCTGCCAACTGCAAGGCTGCTGGACGCATCAATGCACAATGTGAAGGAACGCTAACGGGTAACGGCAATGCGCGTTTTGCGCCCTTTGCCTTCGCCAATACCATGGCTCGCTCAACAGCAGCACTGTTGCCCGCGATGACAATCTGCCCTGGGGAGTTAAAATTCACCGCCTCAACCACTTCAGATTGCGCCGCTTCTACACAGGCTTCAATTACCAAAGCATCATCCAAACCAATAATAGCTGCCATACCGCCGGTGCCAGCAGGCACTGCGCTCTGCATAAAGCGACCGCGTTGCTCTACCAACAACACTGCGTCGGTAAAAGCCAAGCTGCCACTGCAGGCCAATGCGGTATATTCACCCAAGCTATGACCGGCCATGTAAGCCGGCTGCATACCGCCGCGCGCTACCCACAGCCGCCATAAGGCGACACCGGCAGTGAGCAAAGCCGGTTGGGTGATATGCGTTTGGTTCAGTTGTGCTGCATCGCCATTCTGAATCTGATCCCAAAGGTCATAACCTAAGGCATCAGAGGCTTCAGAAAACGTGTGTTGAATAAGGGTTTCTTGTGCTGCCAGGTCACTCAGCATACCGATTTGCTGTGAGCCTTGACCCGGAAAAACAAAAGCAGTTGTAGACATTGATTGCTATCCAATTAAATGTTGCAGCCATTATTGTCAGCGCCAGCACAAAATAAAGTACCAGAACATAAAAACATCTGTGCGTTAGGGTTAATACTGAGCCTAGTTAAGGCCTCACTACCCTTCACGATGGCGCAAAAAGATAACACTCCTGTGTAAAAAGGTCATCTTTAGCGACAAAATATCTGGAAGTTCGTAGCGCTATTGATCAGCCAAACCCAACGCTCAGGCTGACCGACTTCAAGTGCGTTGTCATGTTAACGCCGAAGGCGCCATTTGGTACCTCGCCTATGACACGGTAGGGGTTATTGTTCTTATCGAGATCGCGCGCTTTGGTGTCGCAAATGCGGTTATTGGTTAAGGGCTGATTAAACTCATCTCTCACCAGCAAAACCTTTGGAAACAACCCATACTCATCGGTAGATGACAGCACGATACCAACCTCGCCTGACGACATTTCAACCAAACTGCCCGGCGGATATTCACCAATACATTTCACAAACTCTAGCGCCAAACTCCGGTCAAATTGCGTTCCAGCGTTGGTACGAATGACCTCTAATGCTTCTGATGTGGTAAATACCCGCGCATAACTGCGTGGACTTGTCATCGCATCATAGCAATCTGCTAAGGCCGCAATTTTAGAAAAGGTATTGATAGCGCCACCATGTAGATGGCGAGGATAACCGTGTCCATCGACCCGTTCATGATGGCTCGCGGCAATTTCAGCCAGCATAGGACCATCCAAAGGAATCTTCTTTAGCAACTGATAGCCGATTTTGGCATGATTGGCCATCACCGCAGCTTCGTCATGGTCGAGCTTACCCTTCTTATTCAGGATAGCGCTCGGTATGCGGGCCTTTCCCACATCTTGCAACAGTGCGCCCATTGCCAGTTTTTGAATTTCCTCTACCGACAGGCCCAAATATCGACCAAAGGTCGCGGCAATCACACAGCAATTCATACTGTGCTCTGCAGTATAATGATTAATGTCTTTTATTTGGGTCAAAAAGCGCAGCGCATCAGGATTGTGGAGCACGGTTTCCACTACCTGCTCTACTGCCACCCGACACTCTCTAACATTGAGCGTGCGACCCACTTTAATTGACTCCATCACCTTTGCGGCAATCTTGCGCGCTGAGTCAAAGGTGATGAGTGATTCTGGAATAATTTCAGCAAAGGTGCGGGGCCCAGGTCGGGATTTTACGATGCGCGCATTGAGGTCGGATTTTATTCTTTGTCGTCGCTCAAACGGTTCATTTTCTAGCGGCGAGTCACTAGCCACATCAGCTGCACGGGGTTCATCGGACTGTCTGTCGCCCTGCACTTGAATGCGCACAAATCGACACTGCTGTTTCAGCCGCATGATTTCATACTCATCAGAGACAACAAAGCCTTGTATTAGGAAATCAGACGCTTCCCAAGGGATATCCAACCCCACCACCTGCATACCAACTTCAACCTGAGATACAGGTATATCAATTTCCGTATAATCTTGATGTGCCATGACTGTCCAAAACTCCTTGTAACCAATGAGCAACGACCGTACAGATATCACCAATATCAAATTGGTTAGCGAAATTCAATTACCCATTCAGTCAAAACAAGAGGTACATCACCTTATTAGACCAAATTGTTAACGCTGCGCACGTCATCGTCTTTTATAACGATCCACTGCGGCGACCAATAGCTCATGAGGGATCGCATGGGCAGTTCTGCCCTGAAAACCCGTCATGGATTCAGCTGCCACGAGCGCATTCCATATCGCCTCTTCCGTAGCCTCTGCAGCAGCCTGAAATAGGGGCGTACAGGCATCTAGACCCAACATGGTCATAGCAGCACTTTCTGCCTTGGCACTGGTCCTATTTTGGGTGGAAAACGCCAAAAATATGTCGCCTGAAGAGTTGGAACCGAAGCCACCAGCCCAAGCCAAACCTGTCGTCGCACGGCGGGCCAATCGCTGACACTGTATGGGCAATAGCGGCGCATCGGTGGCAATGACAACGATTATTGAGCCTTGGTCTTTAACATCCCTAGGCGCATCCACATCAGGCAAAGGCACTTCCTTAGCCCCTATTTCTAGCCCCACCGGCGCATTGCCGCACCGCAGCAATCCCCTAACACCATAATTCGACTGCACCAAAACCCCCACTGTCCAGCCACCCAGTGCTGTGGGCAGCCGCCGTGATGCAGTACCAATCCCGCCTTTAAATTCATGGGTAATCATGCCAGTACCGCCACCCACGCACCCCTCGTCTACAGGGCCGTCTGTGGCAGACCCAATAGCATCTAATGCGATCTGTTGGGTGACAGGAAAGGATTCTGCATCTGATAACCAGCCATCCCACGTTTCTCCGGCGACCGGCAAGTGCCACGCATTGTCGACACCCCGTTGCGCCGCATCAACGCAAATCGCATCCCTAACGACGCCTACGGCATGGGTATTGGTGAGCGCAATGGGTGCAGCCAGCAAGCCTTGTTCATTAAGCCAATGACTGCCGGTAAGTTCACCATTGCCGTTAAAGGAAAAGAAACCTGCCGTGCAATAGCGCTCATATATATCGTGCGCTGGCCAAATAGCAGTCACACCTGTACGCACCACATGAGGCTGGTCTTGTATTACCGTGGAATGCCCCACCCTAACCCCTGCAACGTCTGTGATGGCATTCAGTGGCCCAGTGGGCAACTGCCCGAGCGTTATTCCGAGATCACGCAATCGTTTTTTAGTCATGTAGGTTCTCTAGATTCAATAAATGTAATCTAGTCGGTTATATCAAATAATCAATGTATAGGTCACAACAAAACGTGTCGAAACGCGCCAGTCTATTGGCGGCGGGATGAGGAATGGTAAAGAAAACCTTGCTGTTGGCTGCGCTGGCAAACATTTTGACAGGCAAAAAAAAGGAAGGCATCAGCCTTCCTTTTTTGATCATGTCCGGAGCAATTATGCTTCGTCTTTGATCTCAATCACTTTCTTGCCACGGTAAAAACCGTCTGCAGTTACATGGTGACGCAAGTGCGTTTCGCCAGAAGTCGCATCGACAGAAAGAGTTGGTGATGACAATGCATCATGTGAACGACGCATACCACGACGTGAACGGGTTTTTTTGTTCTGCTGAACAGCCATAACTGCCTAATCTCCTAATTTTCGTTACCTGGACTCTTCATTTGAGCCAGAATACTGAAGGGGTTAATCTTTTCCACATCCTGTACTGTAGCCACTTCTACAGGATCGGCAAATTCGGTTTTAATCTCACACTGCCCTACCGGGTGCATGGCAAACTGAGGAACACTCAAAATTAGATCATCTTCTATAAGGTCGACAATACTAACCTGGCCGTCCGGTAAAACCACCATCGCATCAAGGTGCTTTGGCATAGATTTGGCCATTTCATCATGAAAGGCAAAACCCAAATGGATTTCTGATTCTAGCTCAAAAGGCATGAGATCCATGCATCGTTGACATTCTACCTCAACCATACCGGCGGCTTCACCCACAACCTCTCTAAATCCATCTTCTCCTACGCCAAACTTCAACGTTATTTGCACATCGCCCTCATGGCTGGACAATCCCTCACACAATCGTGTGAAAGCCGAAACCGGGAGGTCACCTTTTAGAACGACGCCTTGATCAGCCATTCGGTAAGGTTCAACGTGCTTGTTAAGAGTCTGCTTTGACATAGGCGCGGTATGATATTGACGTGCCTCCCTTCTGTCAAAGACTTATTGGCAAGAAGTGTATCTTTTTCATGTAAAACTGGCAATTTATGGTGCCATTGGGTGACATCGGACCGGTTTTTACCAATAAATGGTTCGGATCACCGTTACGAGAAGCAGAAGCAAACCGCATCGACGGTCCCTCAGGCTTAGCGTATTGGTTAAGGCCTCCTTAAAAACCTTTGTGTTAGCCGCGTTTATAGAATAACCCAATAACATTTCTTGAGATTAAAACTGGTGGGGAAAAGCCGATAACAACTGGATGTATCCTTCTAATGTGGGTCTTACAATGACTATATAAACACCCTTATGCCGCGAATGTAGCAGCGTGACCCAGCTCAAGGTTTTCTTTCATCGTTTCTACCCAGAAGCTAATTGAATGAGTGCCTTTTTTCATCTGTCTTTTACCCAATGGTAATGCAAATCTAATGATAGAAAGCCAACCAGTATTGCCACACCATCCCGCAAAAATGGCAGATAACAGCTCAAATTCACCGTAAAAAACCGCTTCGTTTTTCGGGCACATCACGTATCACTTTATGGACAAAATTATGGCCAATTTTCGGCTAGACGATCCAGAATTTTGGACTATTCTTGGGTTGAATAGCGCGGTTTCTTATTGAAAATATTTTCATCGTGAAAGGAGAATACTATGGACCTTCAATCTATTGTTTTTAATTTTTCTGAAGGTGACGGTAAAAACAAACAACTTTTGGGAGGAAAAGGTGCCAATCTCTGTGAAATGACCCAACTTGGTTTAAATGTGCCTCCTGGATTTGTAATCACTACAGAAGCTTGTATTGCTTACCTTGAAAATCCAGACAAGGGATTGAACATGGAACTAATGAATCAGGTCAGAAATCAGATCTCTGTCATTGAGCAACAAACCGGCAAAGTTTTTGGCGGTGCAGATAACCCACTATTACTGTCAGTTCGTTCTGGTTCTGCCCTGTCTATGCCTGGAATGATGGACACCATTTTAAACCTCGGGCTAAATTCTGTCACTTTGTCAGGACTGATACAAAAAACTAACAACCCGCGTTTTGTATTCGATGCCTATAGACGATTCATTCAGCTATTTGGTCATGTTGCCTTGGGTATTGACGATGAATTATTTGACCAGCATTTTTCAAAGATTAAAGGCGATGCAGGGTTGGCTTCAGACGTTGCCATGGACGCCAGTCACTTGCAAAAAATTAGTCAATCATTTCTGGACGTCGTTGAAAAACAAACTGGTCGCTCCTTCCCTGATGATCCCTACGAACAACTAGAATTGGCAATCAAGGCTGTGTTTGGTTCCTGGAATGGAAAAAGAGCTATTGCTTACCGACGAGAATTTAATATTACGCCGCAGATGGCAAATGGTACCGCTGTCAACGTGTGCAGCATGGTTTATGGAAATATGGGGAATGATAGTGCTACCGGAGTGGGGTTTACTCGTGACCCAGGAACTGGTGAAAACGTTATGTATGGAGAATACCTGCTCAATGCACAGGGTGAAGATGTGGTTGCAGGAATCCGTACACCAAAACCAATTGCCGAAATGGAACGGGAAATGCCAGATTCTTATCAGCAACTGGTTACGTTACGCAATAAACTTGAAGCGCATTTTATTGATGTACAAGACTACGAGTACACCATAGAGAAAGGCATCTTATTTTGCTTACAGACTCGCAATGGTAAAATGAATGCAACAGCCAGAATACGCACAGCGGTAGAGATGGTTGCAGAAGGACTGATTTCAAAAAGTGAAGCCTTGTTGCGTGTTGATCCCGATTTGCTAGAGCAATTATTACACCCTGCACTGGCACCCAATCATAACTTTACATCCATTGTAACCGGTCTTCCTGCCTCTCCAGGAGCTGCATCGGGAAAGGCGATTTTTGATGCTGATCGCGCCGAGGCGATAGGTAAAACTGGTGAAAGAGTGATACTGGTGCGAGTAGAGACAAAACCAGAAGACATACATGGATTTTTCGCGTCCCAAGGCATTCTTACTTCACGGGGAGGCAAAACATCACATGCTGCTGTCGTCGCTAGGGGTATGGGTAAACCCTGTGTCGCTGGTGCCGAAGGTATAGAAGTAAATGTTAAAAATCGTGAAGCGACTATTGGCGCAACCACAATTCGTGAAGGTGATTTGATCACCATTGATGGCTCCACAGGTAATGTCTATATTGGTGAAATACCCACGGTTGAGCCAGAATTCTCCGAGAACCTTAAAGTTCTATTAGGTTGGGCTGATGCCGTCGCTAAGCTAAAAGTACTGGCTAATGCCGACACACCTGCCGCGGCAAAAAAAGCGCGCGAGTATGGCGCTCAGGGAATTGGACTATGCCGGACTGAACGTATGTTTAACGATGTTGATCGTTTGCCTATCGTTGTAGATATGATCCTTGCAGATACATTGAATGACCGAGAACAGATATTGAATAGATTACTGCCAATTCAGCGTTCTGATTTTTTTGAAATCTTCAAAGTCATGTCTCCACTTCCTGTCACTATTCGTTTGTTAGACCCACCGTTACATGAGTTCTTACCCAATGAACAAGAAATACTTGAAGATTTGGCACAACTAACAGGCGTGCAAAAAAATATTCAGGGCATGGACACGCTGGTTGCAAATTTAATGTATCTGGATTCCAGCAAAGTTCACACAACGCTGCCAGAACCCTTCAACACGTTTAATTCTGATTTGGTGGCCCAGATGATTGCCAAAAAGCAGAATATGCTTAATAAAGTTAGGCAGTTATATGAAGTTAACCCCATGCAAGGTCACCGGGGTGTTCGCCTGGGTATTACACATCCTGAAATATACGGCATGCAAATACAGGCAATTCTTGAAGCCACTGCTCAATGTCAAAAAGAAGGTATTCCTATTGAACCTGAAATTATGGTTCCACAGGTAGTCACAACAAAAGAGGTGCAGGTAATTAAAGCATTAACTCAGGATATTGCATCTAAGTTAGAACAGGAACTGGGTCTAAAATTATCCTATAAATTCGGCACCATGATGGAATCGGTGCGCGGCATTTTATGTGCTGAGCCAATTGCTGAAATGGTCGACTTTTTTTCATTTGGCACCAATGATTTGACCCAGGCGGTATTTTCGTTTTCAAGAGAAGATGCCGAGAATAAATTTCTGCCAAATTACGTGAATAAAAACATTTTGGAGAACAACCCTTTTGAGGTACTTGACGTTACTGGAGTCGCTCGGTTGATGAAAATTGCGATAGCGGACGGTCGCAAAGCGAAGCCAGATCTTAAAGTAGGTATCTGTGGAGAACATGGAGGCCATCCCGCTTCTATTGCTACTTGTCATGCAATGGGTCTGACCTATTGCTCCTGTTCAGGACCGCGCGTTCCCGTAGCTAGATTAGCAGTGGCTCAGTCTAAATTAAGAGCAGATGCAATTTAAGGAGATAAATGGACGATAATTTAAGTGTGACAATATTCATTGCCGATTTCATAATCTAGATTGTGATTTCGGCAATGAAGGCCTACCAGTATTGCTCTATATCTTATTGGATAAATAACGCTCCTGAGTTTTCAGATAGCCTTATCCTGTTGATTTGAGACAGGTGTCTGGCTGTTACGAGCATTCTAACTTTCAGCTTGGGTTTTAATAGCGTCAATTCGTTTTCAAGAATTGAAGATCAGAAAGTAGACCAACTTATATGCAAGGGAATATAGCGGCTGACAATGCATCCTTAAATTATTGGTTACGGTCTCATCCTTCTTTCCAGTGCCGTTTATTTGGAAATCACTATGTGAAGTGATATCAGCACGCGCCTATTGGGTGGTTACACATAAAACCATAAAGATTGAGGAGGGGCATTTACATCGCGCTTTTAAATCAAGAATATGGTGCATACCGCATCTAGATGGCATACAAAATGTCATATGGATTATCAAATGAGACAACCATTTACTATCTAGTCGCGACAACTAGGGTAACCAAATCTAGGTTACATGGTGTTTCCTTACTATATAAGCAGAGCGACCCAAACTATGAACCGCGTTTACCGCCTCGTAATGGACTGCCCCGACCAAGTCGGCATTGTTGCTAAGGTTTCGACATTTATTGCTGATTATCACGGCACAATTACCGAAGCCAACCACCATGCCGACGTCGACAACGGCTGGTTCTATATGAGAAATGAGATTTTAGCCAGTTCGATTCCAGTCGACATTGAGGAATTTAAGCAAGCGTTTGGCGCATTGGCTACCCAGCTCAATATGCAATGGCGGCTTTCTGACTCACAGCACCCCAAAAGGGTCGCACTGCTGTGCAGTAAAGATTCACACTGCCTGTCTGACATCCTTAATCGGTGGCACAGCGGCGACCTCGCCTGTGACATCGCTTGCGTTATCTCTAATCACGAGAACCTGCGCGGATTGGTTGAATGGTATGGCATTCCGTTTCATTTGGTACCGGTTGATCTGGCCAACAAGTCCTTACATTTCGAAACCATCGATCGATTGATACAAGCTGCGCAATGCGACACCATCGTACTGGCGCGGTATATGCAAATTCTGCCGCGCAGTTTTTGTGAACAGCATGCTGGTAAGATCATCAATATCCACCACAGCTTTTTACCGTCATTTATTGGGGCCAAACCTTACCATCAAGCCTTTTTAAGGGGCGTGAAACTTATTGGCGCCACCTGCCACTATGTCACCGGTGATTTAGATGCCGGTCCGATCATTGATCAGGATGTTGCCCGTATCAGCCACAGACATGATGTAACCGACATGGTGCGATTGGGAAAAGATGTTGAAAAACTGGTGTTGGCACGTGGATTACACCAGCACCTAGAAGACCGCATTATCATTCACGATAACAAAACCATCATTCTAGATTAATGAAATTGACTGGGGATCCTACGCAATGCGACCGGTAATACTGGCTTCGACCTCTGACATGCGAAAACAACTATTGCTCCGCTTGCTGCCACAAGTGTCTGTAATGGCTCCAGATTGCGATGAAACCCCTCGGGCGCATGAGCATCCAAGGGATTTGGCTTTGCGTCTGGCTATCGACAAGGCGGCATCACTGAAAACCCAGCTCCCCGATCACCTCATCATTGGGTCGGATCAAGTCGCGACGCTAGATGACCAACTGATCATTGGCAAACCTATGACCCAAGAGGGCGCCATCGCACAGTTACAGGCCGCTTCAAATCGCATACAGACCTTTTATACCAGCCTGTGTTTGCTGAATACCCACACAGGCACGATGCAGACCGACGTAGTGGTTACGCAGGTGCACTTTAGAATGCTCAGTGATGACCTAATCTTGCGGTATGTGACACAAGAAGATGTGCGGTATTGCGCGGGTTCATTCAAAGCCGAATCTGCCGGCATCCAACTATTTTCTCGCATTGACAGCCCCGATCCGACAGCGCTACTCGGTTTACCCTTGATTCGGTTGGTGGACTTTTTTATCGAAGAAGGCGTTGCTCTGGGCTAATGCCAGAGCAACTCATAGTGACAGGACGGTGCAACTATTGCATGGATGGCGTACTGCTCAAAAAGACGCGTGACAATTGACTGCCGACACTCATACCCAATTCCTTGGTAAATTGGTGCCATGCCGATGGCATTGGCGTGAAGTCAATGGTGGTCTCATAGCCCCATTCGCGGGCCAACTGACTGGTAGACTTCAAACCATCAATCAAACCCAACGACACTGCCTGCTCGCCTGTCCAAAACAATCCAGAAAAGATTTGTTCGTCATCAGCCAAGCGATCACCGCGACCAGCCTTCACCGCGTCAATAAACTGTCCATGCACTTGCGACAAGAGCGATTCAAAAAATGCCTTTTCATCGGCCTTTACCGGTACGAAGGGATCCAAGAATGCCTTATGGTCACCCGACGTGAATTGTCGGCGCTCAACACCCACCTTTTCAATGGCCTGTGTATAACCAAATGACACAGCGGTCACACCAATAGAGCCCACAATACTGGCTTTATCAGCGTAAATATTGTCTGCGGCCGCCGCTATATAATAGGCACCGCTGGCACCGGTATCCATGATGACTGCTGCAACTGGGATATCGGTATGCAATGCCTGCAACCGGTCGATTTCGTCGTAGACGTAACCAGACTGCACAGGACTGCCACCGCCACTGTTGATGCGCAAAATAACACCCTTGGTATCGGGATCGCCAAAGGCATTACGTAAACCATGAATGATATTGTCTGCCGATGCTTCCTCGCCATCACCAATCATGCCACGCACCTGAACAACCGCAACATGACCGCCCGTTTCTGCAAAACCCGACTCAGACACACTGGTCCAACCGAAATACAACAGCGTAAATAAATAGGTAAAGGTTAACGACTTAAACAAGATTCCCCAACGACGCGAACTACGCAGCTCTTTTGAATGGGTCATCACCACTTTTTCGATTAACTTCCATTGCTTATCGTTTTGTGGCTGCGACACACCGCCAGAGTTGTGTGTTTGATCAGTGGGCTTGTCTGTGGCTTGGGTAGACTCAGCGCCGATCTCAGGTTCATTCCAGGGATTCATCGTGAGCCTCCTTCTTTTAGTCTACTCAAGGGTTTTGCTAAACGCGGATCTAGTACCGCGCTCACAAATTGTTTTTCGGCCGAGACCGGGTGATTAAACGACAAACTTTCTGCATGTAAGAACAACCGGTCAAACCCGTCTTTGGCGCCTTGGCGCAACAGGTCATCGGGACAGTACTTTACGTCCCCCACAATCGGACATCTCATATACTGACAATGCACCCGAATTTGGTGGGTACGGCCAGTGACAGGGCTGGCTTGCAGCAGTGTGTAATTGTCAAAGCGCTTTAACACCTTATATAGGGTCAACGATTTCTTGCCATCGTCTTTGACCTGCACCATGCGTTCGCCCGAGGGCAAAGCAAATTTTTCTAAGGGCGCTGTCACCCGATCACAGTCGTCTGGCCACCTACCCGCTACCAGACACAAATAATTCTTGCGAATGACCTTTTGCTTAATATCGTTTTGCAGCTGCTTTAAGGCGCCGCGTTTTTTAGCCAGCATCACGCAACCGGATGTGTCTTTATCCAACCGGTGCACCAGCTCGACATAGCGGATGTCTTCACGCATTTGCCTCACCGACTCGATTAAGCCCAATGACACCCCACTACCACCATGTACTGCCAGACCTGACGGCTTATTGATAACCATCATGGCATCATCTTCCATCAGAATCGCATCCGTAAGGATCTGCGCCATATTGGTGCTGAGCTCGGCATCCGCCGCACGCACGGCGGTACGTACTGGTGGAATTCGGACCAAGTCGCCGGTGGCCAGATGGGTAAGCGGCTTGACACGTTTGCCATTGACCCGCACTTCGCCTTTTCTGATAACCCGATAGACCCAAGACTTCGGGACGCCTTTTAAAAAATACAGCAAAAAGTTATCGACACGTTGGCCATCGCGGTCTTCATCGATGGTAATCATTTGTACACTGGACACTGTGAATGCTCACTGAGAGGAATTTTGCAGCTAGTTTAACACTACCCCCATACGCAACAACGTAAACCACACGTAAAAAACCGATTTAACAGTTACCAGTGGAATACAGACACCCACAGGTTGGCCCGCTACAGACGCCCGCTAGGCCAATAAATTGAGGCACTGTAGGGCCGAACGGAAATTGTTAACACTATTTACTGTATATAGGCACAGGATATTTGCTGCAGCGAAATTTAACTGCTATATTGCCACGGCCTTTATAAGGCACTGAAAGAGCGCCACCACTACGCGCTAGATGCATTAAGACAAAAGTGCCCATCATTCCTTTTGTAAGAAATACCAACTGGATCATTACTGAATCCACACCTGGTATCCCGAACCGAAACATAACGTCAAAAACGATATGATTTTCGAAGCGGTTAGAGTTATACAGCATATAGTGGCAGCCATTCAGTTAATTGAATTGCAAGACCAGAATTACATGAAGTCTGTAGTGTCTGACATGGCCTTGAGCCCGCACTACACAGTATTGCTACCATGCCGATTGCATGGGAGACAAAAAGCACCAGTTAACCTGGTTGCTGCACAGCGCTAATTTGCCTATGTCATACTTAATAGGTGGGACTATGCAGTCTTAAAACGCAACAATACTCGGCACGTGTAAATATTTCTTTGACAGTCTTGCTTTTCCAACATCCGTAACGGAACAGAAGAGCAATTTAATAGCATGAAAAGAATTTTAATAAATGCAACCCAGACCGAGGAAATTAGGGTTGCACTGGTCGATGGCCAGAAATTATACGACCTCGATATCGAAAGCGGTTACCGCGCCCAAAAGAAAGCAAACATCTATAAAGGCAAAATAACCCGCATTGAACCCAGTCTTGAAGCCGCATTCGTTGAATACGGTTCTGAGCGTCATGGCTTCCTTCCCCTTAAAGAAATCGCCCGCGAATATTACACCGACCCCAATGTAACGGGCCGCGTCAATATCAAAGACATTCTGAAAGAAGGCACTGAAGTTATCGTTCAGGTCGACAAAGAAGAACGTGGTAATAAAGGCGCAGCCCTTACCTCAATGGTCAGCCTCGCTGGTCGTTATTTGGTCCTGATGCCTAACAACCCAAAAGCCGGCGGTATCTCTCGTCGTATTGAAGGTGATGACCGCGCGCAATTGCGTCAGGCATTGCAGTCAGTTGTCGTTCCTGAAGGCATGGGCATCATTGTCCGTACCGCGGGCATCGACCGCACAAGTGAAGAGCTTCAGTGGGACCTAGATTACCTCGTCCAACTGTGGGAAAGCATCACGGCTGCTGCAGCTGAAAAACAAGCACCCTTCCTTATCCTACAAGAAAGCAACGTGATCCTACGTGCGATCCGTGACTATCTGCGTCAGGATATCGGTGAAGTCTTAATCGACCGCAAGGAAGTATTTGACTACGCCATGGACTTCGTCCAGAAAGTGATGCCGAGCTACCAGAGCAAAATTCGTTTGTACAATGAATCTGTGCCTTTGTTCAATCGCTATCAAATAGAAACCCAAATCGAAACGGCATTTCAACGCGAAGTGAAGTTACCTTCTGGCGGTTCTATTGTGATCGACCCAACCGAAGCCTTGGTATCCATTGATATCAACTCATCGCGCGCTACCAAAGGCAGCGACATTGAAGAAACGGCACTCAATACCAACTTAGAAGCGGCAGAAGAAATCGCACGCCAATTGCGTTTACGCGATATGGGCGGACTGATTGTTATCGACTTTATTGATATGTCACATAACAAGAACCAACGCGATGTTGAAAACCGTCTCAAAGAAGCCACCGAAGCAGACCGTGCCCGTGTACAAATCGGCCGTATCTCACGTTTTGGCTTATTAGAAATGTCACGTCAGCGCCTGCGTCCTTCTTTGGAAGAAAGCAGCGGCCACGTTTGCCCTCGTTGTAATGGCCAGGGTGTTATCCGTGACGTGAAGTCTTTGGCATTGGCCATCCTACGTTTGGTAGAAGAAGAGAGCCTAAAAGACCGCACAGCGCAAATTCGCGCGATTGTGCCAGTCTCTGTGGCAACCTACTTGCTAAACGAAAAGCGCCATGCAATTGCTGAGCTTGAAACACGATTAAAGATTAATGTCATTGTTATTCCTAATCCAAACATGGAAACCCCTCACTATGAGGTCGTGCGTCTACGTGATGACAACGAAATCATTGCTGAAGGTGAGCCGAGCTTTGCCATTCAATTAGAAGAAACAACCTCTGAAGCAGAGATGTCAATTCAGCCACCGGCCAAAGTTGAAAAAGCAGCTGTGTCTGCCGTATCGGTTTCTAGCAAACCTGCTCCAGTCGTGGAAAAGCCAGTTCAAACGTCACCGGGCTTGTTGGCTGGCTTGTTTTCTGCAATCGGTAAGATGTTTGCTCCTAAAGCACCTGAGCCAAAGCCTGCGCGTCAAGCAAAGAGCAGCGGTGAACGATCACCGCGTCCGCGCCGTGACGATTCAAATCAGGGCCGCGGTAAGAAACCATCAAACCGCAATAGCTCTGGAACCCAGTCAAATAGCAACCGCCCTAAAAAGCAGTCAAAGCCACGCCCACCGAGAGACAATGCTGAATCTGCAGAAGTAGTCGTCGATGAAAACGGTGCAAAGACAACTGAAGCCCGTCGCCAAAACCGAGACAAGTACGGTAATGTCCCGAGTGATGAGAAAGGTCGCAACCGACGTCGTCGTTCTCCTTCGCAGCGCACCCGTCGCCCAGAGTCGGACGAAGTGTCTGAAGCCACTGCAGCAGCAACCGCGGCAGTCGTTGATACCACCAATCAAGCAGTTGAAGTGGTAGTCGCTCCAACAGCACCGGTTGTTGAAAAAACAGAGCGCGCTGAAAAAACTGAATCAGTTTCAGTTGACGCGCCGCAAACTGACACAGCAGCACCTGTTACAGCTGCACCTGCTGAATCTTCAGACGGTGATGTTGCTGAGAAGCCTGCGCGCAAGCCTCGCAAGACGTCTACCCGTGAACGCAAGCCACGTGGTCGCAAGCCAGCAGCAAAAGCCACTCTAGATGGGTCTGAGCAACCTGCTAAAGAAAGTACTACTACTGCTGAAGCGCCTGCCGCTAAGCCAGCTGCAGCCAAAGAAGATAACGCTGTATCTGCTGCAAAAACCGAAACGGTTAAAGCAGCGCCTGCCGCTGAAAAAGCAGTAGCCGCTGAACCCGCAAAAGTTGAGGCTGTAGAAAAGAAAGCAGCGCCCAAAGCTGAAAAACCTGCTCCTGCAAAGAAAGAGACGCCAGCAGTTGTCGCGTCTGAACCTGCCAAAGACACTGCGGCAGACACCAAGCAGCCTAAAAAGCGTGCCTATAATGATCCGCGTGAAGTAAAGCGCCGTGAATTAGAAGCAGCTAAAAACGCCAACGAGTAATCGCAACGACAAAAAAAGGGACCTTTAGGTCCCTTTTTTTTCGCTTGAAGTAAACACCCTGCTCTATCGCAATGCGTCGATGTGGTCAGCCATTAACGTGGCATCACAGGTCTGCATAGCTCTCAAGCCGCGCACAACACCGTGCTGGTTGGTTTCTGATTGGTTTTGGCTAATTTTAAATTTGCCCTCCATATGAGAGACGCGAATATCAATACCAACAATCGCTCTGAGCATTTTTTTAATATACTCTTCGGGTGCATCCGATACCTTCCAAGGCTTGTCGCGACCAGCCTCATGCTTATTCGTTAGTTGTTCCACTATCTCGATCAAACGTTCCGGTTCATCGTAAAATTGCACATCACCACGCACATGCACTACCTCATAGTTAAAGGTAGGGACCACTTTGCCGTGCTCTTTTTTTGACGGATAAAATGACGGAGAAATATAGGACTGCGGGCCTTGAAAAATCACCAAACACTCAGACTGCACCTCATCCAACTTCCACATGGTATTGCCTCTGGCAACATGCCCTCGTAGCACCAACTGTTCTGGATTACTGGTATCTAGCATAAACGGAATATGGTTGGCAATTATTCCACTGTCACTGGTCAGAATGATGGCTCCTAAAGGATATTGATCGATCAGCTGATACAGCGCAGCACTTTCGACTGTTTCGAAATGCTTTGGAATGTACAATATGTTCTCTCCGAATTAGTTGGGATTACAGAAAAAAATATTTTATAAAATAGGTTCTCAGCGTCAATAAAAATCTGCGTGCCTATACGACTAATGGCGCATTCGCCATAGGTCTAGTTCATAAATTCGTCGTAGCCATTCAAACTGTGCATAATTTAATGGAATAAGGTACCCAAAATGGGCATTAGCAATTCGTCATATAAAGCAGAATACCAATCTTTTTCAAAAAACCAAAATGAATTTTGGCTAGAAAAAGCTCAGGATATTAGCTGGTTTAAAAAGCCTGCCACGGGTGTTTCAGAGCGGGCACCAGGTCTCTATGATTGGTTTGCGGATGGCGAGCTGAATACCTGTTATTTGGCCTTGGACCACCATGTAGCGAATGGCAGAGGCGATCAACTGGCGCTTATTTACGATTCACCAGTGACCGGAACCCAACAAAAATTTACTTACGCAGAATTGACCACCCGAGTAGCCAAATTTGCTGGCGCGCTTGAAGACCTTGGCGTTACTAAAGGTGATCGCGTTGTGATCTACCTGCCAATGATTCCAGAAGCAGCGGTCGGCATGCTGGCTTGTGCACGCATTGGTGCTATCCATTCAGTGGTATTCGGTGGATTCGCAGCCCATGAGTTGGCCATTCGGATCGACGACGCGCAACCCAAAGTCATTCTTTCAGCCAGTTGTGGTATCGAAGGCGACAAGTTAATTCCATACAAACCACTTCTAGACTCTGCCATAGGCATGGCCACCCATAAGGTGCAGAACACGGTTATTCTTCAGCGTGAACAACAACCCGCTGATATGCAGCCTGACTTCGATCTAGATTGGCACCACATAGAGGCAAACGGCAACGAATCCCTACCCGTTGCAGTAAAAAGTACCGACCCCTTGTATGTGCTCTATACCTCAGGCACTACCGGCAAACCTAAGGGCGTTGTCAGAGACAATGGCGGCCACGCCGTCGCTATGCGCTACAGCATGGAATATGTCTATGACATGAGTCCCGGGGACGTTTTCTGGGCAGCATCAGACGTGGGCTGGGTCGTGGGCCATTCTTATATTGTCTACGCTCCGCTCATTACCGGATGCACCACCATCCTCTATGAAGGCAAGCCGATCCGAACCCCCGATGCTGGTGCTTTTTGGCGTGTGGTCAGCGAACATGGTGTGAATGCCCTATTTACCGCTCCAACGGCTTTTCGCGCCATCAAAAAAGAAGACCCTCATGCCGCATTACTTGAGCAATATGACATTTCATGCCTCAAGCGTATCTTTCTAGCTGGAGAGCGATTGGATCCCCCTACCTACCATTGGCTCACAGAAAAGACCAACAAACCTGTGCTTGACCATTGGTGGCAAACCGAAACGGGTTGGGCAATAGCTTGTAATCCAGTTGGGATTGAAACCTTTCCTGTTAAGGCAGGTTCTGCGACCTTCCCTTCACCTGGTTTTCAGGTGGAAATCATCAACACCCATGGCGAACAATGCCAGCCCAATGAGCAAGGTGCAGTGTGCGTTAAGCTTCCACTGCCACCGGGTTGTCTGCCGACTGTATGGGGCGATGACAAGCGCTTTAAGAGTTCCTATTTGAAGAGCTACCCTGGCTATTACTTGACCGGTGATGGCGGTTATTTGGACGAAGACGGTTATCTCTTTATTATGGGCCGAACGGATGACGTGATAAACGTTGCTGGACACCGCTTGTCAACTGGAGAAATGGAAGAAATATTGGCTGCTCACCCTAGCGTGGCTGAGTGTGCGGTATTTGGTATCAATGATTCGCTTAAGGGCGAACTACCGGTTGGCATGGTGGTATTGAAGGACGGTGTTGAACCTGACTTCGAACAACTGGAAAAAGAACTTATCGCTTCCGTCCGCAACACCATTGGTGCCATCGCTTGTTTCAATAGAGCTATCATCGTCGACCGGCTTCCCAAAACCCGATCAGGCAAAATTTTGCGCAGAACCCTGCGTCAAATGATGAACGGAGAAACCTATCAGGTACCCTCCACTATCGATGATCCAGCCATCTTGGATGAGATTTTAGGTCACATATCGTCTTCAGATCTGTAAGTGTTCAGGCAACTAAAAAAGACAGGCTTGCCTGTCTTTTTTTATGGTTATTCCGCCCATTGCCACGACTACTGGTGATGTGCGGCCCCCACACCAATGTGTTCCTGCAGAAGACGCTGTAAATGGCCCAACTCATTGACGATGGCCGCCGTTCTTAATGCAGATGTTGGTTGATCACCCAATGCTTGCAATTTCAACACATGCGCATTGATCGCGGTTTGCAATGTGCGTTCACGCTGACGCCACTGCTCCATATTTCCCAGCAACCCATGACTGGTATCATTACCCTGTATTTTACGGTCGAAATTACCCTGTTTGAACTCGATAAGGCGACACCGAAATACATGCAATACCGCACCGACATAGCGTTGCCATACCGCATGAGCAAAGCCTAGTGCTGCCAGATTGACGAACGCCATCACCAAGACAATAAATCCAATGGCCTTCAACATCACAATCAACAAATCTTGTTGGGCCGATTGGTGAATCGTATATAGGTTATTTTCTAGCAGCTGACTGAATTGCACATACAAATATCCCATGGCGATAATAAATAGCGCCAGCTCAAGCAATACCAGCGAAACACTCAATGCGCCCTGCACTTTGAAATCGACAAAGTGCCGGGTGCGCCGCGTTGTAGCAGGATTTTTTAGAGATCGTGACATTCGAAACAGAGCTCCCTATTGTTAGGCGTTTCAACAATGCTGCCATGGGTTTTGCTATAGCCAACGTGACAGGATAGACAGCTGACCCGACCCTCGGGCAACACCATGCTGTCTGCCAGTGCAGCAATAGGCACGTAGCTCGACAAAGCAATCTCCGCCGCTGCCTCATAATCGATTCCCACCGGATGGTTCACACGCCCACCAGCATGTTGCACGACCCCGTTAATGCCCATCACTACCTGGGGCGTTGCCTCTGGGCCCTGATTTTCGTGGCACTGCAAACAATCCTCCGAAAATCGGTCCAAGGCGATGTTTTCGTCATTCCCGGTGAGACTCAAGTGCCCCTGATCCAATATCGCTGAGCCGCTGTCTGCCATATTTGCAAAAAATACCGGTTCATGGCAGGACAGACAGTAGGTCTTTTTGTCCGCTGCAACCGTTAAGCTGCCATGCTGCTCCCCATGCACGTCATGACAACTGCTGCAGGTAAGCGCCCCTCTCATACTAAGAGAAAAGGCTTTGGGTGTGTCCATTGACGGTACAATGCCACTGGGGTGGCTCGCAATGAGCGCATCCTTGTGGCACACCGTACACAGCGCTTCCTCGGACCCGACCAATAGTGGCGCATTGCGCTCATTCGTGGCACTGCCCGCCGCATGGCAGCTGTCACAACCCCATGCATCGATGTTATCACCAGAGTCGATATTGGCCACTGACAGTGCCTGATAGCCCAATAATGCGACGATTAACACCCCTGCTATTCTCCAAAGGCGTACCAGTCTAGATTGAATTGTTTGGGTCATGAAGATCACCACCTTGAAGTCCATTCAATGCGTGGATAGCAGCAAGTATCGCTTCATCATCCTGTTGGACGACAGCCGCTTGCGCTTGTGTGACTAATTCATTTAGGGATTGATAATGATGGACCAAATGGGCGCTTACATCCTGTAACAAGAGCGCATCATCTTGCAACAAATCACCGTGGCGCAATGGCACATGGTCCACTTCGCTAGTTGCAATAGCCGTTTTCAGGTTTTCTGACATCCGGTATAGGGGGCCGGCAAGTCTAAAACTACTGTACACAGCAATGATCCATGTTGTCAGGCCAGTGCCCGCTGCTAAAAGCAATCCCACGGCGAACATCAGGCGAGGTAATTGTTGTTGACTGATGTGTAATGATCTAACTTGTTCAGCGTAGTTGAGTGTATGGTTTGGAACCAATATAAAGACCATAATCAGCCCAAAAACGGCCATTAGACTGATCCAGATCGCTATTAATTTTATCCATTCAAGCCTGCGGGATAATGCCGAACCAAAAGCCATAGAACATCCTGTCTGTTATTGTGCAAACCGCGATTGATGGTAATGGTACCGTCCAATCCGTTCGTTTTCCTTGACCCAACACCATGCACCCTTTCATAGCCAGCCAAGTCTGTTGTTGGCACACGAGACGCTGGCTTCATATCAGGTTGCGAAGAACGGATTTGGTCAGCTGCGAAAGACCCTTGATTTGTCGCCCGTCAGATCCGAAGTTGGCTGGATCTAGCCACTGGGTGAATGCGGTGTTTAACGCTGGCCAATCGTCCGCGACTACCGCATACCATGCCGTATCTCTATTTCTATTTTTGTAGATGACTGCTTGCGGGAACACACCATTGTAGGAAAGTCCTAGGCGTTGTGCGGCTGCACGTGACGGCAGATTTAAGGCATCACATTTCCATTCATACCGTCTGTATCCCAAATCGAATGCATATCGCATCATCAACACCATCGCCTCGGTAGCGGATCGGGTTTGTTGCAAGGCGGATGATAAATGTATATGCCCTATTTCTATCACACCATTATTGGGGTCTATTCTGAGATAACTGGCAATGCCCAATGCGTGGTTCGTGTTGCGATCTTGAATGGTATAGAACTTGGGGTCGTCACCACGACACGCGGTATCGAGCCAGTCAGTAAACGACGCCTCGGTGCGAAACGGTCCATAGGGCAAATAGGTCCAATTCGCATCATTTTCTGCCGCACAAAACACCTGAAACAGTTGGGCTGCATCACGGGTCACATCCAGAGGCACAATGCGCACATCATCACCTTCTAATACCACATTCTGGGGGCGTTTCGGTGGCACCCAGCCGGTGACATCAAAGCTAATCGGCTGATTGAATTCGTTGGTTAACCCTGCCATCTGTGTATTCCTTTTATTGTTGTGTAAACCAGGCTGCGACATCGCTGTTGTTGTCAGCCAGTACCTTATGAATCGGGCAAGTATGTCACTTTAACCAAGTCCTGACTCAACTGCCACAGGGCATCTGCCACATCGGCATCTTGTGATGCACGACTCGAACGTACCTTTATTGGTGCACCCTGCCTTTCGCCTTTCCCATCGGGTCCACAATAATCACCGCCGACGATGTCGTCCCCTAATGCCGCATAGAGTGTTGGCAATGCACCATCGTAGGCCGATTGAAAAAAGAACTTCATCAATGGCATGACCAACTGCGGAAAGTAGCGCGCCAAATCAGTTACCGCGATGCCTGGATGAGCCGCGACTGACAGCGTGGCACTGCCACTGCGTTCCAAACGACGTTGCAGTTCATAGGCAAACATAAGACAGGCCAATTTACTTTGACCATAAGACGCCCGTTTGCTGTATTTCAGCGCGCTATTGATGTCATCCAATTGAATACGGCCCCATCTATGGGCCATGCTAGATAACGTAACAATGCGCGCATCTGGCGTGCTGTTGATCCGTTCTAGCAGGTGACCTGTTAACGCAAAATGGCCAAGATAATTAGCGCCAATCTGGCTTTCAAAGCCGTCAGTGGTTTTGCTAAAGGGCGGCATCATCAGCCCCGCATTGTTAATCAGTAAATCTAACCGTGAATAGGTCGCCAAAAATTGATCAGCAAAGGCTTTAACACTGGATAATGCATTCAGGTCCAACAGCATCACATCCAATGTGGCACCCGGATGTACCTGTAAAATACGCGCTTTGGCGTCCTCGGCTTTTTGACCATTTCGGCACGCCAAAATTACGGTCATTTCTAAACCAGCTAGCGCTTTAGCAGTTTCAAACCCCAAACCAGTATTGGCACCGGTCACAACAGCCACACGCCCTGGCTGTGGAAGCACTGATTGAATGTTCCAACTCATCGTCATTTTCCTATAGTCATGAAATCTTGAGGCTGTAAATTAGTGTGGTAAATATGAAATACCCTGTTATAGCAACGGACTTAACAAGCGCGTCGCATTTTCTAAAATGCGTCTTGCCAATGATCGAGAACGCCAACGTTGCAGATCCAGCTTGTCACTGACCAACTGATAACCCTGAATGACTGATGCCAACGATTGGCATAACATCGCATCACTGATCACCGCGGTTATTTCAAAATTCAGCCAAATACTGCGCATATCTAAATTAACTGAGCCGACCAGTGCCACACGGTTATCCACCAATACACACTTGGTATGTAACAAGCCCTTTTTAAAGGGGAAGATATGTACGCCAGACACCAACAATTCGTCAAAAAACGAGCGCCCTGCATGTTTGGCCAAAAAGCTGTCGTTATTGATCGGTAAAAAGATCCTGACCTTAACGCCACGCTGTGCGGCGGATTTCAACGCAGTAAGGATGGCGTCGTCTGGCACAAAATACGGGGTGGTGATGTCTAGGGTCGTTCGTGCCGAATAGATCGCCGTTAACAACAGATTCAGTAGATTCTCTTTTGCAATGGCTGGTCCAGACGGCACCATTTGAATCGGGACGCCAGGATCTACTTCTAGCTTGGTTGGCAATGCAGTATGGGACACCTCTTCGTGAGTTTCCATATACCAGTCATAATCCAGAATCGCCTTCATGGGCACCGACACTGGCCCCACAACCCTTACCATCAGGTCAATCCACTGGCCAACGCCTGCGTCTTTATTGAACAACACCGGATCGACCAAATTCATGGATCCTGTGTACGAGATCCATCGATCTACCACGATGATTTTTCGGTGCATACGCAGGTCTTGGCGCCGTAACAAAACGCGGAACAAATTGGCGTGTAAGGCTTCTTCTATTCTAATGCCCTTTGCTCGCAAGCTATCTAATGCATCACTTCTTAGAAATTGGCCCGAGCCGACACTGTCACACATGACACGAACGTCCACGCCCCGACTGACCGCCTTGGCCAGTGCAGCGAAAATGCCATCAACGCGACCGCCGAGTTGGCAGATATAGAACTCCATATGGATGCTGTTAACCGCCTGATCAATGTCGTGTAGCAACTGCGCCAAGGCTGAGTCAGCGTCTGGTAATAAACTCACCGAATTGCCCCGTACCGCAGGCAATTTCATCGCACCAAAGGTCTGGTCCCAGAGTGGACTGGCAGGATCATCGAATTGTTGGGGAATGACCAAGGGATGCTGAAGATCGGTACTGACGGTTTCAACAAACCGCTGAAAAGCATATTTGGCGCGCCGGGCGCGATAAAAGCCTACGTAGGATTCGCCAAACAGTAGATAGAGACCCACACCCACAACCGGAAGGACAATAATCAGCAGGATCCAAGACAGCGTGACACCGATAGGCTTTTTACGAATCAGCACCCGCCCACCAATGAGGACAATGACCAAGATATAGGCAATAAACACGATGATGGGATACCAGCCATCCTGCAGTGTTAATGTCATATTTTAGCCCTCTTGCTCAATGGCAGTGAACCACAGGCCAGTCGGTCAAAGAACTGGCAAGTTTACCTGTGAAAACAATGCATCTAAGTCTGCCTTATTGTTGTGCTGCAGCGCATAACTGACGACGTCTTTGGTTAAATGCGGCGCAAACAGCTCGATAAACTCATACATATAGGAACGCATAAATGTGCCTTTTCGCAACCCGATTTTGGTGATTGACGATTCAAACAAATGGCTCGCGTCTATCGCCACCAAGTCTGGATCCCCTTCCTTATCAATCGACATACTGGCAACAATGCCAACACCCAAGCCGAGTTTCACATAGGTCTTGATCACATCGGTATCAGCAGCGGTAAAGACCACCTGGGGTTCGAGTCCTTTGGCGGCAAAAGCATCATCCAGTTTAGAGCGACCGGTAAAGCCATAGACATAGGTAATCAGCGGAAAATTGGCCAATTCTTCTATCGTCACAGTCGACCGGTGTGCCAACGGATGGTCCTTGGGTACCACGACACTGCGGTTCCATCGGTAACAAGGAAACATGATGAGATCAGAGAAATGTTCCATGGCTTCGGTTGCAATAGCAAAGTCCACCGTACCGTCGGCAGCCATTTCAGCAATCTGCATCGGCGTGCCCTGATTCATATGTAACGAGACTTGTGGGTAATCCAGCATGAAATTATGGATGACCTTTGGCAGTGCATACCGGGCTTGTGTATGGGTCGTACCGATCGTTAAACTGCCCTTGGTATCATCTGAGAATTCTTGTGCGACCTGTTTGATATTGTCTACTTTCTTTAGGATATCGCCAGCGATATTCAATATGGCTTGCCCAGCGGGCGTGACACGTGTGAGGTGTTTGCCACTGCGAGCAAATATTTCCACACCAAGTTCATCTTCGAGCAAGCGAATTTGTTTGCTAATACCTGGTTGAGAGGTAAAGAGCACCTGTGCCGTAGCCGACACGTTTAGGTCGTGATGCGCCACTTCCCAAATATAGCGTAGTTGTTGTAACTTCATGCAACTCCTCCGATTAATTCGCCTGCCGCGATCAGTCTAAAAATAGTGGTATTTGCGACAATAATCTACAAAAACTTTATATCTAAAGGGTTTTTTATAACCAGAATTAGGGGCGCTAGAATGACATTTATAAAGAACACAGCACCTGTCATTTCTAAAGCACACAGCCCCTGTCATTTCCGAGGCTCTTATCGGAATTCCAAATGCCTAATCACAGAGTAAAAATCGGACTCGTCATTACTCGTTGAAGAAGCCGTCAATGAGATAAAATCACAGATGATTGAATACTATATTGAAAATGATCTGTCCTAGGATGATGAAGCCAAGCTAAAAATCTATAAAGATTGTAACCTTTGGAAAAAAATGAATTCTGAAGAAATTGGATTTATTATGATGCACGACAACAACGGTGATTTTTATAGTGCAGAACTCCACATATGTAGCCAATACCGAAATAAAGGTTTTGGCTCCAAAGCAATAAAGACAGCTCGGGAGTTTGGTGCTGCATGAGGCTTCGAAGACATAAGAATAAGAGCCATGAAAAGTAGCCCAGCTTATAACCTCTATCTTAGGTCCGGATTTACGATGGAAAAGGAGCTACCGTTCACATATCAATTGGTATCAAAAACCCATAACAAATTTAGGCAAGCGACAAGGTAAGGCTGCGCGCGTGCAAAATGGCGTTATGTGGCCCGTCAACAGGTTCATACATTTACAACTATTGCTTCGAATCAACAATGAGGAACATAGAATGAATGAAACAGAGCGCGCGGTACGGATGTGGCATGAGTCCTGGGATTTGCGAGATCCTGATAGAGGTGCAACTGTAATCCCGGATGATTGTCAGTTTGAAGATGTCGCAAGAGGTGAAATGCAAGTCGGCCCTGAAGCTTATAAAGCTGACTACTATCGATGGCGCGAAGCGTTTCCAGACGGGGAATGCAAAGTCGTAAAAGTTATTGTGGACGGAGATTGGGCTGTCGTGGAATTCGTCAATCGCGGCACGCACACAGGACCGCTTCGTTCCAGTCTAGGAACTTTCGAACCAACAGGACGGAAAGTTGAAGTTCGATATTGTAGTGTGATGCGAGTGGAAGATGGAAAAGTTGTTGAAGGTCGCGACTACTACGACTCATCTACTTTTCTCCGCCAGTTAGGCCTTATGAAAAACTAGATTGCGAAATGACACACTGGCTCTGCGCTACCCACATAAAGTAGCCTAGGGTCGCTCTGCCCTTCTGTAGCCCAAACCCTACACACCAAAACGCCTTTAGCTGTGCGCTCGCCATACCCTGCCTATAAAAAGTGTTTATAATTTCCCCATCAGGCTTATCCCTAAATGATTGTGGAATAAACCATCACACGACCCTGTTAAGGAAATACCCGCATGTCTTCACAACGGCCCAACGTTGGCTACTTTTGCATGGAATACGGACTCAAAACTGAACTCAAAACCTATTCAGGTGGCCTAGGCATTTTGGCTGGTGACTTCATGAAAGGCGTCAGCGATGGCGACTACCCCATGGTAGGTATTGGCTTAAAATGGAAACAGGGCTATGTGACGCAAACCTTGGGTGACGAAGGCCAAATCATTGACGCATTTCCAAATGCAGACTTCCCCGATCTAGAAGATACCGGCATCAAGGTCACCGTGACCGTGGGTGGCAAAGATGTTGTCGTTAAAGCATGGAAAGTACCTGCATCCGCGGGCGTTAAAGACCTCTATTTGCTAGACACCGATTTACCAGAAAATGACGGCCCTGTGATTACTGATCGCCTGTATGGCGGCGACCACATAAAGCGTGTTCAGCAAGAAATGATTCTGGGCATTGGTGGCGTGCGTTTCCTGCAAGCGGCCAACATTGCGGTTGATCTCTACCACTTCAACGAAGGCCACGCCGTATTAGCGGGCATAGAACTTATCTGTCAGGCCATGAAAAACGACGGCTGCGGTTTTGAAGAAGCCTTGGCAACGGTAAAACGCGACACCGTGTTTACTACCCACACCCCCGTGTTTGCCGGCAACGAACAGCACAACATCGACTATATGATGGACCTAGGTGCCCATTTGGATCTTACCGAAGCGCAGATGCAACGTTTGGGTGGCACACCCTTTAACATGACGGTCGCGGCACTACGCATGGCGCGTAGCGCCAATGGTGTGGCACAGCTACATGGCGTCACAGCCCGAAACATGTGGGCGCACATTACCGATAAGTGCGACATCGGCGCCATCACCAACGGCATTCACCATGGCACCTGGGTTGACGACACGCTTTATAAAGTGCGCAAAGACCCCGATGCACTCTGGGAACGCCATCAAGCACTCAAGGGTGAATTGATCGACCTGATTGCAGCGCGTCAGGGCGTTACACTGGCTAAAGACAAATTTCTGATTGGCTTCGCTCGTAGAGCTACCCCTTACAAGCGGTCTAATTTGATCTACCAGTCGGGACAAGCCCTACGGGATTTACTGGCTGATGGTCGCTATCAACTGGTCTTCTCAGGAAAAGCACACCCGGCAGATACTGGTGGCAAAGAGATGATCATGGATTTGGTCGCGCTCGCTGAAGCCTATCCTGACCGCGTGGTTTTTATCGAGAACTATGACATGACCATTGGCGCGGCAATGACCCGTGGCGCTGACATTTGGCTCAACAACCCACGTCGTCCTCTGGAAGCCTGTGGCACCTCTGGTATGAAAGCCGCCATGAATGGCGTCCCCAACGTCTCGATTCTCGATGGCTGGTGGCCGGAAGCTTGCCGACACGGCATAAATGGCTGGGCAATCGGTGACACCCAAGTACCGGAAACCGTTGAGGAGCAGGATACACGGGATGCGGAATTTCTCAGCCAGGTGCTTATTGAAGACGTGATACCCACTTATTATGACAACCGATCAAAATGGATCGAGATTATGCAGGCCAGTATTGAAGATACGTACGAGCCATTTTCGGTCAAAACCATGTTAGACAATTACTATAAAGACCTCTATTAAGCGGTCCTAGGCCGTGATTGGCTGAATATGCGTGCCCGACACCCGCTTTGCATAAATTCAATTTGTGAAGCGCATTGTGATCGGGTACTCTTTTTAGTATCAATCACTCAGCAATAAGCTGAACCTCCGCAGCCATTAGGATCTAACATGCCTTTTAAGACTGACAACGTTAACGTCGCCTCGCAGGACGTTCTCATCACGCCTGACGCACTAAAAAAGGCGTTACCATTATCCAAATCCGTCCTAGCCACCATCGGTGAAGGTCGACAAACCGTCCGTAATATTTTGGATAGAAAGGACCACCGCCTTTTCGTGGTGATTGGCCCTTGCTCTATTCACGATGCAGACGCTGCTATCGATTATGCCAAGCGATTAAAGGCTTTGGCTGACACAGTCGACGACACCCTCTATTTGGTTATGCGCGTGTATTTTGAAAAGCCACGTACCACAGTCGGTTGGAAAGGCTTTATCAACGACCCCTATTTGGATGATTCATTCAAGATTGAAGAAGGCCTGCACTTGGGTCGTCAACTATTGATCGATATTTCTGAAATTGGCCTGCCCGTTTCAACCGAAGCGCTGGATCCCATTTCACCACAGTATTTGCAAGAACTGATCAGCTGGTCTGCCATTGGCGCCCGTACCACCGAATCACAAACGCACCGCGAAATGTCCAGTGGTTTGTCATCAGCCGTCGGCTTTAAAAATGGCACCGATGGTGGCCTAGAGGTTGCAATCAACGCGCTGCAGTCAGTTTCTAGTCCACACCGTTTCTTGGGTATCAACCATTCTGGACAGGTCGCTGTCATCAAGACCAAAGGCAACCCCTATGGACACATCGTGCTACGTGGCGGTAACGCCAAGCCGAATTATGATTCGGTTAGCGTGTCTATCTGCGAAAACACCTTAAAAAAAGCCAATCTACAAGCCAATATCATGATTGATTGTTCTCACGCCAACTCAAACAAAGATGCCAATCTGCAGCCTTTGGTGGCCAATAACGTGGTCAACCAGATCATTGAAGGCAACCAATCCATCGTGGCCATGATGATTGAGAGCAACATCGGCGCTGGTAATCAGTCAATTCCTAAGGATTTGTCGGACCTAGAATATGGTGTGTCAGTTACCGATGCTTGTATCGATTGGGCCACGACTGAAAAACTGATCCTTGATATGAGAGACAAGCTAAAAGACGTGTTACCCAAACGTAACCAATAAAAAGCACCTCAGGTGGTCTTTAATGAAGGCCACCTGCTCATCTCGCTAGGCGAAATCAATGCTAGAAATTGACGTGGTATACGCATTCTTCCTTATTTTCACCGGCGCTGCCATTGTCGCAACCTTGGCTTTGTTTACCCGTCAGCCATTAATCATTGGCTACATTCTGTTAGGCATGCTCATTGGTCCTTACGGACTCAAGTTTATCGAAAATCCGGACCAGTTGGCCAAGATCTCGGAAATCGGCATTATCTTTCTGCTGTTCCTGATTGGCCTAGATATGCAACCCCAAAACCTCTGGTCAACACTTAAAAAAGCCACCACGATTGCAATCGTATCCAGCGTTATCTTCGCCTCGGTTGGTTATGGCACAGCATTGGCCTTAGGGTATTCCGCCAGCGAGTCGCTGATCATTGGCGCAGCGATGATGTTCTCGAGCACCATTATTGCCATCAAGCTCCTGCCCACCACGGTGTTGCATCACAAGCACACGGGTGAACTCATGGTAGGCATATTATTACTGCAAGATTTAATCGCCATTGTTGTGCTGCTGGCGCTTGGCAATGCCGGTACCACTGAAACCAACTGGTGGACGTCCATCACCACCCTATTAGCCTTGCCACTGTTGCTGGCCATTTCATGGCAATTGGTCCGATTGGTATTTCTGCCATTATTGATGCGATTCGACCGCATACAGGAATACATCTTCTTGCTGGCGATCGGCTGGTGTTTGGGTATTGGACAATTGGCGCACGTACTCGGCCTGTCTTACGAAATTGGCGCATTCATTGCCGGCATCTCCATAGCGAGCAATCCCATCAGCTTATTCATCGCGCAGAGCCTTAAACCCCTTAGAGATTTCTTCTTGGTATTGTTTTTCTTCACGATCGGCGCGGCCTTCAACATCACCATCCTATCGACCATCTGGTTTGAACTATTGCTGCTTTCTGCGGTGTTTTTGGCATTGAAGCCCTTGGTGTTTCGATTTCTGTTAGGCAACCTCAGTGAATCAAAACATCTGGCTTGGGATGTGGGGTTTCGGCTTGGACAAAACAGTGAGTTTTCGATACTGATCGCCTACTTGGCGGCGACCAGTGGATTGTTATCAGATAAGGGATCATTTCTCATACAGGGCACCGCAATACTGACCTTTGCGCTATCCAGCTATATCGTGGTCTTCAACTTTCCCAACCCTATTGCCATCAAAGAAAGTCTCAGACGAGACTAACTGGACTTTTTTAGATGCGCTTCCAATGCAATATCTGCATAGGGTAACACCACCATATTTTGACGACTGGCCCATGCGGAATAACGATTGATATTTTCACTTGGCAGCCAAAAGACAACTGGCGTTGTGATCCTTAATTGGGGACCTAGGATAGAATGCTTCCTACTTAAGGTTCTACGGCGACCAAAAAAACCTTTTTCTCTGACCAATTGACGCCAGACCCCTCGAAACTCCGGATCATCTTTCTCTGGTCGGTAGAAGTATTGGCGTTGATCAAAGATGAGTTTTAGGTACGCCCAGCCAGGCACCCAATACCGGTACATCCAATGAAACCGGGCCACATTGAGTGCGTGGACTTTGCGAATCTGTTCTGCTTTTAGTTTCTTGGCTTCTATCGCCTTAATGATAGCGAGCGCACCTTCACCCGCGCCAATCCAATCAGCCAATCCTGGATGTAATTCACTAACAAAACTCTGCACCGCAGGTAAATCGTAGGCCGCTATGTCATTTAGGGTATTGTCTTGATACACCCGATTTTTAGGGGATAGGCCATGTCCGCGCATTTCAAAAAGCCACAGATCACCGCCCTCTTTTAATAAGGTTTTGAGCAGGTCTTCATGCTCTCGAAGCCATCGGTTGCGATTTTCAAAAGTATCATGAACAAAAATAGAGACCTGACCCTGCCCGTAATCTTGCTTGCCGTCATACAAACGGGTCAGCGCCAATTCAACCGATTTGTCATCGCTGTTATTGGTTTTCAAAAGGTAAACGTCTTCTGAATAACCCATCCACATTTCTGTGTACGCCAAAGCAACTGGGTATTGTTCGCTACTACTTTTCATTTAATTCCTAAAAATATGTAAAACGGTGGCTATCGATTGATAGGTCAGCACAACGCTGACCAGAAAGTACAGTGCTAGGATAACAGTACTTGGCACATTAAAAGTTGGATCAAAAAAATGGCAACTTGCTGCTGTCTAATGGCTTTCAAGTAAAAACAAGGGTTTTCACATAGACGGCTTACAGGCCACTAATAATGCAGACTTACTGTATCATTTTTTATCTGAAACTGGAAAAAAATGTGACCTACGTCACCGAATTAAATGACCTAGTACACAGAATCTTGCAGGCTTCATTCTTCCCGCACGCGATTAGGCGGGGTGATCGCCTTGCGGCAAACCGGTTACCACATGGCGCTGACGCCACACCGGGCTTAGTTGGGCCACCATCATACCAACCAGCATCAATAGGCAGCCGAACAACTCTTGACTGTTGAGCTGCTCGTTTAAAAACAACCAACCTGCTAATGCTGCAAAAACCGCTTCTAAACTCAAAATAATAGCGGCGTGGGACGCCAACGCATTCCGCTGCGCGACGACCTGCAAGGTATATCCAATACCGACGGAAACCAGTCCACCATACAATATCGGGTAGAGCCCCTCTGACAGCATCGACAACGCCACCGGCTCAAATAGACCAGCTGCTACAAAACTGAAGAGACTACAAAAGAGGAATTGAATAAATGCCAGACGCACTGGGTTCAACGCACCCGCATATTTGCTTACTAACACCACATGAATGGCCCAGAATAAAGCACTGCCGAGTACGATCGAATCACCCACATTGATGCTGACTGCTGCTGAAAAGCTGATGAAGTAGAGTCCGACAACTGACAAGGCAATGCCAAGCCAAATCGCTGGGTTGGTCTTTTGACCAATAACCAGCCCCAATAACGGCACCATCACCACATACAGCCCAGTAATGAATCCTGCTTTACCTGCTGTGGTATAAATCAGTCCAATTTGTTGAATCGCGGCGCCCAAAAACAACACGACCCCTGCTATGGCACCCACTTTCCATAGATGGCGGTCCCACTGGCCAGAACCGCGCAACGCTAGCGGTAGAATGACCAAAGCACCCAGTGCGAATCGTGCACCGGTATACAAAAAGGGGCCCATTGAGTCCATACCCAATCTCTGGGCCACAAAGGCACTGCCCCAGATGAGTGCGGTTAATACCAACAACAAATCCGCTCGAAGCCTACTTCCCTGCATAGTGAATCCCTGTGAGTAACCGTAAAAACAGGCGCTGATATTACCGATTCAGCAAAAACTTGTACAGAATGAAGTTTACTGTATATAATTACACGTCTGTATATAAATTCAGGATGGGAACCATGGATAATTTAACGCAACGCCAACAACAGGTATTTGATTTCATCTTGAGCTACCAAGATGATAATGGTATGCCGCCTACACGGGCAGAAATCGCCCTCAAACTGGGGTTTAAGTCCCCTAATGCTGCAGAAGAGCATCTTAAGGCATTGGCCCGTAAAGGCGCCATTGAGATGATTCCAGGCGCTTCTAGAGGCATTCGTATCCCGGATAGCTACGCGGGCATTCCTATCATCGGTAATGTGGCTGCAGGTTCGCCAATTTTGGCAACCGAACACATACAAAATTATGTCGACTTCCCTGCCTCGCTGTTTTCTCCAAAAGCGGATTACTTATTGCGGGTTCGTGGTACGAGCATGAAGGATATCGGCATCATGGAAGACGACCTGATTGCTGTCCACAAAACCGACCAAGTGCGTAATGGCGATATTGTGGTGGCGCGCGTAGGTGAAGATGTGACTGTGAAACGTTTTTTCAAAACGCAAAACAAGGTCACGCTGGTGGCAGAAAATGAAGCATTCTCTGACATCGAAGTGGATTTAGCCGTAGATGAATTTGCTATCGAAGGTAAGTATGTGGGTGTGATTCGTACCCATTGATAGCTTAAAGGTGATGTAAAACAATGTGAAAATTGGTGAACTATTTTCGAGATAACCGATTTAAGCTATTGTTTTATATGGATTTAATGAAACCTTTTAAGTGATTTCTTATCTTACGTGGGTAGCAGTCCCATTCCTGCTACCCATGTGCTCCCTACGCTATTGAACCAATCCTCAAGCCACTTACATCTAACGCTCAGGCCTGTAGGTATTGTGCCATCGTTACCTATCATTCTTAGGTGGGGACTTGCCGCGTTAATCTGGGTTTCTTGCGGTATCTGGGTTTATCTGACTTTACTGCTTAATCGGGGTTTCTTGCGGTATCTGGGTCTATTTGACTTTACTGCTTAATCGGGGTTTCTTGCGGTATCTGGGTCTATCTGACTTTACTGCTTAATCGGGGTTTCTTGCGGTATCTGGGTTTCTTGCGGTATCTGGGTTTCTTGCGGTATCTGGGTCTATCTGACTTTACTGCTTAATCTGCTCTTTTCTGCTTAATCTGCCCTTGTCTGCCCTTGTCTGCCCTTGTCTGCCCTTGTCTGCCCTTGTCTGCCCTTGACTGCCCTTATCCTATCAATACCGGCTCGACCTCAAGCGCTACCCCATAACGGCGCTGAATTGCTTGCTGTATCATGGCGACGGTCTTAAAAATGGCGGTAGCATCGGCATGCTTGGGGTTTACCAACACCAAGGCTTGTTCGCTGTGCATGCCCACTCCGGTATCGGGGTCGCGATAGCCTTTGAAGCCTGCTTGATCGATCAACCAACCTGCGGCTAGTTTGACCCCTTCAGGCACTTCATAGGCTACAAGGTCTGGAAAAGTCTGTTTTAAGCGCTGAAATTGCGCAACATCAACAACAGGATTTTTGAAAAAACTACCGGCGTTCGGCAGTTCAGCTGGATTGGGTAATTTTTGGCTGCGCAGCGCACAAATGTGGTCAGACACCTGAATACCGGTTAATGCATTGCCAGCGGTTGGCTGCAATGCTGCCAACGGCCCATAACTCAGTACCGGCTCAAATCGATGAGACAATAAGAAACTGACTTCGCTGATGAGATAACGACCGGGAGAACGTTTAAATACGCTGTCGCGATAAGCAAACTGGCAAAATGCCGAATCACAGGTGACCCACTCGCGGGCGAAGCGATCAAAAGCGGTCAAACGCCAAAAATGGTCTTTCACCTCTACACCGTAGGCACCGATATTCTGGACAGGTGCAGCACCTACCGTACCGGGAATCAGGCTGAGATTTTCAAGACCATACAACCCACGCTCTAGGGTAGTTCTGACCGTGTCATGCCATGATTCACCGGCGCCCACGCTGACGAGGGTGCTGTGTTCGTCATGGGGATCACACTGCAGGCCCATAATCTGATTGTGGATAACCAAGCCTGCAATGGTAGGTTGCAACACCACATTGCTGCCACCACCTAACAGGGTAATAGGGATATTGCGGTCAGATGCCCAATCACTGGCTTCAGCCAAACCTTGAGCAGAATTGACCTGACAATAGAATTCGGCAACCGCGGAGACACCCAGTGTGTTAAAGGCCTGTAAATCGACCTGCTCTTGCAATGTCACAGATATCATTGCAGCTTTGCAACCCAGGCCTTAGCGCCCTGCTCACAGAGGTCAATAACGGTTTCAAAGCCATCGGTACCGCCATAATAGGGATCGGGAATGGCTTTGCCCTCGCCTGGCCAAAGGATATCGAGGAACAATCGCACCTGAGCCTTTCCCGGATGGGGCCGCGAATACCGCATTTTGGCAATGTCTTTTGCGTTGGCAGCGTCTGCAGCCAGAATCAAATCAAAGGTATCGAAGTCAGATAGCTTGAGCTGTCTGGCACGGTGGGGGCGCAAATCATAGCCACGGTCAGCAGCGGCCTTGATGGTGCGTGGATCAGCGGGCGCGCCAATGTGATAATCAGCGGTGCCACAAGAATCAACGATAATGCGATCTGACAAACCACGCGCATAGACTTTTTGCGTCATGATGCCGGCCGCTGTCGGCGAACGACAAATATTTCCCAAACACACCATCAGCACCTTTTTGGTCATAGATAGCGCTCCATTAACGGCGCAACCCGCTCCAAGTCTTCTGGCGTATCCACGCCTATCGAAGGAATGGTGCTGCCTGAAATGGCAATGTGAATCTTGTGCCCGTTGCCCATGAAGCGCAGCTGCTCGAGCTTTTCAATCTGTTCAAGTGGTGACATCGGCCAGGTAACAAAGGCATTGAGGGCGACGACGCGATAACCATAGATTCCCAAGTGACGATAGGCGGGCAAGTCGGGAGACATTTTTCCCCAGTCGATCTCGGCCTGCGAAAACACCTCACGGCCCCAGGGTATTGCGGCGCGGCTAAAATAGAGCGCCTCATTCACCGCATTCCATACCACTTTGACCACATTGCCATTGATATAGTCTTTCATTTCAATAATGCGTTCGCACAGGGTGGACACCGTGCATTGCTGGTTCGCAGCCAGGTTGTCTGCCACCGTTTTAATCAAAACAGGGTCGATTAAAGGCTCGTCACCCTGCACATTGACCACGATATCCTGAGGACCCAAACCCAATAATTGCGCCGCTTCATGCAGTCGGTCGGTACCGCTCTCATGGTCAGCACGTGTCATCACAGCGCTCGCGCCATAGGCAACCACCTGGTCAAAGATACGCTGATCATCAGTCGCTACGGTCACGGAGGCGGCGCCACTGGCACGGGCACGGTCGATCACATGCAGCACCATGGCCTTGCCGGCGATGGTCGCTAACGGCTTGCCCGGAAAACGGGTACTGGCAAAACGCGAGGGAATGATGACATGGAAACTCATGGGGTAACCTTTCCTTTAACCAATTGGTGGATCTGTTGTATTAATTTTAGCCGCAACGCATCGGGTACATCAAATGTCATAGGCAAGACATACACCTGTGAAAACTGGGTCGCAAAAGCCGCGCATTTCACCCAATCTTTTTCTGTCATGATAATGGGCGCATCAGAAAAACCCGCAAAATCGCCAACGCTAAAGGCGTGATGGTCAGCAAAGGCATGACATTGCCCCCGAAAACCCATGGCTTCTGCTACTGAAAAAAATCCGTGAGGATCACCAATACCAGCAACCAAATGGACGAATGCATCTACCGGTACACCCTGAATGCCAACGACCTGGCGTAGCGCCCCTAACACTACCGGCAACAGATTTACTTGATTCGATTTAGGGATGCTGTGATGCAGCGGACCAGGCTCAACCTGTTTGACACAAATATGATCTACCGTTTCAAGGCGGTCTAATGGTTCTCTCAATGGGCCTGCTGGCAGTAACCGGCCATTGCCAAAACCACGAATGCTGTCGACCATTACAATCTCAAGGTCACGGTGCATCGCGTAATGCTGCATACCATCATCACTGAGGATAACGTCGGGGTGATGGGTTGCTATGGCATAGGAAACTGCTTGCGGTCGATTGGGATCGACAATAACGGGACAGTGGGTTGATTGTGCGAGCAAGGTCGCTTCGTCTCCAGCCAAGGTCGCGTCGCCGCGAGGATCAACTACCAATGGAAACTGTTTGGATTTACCGCCATAGCCGCGTGACACAATCGCTACCCGAAGCCCTTCTGCCATCAGCTGGGCTGACAGCCATTGAATCATCGGCGTTTTACCCGTGCCGCCAACCGTGATATTGCCCACCACAATCACAGGCACTTCAAAAGGCTTTGCAATGGTTTTCAGGCGGACCATTCTTCTGTTACTCGCCCATTTAAAAACGGCAGATAATGGACTCAATAATTGCGCGACAATCGGATGTGCCGAGCGATACCACATGCCCTGTAGGCTCACGCTTCCTCCTTAAATTGGGCACTGTGTAACTGACTGTAGATGCCAGCACTCGCCAATAATTGCTGGTGCGTGCCCTTTTCGACAATGCGACCATCTTCCATGACCAAAATAAGGTCCGAGCTTTCAATCGTGCTCAACCGATGAGCAATGACCAGCGTGGTTCTGCCACGTTTGATCTTATCCAAGGCATCTTGTATCAAACGCTCTGATTCGTTATCTAAGGCCGATGTCGCCTCATCCAGAATAAGTATCGGTGCATCCTTCAAAATCGCGCGTGCGATCGCCACACGCTGTTTCTGGCCACCTGACAGCATCGAGCCATCGACGCCAATCTCAGTATCCAGTCCTAGCGGCATTTGCGCAGCAAATTCCATCACATGGGCTTTTTCTGCTGCCAACAGGATATCCGACACCGAGGCATCCGACCGACCATAAGCAATATTGTCTTTTATTGAGCCTTCGAACAGCACCGGCTGTTGACTCACCAACGCTATGTTCGCCCGCAAACTGGACAGCTGCAAATCGCCAAGTGCGACCCCATCAAGCAGAATGCGACCCGTGGTCGGGTTATAGAAACGCGGTAGCAGGCTCACAAGTGAGGTTTTACCACCACCACTGCGCCCCACCAACGCCACGGTCTGGCCTGCTTCAACATGCAGATTGATATCTTCCAGTACCAATGGCTGGCTTGGATCATATCGAAAACTCACCTGTTCGAAACTCAGATCGCCGCGACAGTTGTCTACCAACAATTCGCCTTCGTCTACCTCATCGGGCGCATCCAACTGAACAAAGATATCTTCAGCAGCCGCCAATCCACGCTGCAAATCTTGGTTGATCTGCGTGACAGACCGCATAGGCTTTGAAATTGCCACTGCTGCAGTAAAGAAACCAATCAGGTTTTCTGGGCTTACTTTTAACCAGAAGGCGGTCCAAATAACCGCAGCCAGTTCGATGGATAAAAACAATTGAATAACGGGTGTGCTCACTGCGCGGGTTAGCGTTAGCTTGAGCGCCTGTTTCATGTTGTTCGCGCTAATCTGATCAAAACGGGCCACTTCACGCAGCTTACCGCCAAAAATTCGGATGGTATTTTGGCCACGAATGTTTTCAGCAGCGACCTGTGTCACCTCACCCATTGAATTTTGAATGCGGCGGCTGTATTTGCGAAAGAAACCTGATGTTATCGACACCACCAACACAATGACTGGCGTAATCACCAACATCACCAGGGTTAATTTCCATTCAAGATAGGCCATGTACATCAGCGTAATCACGACCGTTAGGCCTTCACGAAACACGTTACTGATGACATTTGAACTGGCGGCGGCAACCTGCTCGACATTGTAATTAATACGGTTGACCAAACTACCCGATTGGTGGGCATTGAAATAGGCTATCGGCAATTTCTGGAACGATTTAAAGATGTCAGTCCGCAAGCGGTGAATAACAAAGCGCGACACAACGTCCATGTAGTAGGTACTGAGAAACGTTCCTACGCCACGCATGATAAATAGGCCGATGACTGACAATGGAATCCAAACGATAGGATGCGTCCAGGCAATGACCACCAATGAATCACCCATTTCTTCGAGTGCGATGATCATTTGGCGTACTAATTCTGCCTGCAATGCAGACGTGGTCGCATAGACCACGAAACCAAATAGCGCGACGAAAAATAACGGCAACTTGGGTTTGGCATAGCGAATCAAGCGCCGATAGAGTTTAAAATCGCCCGGTTCGGATTTCATTGCGCTTCCCCAGAAATACGGGTGGCCAATTGCACCTGTGCGATACCCAGCTGTCCTGCAGCGTCTAACGCATAAACCACCGATTGGTGCGGCGCTTTGGCGTCTGCCACGATAATGATGCCAGCCTGTGCGTTATCAGCCGACATCTCTAATTGCACAGCACGGGTAAGCGACTCTAGGGTAGATTGCACCAATGCTTGACCATTGATCAGAAACCGGCCATCTGCGCTGACCACAATTTCAATCGGCGTACCAATGACGGCGGTGGCTTCACTCGACGACGTTGGCAATTCCAAATCCATGTGGGTTTCTTTGGTAAACGTGGTTGATACCATGAAAAAAATCAAAAGCAAAAACACCACATCGATCAGTGGCGTCAGATTGATACTGACTTCCTCTGCCCTTTGGCGTCTGAATATCACTGGCCATCACCTTTTTTGGCCACTACGCGGTCATTGTGCAGTACATCGACCAACTTAATACATTCTTGCTCCATGCTCACCAGCAAGTCATCGATTTTACGGGTCAATGCGCGGTGAAAAATCAATGCTGGAATCGCAACAGATAGACCGGCTGCCGTTGTGATGAGAGCCTGTGAGATACCACCTGCCAACACACCAGAATTGCCGGTGCCCTGAACCATAATCGCGGTAAACACTTCAATCATTCCCAACACGGTACCTAACAACCCCAATAACGGGGCAACCGCGGCAATGGTGCCCAGTGTAGATAAAAACCGCTCCATCTCATGGGTTACATGACTGGCTGCTTCTTCGATACTGTCTTTCATGACATCTCTGCCATGCTTGGAATTGGATAGGCCTGCTGCTAACACTTGACCTAACAGGGTTGAAGACCGCAAGGCTTTAAGCTTTTCTCCATCCATTTTATTGGCTTTTAGCGCCAACCATACTTCAGCAAGCTGGTGTTTGGGTGCAACACGACTGCGGCGCAATGCCCAAAATCGCTCTGCAACGATGGCAACAACCAAAATAGAACACAGAATAATGGGTAGCATTAGGAACCCACCCGCCTTGATAATCTCTAACACCAGACACCTCCTGTAATTTAGGGGTTAAATGTAACAGTCAGACCCCAAAAAAACCATTGCACGACGGGGACATCGATCAAATAAATGTGAACGGATGACTGCCCTTGGCTGGCATGACATCACGCCCAATAAAAACGGAAACGCACAGGCGCCAAAAGCTAGACTTTTGACTGCTCGCCATCGTGGTTCTGAACCAATACAAAAGGCCGTACCACAAGACCCCATAGGGTCGCATCATCTGCATACCACTGGGCTGCCTGTGCATCGGTCACAGCATACACCTGATTGGCTTCAACCCATGGTTTTACAGTAACGGCATCATCTGCAGCCATGGCTACGGCAACATCCAACAGATTGAGCTCAGCCGACACCCACACTACCTGACCACCGGCAAAAAACGTCTGCAACTCATGCCAACGGATAAGGGCTGCTTCCGTGTTCAATTTATCCCGTAACGGAATCTCAATCTCATTACTGTCATCGCTCATGGGTATTGATTCTCTACATTATTTACAGTGGTCGGTATTCTAATGAAAACCAGGCAAGATCACTAACCCTGTGCGCTATTGAAATCCATAAAAATGCTGTCAAGGTGGGCGATCGGGTCTGCCATATTGGCACACAGGCACTTCAAATAAATGAATCCGGCTACTACTACAAAAGGCAATCGGGTCCTATAATCTATCCAGTCAACACAACAAGGAGCCTGTTTGTGTCTCGAAAATTACTCACCGTGATTAACCATGTGGTCATCAACCGACCCATTGGAGAAGTGGCCCGTTACGCCGCGCATCCTGATTCTGCGCCACAATGGTATACCAATATCAAGGAAGTCACATGGTTGACCAGCGGCGAGTTTTCGGTGGGATCTATTGTCGCTTTTAGAGCAGAATTTCTAGGTAAATCATTAAGTTATAGCTATATTATAAAGGAATTTATACCAGGGCACAGGCTGGTCATGACGACAGCTGAAGGGCCATTTCCCATGACCACTGAGTATGTATGGACCGCCACCAAGGACGGCCACACCAAGATGACCCTCAAGAATTCCGGTAAGCCGACCGGCTTCGCCTGGTATGTAAAACCCTTGCTGAGGTGGTCAATGAACCGCGCCAATCAAAAAGACTTACGCCTGCTAAAATCCATTTTGGAACAGTCTTAACCGGTAACCCACCCATAAAAAAAGGCACACTCGGCGCCTTTTTTCTCTAACCCTGTTGGTTAACGCAGTCGCGCCAACATCATTTCTGGGTTCTCTAGATACAGCTTCCACTGGTTGCAGAATCGGGCAATGATGCCACCATCAATAACCCGATGGTCGCCAGACCAACTGGCGTTTAATATCTGCTTGGCTACGACCTGACCTGATGCATCAAAGCGCGGCAGGGTTTGTAATCGACCTAGGCCTACAATCGCCACTTCAGGGCGGTTGATGATGGGCGTGGTCACTGTGCCACCAATGGCGCCAATATTTGAAATGGTGATGGTGCCACCCTTCAAATGATCAGGACCGAGTCGGCCGGCACGGCCTAGCGTGGCCAATTCGTTAACCGCTTCACTGATCTCGAACAGGCTCTTGTTCTGAACCTGCTTGATATTGGGCACAAACAAGCCCTTTGGCGTGTCTACGGCCATACCAATGTTGTGATCAGCGAAGTAGGTAAGGGTATCCCCTGCTTCGTTCACCTGGGCATTGAGAATCTCGAAATCCAATAGCGACAAGCTCAGTGCCTTGATAAAGAACGGCATCATGCTCAGCTTGGTGCCCATACGCTCAAACTCAGGCTTCAGACGCTGTCGCATCGCCACCAAAGCAGACATATCGATTTCTTCGGCATAGGTAAAGTGCGGAATGTTCTGCACAGAGGCCATCATTTGACGGGCCATCGCTGCTTTGATGCCGGTAATTGACTCGGTGCGGGTTCCACCGGCGACCATAGGCTGGGCAGTGGTCACAGGAGTTGCTGTTGTTGATGTAGCTGATGTAGTTGCTGCAGCAGCTGGTGCGGCCACTGGAGCGCCTGACAAATAGTTCACCACATCTTCTTTTAACACGCGGCCCTGTTTGCCAGTACCGGCGACCGATGCGATGTCTAGATCGTTTTCACGGGCAATACGACGCACGGCTGGGCTGGCCAGAGTGCGGATCCGACGGCGTTCTTCATCGCTTAACTTACTGGAATCGACCTGAGGGGCAACGACTGCTGCTACAGGAGCAACGGCTGGAGCCGATGCCTGTGCCGCCGATGCTACAGGAGCCGGTGCCGCTACTGCGTCACTGTCTCCGTCGACCAAAATACTGAATAGAGGCGCATGCACCTTGGCAATATCGCCTTCTTTGTAATGCAACTTGGCGACCACACCGTTGTACATAGACGGAATCTGCACCAATGCCTTATCAGTCTGCACGTCTGCCACCGGTTGGTCTTCAGCGATAACATCGCCTTCTTTCACCAACCATTCAACTAACTCACATTCCACCACACCTTCGCCGATGTCAGGCAAAATAAACTCGACTGGCGCATTGCCTGTCGCCGCTGCTGCTGTGTTATCTGCTTTGTTTTCTGTAACAGGCGCTGTAGTGACACCGTCTGCCGCATCTTCTTCTACGACCATCGAAAACAGCGGTGCATGGACCTTAGCCACTTCACCTTCAGCATAATGTAGCTTGTGTACAGTGCCATTGTATTTTGACGGAATCTGGATCAATGCCTTATCCGTTTGAACATCAGCAACCGGCTGATCTTCAGCAATCACATCGCCTTCTTTAACCAACCATTCAACGATTTCGCACTCTACAATGCCTTCACCAACGTCTGGTAAAATAAATTCTGTAACCATGTCCAAATTCCTTAGAAGTTCATTGTTCGCTTGATACCTTCATAGATCTTGTACTGATCTGGAATGTATTCTTTTTCAAGTGCTAATGGATAAGGCACGTCCAAGCCACATACTCTGGCAATAGGGGCTTCCAAAGACAAGAAACAACGTTCTTGAATGGTCGCCGCTATTTCTGCGCCAAAACCACTGGTAATAGGTGCTTCATGCGTCACCAACAGACGACCGGTTTTATTCACCGATGCTGCCACTGTATCGCGATCCCAGGGTAACAGGGTACGCAGGTCGACAATTTCACAGGAAATACCGTCTTTTGCCGCCATTGCTGCCGCTTTTTCAGCATATTCTATCTGAGCGCCCCATGCTAACAGGGTAATGTCTTTGCCTTCTTGCACCACATCAGCAACCGTCAATGGAATCTCGTAATCGGTTTCAGGCACTTCGCCTACCGATGCACGGTAAAGGCGCTTAGGCTCTAAAAACAACACGGGATTAGGGTCACGGATGGCGCTTAGCAACAAGCCTTTGGCTTCGTAAGCGTTGCGAGGCACCACAATTTTCAAACCTGGGGTGTGGGTAAAGTTCGCTTCAGGGGATTGTGAATGGTACAAACCACCCGCAATGCCGCCGCCGTAGGGGGTACGAATGGTCAAACCACCGACATTAAATTCATTACCCGATCGGTACCGAAACTTAGCCGTTTCATTCACTATTTGGTCGTAGGCAGGAAAAATGTAATCGCCGAACTGGATCTCTGCCACTACCGTTGTGCCCGAGGCTGCAAAGCCATTGGCCATACCAATAATGCCCTGCTCAACCAAAGGCGTATTGAAACAACGGTCTTTGCCGAATTTCTCTTGCAGGCCACTGGTTGCACGGAATACACCGCCAAAGTGACCAACATCTTCACCGAAACAGACCATGTGTGGGTCCTGCTCCATCGCGGTGGTCAGGGCGTGGTTGACGGCCTGTAATAGATTCATCTTACTCATGCGTCAAGTCTCCCTGAAGTCTTGGGATACACGTCAGGATACTGCTGGACGTGTGCCTTGAGTGCTTCATATTGCTCAATCAAATGCTGTGGCATCTTGTCATAAACGTCGGTAAACATTTCTTCAAGCTGCGGCGCTGGAATTTTTTCAGACACCTTCAGTTGGCTTAGAATGTCGTCACGGTATTTGCTATAAACCGCTTTTTCTTCTTCGTCTGACCACCAGCCATTTTTTACCATCCAATGCTTGAAGCGCAAAACAGGGTCTTGCATGGCCCATACCGCCTCTTCTTCCTTAGAACGGTAGCCCGTTGGATCGTCACTGGTTGAGTGCGCGCCCAAACGATAGGTCATGGCTTCGATTAATACTGGTTTGCTGTGCTCTAAGGCATAACGACGGGCTTCTGCTGTCGCCTGGTATACGGCAAGGGTATCGTTGCCGTCGACGCGTATGGTACGCATACCATAGCCAACACCGCGCGATGCGATGCCGTCACCTTTAAACTGCTCATCAGAGGGCGTGGAGATCGCATAACCATTGTTACGACAGAAGAAAATGACGGGTGCGCCGTGTACGGCAGCCATGTTCATTCCGGCGTGGAAATCGCCTTCCGATGCAGCACCTTCACCAAAATAACAGATGGTGATTTGACCGGTCTTGCGAATCTTCTGGGCGTAGGCATAGCCAGTCGCCTGCGGGATTTGCGTGGCCAATGGTGAACTGATGGTCATATAGTGCAAGGCGTTGCTGCCGTAATGGATCGGCATTTGACGGCCCTTGCCCAAATCCATTTCGTTCGAAAAATTCTGATTCATGAACTGCTCAGTGGTAAAGCCACGTGCGCGCAACGCACCCTGCTCCCGATACTGGGCAAACACCATGTCTTGGTCATCAATGGCCACTGCCGAGGCAATAATCGCCGCTTCTTCACCAATACAGGTCATGTAAAAGCTGATACGACCCTGACGCTGCGCAGCAATCATGCGTTCATCTAGCACACGGATATAGACCATGTTGTCGTAAATACGGCGGGCAGTTGCCTCGTCCATATCGGGCTTAGCCGCACCTTTGTATAGCGTGCCGTCCTGTTTCAGGACCTGATACACGGGGATACTGAGTGCATTTGCATCAAGAAATGCTAGCTTATGTACTGCCAAGGATGTTGCTTTAGGCTCTGTCATGACGCACAAGTTCCTGTTGTTATTTCGTCTTATTCTATTAGACAGAGGCGATCGACACGCAACTTCTTGCCCAAAATATGGCCCTAGTGCTGTCATGTAAACTTTCCGCATTTTGGCCAAACCCAGAATATATGGCTTGTTAGCGTACTGAGTAAGGCATTCTATACAGGCGATAAATACCCACCATAGAATCGGGAAAGGCGGCAAATCACACCATAATCCGCCGACAAACAGGTTTCGAAGTCACACTTAACTGCTATTATGTGCAGCATAATTTTAAAAGGATCTGGCAGATGAATGCGACCGCTACCACCACACTGTGGCACAATCCACGCTGTTCAAAATCTCGAGCAACCTTGGCACTATTGCAAGAAAATGGCGTAGAACCCGCTATCCGCCTGTATTTAGACCAAACACCGACTGCCGAAGAAGTGGCGATATTATTGCAGCAATTAGGACTGTCGGTTCGCGCAGTCATGCGTACCGGCGAAGACGCCTACAAAGAGCTGGGTCTAGCCAATACCGCACTGTCAGACCAAGACCTTATCAATGCCATTGTCAGCCACCCAAAATTGCTTGAACGCCCGATAGCGGTTCACAACAACCATGCCCGCATTGGCCGACCGCCAGAGCACGTACTGGAATTGTATTCATGAGCACGCCCTACGTACTGGTTCTCTATTATTCGCGCCATGGCAGCACCGAACAACTCGCACAAAGCGTTGCTACCGGCATAGAACAGGCCGGTATTGAAGCGCGTCTTCGCACGGTGCCCTCAGTGTCACCAGACACAGAAGCCACATTGTCGGACATTCCTGACACCGGCGCGCTGTATTGCACAGAGGAAGACCTCGCACAGGCCGCAGGCTTGGTTATGGGAAGCCCAACCCGATTTGGCAACATGGCGTCCCCGCTTCGTTATTTTTGGGACCAAACCAGCACCCTGTGGCTTAACGGCGCGTTGGTCGACAAACCTGCTGCCGTATTTACCTCCACTTCAACACTGCATGGCGGTCAAGAAAGCACATTGCTGAGCATGATGCTGCCCCTCTTGCATCACGGCATGGTCATAACCGGCCTTCCCTTTACAGAAAAAGACCTCCACAATCGCACCTCATCAGCCGCCCCCTATGGCGCAACCCATATTGAACAAGGTGGCGACAACGCATTAACGGGCGAAGAACACCGCCTGGCTGTTGCGCTAGGCAAACGGTTGGGCAAACTCGCCATCACACTACAGGGACACGCATGACTATTTACCAACGCTTAAAACAACTGGTACTGGTGACCACATTGGCGTTTTGGACCCAACATTGGTTTGACGCTACCAGCCCAGAAGGCGGCGAAAACTTTGCATGGTTTGCGGTTGGCATCCTGGCCATGTTGATTAAAACCCTACCGTTGTGGCCCTTCTATTTCTTGATCAAAGAGGGTGACGTCAAAATCGTCCAATGGTTGAGTTTTGCGATGGTGTTTTATGGCCTGATGGCGTTTTGGAATATGCTAGGCGTTTACAGCTATTTGGGCGGACTGCAGCTGGCACTGGTCTGTTACAGCCTTTACTTGATCGTGGGATTTGGCAAAAAGACCAAAAAGGCATTTAAAGCCGAGAAAGCAGCCAAGGAAGCAGCAGAATCGGCAGACGCAGCCGAGACAGTAAAAACCACAGCTGACAAAACCGACGATTAACGACCTGCAGCTTATTGGTCAGAAATTTGAGCAGAGAACAGTTTGTCGCGCACCATCACCCGGTATTTTAACGGGGACATGCCGGCAAACTGATCAAAGAGACGTGAAAAATAACTGGTGTCATGAAAGCCCACCGACTCCGCAATTTCCCCAACTGGTAAATTGGTCGCCCGCAATAACTCTCTGGCTTTGTCCAAACGAATCTGTCGCAACCACAGCAGCGGCGTGAGCCCTGTCACCTGCTTAAAGCGCCGCCCAAAGGTGCGTTCACTCAAACCAGCCGCTTCACTCCAACCCTTTTGGGTAAAGGTTTCCCGCCAATGTTGCATGGCCCACTCTTGCGCCGCCACAATTTCTTCATCATGGTGTTCGTGGCCACCCTTAGTAAAAAAGGGTTTATCAAAGGTGCGGTTTATTTCATGTGAAAAGTGCTGTTCAACAACGCGGGAAATAGCATCGCCATAGCGCTCCCGAATCAAATACAACACCAAATCAGACAAGGCGTTGATACTGCCAGCACAATAGAGTCCGTCGGCATAAGTGATAAACTGGTGCGTATTGAGGTTAACTTGCGGGTAAAAGCGTCTAAAGTGATCGAAATAGTACCAATGTGTCGTCGCATCTAAGCCATTGAGCATACCCTGCTCTGCCAAAAAGCAGACACTGGTACCGGTCGCGATAATTTTGGCTCCGCGCTGGTGCTGTGACACCAACCATTGGCGTAAGGCCTCATGTTGCCTGACTGTGTATCGTGGGTTGCCCCAAATCGGCGCCAGCACAATCAAGTCACAGACTTGCGGGTCTTGGTAATCGCGGTCTGCCATTAAACGCAATCCACCGACAGCTTCCACCGGTGCCACGGCATCGGATACGGTCGCAATCTCAATAGGGGCTATTGCCGCCCGCTGACTGCGGACGAGCTTCTCTGCGGCCTGCCACATCTCAGTGGGACCTGTGACACCGGTTAACAGCATCCGGCCAAATAAGGGAAAGCAAATACGATACATGGCGTAATTGTCATGCCAAATGGCGGATTTGTCCAGTGTATTTCCGCCAGACCTCTACTACACTGCCGGCATGACTTAATCAGCACCGAATTGTGGAGTAGAGAATATGCGCAAGTTACCCGTTATCGTTTCTATGGGCGGCATTAACGCCGCAGGTAGATCATCGTTTCACCATGGCTATAAGCGGATGGTGCACGATGCCCTAGATGACGCCACCATGCTATCAACATGGCGCGACCTTGCCCGCTTGATGAATCTGCCCTCACAGGAAATTACCCCTGCCATCATCCAGCAAATCAAAGACGGCACCTTGATTCGACGCGTTGAATCACAGCACTTCGATCCTTCTGCAGTGTATTACCAGCGCTCGGTTGAAATGAAAAACAATAACGGTTTCGATTTCACGGTTAAAAAGCGCAACCTCCCTACCCGATTGCCAGAAGGTTGGGCCATCGTAGGTGAAGTTGACGGCATGGTGCAGATTAAAACCCAGCCTGAAATGAACGTCTTGGTGCCTTCGACGTACAGCATGGAAGTGAGCAGTGCCGGTCAATTACCCACGGGTTTTGATCCAGGTGCTTTTTACCATTCTAAATACCACCCACGCGGCCTTACCATGACAGTATTTGGTGCCTCAGATGCATTACACAGCATGGGTATGGCATGGGATACCGTGTTACAGCACGTCAACCCAGATCAAGTATCGGTCTATTCTGGAACGGCAGTGTTCCAAGCCGACGAATATGGCGCTGGTGGTCTGTATCAAAACCCCCTCAATGGCGGTCGTATCAGCTCTAAGATGATGCCGTTGTCTCTGCCTGAAATGTCGGCCGACTTTATTAACAGCTATATCATTAACAGTGTGGGTAACACGGGTACCAACGTAGGGGCTTGCGCAACCTTCTTATACAACCTACGTCAGGGCGTGAACGACATTCAAAATGGTGTGGCGCGCGTTGCCCTTATCGGTAGCACCGAAGCCCCCGTGATTCCAGAAATCATGGAAGGCTTCTCTATCATGGGCGCGTTGGCCACCGACAAAAACCTGTGCCTATTAGATGGCGTTGACCAAGTTGATAACCGCCGCGCCTGTCGTCCGTTCTCAAGTAACGCGGGCTTCACCATGGCCGAATCTGCCCAGTTTTTAATCGTAATGGACGATGAATTGGCCGTGCAGTTAGGCGCCAATATCCTAGGTTCAGTAGCCGATGTATTCGTCAATGCAGACGCCAACAAGAAATCCATCGCTGGTCCAGGTGTGGGCAACTACATCACCATGGCCAAAGCCACCGGTCTTGCCCGACATATTCTGGGCGACGATGGTGTGAACCGCACCTTCGTACAGGCACACGGCACTGGCACACCGCAAAACCGCGTCACCGAATCGAACATTCTCAATACCGTCGCCAAATCGTTTGGCATTAAAGATTGGACCGTTACCGGCATGAAATCCTATCTTGGTCACTCATTGGGCCCTGCCGCTGCAGACCAGCTCATCCCTGCCCTGGGTGTGTGGGAATACGGTTATGTCCCTGGCATCAAAACCATTGACCATATTGCCATCGACGTTGAGCAAGAGCGCCTCAATATCTTGATGGACCACCACTATGCAGGTGAAAAAGGCAAAGACATGCTGGGCTCAATCATTAACTCCAAGGGTTTTGGCGGCAACAACGCGTCAGCCTTAATCTTGTCACCAACGCAAACCGCAACCATGCTTGAAAAGCGTCATGGCAAAGCTGCTATGCACCAGTGGCGTGACCGCAACGAAGGTGTCATGGAACAGGCTGCTGCGTACGACAAGAAGTCTATCGAAACCGGCATGGAAGTGATTTATAAGTTCGGCGAGGAAGTAATGACCGAGGCGGATGTCAACATCACCACCGACAGCCTGTCTTTGACCCGCTTTGCCAACAAAGTGGATCTGAACTTTGCGGATGCCTATAAAGATTTCTTAGCATAAACAGAGCAGTCAAAAAAAACGCGGTGCTTTCAACAAGCGCCGCGTTTTTGTTTGGGGCATCGCTCGATAAAGCCAACACCCCCGTTATTGATGCAGGTTTTTAGATAATCTCTTCGTACAACGCCTTGGTAATTTCTGGCGTTAACGTAATCGGATTACCACCCGCACTCGGATCTTCCACAGCCATTTGCGCCAATAGGTCTATTTGTAACCGATCAACCCCAATGGCACTGAGCTTCTCAGGCACATTCAACGCGCGAGAAAAGCCGACCAACCAGTCATAGAAACCATCAAAGCCACCTTCAATACCCAAATAAGCGGCAAGCAAACACACCCTGTCTTCAATCGCTGGACGGTTGAACCGCACAACGGCTGGCAGCGCAATCGCATTGGTCATACCGTGTGGCGTGTTGTATACAGCACCAACAGGATGAGACAACGCGTGAACAGCGCCCAAGCCTTTTTGGAAGGCTGTGGCACCCATGGCTGCCGCGCTCATCATGTGACCACGGGCTTCAATGTCACTTCCGTCCTTGTAGGCTTTTAACAGGTTGTCTTTAACCAGTCGCATGCCTTCCAACGCAATGCCCTGAGACATCGGATGATAAAACGGCGAACAAAATGCCTCAAACGAATGAATGAAGGCGTCTAATCCCGTACCTGCAGTAATGACAGGCGGCATACCAACAGCCAATTCAGGGTCGCAGATCACAATCGACGGCAGTATTTTCGGATGGAAAATAATCTTTTTCACATGGCTTTTCGAGTTGGTCAATACGGATGCCCGACCCACTTCAGACCCCGTACCCGATGTCGTGGGTACGGCGATGATCGGGGCAATGGTGTCCGGATTGGCTCTCGTCCACCAATCACCGACATCTTCATAGTCCCAGACCGAGCGGGTCTGACCCTGCATAAAGGCAATCAGTTTCGCCAAATCCACTGCTGAGCCGCCGCCAAAGGCCACCACACCATCGTGGTTGCCGTCGGCATAACGTTTAAGCCCTTTGGCGAGGCTATTTTCATCAGGATTAGGAAATACCTCTGAGAATATGGCATTGCCGAGTCCAGCAGTTTCAAGAACGCCCAGTGCCTGCGCGGTAATGGGCAAACTCGCCAACCCTGCATCCGTCACAAACAACGGACGTTTGATATTGAGCTGTGCGCAGGCATCCGGCAATTCAGCGACACGTCCAGCACCAAATCGAATAGCGGTTGGATAGCTCCAATTCGCAACCAAGCTCATATTAGGTCACCTTCTTGAAATGGTAAGACTTCGGACGGGTTAGATTTTGGAATCCAATCACCGACAGAGAACCACCCCTACCTGTGTCCTTGCAACCGGTCCAGCATAAGGCCGGATCAAGATAATCTGCACGGTTCATAAATACGGTGCCCGTTTCTAACTGGGCGCCAATAGCCGCAGCGCGATCAGGATCAGCGGTCCACAAGGATACAGTCAAACCAAAGGCACAGTCGTTCATTAACGCGATGGCTTCTTCATCGTTTTTAACTTTCATAATGCCCAGTACAGGACCAAAGCTTTCATCACGCATGACCCGCATATTGTGGTTCACGTTGGTCAAAATCTGTGGTGCCAAATACGCGCCACCATCGTCTGCTGGAAACAATGCAGGGTCGATCATCGCAGTAGCGCCATCAGCCAGCGCTTCACTGATTTGTGCACGCACTTCGGAGGCAAATCGCACGTTGGCCATGGGACCTAGTGTGGTTTCTTGCTCTAAAGGATTACCCAACTTGTATTGCTTCACGGTATTCACGGCTTTTTCGACAAACTCGTCGTATAGCCCTTCATTAACGTAAATGCGCTCGATGCCACAACAGCACTGGCCTGAGTTATACATAGCAGCATCCATCAGGGTTGCAACGGCAGCATCAACATCAGCATCTTCCATCACATAGCCAGGGTCTTTACCGCCCAGTTCCAAACCAATGCCACAGAACGTACCCGCCGCTGCGCGTTCAATCGCTTGCCCGCCACCCACCGAACCAGTGAAGTTAATAAAATCAAAGCACCGCGCTTGAATCAGTTGTTCGGTGGTGCCGTGATCCAAATACAAATTGACAAACAAATCCTTCGGTAAGCCGGCAGAAACAAAGGCTTCAACCATACGTTCACCCGCAACCAATGTTTGCGTTGAATGCTTAATAACCACGGCATTACCTGCAATCAAGGCAGGAGAAATGGTGTTAATGGCTGTCAAATACGGATAGTTCCAAGGCGCGATAATAAAAACGATGCCATGGGGTTCACGCTGAATACGGCGACCAAAGGCGGCACTTTCTTCAATCATAATGGGCTTGAGCGCTTCTTCTGCAATTTCAGACATGTAAGCAGTACGCTCGGCAACGCCACCAAACTCGCCACCATAACGCACAGGTCGCCCCATCATTTTGGCAATTTCTGGCACGATCTCGTCATTCATTTCGCCTAAACGCGCCACACCTTTGCCGACAAGTGCAATGCGATCTTGCAGAGGTACTGCTGCCCAGAGCTTTTGTGCTGCACGCACCTTTTCAATTACTGCCTGCGCTTCAGACACAGATGCCAAGGGGCGTTCTGCATACACTGAGCCATCAACGGGGCTTATGCAGGTAAGTTTTTTCGTATTGTCAGTCATTTTTCATATCCCTCATTGTTAACTTCGTTCAAATCCGCGGGCAATTTCCCAATCCGTCACCACACGATCAAATTCTTCCTGTTCCCATTCGGCAGCGCGCACATAGTGCTTCACCACCTCTTCACCCATCGCTTCTTTTAGCATAGTGGAATGACGCAACGCTTCAGTCGCAGCTCGCAGGGTACGCGGTACTTCATCCTGTGAATCGGCTTCATATAAATCGCCTAAGGTAGGCGGTGCCAATTCTAATTTGTCTTCTAAGCCTTTAATGCCTGCAGCCAATTGTGCGGCCAAAGCCACATAGGGATTTAGATCAGAGCCACCCACACGACATTCAACGCGAATACCCGCAGAGTGTGACCCGCATAATCTAAAAGCAGCGGTGCGATTATCGACCGACCATACGGCCTTGGTGGGCGCAAAGCTACCCTTTGCAAACCGCTTATAACTGTTGATATAGGGTGCCAAAAATACCGTATAGTCTGCTGCATAGCGTATCAATCCCGCCATGTAGTGCCGCATGACATCTGACATACCTAAGGGGTCGTTCTCATCGTAAAAAGCCGGTTTGCCATCTACCCACAAAGACTGATGCACATGGGCTGCACTGCCAACACGGCCTTGGTGCCATTTAGGCAGAAAACTGGCCGCATGACCCTGTTGCCATGCGATATCTTTAACCGCTTGCTTGGCAATAATATGATGGTCTGCACAGGACATCGCCTCGGAATAACGGATATTGAGTTCTTCCTGCCCCGCCTCGGCTTCACCCTTGCTGTTTTCTATGGGTACACCAGCGTTGGCCAGATGGTTACGAATCGGGCGCATAATGCCCTCTTCCTTAGTCGTCTGAAAAATATGGTAATCCTGATTATAGCCGCTGATCGGCTCAAGGTTCTTGAACCCCGATTTTCGGATCTCATCAAAACTCTTTTCAAACAGAAAGAATTCCAGCTCCGTTGCCATCATGGCATCAAAGCCCAGCGCCTTTAATCGGGCAATCTGCTTTTTAAGCATGGCCCTTGGCGAATGCGTGACCACATGACCATGGTGGTCTAACACATCGCATAGCACCATCGCTGTGCCTTCTAACCAAGGCAACATCCGTAAGGTGTCTAAATCTGGCTGCATCACGTAGTCGCCATAGCCCGATTGCCAACTGGTGGCGTCAAAACCGTCAGGCGTCGCCATTTCAAGGTCGGTTGCTAATAGGTAGTTACAACAATGGGTTTCTTTATAGGAATGCGTCACGAAGTTGTGTGCTTGATAGCGCTTGCCCATTAAGCGCCCTTGCATATCAGCCATACAGACCAATACTGTATCAACGTTGCCATCGGCAACCTTCTGCACCAATTCATCGAAAGTAAGATTGCCTAACATCCTTGATCCTCATCTTTTTATTATTTTGAATGCTTAAGCCTTATCCTACCGCTCAAGTATTGGTGTCATCCTGCATCAATCAAAACGGGCACTGGCACCCACTGGGTTATCAATCTTACAGCGTGCCAAACACCCTAGAATAACCTGTTGCAAATAGTCTGCAACCGCAGCAACGCCCGCTGCATCACTGAGTAAATCATGTCGTACTTCAATCATCACATTAGGAAAACCACGTGACAATGCACGGGCCTGCAAGGTATGGGTCACACCATCAACTGCCGCATAGGGCTCATTGCGACGCACCACATAACCACCAATGTGGTTGGCCTCTTCAATAAAACAATCCGCCAGCAACGCATCGGTGTCATGTAGCACACCAATTTCCACTTCACGCGGAATACCTTTATATACCGGTACAAAAGAATGAATGGTAACAAACAAAGGAAAGGTGGCATTGAATGCCAACCTGTCACACACCTGCTCCACTGCTGCACAAAACGGCTCATACACCTGTGCAATGCGTGACTGAATGGCGGCATCAGACAAACCAACATTGCCGGGTATTGGATGCACTTCACTTAGTTCTGCAATGGCTCCTGGTGCAAAAGGCGGCCGGTTACAGTCATATACCAATCGGGATACCGTCGCAGCTATTAATGGTGCAGCGAACGCATCAGACAGCGCCTTTGATAAAGCCAAAGCACCTGGGTCCCAAGCGATGTGGCTCTCTGCAAGCGTGTCCGTCAAGCCCAACTGCTGTAAGGATGTGGGTATAAAATTACTGGCATGTTCACACACCAACATGAGATCGCTGGGTCCATCGGCATTAAAAACAGCAACAGGCTGACCTTGAGGTAGCATGTCTGAAGTGATGATCATGATATTGTCTTTTTATTATTGGTTTATTCGATTCATTCTTACACAACTAAACCCTTTTCTACAGGGCATATTCTTACGAATAAACCACATCGTATAGCGATTAAACAATGTCCTACCCACAAGACAAAAGGTCGCGCATTGGATCCCAATAGCGGCCGAAGCCATCACAAACACCAATTAAGGCATTGCACATCCAATTCTTCCACAATTTACTATTGACAAATCAAGGGCTTAACTTAGAATACGCACCTCTTTAGGACTATAGCTCAGTTGGTTAGAGCGCTACCTTGACATGGTAGAGGTCCCCAGTTCGAATCTGGGTAGTCCTACCAATATTCAAAACGACAAAAGCTACCCCTTGTGGGTGGCTTTTTTCGTTTTTGGGTCATGGCATGCAATGCCTGACCCGAACTGGGCAGTTCGACTCGGAG
>CAJXZL010000006.1 GCA_913063165.1 uncultured Saccharospirillaceae bacterium | reverse complement strand
TTAAGAACCAACGCTTGTGGCACAAATCTTAACCGTGAATGGGCTGAACCCTCGATGGAAAAAGGCCCTGAAGTGTACCTCGTTCGTGAAAAAATGTTCGCAACCGGTGTCGATATGTTCCTTGATATTCATGGCGATGAAGCGCTGCCGTTTAACTTCGTAGCGGGTTGTGAAGGTGTACCTGCCTATGATGAACGCCATCGAGGATTAGAAGACAAATTTAAAAATATCTTATTGGCCATTACGCCTGAATTCCAAGATGACCAAGGCTATGACAAAGATGCACCAGGCCAAGCGAATTTAACCGTCGGAACGAACTGGGTTGGTAACCAGTTCAAATGTTTGGCTTACACTGTAGAAATGCCATTTAAAGATAATGATTTATTACCAGATCCAAGTGTCGGTTGGTCAGACGCAAGAAGTCTTTTGTTAGGTCGTGATTTTTTAACAGCTATTTACCATGTGGTTGACGATCTTCGTTAAACGACCCACTTAACATCAGGTAATCTGACTGCAGTAACAACCCCTGTCAGTAGCTTCGTTTACTGTGCAAGCGGTTTGTTTATGGCTGTTTGAACCTTGTCTGATTTAACACCGGCCCTACACCTGTGGGGCACAGTGGTTTATCGCACCTTTTCGCCTGTTCAGGCAGGACTGGCTTTGCTGCTTGGCCTGCCTTTAATGCAATTCCAAAACAAAACCAGCATATTGGTTGTTATTTCAACCTCAGAAAATTACTATTTCAGCCCCATTAACGACGTAGATTTTCTGATGTGCGAAATGCTCGGCATGAGTGCCAATACACCCACTGACATCTGCTTCAGCTTTTCTGGACTCATGGTACGTGGAGGCCAAACCGCTGAACATAAAGATGGCTTCGGGATCACGTTTTACGAAGATAATGGCTGCAGAACCTTTAAAGATGCACAGCCCAGCAGTACCTCTTCTATCGCCAAATTAATCGCCAACTATCCGATTAAGAGCTGCTGCGTAGTCAGTCATATTCGACAGGCAAACCGGGGCCGCATAGCAATAGAGAACACCCATCCCTTTACCCGTGAACTCTGGGGTACCGAATGGACTTTTGCACACAATGGGCAATTAAAGGGCATCAAAAAGCACCCTACTGCCCACTTCAACCCCGTGGGCACCACCGACAGTGAACATGCTTTTTGCTGGATTCTGTCTAGCATTAAAACGCGATTTCCAAAGCGCCCCAAACAAGCAAAAACCGTATTTCGCTATATTGCGACCTTGACCAAAACATTAAACGCTATGGGGATTGCCAATTTCCTTATCAGCGACGGCAAATACCTGCTATCTCATTGCAGCAACAACTTACACTGGATCACCCGAAAAGCACCGTTCGGTGTGGCCCACTTGAATGATGTCTCACTTAATATCGATTTCAAACAGGTGACGACAGAACACGACATTGTCTCAATTATTGCCACCCGCCCGTTAACCAGCAATGAGAAGTGGCATAAGATGACCCCAGGTGAATTACAGCTGTTTCATCTGGGCCAGCCTGAGCAATTGGGATAGCAGTGAATTAAGCGGCAGATGCGAAAAAGCAGAGAAACCAGCGGAACCTAGCTGGAGACAGAAAACCAAAAAAAACGAGATGTGGGTGCCTATAAAAAGCGTTCCGCACCGCACTGAATCAAATGCCGCCTTAAAATATCACGGGTTTCTTTCTCGTCACTCAACTCCATCACTTGGTCTAACAGGACCCGACATTCTAATGTGTTCAAGTGACGAATCACCGCTTTAATACGTGGCAGCTTGAACGCCGACATACTCAATTGTTTTAAGCCCATGCCGATCAACAGCACAACCGCCAAAGGATCGCCCGCCATCTCGCCACACACACTGACCTCCAATTTGAGGCGATTGGCTTCTTTAATGACCATTTTATGCGCCAACAATACCGACGGGTGGAAATAATCAAACATATCCGCGACACGGCTGTTGTTACGGTCAACAGCCAATAAATACTGGGTCAAATCATTCGAGCCAATTGAGATAAAATCAATGTCATGAACGATGCGTTTAATCAGCCATATCGATGACGGCACTTCAATCATAACGCCTATTTTGGGCCGCTCTACAACATAGCCTTCACCCAGCAACTGGGCCATCGCCTGATCAACCACTTTGGTGAACCGCACCAACTCATCTTCCCTGCTGAACATCGGCATCATGATTTTCAGGTTGTTGGTATTGGCTGATGACAGAATCATGGCTCGAATCTGCTCTAGCAAGATGTTGGTATAATCTAGGGTAAATCGAATGCCCCGCCAGCCCAAAAACGGGTTTGCTTCTTGGATGGGGAAATAGGGTAACGGCTTGTCACCGCCGACATCCAGCGTGCGCATGGTGACAGGCAATGGCGCATAAGACTGCAAAATCTCGCGGTATTGTTTTACCTGCTCTTCTTCAGTCGGAAAATGCGAGTTCATCATAAACGGGATTTCTGAGCGGTACAGTCCGATACCTTCGGATCCGCGTTCTAATCCTGGTTTGATGTCAGCCAGCAAACCTGTGTTGGAATGCAGTGCAATACGTACGCCATCTAAGGTTTCTGACGGCATTTGCTTCAAGACGCTGAGATCCATATCCAACGACTTAGCTTGCTCAAGCAACCGTTGATAGGCCGACAAAACTGGCTCTGGCGGGTTAACGACGATTTGCGCTTGGTTACCGTCCAAAACAACCGTTTGTTGATGTAAGTACTTCAGTTGGCTGGCTTCTACACCCATAACCGCAGGAATGCCCAGCGCACTGGCCAACACACTGGTATGAGACAAAGCAGAACCTTCACTGGATATAATGCCCGCTAAAAATTTGGCATCAAATCGGGCAAGGTGTGACACAGTAATATGTTTTCCTGCCAAAATTACGGGCGTGTCGACCACGGTATGATGCACATGGTCATTGGCAACGTGTCGGTATACTTTAGCGGCCAAGGCACGGAAATCTTCTGAACGGGCGCGCAAATAAGGGTCTTCCATAGCAGAAAAGTAGGCGACCTGTGTTTCAAATGCCTGCTTCAGTGCCATCGCGGCATTGAGTTCACTGTTTAAGCCATCGTGAAAGGCCTGCGTCAATTCAGGCGATTTCAACAACAGGCTATAGACTTCTAACAAGGCGTTCAACGTATCGCTGGCATGTCCAAGACCGCTGTCTGACTGGGATTCAAAATCTTCTAATGTCGCCTGAATGGCGTCAAATAAACGGCTGGTTTCTTCTGCCTTGCCCAAATAATCGCGGTCATTAATGTCTTCTAATTGCTTTTCATCGACTAACAACATCACCGGCGCAATGGCGATACCCGAGGCACCTTTTATACCCGTGATATGGGCCTCACCTGATTCCGAAGCTGCTTTTCGCAAACGGGAACTGCGCCCTGAATGGCCAAGATTACCGGCCAAGTGCGCTGCTAAAGTAACCAAGAAGGCTTCTTCTTCCTCACTGAATCTGCGGGTCGCATATACCTGAACGACCAAAACACCAATGGTATATCCTTGAAAAATAAGAGGGACACCCAAAAATCCTTGGTATTGTTCTTCGCCTGTTTCTTTGAAATATAAATAGTTTGGGTGTAATGCACCATTTTCTAAGTTGAGCAAATGCTGTGATTGGTAAATGGTACCAACCAATCCTTGGCCAGCATGCATTCGAATCTTATTGATCGCGCTATGTGCCAACCCGACGGTTGCTGACAGCACCATTTCATCGTTTTCGGTTAAATAGAGGCTACAGACGTCAACCTTCATGGCACTGCTAATTTGCCGCACCACGCCATCGACCATATGATCCTGGCGTTCTACTTTCGCGGATTCTTGCAGGATTCTTTTTAGGGTAAGGATGGGGTTTAACATACTGCTCCAAAGTTTATCACTGGTGTCCAATTCATGCGTGGCATCGCCAAACTGCGCACTTCCAACCACCTGTCGAAGCTACCATGGCCAATGCCATCGCGCGTAAATTGCCAGCATCCATCAAACCACAGACTATTAAAAAAATCTATGTCGTCCACTGCCTATTTATTGCAGAAAATACCGTACTAAACCAGACTGAGTCAGACGACAATATTCCGATGATGTGCTAAAACAGCGCATGGAGAACAATACCGAATAATCGGTCTGAAACTGCGTAAGGAGTTAACGTATGAAAGCTTTTCAACAGGTTTTGATAGGGGTTGCTTTAGTGGTCATTAGCCTATCTACACAGGCTGCTGGCAGAGCACTGGGTACTGACTTTATTCGTATGCTAGACCACGACCAACCCGTAGGTGGTAGCTTTAACGTCATGTTTCAACGACCAACCCAGACGGGTAAAACCATGGTGTTTCATCTGGCGCTTGCCGACAATGATGACTTTATGTTTGAAGTCGGATTAAAAAGACCAGCGGCAGACTTATCTCAAGGGCTTTTCTACCAGCTTGGTGTGGCACTTGTAGACCAACGCAATAATTCAGACATCGGATTCAGTGCAGCCTTAGGGTATGAACAGGCCACGTCGAACAACCTGACCTTTTTCGGATCTGTCAAAACACTCTACATACCCAATAATGGCTTTAACTATTCGCCTGTTTTAGGCGTGTTGTGGGCTTTTTAATTTTCTGATGGCTTGTTATCAGAATCGGATGGCGGATTGACAGCGTTGGTTTTCCGCTTTGCTACCGTCATCCAATCAAGTGCGACACCCGATATGGCATTAAACCGCGCAATGCGAAACACCACGGTTAGAAATTTGGGCCGCGGCCGAATCTTTGGCTCAACAGACCGCGGTACAAACCACAGTGTCACCCCTGCCCTTAAAACCGACGACGTCAGAAAAACCACAAATATCGGTTCCGCAATCCAATGTCCTAGCCAGGTCACGCTTAGCAGGTTTTCTGCGTTGGCGGCAATTTGCCCGCCCACCATCGCACCCACAAATACCAACGCGGCACCCAGTGATGCCTGTAACGCAGCGTAGGTAGCAAAATCGGATCTAAAGGGTCTAATGTCGTAAAGATAGTTTGCGGTACTCAGCGTAAAACCACTCCACGCCAATCCTGATAACATCTGAATAGACAAAATGTAGGCGAAATTATCAGAGAACAGCCATAACAGCGGTAAACTAGGAATCATACAGCTGGTCACAATCATCACCAGACGATTACCAAACTGGTCACTGAACCGCCCCCAGAAGCGCAGAGTTAAAAACTGCGTCAAAATTGAAGCAACACTGGATAACACATAGTCAAGATAGGTAAAGTCGAGCACTTCGAGCATATAGACCGCAAAAAAGGGTGCCGATATCGCGACCATCATTTGCATGCATCCTACAAATAGACTGTATTGCCGAAATACCTTATCGCTCCACGCAGCGCGAAACTGGTGCAGGGTCTGAACAAACACACGGGGTTCGGTGGGTTTACTTAATTCTGGGTCGTGCATCTGCTTGAGGAAATGCGCTGACACTAATCGGCCACCCGCAGCAACCAGAAACATCAGAAAAAACCCCAGCCAAGTGACTTGGTGATCGTCAGTCACTGTCAAAATAGCACCACCGCCAAAAAATACGCCGAGTGACGCCATCATGGTCAATCGCGTACGCGAGGCAAAGAAGGTGCCCCTGCGCCGTTCAGGCACGATGCTGCCCATCCATGCACGCCAATGCGGTTGTATCAGGTTCATACAACTGTGATACAACACGGCCAAGGCGATAAAGACCCAGATCACCGTAGAATCAGACCAAAAGGCCAAAATACCCATTGCAAAAATGATGACCGCCTGAACGGTCGCCAACACCACAATAAAGGCTTTGCGATGAAAAAAACTCGCCCACCACACGGTGATCAACTGTGCCAAGGCGCCAAATAACTGAGGTAAGCCAGCAACCCATCCCATTTGAGACAGGCTGGCATTCAAGAAGATGGCATAAGCGTTAAAGAAATTATCACTGGTCGCCGTCATCGTAGATGAGGCAAGGGCTTCTTTTTGGGATAAAGCCAGGGTACGACGAAGCCAAGAACGCCGATGCGGCGCATGAGGTGTTGGTTCCTGTGCTTTTGTCGTCGTTTGCATGGTACGTTCGCAAGTTACACTGAATACAGCGGCCTAATGGAGGCCATTAGAGCCGTTCATGTGATCTTAGGGCCATGTATAACTGCATAGCCCCATCCGAGTAACGCTTTACGCGTCCGCTGCATCCTGTGGCTTTTTAGTAACCACTGGAACAGGCTTCATGTGTGGGAATAAAATCACGTCTTTGATGGTTGCGGTATTATTAAAGAACATCACCAAGCGATCGATGCCTATACCCTCACCTGCCGTCGGCGGCAAACCGTATTCCAGTGCGGTAATGTAGTCAGCATCGTAAAACATGGCTTCGTCATCACCCGCGTCCTTTTCCATTACTTGATCACGGAAACGTGCGGCTTGATCGACAGGGTCATTTAACTCTGAGAATCCGTTGGCCAACTCTCGACCACCCAGGAAAAACTCAAAACGGTCGGTAATCAATGGGTTTTCATCATTACGGCGTGCCAACGGCGATATCTCCGCAGGATACTCCGTGATGAATACCGGACCAAATAAATGCGTCTCTACTGTTTCCTCAAAGATTTCAGTATGCAGACGACCAATACCCCAACTGTCGGCAATCTTAATACGCAGACCTTCAGCAACCCGTTTTGCGCCGTCAAAGGTGTTGATGTCGTCAGCGGTCAAGGTTGGATTATGCTTTAAAATGGCGTCAAACATGCTCACCCGCTCAAAGGGTTGGGCAAAATCATACTGACGGCCTTGGTACTCAATATCTAAGGTGCCTAGAATACTGGTCGCTAATTCACGCAGCATGTCTTCGGTCAGATCCATCAAGTCTTTATAATCCGCATAGGCCTGATAAAATTCAATCATGGTAAATTCAGGGTTATGGCGGGTAGAAACACCCTCATTGCGGTAGCTTCGGTTAATTTCAAACACGCGCTCATAACCACCCACCACCAATCGCTTCAAAAACAACTCAGGCGAGATGCGCAGAAATAGCTCAAGATCCATTGCGTTATGGTGGGTAACAAATGGCCGCGCCGTGGCGCCACCCGGAATTACCTGCAACATAGGGGTCTCAACCTCCATGTAGTCACGCTTTTTCAAAAACTCGCGGATGCCGTCAATGATTTTAGAGCGCACGATAAAGGCTCGACGGGTTTCATCATTAATAATCAAATCGACATAACGCTGGCGATACTTGGCTTCTTGGTCAGCCAACCCGTGGAATTTGTCGGGCAAAGGGCGCAGCGTCTTGGTCATGATGCGGAAGTCTTTGGCATCGGTGATGTTCACATACAACTCGCCTTTCCCAGACTTACTCAGCGTACCCGTAGCCGCAACCCAATCACCGATGTCGAGCAAATCCCAATCATCTGACACCTTTTGATCTTGCTTACCTAGATAGGCTTGAATGGTGCCCGTCACATCTTTCAAAGCGACAAAGGGTCCACCACGACGCATGACACGGCCGGCCACTGCAATCGCAATCGACTGCGCTTCAATATCGGCCTTTTCTAAATGGGCGTAAGCTGCCTGCAACGCGCCGGCCTGATGCGTCGGTTTGAAGTCGTTAGGAAAAGCGTTGCCACGCAAAGTCGCCAAGCGCTCTAATTTCTGGCGGCGCTCGGCAATTATATGGTTTTCATCCTGTGGCATCTGTTGATCAGTCATGGTCTGTTCCGATTAAATAATGGGTTATAAGCCTTTCTTCAATGAGGCTACAATAAAGCGGTCGATGTCGCCATCTAGCACGGCACGGGTACTGCCCGTTTCCACGCCTGTTCGTAAATCTTTAATCCGTGCGTCATCCAACACGTAGGAGCGAATTTGACTGCCCCAACCGATATCCGATTTGCTGTCTTCCAGTACCTGCGACTCCGCGTTTCTGCGTAACACTTCGGCTTCATAGAGCTTGGCTTTCAGCTGTTTCATCGCTTGGTCTTTGTTCTTGTGCTGCGACCGGTCGTTTTGACATTGGGTCACAATACCCGATGGCATGTGGGTAATACGCACTGCCGACTCGGTTTTGTTGACGTGCTGACCACCCGCACCAGAGGCCCGATACACATCGATGCGCAAATCGGCAGGGTTCACTTCAATATCAATATCTTCATTGACTTCCGGTGACACAAACACGGATGAAAACGACGTATGACGTCGGTTGCCACTATCAAATGGTGATTTTCGGACCAAACGGTGGACACCGGTTTCTGTACGTAACCAGCCGTAAGCATATTCGCCCTGGAAATGGATCGTGGCCGACTTTACGCCAGCAACATCGCCCGCTGAACATTCTAACAGTTCGGTCTTTAAGCCATGGGCTTCGCCCCAACGCAGGTACATGCGCAACAACATTTCAGCCCAATCTTGGGCTTCAGTGCCGCCAGAACCAGACTGAATGTCGAGGTAGGCATTGTTAGGATCCATAGGATTAGAAAACATGCGACGGAATTCTAGTTTTGCCAGTAGGCTGTCGAGCCGATTGAGCTCAGCTTCGATATCAACAACCGCTTCTTCGTCGTCTTCTTCGAAGGCCATATCTAACAGCTCACTGCTGTCTGATACACCCGTGTTTAATTCATCAATGGTTTCGACTACGCCTTCTAATGACGACCGCTCCTGGCCCAATTTCTGTGCCTGCTCTGGGTCATTCCATACCTTGGCGTCGCCTAGCAACAAGGAAACTTCGTTTAGCCGTTCTTTCTTATTATCGTAGTCAAAGGTACCCCCTAAGCACGTCAGTGCGGCTCTGGAGGTCTTTCATCAATTCTCGTAGTGCGTTGATTTCCACTTGTGTGTTCCCAAAATACGTAGGGTAAAAACGACTGTGTCGTCGATCGGTCCGGCGTCATTGCCATCATGCAGACACCGCTCGGTAAAGGGCGAGAATTTTAGCGGAAATATGGCGGGGTTAGTAGCGGTAGATGGCTATTATTTGGTCATTTCTGCAAAGAAAAAGCGCAATCTGTTGCTATTCCTGCCGGGTTCCATCCATGCCCTGTCATTGATCAGTCTGCGCACACAGCGCGAATGTCGCGCCCCTGCCATCACGCTTACACACATAGAACTTGTTGTTGATACGGATGTGCCCCTAGGCTTGACGGAAAAACCCAATTGAATTTCTGTATTTTCCGAGTATGATGAACCATTCATTGACTAGAAAAGGGGAAAAGGCATGAAGAAAAGTAAAGAAGCCGCCCCCGACACTGCAACTGATGTATTTCATGGCGCTACACTGCTAAATGAGCATGGTGAAGAAGTGCCAATCACCGAAAACATGATTGCTGATGCCTGTGAAGAACTCCTTCAGACCGATGAAGCAGCCACGCATTGAAAACCTAGAGCACGAATCCAGGAAGAATCTTGCTCTGGAACACCCTGCAATACCAAACAAGAAAACTCACGTCTCACCGGATAATGCTTCCTTAGTTGGTCAAAGACCTGTCCCCTCGCTGCTGCCTCAGTTACCTCAGCAAGCGCCTGTCGCATGCGCTCACTGTCATTAGATATCGAAAACACCTGATTGATTGCCGCATACAGATTGGCATCTATCGATTGATCATCACGCCATTGATAGGGTTGTGGCAGTTGTATATCCGAGATTGGCTCAGGAACGGCTTCAGACTCCATCCATGCCATGAAGGCAGCATGCAACATCCAAGTCCCCCGAATTTTACCATCTAAACTGTATCCAGCGATGTGGGGTGTGCTCAGCAGCGTGTGTGACATCAACAGCGCATCGGGATTGGGCTCGGTTTCCCAGACATCCACAATCAACGTCAGGTCCCGCTCGGCTACCATGCGCCTCACCAAGGCATCTTGTTGGATGACAGGTCCACGGCCGGCATTAATGATGACCGTACCCGGCTTTAGTTGCGCGATTGCCGCTGCATTTAACAAATGGTGGGTCGGGTGTGGTCCAGAGTGCGTGAGCGGCGTGTGAAAACACAGGATATCGGCGTCGATTACCGATGCCCATGAACTGTATTCGGGCATATCAAGGGTCGGATTGCGGCTATGATCCTGAACCCTATCCGCTTGCTTTGGCGGATCAAATCGCCTTACCTGCACGCCAGCAGCGCTGAGTCGATTCGCCAGCCGACCACCCACGTTGCCACAGCCTACGACACCCACTGTCTTGTCACGCCAGCTTGTGCCCTGTGTGTGCTGCCTATAGACCAGTGATGCGATGACGTAGTCAACCACTGCCTCTGCATTACAGCCTGGGCTGTTGTGCCAGCGGATGCCTTGAGATTCTAACCATGGAATGTCTAAGTGGTCGGTGCCGATGGTGGCCGTGCCTACAAACCTAACGGCAGTATCGGCTAAAAGTGCAGCGTCAACGCGTGTAATACTGCGCACCAATAGGACATCCGTATCGATCACGTCTGCACGGGTAATCTGACGTCCAGGAAGGGTTTTTATTGAATGTCCGACGCCCCCGAAAAGGGCGTCAACCATAGGCATGTTTTCGTCTGCTAAGATTCGCAGAGACACGATTTAGCCGCCTTTTTGTTTATCGAGCCATTCTTCAGGTGGGTACTCAAGTACAATTTTCGCACCCATGTATTTTTCTAATGCTGGAATTTGAAAAGAGTCGTCTTCACACGCAAACGAAATCGATTTGCCTTTGGCGCCCGCTCTGCCGGTACGGCCGATACGGTGAACGTAGTCTTCAGCATCTTCAGGCAGGGTGAAATTCACAACATGACTCACGCCGTCTACATGGATACCGCGGCCCGCAACGTCAGTGGCGACCAATATACGCAGATCACCGCGCTTGAACTTCTCTAGTGTCGAGGTGCGCTTGGCTTGTGGCACTTCACCCGACAACATCAGACAATCAAAGCCATCTCGCTTGAGTCGTCCAGACAGGGTTTTCACCAGGTCTCTGCGGTTGGCAAAAATCATGACCCGTTCGATATCGTCGTGCTGCAAAAAGTGTTTGAGCAGACCATATTTTTCATCAGCACTCACAAGGAATATTTTTTGCTCTACTGCATCTGACGATTTCACTTCTGGCTCAATTTCAATGGTCACCGGATCGCGTGTCCACCGATTGGCCAAATTCAATACGTCATAGGAGAAAGTTGCACTAAACATCAGGGTTTGACGGTTTTCAGGTGTCGGCGTCGCTCGCTCGATAGACTTCACATCGGGTATGAAACCCATATCCAACATACGGTCTGCTTCGTCAATAACCAGCGTCTCGATTTGGTCTAAGAATACTTCACGCTTGCGCATAAAATCGATTAAGCGCCCAGGAGTCGCCACCACGATATCGATCTTGCCTTTAACCTGTTTAATTTGGGTATCATAGTCCATACCCCCTACCAAAGATGCCACATTGAGATCGGTAAAATAGGTTAGATGACGTGCGTCGTCTGCAATCTGCAACGCAAGCTCGCGCGTCGGGGCTAGGATCAAAGCGCGTGGTTCTCGATCAAACTGCTCATCGAGGGGATTTTCCAACAGGTCAGTAATAATGGTAATTAAGAATGCCGCGGTTTTACCAGTACCAGTCTGTGCCTTACCAATACAATCAACGCCGTCTAATGTAATAGGTAACGTTTTGGCTTGAATGGGGCTGCAAAATTCAAAGCCTAGGCGATGAATACCACGCATCAAGGCGTCAGGTAGCGACAAATCATGAAAACGCACATGCCCTTCTTGAGGGGCGACTTCAAATTCAGCTAGACTCCAAGCCGTTTTTCTTTCAGCAGCTCGCTGCTTTTCATTATTTTTTAGCTTTCCGTTCATTCATATCCCTTGGAAACAGTCATAAACCGTTAAATTAGTGCCGCGCAGTGTAGCTGATAGTACCCTATAAACACAGTGTTTTTAATGACTTACCTACCCCTTGAACCGATCCAACTGGATCCATGTATCGTGCCATAAACGCCTGTGGAATGGCCTTTTGATCTAAAAAATTGCTTTCCGAAACGCCAACGGCATAATGGCGCCTAGAGATAGGTGCCTAACCTGGTGCCTGTTAAAAGCCAAAGTGGGAAATGATTGCCAATGGTTTCTTGTGGCGCCGCTTTGACCACCCAGTCACACACTGAAAAACGGACCTTCCGATGCTGCCTTTACATGATGCTGAACTCGACCAACTTTTTGATTACTTCAATGACCAAGCACGCAGCGACGACTGTTTGGATTTTTACGGCCTTCATGGCTTTTTGACAGCGCATGTCATTGGACCGGTCAAAAAAGACGCTGAAGCCCTTTTACACAAAATTTTTGATGGCATGCCAGATTTTGCTGATGATACGACCGCAGCAAACATCACAGATCTCATAGTACGCCTTGAATCGCAAATCGGTGTTGAACTGGCTGACGAAGAACAGATGGCTATGCCTTTTGTGCCCAATGAAAAAGAAGATGAATTGGAACAACAAGCCTGGTGTGCTGGATTTTTAGAATTGGTTTTTGAAGATCAGGATGCTTGGTTTCAACACGGTGAAGAGTCGATCGCTACCTTGATGTTACCCATCGAGACAGGCTCTGGTTTGTTTGATGATGAACCAGATTTCAAAGACATCATCGACAACAAAGCACTACACGCCAGCATCATCGGTCAGATCCCTGAAATTTTGGTGGATTTGTTTTTGTTGATCAATGCCAAGCCAGAATCCAAAACCAAGCACTAAGCTTGTAGTCGTTCAGAATCAGCTAGACACAAGTTTGGCTGATCCTGCACGACACGCCTACTTTCCTACTCGTGCCTCTCCCAGCAAGTGACCCTAATGCTCAGCCCCTTTTAGAGCCGCCCATACAGTTGGTTGAGTCAGGTGTTTGTTCGTTTTTGTCATGCCACTCAGCTTCGGTATATAAATGCAACGCCAATGCGTGGATGCGCGTTTTCAATTCGTCAGCTAAAACACCATAAATCTTTTGGTGGCGCTGCACGCGTCGCAATCCTTCAAAGGCATCCGACACCAAGGTGATCTTAAAGTGAGACTCGGCGTCTTTCGGACCACTGTGCCGGTGGCTCTCGTTGACGACCTCAAGATAGAGCGGTTGAAATAACGACTGCATTTGATCGGTCAGGGATTGCTGTAAACTCATAGCGGTCTCACATTGATGAATAACTAAGCGGCATTCAAACACACCACAACGCGTGCCTGCAACCTCATGCGTCCGCCGAATTAGGGTACATTGGTGCCGGTTGCAGCCACCCATATACGGTACCACTGTTCAGGTGACAACTGGATATCTTTTGACGCTAGCGCTTCCGCAATCCGTGCCGTTTTACCAGAGCCTATCACTACCATAGGATTCACAGGCAGCTGTCGAATCCATGCATACACCATTTGGGAAAGACTAAAGTCACCAAGTTCGTGCGCGACAGTGGCTAGCGTAGCTCGGACACGCTGCGCTTGTGTGCTCTGTTCGTGCAGAATCCGTCCACCGGCAAGTGGCGACCAAGCCATCGGCCTAACCCCATGTAGCTGTAGGTGCTCAAGACTGCCATCCTGAAATACGCCCAGTGACAAAGGGTTTATTTCGATTTGATTGGTGTGAAGTGGCGTATCCAAGCGCGACTGCAGCAAGTCATATTGCATCGGCGTGAAGTTAGACACGCCGAATTGCCCAACCTTTCCAGATTTCTGAATGGCATTAAATGCTTCAGCAACAGCATCGGCATCCATCAAATGATCGGGACGATGAATCAGTAACAGATCAATGTGATCGGTGCTTAGCAAACGCAGGCTGTTCTCAACCGATTGCCGAATATGCTCAGGTGTGGTGTTGTAGTGGTTGACGATTCGGTCGGGATAGTTAGTAGACACCAATGCGATACCGCATTTCGTCACTAGCTTCAATTGGTTGCGCAGGTGCGGCGCTTGCTGCATTGCCTCGCCAAATAGTGCCTCACATCGGTAATCACCATAGATGTCTGCATGGTCAACAGTGGTAATACCAAGGTCAATATGTGCCTCGATAAAATCGATTAATTGTCTCGTAGACATTCCCCAATCAGCCAAACGCCAATAGCCTTGGACAAATTCGGTATCGCGCCATTTTGCTTGTGCTGACTTTGATCGTTCAGACATTGATCGTTCAGACATTGATCGTTCAGACATTGATCGTTCAGACATTGATCGTTCAGACATTGATCGTTCAGACATAGTGCAGTCCCCAACTATAAAGTCATCTGTAGATTATCGTTGCTGCAACGGGCTAAATCCCATTGATTTAGGCGAATAACACCCCGTTAGGGTGACTCAGATCGCAGGTTGTCGATCCAACTGGTCGCCGCCTCAACCGAGTCGAAGAACTCATGCTTAAGACCCAGCTCTTGATACATCGCGCCAATCTGGATTCGGGACAATTGCTTACTCATCGTGCCAACAAAAACAACCGCTGAGGCAGCAAGGCCCTTCGTCATGCGCCATTGGGTCACCTTGAATAGCTCATCCATGGCATCTGGGGTAAATATGCTGACCTCATGCAGTACGGCTAGTTGGTACCAGCGAGGCAGGTTTTCGAGGGTCATCGTGGCCAGATGAAGGCTTTTTTGAAAGTCGTGAACAGCTTCACTGTTGAAGGGGCCTTTCGCATCAATAAACAGTAGGTCATCCATTACCTTGATTTCGTATTCCCCATGCCTTCTGAATTCCAATGTAATACCTCTATCCTATGGGCTAAATTGTATGGGCTAAATCGTGTCGGCTGACCTATCAATAAAATGCCAAGTAAACAGTGATTACTAATATAACGAATACATCCATTTATTCCCAACGTAAAATAGTAGGAGACTACCGACATTAGGGTGTTGGATTGTCATTAAATGTGGCCAACTGACGTTTCAACACGGGCAACTCGTACCGCTTTCAAGTACAGCAGGATGACGCCGACCTGTGTCGCACCAAAGAGCCACCAAATAACCCCTGATTGGAAATAGCCCAATAATAGCCCTCCCACAAGGGGTCCTAATGAAAAGCCAAAGCCTGCTAGCGCAGCAGCGCCAAAATAACTTCCCTTTAAGTGGCTGGGTGCCATGCGATCTATTTGGATATTCAGGGTTGGAAATAAAATGGTTTCGCCCACACTGAGCACGACCATGTTGGCAATCCAAAGCCAAGTAGCATCCCCGGGTATGACAGCAAAGGCCGAAAATGCGACGCCAAACAGAGTGACACCCATGATGACCCTGACGTGCAGCTCAAAGCGTTCAATAAGGCGCAACACGGGGAACTGACATACCACGATAGTGACCGCATTGGTGGTGATTAACCAGGTATAGAGCACTTTCGCATCCGCAAAATGCAACAACTGAATGTACTGCACCAGAGTAGCTTCAATTTGCGAGTAGGTCAGCATGATGAATAAGTTAGCGATTATCAAAGCCAAGAAGGCTTTGTCCGATCGTAAAATCCGTACAGTATCTGAGAATCGCTCGACCACCAAGGTGGTTTTATTGGTCGACACAAATCGACGAAAAGCCCAGGTCAACGCAAATCCCAACAACAAATAGGTGCTGGCGGTTATCCAAAAGGTATGTTGCTGTGCAGTTAAACCGAGCTTTAACCCGGCCAGTGGACCAATGGCGGCACCCACGTTCAACATAAAATACCGCAGGTGAAAGGCCAGTTCGCGCACAGACCGCTCGGGCAATGCATCGGAAATCAATGCTTTACCTGGCGCCTCAAGGAACGCCCGTGCCATGCCGACCAAGATAACGGCAGTGGTATACAAGGGGACAGTATCCGCTACGGCCATTACGGAGAACCCCAACATATTGATAGCTGTACCCACCAACATGATGCGTTTGCGACCGATTCGATCCGACAGATGGCCAATCCAAAAGCCCAACAGGGTTCCAGACGCACCTGACATACTGAGAATCAACCCGATGCGTGCGGGTGACAGCGCAAATTTCTCATACAGAATGATCGCTAAAAAAGGCCACACCATGAAGAATGTGGTACGGGTTAAAAACGTACCAAAAATGATGACCCAAACCAAGGGTGTGAATTGCCGCGTACGATCTAAAAAATTCATGGAGAGCCGTTGCCATTAGGGAAAGGGAAATAGGTAGCTACAAATAAAAAGTGGCCGCATCAGCGACCACTTTACCCTTCTAATTGACTAATCGATATTAGCCATAGACTTTATGTGGCAACCAAGTGGCAAGTTCAGGCCACATCGCCAAGATAAAGATCACGAACACCTGAATGATGATAAAGGGAATAACGCCTTTGTAGATACGGCCGGTGGTGACCGACTCTGGCGCAACACCGCGTAAGTAGAACAAAGCGAATCCAAACGGAGGGGTCAAAAACGATGTCTGCAGATTCAGTGCAATCATGATGCCCAACCACACTGGATCAAGACCCATCATCAACAACACTGGGCCTACGAGTGGTACAACCACTAGGGTGATTTCAATAAAGTCGAGAATAAAGCCCAACAAGAACATCACTGCCATGACCGCAAATACCGCACCAAATGTGCCACCAGGGATACTGGTGAGTAGGTCATGTACCATATCATCGCCACCGAAGCCACGAAATACCACTGCAAATATTGAGGCACCAATAAAGATGACAAATACCATGCTGGTGACTTCGAGTGTAGCCAAAGACACTTCTTTGATACGACTCAAATTCAACTGGCGTTTTGACAGCGCCAACACCATCGCACCCACAGCACCGACCGAAGCCGCTTCAGTTGGTGTGGCAACACCGGCTAAAATTGAACCCAATACAGCGACAATCATCAGCAAAGGTGGTGCTAGAACCTTCAAGATATTAGACAGCATGCCCTGTGCAGCAATTTCAGCACGGTCGGCTTTGTCCATAGCTGGTACCATTTTTGGTTTGAAAATAGCCAATCCCACAATGTACAGAATATAAAGACTCACCAACATCATGCCTGGGCCAATGGCTCCCAAGAACAAATCGGTTACAGATACGGTTTCAGGCGAGAAGATACCCTGCTTCAACTGCGCTTGCTGGAATGCCGTACTCATCACATCGCCTAGGATTACCAAAACGATAGATGGCGGAATAATTTGTCCGAGCGTGCCGGATGCGCAAATCACACCAGCAGCCAAGCCTTTGTCGTAGCCACGGTTGATCATCGCTGGCATCGACAATAGACCCATGGTCACCACGGTAGCACCAACAATACCGGTACTGGCAGCCAGTAGCATGCCGACAATGACTACTGATATTCCCATGCCACCTCGCATGGGTCCGAACAAGGACGCCATGGTGTCGAGTAATTCCTCAGCAATCTTAGCCTTTTCAAGCATCACGCCCATAAAAACAAACAGTGGCACAGCCAACAAGGTTTCGTTGGTCATAATGCCATAAATACGGTTGGGTATTGAGCCCAACATCGAGACATCAAAGGTCCCAGTAAGATAACCAATACCTGCAACTATAAGCGACGTACCTGCAAGTGAAAATGCAACTGGAAAACCAATCATAATCACCAAACATACAGCGACGAACAGCACTAACGACATATATTCCATCGTGGGTTCCTAAATTAAGAAGTCGATTTTTTACCGATCATTTTGTTGTAGTTTTTAATGATCTCAGAAATGGCTTGCAGGCCTAACAAGATACATAACGCTGGGATGGCAGATTTTAATAAATAGACATAGTCAAAACCACCCGCCTCCTTTGATCCTTCAAAAAGACTCCAAGAAAACTTCACATAGGGAAAGCTGTACCAAAAAATAGCTGACACCATTGGTAGCAGCAGCAAAAGATTACCTAAGATGTTAATTTTGGCTTGCTGCTTCCTTGTTCGGTTTTTAAAAAAGATATCGACCCGCACATGACCTTCATTCAAATAGGTATAACCAGCACCTAACATGAACACAAAGGCATACATATAGATCACGGTTTCTTGGACCATAATGCTACCTTCATTAAAAGCATATCTAGCTACCACCACACCAAAGGTAACGATGACCATAGAGAAGCACAGCCATGAAACCAGATTACCCACCTTGTCGTTTAATGAATCAATCAACCGAGACAGAGTGCTAAACACAGTACGCATTGTTAACCCTTCTTATTATTAAATGAAAATGCAGCGACATTGTGGCAAAGAAGCCCCTGATTCTCAATCTATTGCGAATATTACGTCTACCTAATGTGAGCCCGATTCCAAAATGCAAAAAATCTCTAGCCATTATGACCAGTATCAATTAATTTATATACCACAAATGCAATGTGACACCTGTTTTCGCATTTGCTAAATGAGCGTTTTAATAACAAAAACAAATATCTAGGAGTGAAGAATCGATGAAACGTCGTGACGTCATAAAGACGATAGGTCTAGGCGCAGCAGCATTGAGCGCAAGCTCTTTGGCTTCAGCCGCAACAAATCACAAAGTATACAACTGGAAAATGGTAACCACTTGGCCTGCTAACTTCCCTGGACTAGGCACCGGTGCAACCTACCTAGCCAACTTAATCACAGAACTCACCAATGGCGAAGTAAACGTTAAAGTTTATGGTGCTGGTGAATTGGTTCCTGCAATGGAAACCTTTGATGCCGTATCTCAGGGTACTGCACAGTTGGGCCATGGTGCTGCGTATTACTGGAAGGGTAAAACAGTTGCTTCTCAGTTCTTTGCTGCCGTACCTTTTGGTCTGAACGCACAGGAAATGAATAGCTGGTTGTACCATGGCGGCGGTATGGAGCTATGGGAAGAAGAATATGCCAAGTATGGTTTGGTTCCTGGCGCAGCGGGTAACACCGGTGTTCAGATGGCTGGTTGGTTTAACAAAGAAATCAAAACCAGTGCAGACCTGAAAGGTTTGAAAATGCGTATACCTGGCTTGGGCGGCGACGTTCTGAAAAAGCTAGGCGGCACACCTGTTGGCTTGCCTGGTGGCGAAATTGCCCCAGCATTGCAGTCAGGTGCTATCGACGCAACTGAATGGGTAGGTCCATATAACGACATGGCTTTCGGCCTGCACAAAGTAGCGAAGTTCTACTACTATCCAGGTTGGCATGAGCCAGGTACAACCCTTGAGTGCATGATCAACAAAGCCGCACTTGAAGAGTTGCCTAAGCACTTGCAGGCTATCGTTCGTAATGCCATTCGCGTTGCTAACCAAGACATGTTGGCTGAGTTCACTGCGCGTAACAACGCTGCACTAGAAACTTTGGTTAATGAGCACAATGTACAGTTACGTCGCCTTCCAGATGTCGTACTGAAAGACATCCGCAAAGCTTCTGAAGAAGTCTTGAAGGAAACTGCGGCTAACGATGACATGAGCAAGCGCGTATTTGAGTCATTCAATAAGTTCCGTGCGCAAGCCATCAAGTGGCATGACGTATCTGAGCGTGCTTACTTGAATGCACGTGCTGACAGTTAATCGTTAAAGCACAAAAAATGGTGGCCTTGGCCACCATTTTTTTTGTCTTATATCTGAGGCTACACTGCCGCGGACTGTCTTTGCGGCATAAACAGCGACACCATGGTGCCAGTAAACACCAACAGCATCGCAATGATCTGCTCGATTAAAATGCCCGTATCCAGAAAAACGTAGGATAAAAACAAAGCAAAAACCGGCAGCATATTAATGGCGGTCGCAGTCACCATTGGCCCACCGCGCTTGACTGCTATATTCCATAAGAAATAGCTACCAAGTGACGGGAAAATGGCGACATAGCCTAACGCCCAAGGCGTATTACCCGCAAACCAATCTACAGTATTGCCTTGGGCCAAATCCCAGATGTAAAAAGGCAAGGAAAACGCAACCCCAATACCTATCAGCGACAGCAACAGTGCAGGGGTAGGAATATGGTGCGGCACCTGTTTGAGTTTTACCGAATACACAGCAAATGCCAAAACGGCAAACAACATCACCATGTCGCCGACATTGGGTCCTGAAAACGACTTCCCACTAAAGACCATCATAAAAATGATACCGGTGAGCGCCAGTGACATACCGATAACATCCTTAACATGAATGGTGGTGCCGTTAATGAGAAACGATAAGAACAAAATAAACATCGGCATGGTGGCAGTCACAATGCCCACGTTACCCGGACTGGTCGTATGCAAGGCCAAATACTGCATCGCGTTATAGAGCGTAACACTGAGCAATGCCAATAAGGCTATTAAACCCTTGAGTTGCCACAACGATTGACGGTGCCGCATAAACTGTCGACCAGCAAACGGTAGCAGAATCAAAAATGCGATAACCCATCGCCAAAAATTGAGGGAAAAAGCAGGCACTGTAGTAGCAACGAGTTTGCCTACGACAGCATTACCAGCCCAGAAAAAATTCGCACCGAGGGCAAAAAGAAAGGCAGTGAGGAGTAACCTTGATTGCATGTTTTGATGTCCTTGATGACGTTTGCCACAGCAAATGAGCGATATAAAAGCACCGAAACATACTAACGGTTAACCGACCTTATCACCAGTCATCCACACAGGATTTGTGTATTGAATACTCTCGGTGCAGCTCAGTGCATTCAGAATTGAATCCCCTGCCCAAACCGAATAGGATGTTACGCAAAATCATGGCATATCAATGGCGCATTTGTGCCTGCAGACTTGCACACAGCAGCTCAGTAGACAGGCTTGAGGCTGCACCACACAAACCTGAGAACGCCACATGCAAGCATCGCCACCAGTCGATAACCAGAGCCCAAAAACACCGTTCTCTCGTTACATCAAGTTGATATTGCCTTTTGCATTGGGCTATTTGGTTTCGTATCTCTTTCGCATCGTCAATGCGGTTGCGGCACCTGCTATTTTGAAAGACATTGACTTGAGCGCCTCTGAACTCGGATTGATAAGCAGTGCCTATTTTATTGCATTTGCTGCATTTCAAATTCCGCTCGGAGCCCTATTGGATCGTTATCAGCCTCATGTGATTACATCTAGATTGCTGCTCATTGCGGCTGTTGGCGCCGCAGTCTTTTCAATGAGCACCGGAATGACGGGACTTCTGATAGGTCGCGCACTCATTGGCTTGGGCGTATCGGCGTGCCTTATGGCCGCATTTAAAGCCTTTGTTATCAAACTGCCTACCGATCAACTCCCCTTTGCCAATGGCATGCAACTGGCAGCCGGTGGCCTGGGTGCGTTGTTGGCGACAACACCCTCAGCGCTCGCTTTGGAGGCCTTGGGTTGGCGTGGTTTGTTTATGGGATTGGCCATCCTCACAGTCGTGGCCAGTGTCGTTATTCGATACCGCGTACCCTCATTTGATTTAACGCCACCATCGGGTGCTACAGCACAACCGAGTTTCAAAGCAGCAATGAAAGGCACATCCGCCGTTTTTAAGTCACCGTTATTTTTGTCCATTGTGCCGTTTTCAGTATTGTCCCAAGCCAGTTTCGCATCAATACAAGGGCTTTGGGCTGGCCCCTGGTTACAACAAGGCGTTGGTTTGAACTCTCAACACCTGTCTGAGCTGCTGTTCTATTCATCTTTTGGCATGATGCTGGGGTTTTTGACCTTAGGTAAACTCAGTACCTGGCTACAAATTCGCGGGATAAGCACCATTACCCTCAGTCAAATTGGCGCCTGGATATTCATCGGAATCCAAGCAACATTGTTCTTGGTCCCCAGTCTTAACCAGAGTTGGTTGTGGCTTTTGTTTGGCTTTTTTGGCACCTCGGGAACCTTGGTATTTGCCGGTCTGGTAACACACTATCCCAAACACAACAGTGGCATGGTCACCACCAGTTACAATTTGCTCATCTTTGTGATGTCTTTTGCGTTGCAATGGGGGATGGGGGCGATCATAAACCTATGGGGTAAAAACAGCCTTGACCAATATCCCTTGGATGCCTTTCAAACGGCTTTTTTATGCGTCATCGGCCTGCAGATAGTGGCTGCGCTGTGGGCGCACGGGTCGGTAAGATTCAAGCGATTTACAGTGAAACCGTCTTAACCCAGCATTAATAGTCGGCACGTACGCGTTTGATATCATCCAAGGCTACCTGCGGCACTTGGTAATCTAACGCGATGGGATACCGCAGACCATCCACCTCTAAAACCAACGATGGAAAGCCTGAAATTGGCAATGAATGGGCAAACGCCAGCTCTTGCTGAAAGCGTTGCTCATGCTCTGGTACGCGCATCCACTCTAATAAACGATCACCGTCTACGCCGATGCTATTGGCCATGTCCGATAGCACCGACAGATTTGACGGGTTTTTCGCATGCAAATAATAGCCCTGTTGCACAGCAACAATCATCTCTACACCCTTACCCGCAATGGCTTCAGCCGCGATCACTGACCGGCAGGCTGGGTAGGTTGATCGCCTAGGGGTATTTTCCGTCCAAAATGCATGATTAAAGGGAGTGCCCAACATGGCTTCAATACGATGCCAAGTAGATTGAAGTCCCGACGCCATGGTTTCAGGCATGGGACTGTCTGAATCTGGTGCGAGCCCGCCCACAACATAAACCACTTCAATATCTGAGGGTAAAGCAGCTTTTATCGCTTCCCACGTAGGCCGATATCCCCAACACCAACTGCACATAGGATCGTGGACATAATAGAGTCGAACAGTCGTTGGTGCCTTAGTCATATTCGTTCACCGTTGGGATATTTTATGCGCCCTAGACTATAAACCGTCTCATGCTGGAAGTGTGTAACAATTTCAAAAAACGCACTTGATTTTAATGGTGCAATAACAGATTCTGATTCAGATTGATGGATAAACAAAAACAAAAACAAAATAGAGGCAAGCGTATGCAGACTTACCATGGAAGCTGTCACTGCGGTGACATTGCATTTACATTTGATGGTCCAGCTATCGATAAGGGGTTGCACTGCAATTGTTCGCTCTGTAAACGCAAAGGTGCCTTAATGACACCATTTACTGTGGCATTTGAAGACATCAAAACGACGATTAAAAATGACGCCATGGCCACCTATCAATTTGGAACCTCCGTAGCCAAACATTATTTTTGTAAGACATGCGGTATCTATACGTTTCACGAAACCATGCGCATGCCGGGGCATTGCCGAGTCAACATTGGATGCGTTGATTCAGTAGACGCTTTCTCGTTGCCCACAACGGTTTTTAACGGCAAAGCACTGTAGGTCAACAAGGGCATCGCACGGAGATCATGATGTCATATAAAATAGTGGTTATTGGGGCTGGCATTGTAGGCGTCAGTACTGCACTCAGGTTGCAGCGAAAAGGATGCAAAGTCACCCTTATTGACCCAAAACCACCAGGTATGGAAACCTCATTTGGCAATGCCGGCCTGATCGCGCAGGGCTATTGCTCGGCCAACGCACAGCCCGGTATTTTCAAAAAAGTACCCCAGATGCTGTTTGAAAAGACCGGTCCGCTATCGATTCAGTGGTCACAACTCCCCACTACCCTCCCTTGGCTAATGAAATTTGCTTTCGAGGCCTTACCAAAGCGGGCTGAAGCCAATGGAAAAAACCTGCACTCCCTATCAAGATTGGCTGTCGATGGATGGCAGGATCTTATTGCTGGCACAGAGCTAGACCGGTTTGTCCGAACCACGGGTTGGCTACACGTTTTTGAAACCCAAAAAATGTTCATTGAGCATAAAAAAGAAGTGGCCTTTATGCGCTCACAGGGAATAGACATTGATGTGCTTTCTGCTGAGCTCGTTGCAGACCTTGAGCCTGATCTGGCACGTTGTTTTGTGGGCGGATCGCTGCAGAACGATGCACTTAGTCTCAGTAACCCGCATGCGGTGGTATCTGGTTTAGCCGATTTGTTTGCCGCAGCTGGCGGTCAGATTATTCAAGACCGCATCACCACGGTGGTGACCGATCCGTCCGGACGTATGTGCCAATCGGTAAAGTCTAACGACCGAAATTACTTTGCTGATCAGTACATCATTACCGCGGGGGTATGGTCCAAGGGACTAGCGACCCAATGCGGTGTGTCCCGCACCCTACCCCTCATTGCTGAACGAGGCTATCACATTATGCTGCCATCCCTTGAGGTTGGCGGCTTCAAGCGTCCAGTCGCCTTTGGCGAACGGTCTTTTCTGCTATGCCCCATGACAGAGGGTATCCGTATGACGGGACAGGTGGAATTGGCAAAAACTGACGCAAAACCTAATTATGTGCTGCACCGTCATTTACTGCCCTTGGTAAAGCAATTTGCACCAGGAATAGATGTGAGAGAACAAAGCATTTGGATGGGCAATCGGCCATCACTGCCCGATTCTCTGCCAGTCATTGGGCGGTCGCCTGCACTAAAGAATGTGATTCTTGGTTTTGGGCATCAGCATTTGGGTATAACATTAGGCCCGATCACAGCGCGGCTAATTGAACAGTTGGTATTTAATAGGCCAACTGAAATTGCCTTGGACCCTTTCCTGGCCCAACGATTTTGATCGATTAGATAGGTTATTTAACGGGCCGCTGAAGGGAACGGCCCGTTTATTGCGAACGCCACGCGCGTATTACATGCTGTGCGCTGCGGGCAGTACACCATTGAACACCTGAACCTCTCGCACAAAGGCTAAAATCGCTGACAATTCTGAAAATCCGACCCCTGCCTGAGCGGGCATATTGCCATAAGACCAATGGTGCTGCTGCACACCTTTGGTTACGGCGCGCGAGAACGAATTGTTGTCATGGTGATTGGGATTATAAATAGTATGAATCAACGGCGGACCTGCAGGCGTTCCAGAACCGTTAGTGCCGTGACAGACGGCACATCGGATGTTAAAAACTTCCTGCCCCTTTAGCGCTCTGTCTGACAGCTGATCCGTATCAACAGTGACATCTACGTGGCCATTTTGGTGGTTAGCGATACTCATACCGGCTACCAACATGAGCAATACCAATGCGATCCCTTGAGTCTTATATGCCATTACCTGTTCCTTATATATACAAAGCCACAGAGCACTGAATGCCTCTCTGTAGGTTGGCTAAATGACAATTATGTACATTGTAAACAGAAACAGATGGCGCGGAAGCCATTGCTATGAAAAGACACCGTAAAGGGGACAGTGTAGGCAGGACACTGGCGTTCTACCGCTCCTCAATCTTGTCCTTGTCTTCGAAAAGGAGGTAAGGCATCGAGTAATATTTGCCCATACCGCTTGGTATAAACGCGGTTGTCGAGCAAATAAATGATGCCTTCATCCGTTTCGGTCCGAATCAAACGGCCACAACTTTGAACCAATTTCACACTCGCGTCTGGCAACGTAATTTGCATAAAAGGATTGCCACCCTTGGTTTCAATCCACTCGGCCAATGCTGCGTCGATGGGGTTGTCAGGCGTCGCAAAGGGTAATTTTGCAATGATCACGGTCTGCAAATAATCCCCAGGTAAGTCCACCCCCTCAGCAAAACTGGCCAGACCTACCAAGCAACTCGGTTTGCCGGCATCAATACGGTCTTTATGCTGCTGAATGAGTCGATGACGTGCCGCTTGGTTCTGGACCAAACAACGATCACGGGTGGCAATATCAACCGCTTCCATCACCTCATTCATTTGACGCCGCGACGAAAACAGCACCAGGGTGCCCTTTGACTCATTCATCAACTCCGGTAGCAGCTTGATAATGCTCTTGGTGTGCAGAATCGGATGACTGGCATCCACTGCGTCATCGGGTACGATAAATTTGGCACATTCAAAGAATTTAAACGGACTGGGCACCTGCTTAAATAGCGCCCAGTCTGGCACACCCGCCTGCATTTTTAATCGATCAAATGAAGAGGCAGCGGTGAGCGTGGCTGACGTCAAAATAGCGCCAAATGCAGAACGCCAAAAATTCTGTTGCAGGGTTGAAGCGGCCAATATGGGTGATGCCTGCAACCGCAAGTCCTCATCGCCATTATGGAGTCGCTGTTCTACCCATCGCGCCATGGGCAAGGCCTTCTGGTCATCACGCGCTGCAAAGCTCCGAAATAATCCCAGAATACCTTCGCACCGCAGATGATAGGTGCCGACAATGGCAAACCAACGCTCTGCAATGTCTTTGGTAATCTCCTGATGATCATCCGCTAAGCCTTTTTTGAGCGCCTGATCTAAGGTGTCAAAACCGGATAACAATGACGCAAACAATATTTGAAGAACTGCAGCCAATTCACGCACTGGCTCTGGTATTTTCCCGTGTGGAAACCGAAACTGTGGTTGGTCATATTGCGATCCATTGCCCACATCGAACACTGCCACCTGTTGGACTAACAGCCATAGGTCACGCAGTCTGGCTTCAGCTTCGGTCATCAACTGTTCGTTTTTAACGTAAACTGCTGTCAAAGAACTGGCTGCACTCAGATCCGTTTCCAATCGACGTTGGGTCTTTCGCCACTGCTCTAGCCACTGCAATGACCCTTTGATGTCCGCTGCGGTAGAAAAATGGGATAGCGCCTTATCGGCAAGGTGGTGCGCTTCGTCAAGAATATAGATACTGTCGCCCGGAGATGGCAAAACCGCACCGCCACCAAGGGCCAAATCGGCGAGTACCAAGTCATGGTTCGCCACAATAATTTCGACATCCTCTAAAGCCTGCCGAGATTTAAAATAGGCACAGTCTTTGAAATGAGGGCAACGGCGGTTACTGCATTCACGGTGGGTTGCGGTTACCATTGACCAAAGGCGGTCATCAACGTCGCCTTCAAGTAAATCCTTGTCACCGCTCCAAACGCCGTTTTTAAAATCGTCTTCTAGGGTGTCAAAAAACTTCAGGGCTTGCTGGTCTGCGCTAAGACCCTCTTCAAATAGGGGCAGCGAGGCTAACACGCCACGCTGTGCTTCACGCAGCGTATCTAGCTTACTCAGACAGAGGTATCGGCCACGCCCTTTGGCCAATCCGAACTTAAATGACATCCCAGAGTGCTTAAGGATATCGGGTAGATCTTTCTCAATGATCTGGCTTTGCAAGGTTATCGTTGCAGTCGACACGATAATGGTTTTCTTAAAATGCCGTGCAAAAGGCAATGCACCGATGATATAGGCGACGGTTTTACCGGTACCCGTACCTGCTTCGATCGCGGCGAAGCCTGCGTCATTACTTCGTAGCCCTTGTTCATCGGGCTTAATGGCAGACAACGCGCGCGCAATTTCAGCAATCATTAATTTCTGGCCATACCGGGCCGTTAACGATTTCTGTTGTAAAAACGTGCTGTACGCAGTCTGTATGTCTTGACGCAAACCTTCATCAATTGCCACGATTCTTTCTGAACCTCTTATTCTCGAATTTCCACTGATATGCCATAATGACACTTACTTATTCGAACTTTGGAAACGAACATGTTGCAAAAAAATATCCCTGTCGGTGGCATTCCAGTCAGCAACGACAGCCCTATGGTGCTGTTTGGTGGCATGAATGTATTGGAGTCGCGCGATCTTGCAATGACAGTAGCAGAAACCTACGTCAAGGTAACTTCAGAACTCAATATTCCTTACGTTTTCAAAGCCTCCTTTGACAAAGCGAACCGATCATCGATCAATTCGTTTCGTGGACCTGGTCTTGAAGAAGGCTTGCGCATCTTACAGGAAATTAAGACAACATTTAATGTTCCAATCATTTCAGATATTCACGAACCTTTTCAAGCCAAGGCTGCCGCAGAAGTCTGCGATGTTATCCAGTTACCGGCCTTTTTGAGCCGCCAAACTGATTTGGTCAAAGCAATGGCCGACACCCAAGCGGTGATCAACATTAAGAAAGCCCAGTTTCTAGCGCCGGAAGAAATGAAGCACATTCTCAACAAATTTGTTGAGGGTGGAAACGACCAACTGATCCTATGCGAACGCGGTAGTAGCTTTGGCTACAACAACTTGGTAGTAGATATGTTGGGTTTCGGTGTCATGAAGCAATTCGGCTACCCTATTCTGTTCGACGTAACCCATGCCTTGCAGCAGCCTGGTGGGCGCGCTGATAGTGCCGGAGGACGTCGACAGCAAGTAACAGAGTTAGCACGTGCTGGCATTTCGCAAAAGATCGCAGGTTTGTTTTTAGAAGCGCACCCTGATCCAGACAACGCTATGTGTGATGGGCCTTGTGCACTGCGTCTGAGCCAACTGAAGCCATTTTTACAGCAGCTCAAGGATCTAGACGACTTGGTTAAATCTATGCCGGATTTAGACACCCTGTAATCCCGTATACCGCCAGTAGGCCACTGGCGGTTATTGTTTTGTTCGAGAGTAACCCTTCCCCATGAAACATCGGCTCAACCACAATGCCATCAAATGGTTTTTGAATTTTTGGCCGCCCTATCTTGGCGCGGGCATTCACGTGAATACCATCAGTAAAGACTGGCGGTATGTGCAGGTTTCGTTAAAGAAACGCTGGTATAACAGCAATTACTTTAATACCGCATTCGGTGGGTCTCTGTATTCTATGATCGATCCGTTCTTTGCACTGATGGTGATGAAATCACTAGGGCGAGACTATGTGGTGTGGGACAAGCATGGTGAGATACGCTTTATTACTCCTGGCCGAGCCCACGTAATCGCTGAATTTCGGGTATCCCAAAAGGAAATTGACGATATTAAGGAGACGATGGCTCAGAACCAGCGTTGTGAACCTGTATTTACCGTCGATATCATCGATACACAGGGTGTGTTGGTGGCACAGGCAATAAAAACGTTGTCGGTAAAACGCGCATTAGCCCAATAACAGCCGATACTATGAGGCAGTATATCGAGGAACAAGGATAGCGACTCATCCCAGCGACGCTTCGCGATCACTGGGTTTGCTCGCCCGATGTAGACAAAAAAGGCAGCCATTGGCTGCCTTTTTACATTCCAGTTGGACTTACCAACCAGTCACTTCTTTCAATGCTGCACCGATATCAGCCAAGCTACGAACGGTTTTAACACCCGCATCGTTCAATGCCGCAAATTTCTCATCTGCAGTACCCTTGCCACCTGAAATGATCGCACCAGCATGACCCATACGCTTACCAGCAGGTGCAGTCACACCAGCAATGTAAGACACAACAGGCTTGGTTACATTGGCTTTGATGTAAGCAGCTGCTTCTTCTTCAGCTGTGCCACCAATTTCACCAATCATGACAATTGCTTCAGTCTTAGGATCGTTCTGGAACAATTCTAAGATATCAATGAAGTTAGCACCTGGGATTGGATCGCCACCGATACCCACACAAGTAGACTGGCCGAAACCGTAGTCAGTTGTCTGTTTTACGGCTTCATAGGTCAAAGTGCCTGAGCGCGACACGATACCGACACGGCCTGGCTGGTGAATGTGACCAGGCATAATGCCAATCTTACATTCACCCGGTGTGATCACACCTGGGCAGTTAGGACCAATCATGCGAACGCCTTTGCGGTCGACATATTCTTTGGCTTCAAGCATATCCAACGTCGGGATACCTTCAGTGATACAGACAACCAATTCAACACCTGAATCAGCCGCTTCAATGATGGCATCCTTACAGAAAGGTGCTGGAACATAGATCACAGAGGCAGTGGCGCCAGTAGCTGCAACAGCTTCTTTGGCTGTATTAAATACAGGCAAGCCTAGGTGTGTTGTGCCGCCTTTACCAGGACTAACACCACCTACCATTTGCGTACCGTAATCAATCGCTTGCTGCGAATGGAAAGTACCCTGTGAGCCGGTAAAGCCCTGACAAATAACCTTGGTATCCTTATTAATTAAGACGCTCATTATTTGCCCTCCGCTGCTTTAACAACTGCCTGAGCAGCTTCCGCCAATGACTTAGGTGCAATGATGTTTAGGCCGCTTTCAGCCAATTTCTGTGCACCTAGCTCAGCATTGTTACCTTCTAAACGTACAACGACAGGTACTTTAACGCCGACTTCTTCCACTGCGCCGATGATGCCTTCAGCAATCATGTCACAACGTACGATGCCGCCGAAAATGTTAACCAAAACCGCTTTCACATTGTCGTCAGACAAGATGATTTTGAATGCTTCAGCAACACGTTCTTTTGTCGCACCGCCGCCTACATCCAAGAAGTTAGCAGGTTGGCCACCAGACAACTTAATGATGTCCATGGTACCCATTGCCAAACCAGCGCCGTTTACCATACAACCAATATTGCCTTCCAATGCGACATAGTTCAGTTCCCACTTAGCGGCTTCTGACTCACGTACATCTTCCTGGCTATGATCGCGCATGGCAACCAAATCGGCATGACGGTACAACGCATTGCTATCTAGAGAGATTTTGGCGTCTAGGCAGTGTAGGTTACCCTGCTCTGTGATCACCAATGGATTCACTTCAACCAATGCCAAATCTTTTTCTAGGAACAATTTCGCCAAGCCCATAAAGATCTTGGTGAATTGCTTAATTTGTTCGCCTTCAAGACCCAACTGGAATGCCAATTCACGGCCTTGGAAAGGCTGTGGGCCAACCATAGGATCGATGATTGCGCGCAAGATTTTCTCAGGTGTTTCTTCAGCAACTTTCTCGATTTCAACACCGCCTTCGGTAGATGCCATAAAGACAACGCGACGGCTTGCACGGTCAACGACCGCTCCGAGGTATAATTCCTGGGCAATATCGGTGCAAGATTCAACTAGGATCTTAGAAACAGGCTGACCTGCTTCGTCGGTCTGGTAAGTCACTAAACGCTGACCTAACCATTTCTTAGCGAAGTCTTTGCCTTCTTCAGCTGACTTAACCAACTTTACTCCGCCAGCTTTGCCGCGTCCGCCTGCGTGTACCTGGGCTTTAACAACCCATGTATCGCCACCGATGCTTTTCATAGCTTCGACAACTTCTTTTGGCGTATCACAAGCAATACCATCAGATACTGGTAAGCCATATTGCTTAAAAAGGAATTTTCCTTGGTATTCGTGAAGGTTCATCTTCTGTTCCGCTCACTGCATGTCAGTCGTTCATAATTGAATATGCACATACACATTCGAACGACAACGGTTGGGTAAAATAAAGGCAATTGGGTCTGCCTTTGTGCAAGAAGGGGCGTTATACACCCTTTTCTTGAAACAAGGACCTACTTACATCACCTTAACGCTAAATTTCTAAAACTTTTATTTGCGACGCTTTGGATTTGGTATGTGCAATGCCTTACCGTCTACTGCCAACGCTGCATCATGAACAGCTTCAGACAGGGTTGGGTGTGCAAAACAAGTCAACTGCAGGTCTTCTGCACTTGCTGCAAATTCCATTGAGATAACGCCTTGGGCAATCAATTCAGACGATGACAAGCCAAATATGTGCATGCCCAAAATGCGGTCAGTCTTGGCGTCAGCGATGATCTTCACCATACCGGTGGTATCATTTTGCGCCATGGCACGACCCACTGCTGCGAAAGGCATTTTGCCGACTTTAAATTCGACACCTTCTGCTTTTAGTTGCTCTTCAGTTTTACCAACCCATGAAATTTCAGGGTGGGTATAGATGACTGAAGGAATGGTTTCATAATTCATTTGGGCATTGTGGCCAGCGATGATCTCAGCAACCATGACACCCTCTTCCATGCCTTTATGCGCAAGCATTGGTCCGCGAACCAAGTCACCTACAGCATAAACACCAGGAACGGTCGTACGGCACTGATCGTCAACAAACACGAAACCGCGCTCGTCCATTGTCACGCCGCTGTCGTCGCTGAAACACCCTTCGGTATAGGGACGACGGCCAACTGCAACAATCAACTTATCAAATTCGACAGTTTTCTCGCCTTCAGCATCCTGGTAAGTCACGACTACAGTCTTACCCTTGACTTCAGAACCTGTCACACGGCAACTCAACCGGATAGACAGTCCCTGCTTTTCAAATACTTTTAAAGCAGACTTTGCAATCATCTGGTCAGCAAAAGGAAGGAACTTGTCTAGGGCTTCCAAAATGATCACATCAGAGCCAACTCGGTTCCAAACAGAACCCAACTCCAAACCGATGACACCAGCACCAATAACACCCACGCGCTTGGGTACATGATCAAACGCCAAGGCACCAGTAGAGTCTACAATGATGTCTTTGTGTAGTGGCGTAGGTGGAATCTCAATAGGAACAGAACCCATTGCCAAAACCACACTTCCCGCTTCGATGACTTCAACTGAACCGTCATGCTTGGTGACTTCTACCTTCTTGTTAGCCAGTAACTTACCCTTGCCTTCAATACTGGTCACGCCATTCGCTTTGAACAAGCCAGCGATACCACCCGTTAGGTTGCTAACGATCGCATCTTTACGCGCCATCATGGCTTTAACATCAATTTTAACGTCCTTGATGTTGATACCGTGGTCAGAAAATTCAGACTGCGCCTGATGGAATTTTTCAGAAGACTCCAACAAGGCCTTTGATGGAATACAACCCACATTCAAGCAAGTGCCACCCAAAGATGTTTTACCTGAATGGTCTACCCATTTTTCAATACAGGCAGTTGATTTGCCGAGCTGCGCTGCTTTGATTGCAGCAATATATCCTGCAGGACCAGAACCAATCACTACGACATCAAACTGTTGTGCCATGACATTTCTCACTTCGTTATAAAATCAAATTAGCCCAGACCCCGAGAGTCTGGACAGACGAATCATTATATTTCTAACAGGATACGGGCTGGATCTTCCAGCAAGTCCTTGATCGTTACCAGGAACTGCACTGCTTCTTTACCATCGATCAAACGGTGATCATAGGTTAGCGCCAAGTACATCATTGGTAAGATCTCAACCTTGCCATTGACAGCCATTGGGCGATCTTGAATCTTGTGCATACCCAAGATAGCGGTTTGTGGCGGCGTCAAAATAGGCGTCGACATCAAAGAACCAAACACACCACCGTTGGTGATCGTGAATGTACCGCCCTGCAATTCTTCTAGGCCCAATGAGCCTTTCTGAGCACGGCCACCAAAATCACGAATCTGAGCCTCAGTTTCAGCCAAACTCATGCTTTCGCAGTTACGCAATACCGGTACAACCAATCCACGGTTTGAAGACACCGCAATGCCGATATCCTGGTAAGCGTGGTAGACCACATCATCACCATCAATGGATGCGTTAACATCTGGGAAACGTTTCAATGCTTCGCTGGCGGCCTTAACGAAAAAGGACATAAAGCCTAGGCGTGTGCCATTGTGGGTCTTTTCAAATAGGTCTTTATACTGGGTACGCAAATCCATAACTGGCTTCATGTTCACTTCGTTAAAAGTGGTCAACAAGGCAGCCGTACTTTGCGCATCTAGCAAACGCTTAGCAATGCTCTTACGCATGCGAGTCATTGGCACGCGCTTTTCAATCTTGCCGTTGGCAGAAGGTACTGCCACTACTGCAGGGCTAGAAACTTCAGCCTGCACTGGCTTTGCAGTTTCACGCTTATCGATAAAGGCAACGATATCTTCTTTGGTGATACGACCGCCCTTACCTGATCCAGCAACCTTGCTTACGTCTATTTGGTTGTCGTCAACCAAACGACGGGCAGCTGGGCTAATGGCAGCATCGCCAGAATCGGCTGCCGCTTCAACAGCGGGAGCTGCCGCTGGTGCAGGTGCCGCTGCGGCGCCTGCTTCAAATGTTGCTATCACTTCTAAGCTCAGCACGGTATCGCCTTCGCCTTTTAAACAGCTCACCAAGACACCGTCTTCTGGTGCGACAACTTCAAGTACGACCTTGTCAGTTTCGATATCAACCAACAACTCGTCGCGTTTGACCGCCTCGCCTGGCTGTTTGTGCCACGTAGCGATACTGCCGTCCGCAACGGACTCAGGAAATTGGGGTGCTTTTATTTCAATGGCCATGATGTATTCCTTAATCTTCTCAGTGCGGACCTGTTTACGGCTTGTAAAACAGGGCTTCTTCAATCAATTGATTTTGCTGCAACACGTGCAACGCCATATAACCTGCAGCCGGTGCAGCAGATGCTTCACGGCCTGCGTAACCTAAGTACAATGTAGGAGAAATGCGATGCAATGAACGACGAATATGGTGTTGACTGCTATACCAAGCACCTTGGTTCATTGGCTCTTCCTGACACCACACGATATCTTTCACGTTTTTGTATGGCGCTAACGCGGCATCCAATGCAGCTTCCGGGAACGGATAAAGCTGTTCAATACGCACTATAGCAACGTTTTCAATGCTTTCCTTTTGACGACGTTCTACCAGCTCGTAGTAAACCTTACCGCTACACAACACCACGCGATCCACTTTACTTGCAGCGATGTCGGCCTTGGTTTCACCAATAACTGTCTGAAATTGTCCCGTTGCCAACTCATCTAGGCTGCTGGTTGCATCTTTATGACGCAACAGGCTCTTAGGTGACATGACGATAAGCGGCTTACGCAGATTGCGTAGCGCTTGGCGGCGAATCATATGATAGACCTGCGCCGGTGTTGTTGGGACACAGACTTGAATATTCTGTTCAGCACACAACTGTAAGTAGCGTTCAAGACGCGCAGATGAGTGCTCTGGACCCTGACCTTCATAGCCATGTGGTAATAACATGGTCAGGCCACAGAGACGGCCCCATTTGTGCTCACCACTGGTAATGAACTGGTCAATGACCACCTGAGCGCCGTTGGCGAAATCACCAAACTGCGCTTCCCACACCACCAAGGTTTCTGGCGATGTCGTGGCGTAACCATATTCGTATGCCAATACCGCTTCTTCTGACAGAAACGAATCGTACATAGAAAAACGCGGCTGATCAGGGCTCAAGTGCGACAGTGGTGTATAGGTTGATGCATCTTTATTATGGTGCAAGACAGCATGACGGTGCACGAAGGTACCGCGACCGACATCTTGACCGGTAATACGCAGCGGGTTGCCATTGTCTAAGACTGAGGCGTATGCCAACATTTCAGCAAAACCCCAATTCACAGGCATAGCACCAGCGGCCATTTTGAGGCGATCGTCGATGATTTTAGACACCTGACGCTGCAGCACAAAACCGTCTGGAATTGAGTTGATCTGTACCGCCAACTCCTGCAAACGCTTCATGTCCATTGATGTGTCGAATTCATCAACAAAGGGCTGATTCAAATAGGGTGACCAGTCAACGAACAGCGTACGATTCGGCTCTAAAACCAAGGCTTTAGCTACATGCTTGCCAGCTTCCAACGCCGTGCGATAATCTTCTGCCACCTGATTCACAATATCTTGCGTCAGGGTTTTCTGTTCAACCAACGCGTCTCCATACAGGGAAACCGTGGTCTTTTGGCGGCGGATTTTTTCATACATGACAGGCTGGGTCATAGCCGGTTCATCGGCTTCATTATGGCCGCGACGGCGATAACACATGAGGTCGATAACCACGTCTTTTTTGTACTGCTGACGGTAGTCGACTGCTAGCTGAGTAACAAAGACAACCGCTTCTGGATCATCACCATTCACATGGAAAATAGGTGCCTGAACCATCTTCGCAATATCGGTACAGTATTCAGTCGAGCGCGCATCTTCTTGCTTGCTGATGGTGAAACCGACTTGGTTGTTGATGATGATATGGATGGTACCACCAGTCTTAAAACCGTTGGTTTGAGACATTTGGAACGTTTCCATTACCACGCCTTGGCCTGCAAATGCCGCGTCACCGTGAATAGAAACTGGGATCACCAAATCACCCGTTGTATCGTTACGACGGTCTTGGCGACCTCGCACAGAGCCTTCAACAACTGGGGAAACAATTTCGAGGTGGCTTGGGTTAAACGCCATAGCCAAGTGTACTTCACCACCGGTTGTCATCACGTTAGATGAAAAACCCTGATGGTATTTTACGTCGCCAGAGCCCTGAGCGAAGATAGATTTACCTTCAAACTCGTCAAACAGCTCTCGCGGATTTTTACCCAGAATGTTAACCAGCATATTCAGTCGACCACGGTGTGCCATGCCCACCACGATTTCCTTGGTGCCATAAGAACCAGCACGCTGAATCAACTCATCCATCAAAGGAATTAACGACTCTGCTCCCTCAAGACCGAATCGTTTGGTCCCAGGGTATTTGTTTTGTAGATACTTTTCTAAACCTTCAGCTGCAGACAGACGCTCCAAAATATGTAGCTTTGCTGCCGGGCTGTAATCTGGGTGCGACTTCACTGATTCCATGCGCTGTTCGATCCACCGACGCTCGCCGGTATCAACGATATGCGTAAATTCAGCACCAACGCTCGAACAATAGGTCTTTTCTAAGTTGGCCACCAGCTCTTTGAGTGGTGCATTGTCTTTGCCAAAATATAAAGAAGCAGCAGAGAAAACGGTATCTTCGTCTGCCTTTGAAAGTTCATGATATCCCAATGCCAAGTCGGGCACTTCAGGGCGCTGCACTAGCCCTAAAGGATCTAACTGGGCTTTTTGGTGGCCTCTGAACCGGTAGGCTGTCGCCAATTGATGAACCCGCACTTGCTTGCGTTCGTGTTCATTACTGATGACAGGAGCCACAGTTGCGCCAGAAATTTTGGCTTGCGATTTAGACAACAACAAAAAGTGATCGCGAATGGGGGAATGGGGTGTTTCAGAATGAACGGAATCGTTCACCCGTGGCAGCCGATCAAACTCGCTACGCCATTGTTCAGAGACTGAATTTGGATCCTTCAGGTAGGCTTCGTATAATTCTTCCAAATAGGCAGAATTGGTACCATCGAGATGCGACGTACCCCAAAGCTGTTCCATGATACTTTCGTGCATGGTGTGTTTCCTAACTACTCCGCCTATGCTTGAGTCGATTGCGATGCCCGGTAACATCTGCAATAACAACTCTTGAGCCTCGGCTTCATCAAGATATCAATGAAGAAACTGGGCAAAGAGCGCCCAGTTTCGCTCGCTTTATGTGCTCAGTGTATCAGGTTGCGGTCGATAACAGCATGTTTCTGATGTGACCAATGGCCTTTGTCGGGTTTAGACCCTTAGGACATACCGCAACACAGTTCATAATGCCTCTGCAACGAAACACTGAAAATGGATCATCTAGGTCAGCCAATCGCTCTGCCTGGGCTGTATCTCGGCTATCCGCAAGAAAACGGTACGCCTGCAACAAGCCTGATGGCCCAATAAACTTGTCAGGGTTCCACCAAAATGAAGGACAGGCGGTACTGCAACAAGCACACAGAATACATTCATACAAACCATCCAACTTCTCACGCTCTTCAGGTGACTGAAGACGTTCAGTCGCTGGAGGCAATGAATCGTTGATCAAATAAGGTTTGATCTTCTCGTACTGCTTGTAGAACACAGACATATCAACGACCAAATCACGCACGACAGGCAGACCCGGTAGTGGACGAATGACCAATTTACCACCTGGCTTCACGATTTCTGAAACAGGGGTAATACAAGCCAAACCATTAATGCCGTTCATGTTCACGCCGTCGGAACCGCACACGCCTTCACGGCATGAGCGACGGAAAGAAACTGTGGTGTCCGCTTCTTTTACCAAATGCATGACGTCGAGAACCATCAAGTCTTTACCTTCAGGCATGACTACATCGTAATCCTGCATATAAGGCTTCTTATCAGTTTCTGGGTTGTAACGATAAATACTGACTTTCATTACAGGTTCTCTCCTAGTAGCTACGCTTAACAGGTGTGAAAGCTTCAACAGTTTTGGGGGTGACGTTCACTGAACGCTTCACAACAGACTTGTCTGCAGGGAAGTAAACAGAGTGACACAACCAATTCTCATCATCGCGCTCTGGGAAATCTTCACGGGCGTGCGCGCCGCGGCTTTCTTCGCGCTTTTCAGCAGCAACCGCTGTCGCTTCTGCCACTTCCAGAAGGTTTTCAAGTTCTAATGCTTCAATACGTGAGGTATTAAATGCTTGGCTCTTATCCTGCAAATGCAGATTTTCTACACGTGCACGAATGTCGACCAACTTCTTCATACCGTCTTGCATACTGTCGCCACTTCGGAAAACACCGAAGTGTAACTGCATGCAGCTCTGAAGGTCTTTACGGACCTGATCAACCGATTCACCACCGGTAGAATTATTCAAACGGTTCAAACGGGCCATGGCACGTTCTACATCAGATTCTGTTGCTTCAAGGTGCTCTACGCCGCCCTTGATTGCCTTTTCAATCTGAATGCCCACCGCACGACCAAATACAACCAAGTCAAGCAATGAGTTACCACCTAGACGGTTAGCACCGTGTACCGATACACAAGCGGCTTCGCCACAGGCATAGAAGCCTTCAATGACTTTATCATTGCCTTTGTCGTCTAGCGTCAATGCTTGACCACTGATATTGGTTGGAATACCACCCATCATGTAATGACAGGTTGGAACAACCGGTACCAAGTCTTTAACTGGGTCGACGTGTGCGAAGGTCTTGGACAACTCACAAATACCAGGTAGGCGCGAGTTCAACACATCTTCACCCAAGTGATCGAGCTTCAGATAAACATGATCGCCGTCTGGTCCACAGCCGCGGCCAGCCAGAATTTCAAGAATCATTGAACGGGCAACAACGTCACGACCCGCCAAATCTTTAAAGTTCGGCGCATAACGCTCCATGAAACGCTCACCGTCTTTATTGACCAAATAACCACCTTCACCACGACAGCCTTCAGTAACCAATACACCCGCGCCAGCAATGCCGGTTGGGTGGAACTGCCACATTTCGATGTCCTGTACAGGCAAGCCAGCGCGCAACGCCATACCAACACCGTCACCGGTATTAATATGGGCATTGGTAGTGGAAGCGTAAATACGGCCTGCACCACCCGTTGCAAATACGGTTGCTTTGGCTTTAATGTGAACGGTCTCGCCCGTTTCCATGCAAATAGCGATAACACCCACTACTGCACCATCAGCATTAGTCACCAAATCGACAGCAAACCATTCGTTCAGGAACTTGGTGCCAGCTTTCAAGTTTGCTTGATATAGGGTGTGCAACAATGCGTGACCCGTTCGGTCAGCAGCAGCACAGGTACGAGCAGCTTGACCACCCTTACCAAAATCTTTTGACTGACCACCAAAAGGACGTTGATAGATACGTCCCGCTTCTGTACGAGAAAACGGCATACCCATGTGATCAAGCTCATAGACCGCTTCAGGGCCAACAGAACACATGTATTCAATGGCTTCTTGATCACCAATAAAGTCTGAACCCTTTACGGTGTCATACATGTGCCAGCGCCAATCATCATTCGGGTCATCACTGGCGATTGCGCAGGTAATACCACCCTGTGCAGAGACCGTGTGTGAACGGGTTGGGAATACTTTAGAGATAACGGCTGTTTGTAAGCCCGACTGTGCAAGCTGCACCGATGCACGCATACCTGCACCACCACCGCCAATAACGATGGCATCAAAATTCATAGTCTTCATATTCGACATGCTATGTTATCCCCACAATGCTGTAGCTGTGGTGACGAGGTATACGAATAACGTAACACCCACCACGATAAGAAAGAAAAACCGTATAATCGCTGGCTTAATGTAGTCTGTGGCAACTGTCCACAAACCTACCCAGGCGTGTCCGACGACTGACAAAACAGTAAGCAATGTAAAGAGCTTCACCCACGTCACGTCGAAAAAGGCCTGCCATTCAGAAAATGTCAGGTCCGGATTTTGTACAAATATAGACGCCATAAAAAGTGTATAGGCGGCTAATACCACTGCAGACATGCGCTGAACGAGCCAGTCTGACAAACCACTGCGACCCCAATTGGTCACGCTACGCACCATCATGCCCATATCCAAACTCCCGTAAGAACAATCAATACACCTGCAATCGCAATAACACCAATTGACATCATTTTGACGCCTTCTTTGGTTTCACCAATGCCCATGTCCATCACCAAGTGCTTAATGCCAGCCACAAAATGATAGATAACAGCGGACAACGTCACCCACAGTGAGAACTGTGCAAACGGCTCTTGGAGCAGGTTACGCACGGCCTCAAAACCTTGACGAGAGTCCAATGATTGATTCAGCATCCAGATTAGGAAGCCAACACCGACCAATAGGAAAATGCCCGACGCCCGGTGCAATATGGACGTAATAGCCGCTAGCGGCTGCTTAATGGTCATAATATCTAAATTAACAGGTCTTTTTCTGTTCACAGCAGTGCACTCTTTTTAAGTATTAGCCCGAATGAAAGGTAATCTTACGTTTCCCTTGATTTCAATTACAGTAGACAAAAGTTAAATGCAAACCACTGCTATTAATGAGTTTTTGTCATCAATATAAGCGGCGGTTTTCAAGCATTTGTCACGCATGCGCTAACTGCGGGAAATCGGGCGGAGATTATAAAGTCCAGTGGTTTCAATTACAAATCAATGAACCCCAAAATCTGCCGATTATCGTTTTTTTTCTATAAGATTGATTTAGGCCAATTTCTGGTGTTGTAAACTCGCTATTGCATCACCTAATACCTTGGTTAAATTGACAAAAGTTCTTAAGACTCTATAGTTTGCTCTAGGTTTTAAGGGATTGGTGAATAAATTCCGTACTGAGCATTATGTTCCCAGCAAAAGGATCCCTTTGTTGTGGGAAAAAACACTTAAAGGAGGCTATATGGCTGATAAAAAGGCTACGTTAATCATCGAAGGCAAAGACCCTATCGATCTTCCGATTTATCAAGGAACTTTAGGTCCTGATGTCATCGATGTATCTGGTTTAACAGCCCAAGGCTATTTTACGTACGACCCCGGGTTTGTATCTACCGCCGCTTGTGAATCTAAAATTACCTATATTGATGGCGGCAAGGGACAGCTGTTACACCGTGGCTACGCGATTGACGACTTGGCAGAAAATTCTGACTACTTGGAAACCTGCTTCTTGCTTCTGTATGGAGAGTTGCCAAACGCTACCGAAAAGGCCAAATTCGTAGACCTCATCACGCACCACACCATGGTGCATGAGCAAATCCACCAGTTCTTCAAAGGCTTCCGCCGTGATTCACACCCAATGGCTGTGATGGTCGGTGTAGTCGGTGCACTGTCTGCGTTCTATCACGACTCACTGGACATTACCAACGAGCGTCACCGCGATATTACCGCACACCGCTTGATCTCTAAAATGCCTACTTTGGCTGCCATGGTATACAAGTACTCTATTGGCCAACCTTTTATGCATCCGCGTAATGATCTCGATTATGCATCAAACTTCTTATATATGATGTTTGGCACACCAGCCGAAGACTATGTACCCAATCCTGTCGTAGCCAAAGCTATGGACCGCATCTTCTTATTGCATGCAGACCATGAGCAAAACGCTTCAACGTCTACAGTACGTCTATCTGGTTCGTCTGGTGCCAACCCATTTGCATGTATCGCATCCGGCATTGCTGCGTTGTGGGGTCCTGCACACGGCGGCGCGAACGAAGCAGTATTGACCATGCTGAATGAAATTGGCGACGAGTCTCGCATCGAAGAATTCATTGCGCGCGCAAAAGACAAAGATGATCCGTTCCGTCTTATGGGCTTTGGCCACCGGGTTTATAAGAACTATGACCCGCGCGCTACCGTAATGAAAAAGGCATGCGATGAAGTCTTGCCAATCATGGGTGTTGAAAACGACTCATTATTTAGAATTGCACGTCGTCTTGAGCAAATCGCTCTTGAAGACCCCTACTTCATTGAGAAGAAACTATACCCCAACGTCGACTTCTATTCGGGCATCATCCTAAAAGCGATTGGCATTCCAGTAGAAATGTTTACTGTGATCTTCGCCTTAGGACGTACACCAGGCTGGATCTCACATTGGAAAGAAATGGTCAGCGAATCTTACAAGATTGGCCGTCCACGCCAGCTGTATACGGGTGAGACTCTGCGTTCTTATCCAAAGAAAGGCTAAGCCCTTTTCGGTAACACAAAAATCCCCGACGTATCGGGGATTTTTTTTGCGCAATTTTTACCTGAATCAGCCCAGCTGTAAGGTGCGGACATTAAATGGATGGTGGGGTTTCATACAAGGCTCCCGTACAGAGAACATGAGCCAATCTCAGCGCTTCTAAACGTGTTTGAGTAACATGACCCTCTCCCAGTATGCGAATAACGTCGACCTTTCGTAACACCGCTAATACGTCTTCCTTAACCCCAAAAACAATCACACTCGCTTTTGCGTCGTTTAGCCGCTGAATGATATCCCGAAGCGCGGCTGACGCAGAGCTGTCAATGAAGGGAATGTGCGAAAAGTCGAGGATTAACACATCTTTATGAACGTCGTTCTGAATCATCTTCACAACGTCTCTTGCAGATCCAAAGCTGAGCGGGCCCTCTATTGAAAACAAGACCACACGGCCCTCAAGAGCTTCCAACAACTGCCCCTCTTCAGGTAACGCGTCTTGCATTTGATCAGCGCCATAGATGAACTTAGCACTTTTGACTTGGGCATCCGCCATGCGGGACACAAATAGCACGGATGCCATCACAAAGCCCACGGCAACCGCTGTAATCAAGTCGACAAACACGGTCATTACCAACGTGGTCAGCATGATCACCACACCCGACTTGGGTAACTGATGAATGCGCAACAAATAACGCCAATCGATAATATCGATGCCCACTTTCACCAAAATACCACCCAATACGGCAAGCGGAATCGATCCCGCCACATCACCAAAGGCCAACAATATAGACAGTAAAATTAGCGAATGGGCCACGCCACTTAGTCTACTATTACCACCAGATCGGACGTTTATTAAGGTCCGCATGGTGGCACCGGCTCCCGGCAAACCACCCATTAAACCTGAGGCAATATTGCCAAGACCCTGACCAACCAACTCTTTATTAGAGTCATGCGAGGTGCGCGTTACCGCATCAGCCACCAATGAGGTCAACAGGGAGTCGATTGCACCTAGAAATGCGAGCACCAATGCAAACCGCAGAATGTACGGCAGATCTGCGATTGAGATGGCCGGCCAATGAAAGACCGGAAGACCGCTTGGTATCTGCCCAATCACTGGTGCATTGGGCGCAAATAAAGCCGCTAATAGCCAGCCAACCACAATGGCCAGCAACGGTGGCGGCACATAGTGTGTGAGCCTTTTAGGTGAGAAAAACATCACACTCAGGGTCACCAGCCCCAACAGCAAGGCTTCAACATTAATATGGGCCACCATATTTGGAATGGCCAACGCCTGAGTCAAAACACTGCCATCAGGCAACGTATTTCCGGTCAACGCACCCATTTGCAGTAGAATGATGATAATGCCAATGCCACTCATAAAGCCCGAAATAACCGGCTGTGGCATCAATTTGATAAACCGGCCGAAGCCCATTTTACCGAATAGAATTTGGAGACAGCCCGCTAGCATGACGACCGTAAAAGCCGCAGTGATATTCGGCGAGAAATGGGTAATCACCAAGGCCATGACCACGGTCATGGGACCAGTGGGACCAGTTACCTGAGCGGGAGTACCACCAAATAGCGCCGCAAAAAATCCAGCAAAGATAGCACCATACATACCAGCTGCAGCACCCGCGCCAGATGCGACACCAAAAGCCAATGCCAACGGCAGGGCGACAATAGCGGCCGTAGCACCACCCAATAAGTCACCGCGGTATTTTTGTAGCATGACTGTCGCCCCTGGCCATATAGACTGATAATTCAATGAGCCTCACTCACAACGGCTTAATAAAAATCTGCGACCCATTACATTGATGCTTATTTATACAATCCACGTAGGCGTAACGCCAGACTACCAAGGTATGATACGTTTTCTGTAGGCACAAAAAAGCCGTGACACGCACGGCTTCTGCTGTAGATTCTAAACCAGCTTACTTGCCGGTTACGACCCACTTACCATTGTCATAGAACGCACGCCAGCCCGTAGGCTTACCTGCTTCATTTTCTGTCATGGCGTATTGTTCTTTGGTCTTTCTACTATAGCGAATTTGGGCGTCATTGCCGTCATTATCCTTGAGTGGCGCACTGGCCAAATAGGTTAACTTTGGGTCTAACTGATCGCGCACTGGCACCAATTCTTTCACAAACGGCGCACGCGTCTCGCGATTTCTCGGAAACTTACTGGCGGCCAAAAATATGCCAGAAGCGCCATCACGCAATACATAGTAGTCATCAACACGCTGACACTTTAGATCAGGCATGTGGATAGGATCTGCCTTTGGTGGCGCAGGCTCACCGCTCCGCAACAGTTTACGGGTGTTCTTACAGTCGTCACTCATGCAGCCAAAATATTTGCCGAATCGACCCGTTTTCAACTGCATCTGGTCGCCGCACTTATCACATTCCAAGACAGGGCCGTCATAACCCTTAATCTTGAATTCGCCCTTTTCGACTGCATAGCCACCGCAATCTGGGTTGTTACCACAGATATGCAGCTTACGCGATTCGTCGAGCAAGTAGCTTTCCATTGCAGTGTCACAAATCGTACAACGCTTTTTGGTAATCAATAAGCGTGATTCCGCCTCGTCGTCTGCATCGGCACTGATGACTTCATCGCCGGGCACCAAATTAATGGTAGTTTTGCAACGCTCTTTTGGTGGTAATGCATAGCCAGAGCATCCTAAGAAGACGCCGGTGCTGCCATTGCGAATGCCCATTTTTCGGCCGCAAGAAGGACAGTCAATGTCGGTTTCAACTGGATCATTCAACCGCATATTCTGATCGGCGGCACCCAACTTGGCACTAAAACCTTTGTAAAATTCGTTTAGAACGTTGAGCCAATCGGCTTTGCCAGTCGCTACTGCGTCCAAGTCGGTTTCTAGGTGCGCTGTAAAATTGTAGTCCATCAAGTCGTCAAAGTTTTCAACCAATCGCTCGGTAACAATGTCGCCCATCTTTTCGGCATAAAAACGCTTATTGGTTAGAGAAACATAACCACGGTCTTGAATGGTGGAGATAATAGACGCATAGGTAGACGGACGCCCAATGCCCCGCTTCTCCAATTCTTTCACTAATGAGGCTTCGGTAAATCGTGGCGACGGCTTGGTGAAGTGTTGTACAGGACTCAATTTATCGAGAATGAGCTCTGCACCGACCGGAATATCGGGCAAGTCTAGGTCATCGCCCTGCTTTTTAAGGTCTTTATTGACTCGCGTATAGCCATCAAATACCAGGATACGGCCTTTGGCCGACAACTGATATTCAGAGGCAGCGACTTTTATTTTGGTACTCTTGTATTGTGCCGGCACCATCTGACACGCGATAAATCGACGCCAAATAAGCTCATACATGCGCTCGGCATCCCGCTCCATATTTACCAACTGGGTCGATTTAACGTCAGCATCTGACGGACGAATCGCTTCGTGGGCTTCCTGTGCGGACTTGGAGCTGCCGTATTGGACTGGATCCTTGGGCAGGTACGAATCACCGTACTGCGAAGCAATAAGGGCCCTTGCGGCGGTGACAGCATCTGCACTCAAATTGGTGCTGTCGGTACGCATATAGGTGATATAACCCGCTTCGTACAAACGCTGTGCCATCATCATGGTCTTCTTAACACTGAAACCCAATTGCGTGCTGGCCGCTTGCTGCAGTGTCGATGTAATAAACGGTGGAGCCGCCTTGCTGCTCGTCGGCTTGTCTTCACGAGATTCTAATACAAAGGTTGCATTTTGAAGCCGTTGAACGTGCGCATCTGACGCTGCCTTATCTGAAGGACGGAACTCTTTAGCCTGATACTTGGTGACATCTAATTGCATACCACCAACGGAATGAGACACTTGAGCGCCTAATTTCCAAAATTCTTCTGGATTGAAAGCACGGATTTCGCGCTCTCGGTCAACCACAATACGCACCGCTACCGACTGTACGCGTCCGGCTGACAAACCTCGGGCAATTTTCGACCACAACAAGGGTGACAGCATATAGCCCACCACGCGGTCTAAGAATCGTCGGGCTTGCTGGGCATTAACGCGATTGATATCTAGGGTACCGGGTGACTTAAATGCTTCTTGAATAGCTGATTTGGTAATCTCGTTAAATACCACACGGCGGTATTTCTTTTCGTCGCCACCAATGGCCTGCTGCAGGTGCCAAGCAATGGCCTCCCCTTCGCGGTCCAAATCCGTTGCGAGATATATGGTGTCAGCAGACTTGGCTAGACGGCGCAGTTCATCTACTACCTTTTCTTTGCCAGGCAATATTTCATAGCGCGCATCCCAATTCTTTTCTGGGTTAACGCCCATGCGACCGATCAACTGTTTGCGGGTGTTTTTTTGCCTCTGAACGATCTTTTGCTCAGGTGACAACTTGCGGGTCTCTGCGGCTGCCTTAGCACGTGCTTTGGCGTCAACCACTTTACCTTGCCCACTAACCGGCAAATCTCGAATGTGACCAATTGAACTTTTGACCACGAAATCAGAGCCGAGATACTTGTTGATCGTTTTGGCTTTTGCGGGTGATTCCACAATGACCAATGCTTTGCCCATGTTTAGATGTCCTGAAGATAATTAAGAAAAACGGTACAGTGAGACTGCGAATGCGGGGCAGGTATATCGCGTTGACAGCAGCAGGTCAAGTGAAGCAAAACCTAATTGCTGGGTTGAATGTCATCAATTACCAACATCGCCCTCGCCTCATGTTATGCCCGATCAACCCAAGGTTAGTCAACCACTATTGGCGTTAACCCTTTGATAAAACGCAATTTATTGCACTATCGCAACCAAATGCCATTTACTCAGATGCTCAAAAATGACTGCTCTTAGATCGGATGTCATCCCGACACAAAATTTTTAGTCTATCCGATAGCAACAATCAGTCGCGCGGTTTGAACCAATACCAAGCGGGTATCACAATAAGAAACAATCCCAATAAGTGGCTTAGATTGGGAAACAAGCACCAAAAAAAAATCAGGTGTCTGGTATGCACCAGCACCTGATCATGTTCATAAGACGGCGCACATTCGCGCAGCCTATGAGGCTTATACGCGTTCGATAATGGTCGAAATACCCTGACCCAAACCGATACACATGGTTGCCAAACCAATTTGAGAATCTTGCTGCTCCATGACGTTTAGCAACGTACCCGTGATACGCGCACCAGAACAACCAAATGGGTGGCCCAATGCAATAGCGCCGCCATTCAAGTTGACCTTTTGGTCCATCTGATCCAGCAATTTCAAATCCTTCAAAACAGGTAAGGCTTGCGCCGCAAAGGCTTCGTTCAGCTCAACATGGTCGATATCAGACATCGACATACCGACACGCTTGAGCGCTTTGTGGGTAGCCGGCACTGGTCCATAGCCCATGATAGAAGGATCAACCCCTGCCACTGCCATGCTACGCACGACTGCGCGAGGCTTTAAACCCAACGCTTTGGCGCGGCCATAGCTCATGACCAACATGGCAGATGCCCCGTCGGAAATCTGGCTTGAGGTGCCGGCAGTAACGGTACCGTTTTTAGGATCAAAAACTGGACGTAGCTGTGACAAACCCTCAACCGTTGTTTCAGGACGGATGGTCTCGTCTTGGCTGACCAATATCGGAACGCCCGCCGCATCGTGTCCATGAATCGAAACGATTTCGTTGGCGAAGCGGCCTTCTAGTGTGGCTTGGTGTGCACGTAGGTGCGAACGATAACCAAACTCATCCTGTGCCTGACGGCTGATGCCATGCATTTTGCTGAGCAATTCGGCGGTCAAACCCATCATGCCAGACGCCTTGGCGGCTTTTTTAGACAGCATTGGGTTTGGATCAACACCGTGCATCATGTCCACGTGGCCCATATGCTCGACGCCACCGATGACAAATACATCGCCAAAGCCTGTTTGGATGCCTTGCGTTGCCGTATGCAATGCCGACATTGATGAACCGCATAAGCGACTAACCGTCTGTGCACTGGCGGTGTGTGGAATACGTGTCAATAACGACATCATACGTGCCACGTTCCAACCCTGCTCCATGGTTTGGTTTACACAGCCCCAAATGACATCTTCAACTTCCGCCGGATCAACATTGGGATTGCGGTCAAACAAAGCATCAACCAAGATGGCAGACAAATTTTCGGCACGTAGATTGCGGAAAGCACCGCCTTTAGAGCGACCCATTGGTGATCGCACGAAATCGATGATGACTGCATCTGTATCTTTAAGACTCATGAATACTTCCTCCTACTATTTCTTGCCGAAAAATGTTGCGCCAGATTTGGCCATGTCACGTAGCTTCTCAGTAGGGTGATACAACGCACCCAAGTCCTTATAGCCATCTGCTAGGGCAACAAATGCTGCCACGCCCATATCGTCGATATATTTCAACGCGCCACCCAAATGTGGAGGGAAGCCAATACCGTAGATCAAGCCCATGTCTGCTTCAGCCGCTGACGCCACGATGTTGTCTTCTAAACAACGGACCGTTTCTAAACACAGCGGAATCATCATGCGATTGACAATGTCGTCATCACTGCATTCTACCGATTCACCCTGCACAGGCGCGATGAGATCATAGGTTGCCTGATCTACGACTTTCTTAGGCTTACCCTTTTTGTCAGTTTCATAACGATAGAAACCCACCGCGTTCTTCTGACCAAAACGTTGATTTTCAAACATCACCTGAACGGCAGATTTGAAATCTTCAGCCATACGGTCAGGGAAACCAGCCGCCATGACCGCCTGCGCATGAACACCGGTATCAATACCGACAACATCCATCAGGTAGGCAGGGCCCATTGGCCAGCCAAAACGCTCTAATAACTTATCAATTCTCTGGAAGTCCACACCGTCATGTAGCAAGCGGGCGAATCCACCAAAGTATGGGAATAACACGCGGTTGACCAGAAATCCTGGGCAGTCGTTCACAACAATAGGTGACTTACCCATTTTGCGGGCTAAATCTACTACCGTGGCAACCGTTTCATCATTGGTGTGTTCACCACGAATGACTTCTACCAACGGCATACGGTGTACTGGGTTGAAAAAGTGCATACCACAGAATTGCTCAGGACGCTTCACGGCCGTAGCCAATTCCGTAATCGAGATGGTCGAGGTGTTTGACGTTAAAATGGCATCGTCGCGCAGCATGGTTTCTGCTTCCGCTAATACGGCTTTCTTCACGTTAACGTTTTCAACAACGGCTTCAATCACCACGTCAACGTTTTTGAAATCACCATAATTTAGTGTTGGACGAATGTCGTTTAGAATTTTAGCCATTTTTTCAGGCTTCATACGACCACTTTCAACCATCTTGACGGTCAACTTAGCGGCTTCCGCCAAACCTAGAGAAATACCACCTTCATTGATGTCTTTCATCAAGATAGGAATGCCCTTAGATGCTGACTGATAGGCTATACCGCCACCCATAATACCGGCACCCAATACGCCGATCATATTGACTGGCTTGGCTGATTTTTCCCACTGCTTAGCAGTCTTTTTCAATAACTGGTCATTCAAGAACAAGCCAATCAAGTTACTAGCTGCTTTGGTTTTTGCCAACTTGGCAAAACCCTTAGCTTCAACCGCCAACGCCTTATCGCGAGTGAGGGTCGCATGCTTTTGAATGGTCTTAACCATTTCAACGGGGGCCGGGTAATGAGGACCCGCTTTGCCAGCGATAAAGCCTTTAGCCGTTTCAAAGGTCATCATGCTTTCGATACTGTTGATATCAAGAGGGCCTTTCTTTTCAGCCTTACGGGCTAGAAAATCAAACTTGCCGTTAATGGCTGATTTCACCAGATTGAACGCTGCGTCAGCCAAAGCCTCCGGCGCTACAACCGCGTCAACTGCGCCATCTTTAAATGCAGCGTCAGGACGTTTTTCTGAACCAGATGCAATCCATTCGATGGCATTATCAGCACCAATTAGTCGCGACAAGCGCACGGTACCGCCAAATCCTGGGTATAGACCCAGTTTGGTTTCAGGTAAGCCTACTACAGCAGACGTCGACATCACGCGAAAGTCAGCAGCCAGTGCAAATTCAAAACCACCACCCAAGCAAATACCGTTAATCGCGGCTACTGTTGGAATTGGCAAATCTTCAAGAGATGAGAAGATTTCATTGGTCGTCAAAATGTCAGCGATCAACGCATCTTCAGGGCCAGCGAACATTTCACCAAACTCGGTAATGTCTGCGCCTACCACAAAGGTTGATTTTCCACTGGAAATAACCAAGCCTTTGATCTCGCTATTGGCGCCGATAACTTCCACGGCTGCCTTTAAATCGAGGATGGCACGCTTGTTAAACTTGTTGACGGATTCATTTTGAAAATCGAATTTCAGTTCCGCTATACCTTCGGTACCAAGGGTGACTGAAAACGCTTCACTCTGGAATATCATCCAATGAGCCTCCATAAAGGGTGACAAGAATTACATCCCTAAGGACATAAGAAACCATTTCAAACAGTTGTTTGAATTTTTGTTAAAACTAACGCCTTACAAAGAAACAGGCAAGCATTTCATCAAATTTAGCCGTCTGTTTCTCATTTGGAAAAAATCACTGTGATGTTGCAGGGATTACGGTCATTAACGGGGGCAATAGGATCCAAAAAACCCCCTGTACTAACCTAATGTAAGCAAAGTGCTTAAGTCTTGCTTCACTTGATCAAATTGACTGGGGTCACGCTCATCCCATGCGATTCCGACGTAACCGGGCGACATTTCGATGCCAAACACTGATTCTGGTAATGACAGCAAAAACGGTGTCATCGGCTGAATCCGTTCAGGCGGTAACCGTTTGTTTTGTTCCCACGCCCAACCATCTGGCAAATAGATACCCGATTCGCCCGTGGTTCTTAATAGGGTAACCGTCGGCCGGTCAGCGCTATTTTTCAACAACCGATAGAAAAACACTTGGCGAGAAGCGCGATTAACGCGGCCGTCAATAGACAGATCGTCAATGTGCCCTTGCTGAACTTTGATGCCGTCTTTCAGCGCATTCATTCGCAATTCAGCCAAACGACGGTCTTTGGCGCTTGGCTTCACCCACATCACCGTGCCATAGACCATTAAAATTGACAAAATGACAATACCAAATGCCATTAACGAAACCCTTCAAAGTCATCAATTTGGGCTGCCGGTAGGAAGGCGTGTTTGATTTTCGACAATTGCGCCTCAAGGCTATAGGACACCGACGACGACATAGCAAAAAAGCTCAACAATGCTTTGAGGTTGGAATCCTTTTTACAGGCACCGTGAATGCGCTGCCACATCGCTTGGTTAACCAAACGCAGCTCTTGATTCAGCGCAATCAATCCCTTTAGCTCCCAATCGGGTTGTTTAATGTTCTGACTGAGATAATGCTGTTTGACCAAATAGCTCCCCACCGACCGCAGGATAAATTCTGCCTGACTCGAAAACGGCAAATGTGTATAGGCCATCGGCTTCAGCTCAGTCAAAATAGGACATTCACTGTTGGCCATAATCAAGCCCATCAGTGAACGTAGCCCTTCTTCAACACCGGTCTTTTTATGATAATCACGGTCTGAAGTAATAACGTAGACGTCTACTTGAGACAACCCAGGGCGCTCACCGAAATCTTCGATGACTTGTTGCATATCGACGGCAGCAGGACAGCGATTTTCGGTGGACTTCTTCAACGGACAATTACTGCATTGGCAGTTACTGAGCAACGTCCAATCGGCTGCCACCTTGCTCTGTGTCGTACCGTTTTCGGGGTTTTCGGTGTCAATGGTATAGGCCAAAGCATCTTGGTCACCATCAAATTCAAAACGATATTCAATTAACATAAAACGACATATCCTAAATGGGGTTGAGACAACAACGCGTCTGTTTCTATTCTAGTAGTAATTCTATTGCTAACCAACGCTCTACTTTGACATCTAACTGACGCTGGGCTGCAGAGAGCGCATTGAGCTTGTCCATGGTCACTTCGCTCGACTGATCATAGAAATCGGGCGCAGCAATCGCTGCTTCAATCTCGGCAATCGCGGCTTCCAACTTTTCAATGTCACCCGGTAACTGGTCATATTCTCGCTGATCTTTGTAACTGAGCTTTTTAGCTTTTGTCGCTTTACCCAACGCTTTTTCAGGCACCGATGCAGGTGCCTGCGCATGGGATTTTTTACCGGCTTTATTGTCTGCCTTAATCGCATCAGCTGTTTTCGATTGAATCACATTTCTGGATAAATTGTGTTGCTGCCAATCAGTATAGCCCCCTACCCACTCAGTGATTTTGCCACCCCCTTCAAAGACCCAAGACTGTGTCACCACGTCATCGATGAAATGTCGATCGTGACTGACCAATAACAATGTGCCGGTGTAGTTACTGAGCTGTTCTTCGAGCAACTCAAGGGTATCCAAATCGAGGTCGTTGGTCGGCTCATCCATCACCAAAAAGTTAAATGACTTGGTGAAAAGTCTGGCCAACATCACGCGATTACGCTCACCGCCCGATAAAGACTTTATTGGCGCTCTTGCTTGTTCAGGCGTAAACAAAAACTCTTGTAAATAACTGTAGATATGCATACTACGGTCGCCCAACTGAACCTGATCATTGCCTTCAGCCACGGTATCTAACACGCTACGCTCTGGATCAAGGGTTTCTTGGGTTTGGTCAAAATAGGTCACCTGTAACTTGGTGCCCTGCACGATCTCACCGCTGTTTGCCGCAATCTCGCCTAAGATCAACTTGATCAAAGTGGTTTTGCCAACCCCGTTAGGGCCGATCAATGCAATTTTATCGCCGCGCTCTACCAAACAATTAAAATCGGTTACCAATGGCGCTGCGTCAGGATATCCAAAATTAAGGTTGGTCACTTCCAATACCGATTTTCCTGAACGTTCAGCTTGACTGATAGAGAATCCCGCGCTGCCTTGTCTGACGCGGCGTTGACTGCGTTGCAGACGCATTGCCTCTAGTGCTCTTACACGCCCTTCGTTGCGGGTTCTGCGGGCTTTAATGCCCTGACGTATCCACACTTCTTCTTGAGCCAACCGTTGATCAAATAATCGATTCTGGACGGCCTCTTGCTCTAATAGCATTTCCTTTTGGTCTAAATAGTGTTGGTAATCGCCTTGGAAGCTCCTAATAACACCGCGATCCAATTCGACTATGCGGGTAGCAATAGCATCAATAAACGAGCGATCGTGCGATATAAAAATGACAGATCCATCATAGTCTTTTACAAACTGCTCTAACCAAACAATGGCCTCGACGTCCAAATGGTTGGTGGGCTCGTCTAATAATAGTATATGGGGCTGCTTAACCAACGCGCGCGCCAACAGCACACGGCGGCGCCAGCCACCAGACAGATCTTTAAATGACCGATTGCCATCTAATTGTAATTGCGACAGCACCCGATCGACCTGTTGCTCAAAACGCCAGCCATCATGGGCTTCAATTTGCCGCTGCAATACATCAATTTGGTCATAGTCTTCACTGTGTGACTCGATAAGTGCATGCCACTGGGTCAGTACAGGATATAAAATCTCATGCCCCTGCTCGACAACCGCTCTGACTGACAAATCAATTCCCTGAGGCACTTGCTGCTCAAGGAAACTCAAACGCAACGATTCGGATCGGCCGACCACACCGTGGTCTGCTTGGATTTTACCTGCGATGAGATTCAACAATGTCGACTTACCGGCGCCATTTCTTCCGACCAAACAGAGCCGTTCTCCAGATTCAACAACCAGATTGGCACGATCTAATAACACACTATTGCCATAAGACAACGACAGGTTTTCTAATATTAATTGGGACATGGGATACCTAGCTACAAGGTGACAGGTTAATCTCTGTCAAAGTCTTTAAAATGAGAATTAATTTAACCCTTTTTACCATAATAACCGTACAATAACTTGCTAGAACGAATAATCACTTTCAACGAGATTAGGCCAAAATTCATTACGCCTAGCCGCACATAGAGAATAAGAAGTCGTCAATGAAAATTAGAATCGGTGTTGTTTTAGCCTGGGTGCTCACATTATCTGTTACTGCATGGATCTGGTCGGGCGTTTTTTTGCGCGGCGAAATCGCGCCTGAAGTCGGCGCTTCAGCCCCCACCGCTTTGCTACCTCGCGTACAGACCGAGATAATGCACGCTGAATCGGTAATACAATACCTTACTCTGAATGCCCAAACAGCAGCCAAACGCAGTATTACCGTCAAATCAGAAACTGGCGGAAAGGTACTCAAGGTGCCTTTTGCTAAAGGGGAACGTGTCGAGCGTGGCGACCTACTTGCCCGATTGGACACTACCGATTTACCTGCGCGTATCGCCGCATCAAAAGCACTCGAAAAACAGCGGTTACAAGAATACTTGTCCACTGAAAAATTGGTGAAGCAAGGCTTTCAAAACGCGAGCCAATCAGCCGCTTCGTTAGCACAATTAGAACAAGCCAAGGCGCAAACACTGGGTCTTGAATACCAGCTCGCGTACACCGATATTCGGGCACCATTTGACGGCGTTATCAATCGTTCATTGGTAGAAGCCGGCAGTGTCATCAGAAATGGAGACCCAGTTGTCGAGTTGGTTGATTTTTCAACATTGAAGGTCATTACCGATGTGTCTGAAAACGACATTGCCTATATTGCCATCGGTCAGACTGCCTCCATCGAACTGGTACAGGGCGAGCAACTGGTCGGTATTGCTACCTATATAGACACGATGGCAAATGCGGCAACCCGAACATTCTCTGTTGAATTTGAAATCAACCAACCGGTTGACCGCCCACTTGCGGGTGCCTCAGCTGTTGTGAAACTGCCACTCAAACCAAAATTCGCTCATTTCGTGTCACCTGCGTTATTGATACTGGATGATGACGGTGAGCTTGGGCTCAAGGCATTAAGTGACGATGGCTTTGTCATGTTCCATAACATCGACATTATCGAGTCAACACCTCAGGGTATTTGGGTAGCGGGTCTCCCAGAGCGGGTTCATCTGATAACCGTTGGACAAGGATTTGTAACAACCGGTCAGAAAGCGGTTGCCGTTGCTGGTGCCAAACCAGCACAGTCGCGATAGGACCAAACACATGAATGCATTAATTACGGCTCTGCTATCACGTTCACGTACCGTATTGCTTTTGTTTTTCTTGCTAGTGGCTTCCGGTATTTTTTCACTGAATTCCATTCCTAAAGAATCGTTTCCTGATGTCACGATTCCCATGGCTTATGTATCTGTATCACTTGAAGGTATCTCTCCAAACGACGCTGACTCCATGCTGGTGAGCCCGTTAGAAAAAGAGCTTAAAGGGATTGATGGCTTAGATGAATTAACGTCGACAGCCAGTGAAGGTCATGCATCATTGATGCTGAAATTCAATACCGATGTCGATATCGATACCGCATTGGCCGATACACAGACTGCTGTGGATGCCGCCAAAGGACAGCTACCTGCTGACGCAAAGGATCCGAAAGTAAACGAAATCAACGTCGCGCTATTCCCGATCCTTGGTATCGCACTGGCTGGAGACATAGATGAACGCGTACTCAAGGCGGTATCAGAAGATTTGCAAGACCGACTGGAGGCGTTGCCCGGGGTACTTGAGGCCACTATCAGTGGCACCCGTCAAGAAGTAGCCGAAATTGTAGTAAACCCACAATTAATGGCCTCCTATAATCTTTCGCAATCTGACCTAATCAACTTGGTGTCCCGCAATAACCAGTTAGTGACAGCAGGTAATCTGGACTCGGGAGCAGGCCGCTTTTCGGTCAAAGTGCCAGGCTTACTAGAGTCTGAGGAAGATATTCTAAACCTCCCCATCAAGGTGGATGGCAACACCGTTGTCCGCTTTAAAGATGTGGCATACGGACAGCGTGCGTATTTCGACAAAACGGTGATTTCCCGGGTTCAAGGCAAACAAGCGGTTACCTTGGAAATCAAAAAACGCGTAGGTCAAAACATCATCGACACTGTCGACTCTGTGAAGGCAGTCATCACCGAAGTGGCACCCTTTTGGCCTGATGGTATTCAAGTCAGTTATTTCCAAGATCAGTCTATCTCTGTGAAATCGCAGCTCAGAGATCTGTTTAACAATGTTCTATTTGCTACCGTATTGGTATTTGTGGTCATCATTTGGGCATTGGGTCCTAACTCCGCCTTTTTGGTGGGTATCGCCATTCCCTCGTCCTTCCTTGCCGGTATCTTGATACTGTCGTCAATGGGATACACCCTCAACATGGTCGTACTTTTTGCCTTGATCCTCACGGTTGGGATGTTGGTCGATGGGGCGATTGTTGTGACTGAATTTGCCGACCGGCGCATGAACGAAGGGGCAGACCGCAAGTCAGCCTATCGCGAAGCGGCAATTCGCATGGCTTGGCCGATCATTTCGTCAACCGTGACTACGCTGGTCGTATTCCTGCCGTTGCTTTTCTGGCCAGGAATCATGGGGGAATTTATGAAATTCCTACCCATCACCGTCATCGCTACGCTAGGTTCTTCGCTCATCATTTCATTGGTAGTGGTACCCACACTTGGCTTCTACTTCGGCAAGCCATCACCGTTGAGCGTTAAAGAAAGAGCAGCATTGACTGGCACAGCCCATGGTGACCTAACCAAGCTAACTGGCTCTACCAAAACTTATATTCGTGTCTTGCGGATTGCACTTACCTACCCCATTACCACCATTATGTTGGTATTGGCATTCGCTGCCTCCGTATTGGGATTGTTCATCCAAGCCGATCGTGGCGTTTTGTTTTTCCCAGACATGGGCGCCGACTTCGGCAGTGTTGCTGTGCGCGCACGTGGCAACCTGTCGCTTGAAGAAAAAGACGTCATCATGAAAACGGTAGAAGCGCGGATTCTCGGTTTGCCAGAAGTGCGCACTGTATTTACCAAGACCTCAGCCACACCCTTACGCGATTATGCAGCCGACGCGATCGGTGTGATCCAGGTTGAATTGGTTGACTGGAAATTCAGACGTAAGAGTGGGCCGATTTTAGAAGAAATTGTTGCCAAAACGGCAGATATTCCGGGCATCTTTATCGAGAAATCCGAAGCCGCTATGGGCCCTACATCAGGTATCGACATACAATTGCAGTTTGTGTCTAACAATTTAGAAGTCTTGCACGATACGGTTTTGATGGTTAGTCAAAAATTGCGAGACCACCCCTCTTTGGTAGATGTTTCTGACAACTTACCCCTCGATGGTATTGAATGGCAAATCACTGTTGATCGTGAAGCTGCCAGTCGCTACGGAGCCGACGTTGCATCAGTAGGGTCATCTATTCGCATGATTACCAATGGCTTAAAGGTCGGCACTTATCGTCCAGATGACACAGATGATGAATTGGATATTCGGCTACGGTATCCCTACAACGAGCGCGATCTTGACCAAATTGATGACCTCAGCCTGACCGTTCGTGGACAGCAGATTCCGCTATCCAACTTTATTACCCGTAATGCACGGGACAAGCAGGGCGAAATTTATCGGGTTGACGGCAAACTTAGCTTCAAGATAGATGCGAACGTCAAAGAAGGGATGAAGATTGATAAGGTCATTGTCGAACTCACTGAAGCGTTTAAAAAATCGTATGCCAATGGCGAGATTCCTGAAAACGTGGGCGTGTCATTTGTAGGCGACCAAGAAGAACAAGCTGAAACAGGTGCCTTCCTCGGCAAGGCATTTGGTGTCGCGATTTTCTTAATGATCATTGTGCTAGTGACACAATTTAACAGCCTGTATCAAACGACCCTGATATTATCGGCTATTCTGTTTTCTTCAGCAGGTGTATTACTTGGCATCTTAATCACTGGCGACCAATTTGGCGTGGTGATGAGCGGTGTTGGCTTAATCGCCTTGGCCGGCATTGTCGTCAATAACAATATTGTATTGATCGATACCTTTAACGTTATCAGACGTCAGAATGTACCGGCATTTGAGGCGGCATTGCTCACCTGTGCGCAGCGCTTACGTCCAATCTTCCTGACCACGATCACCACCATTCTCGGTTTGGTACCCATGGTGCTGCAATGGAACATTGATTTAGTATCCCGCGACTTTACAGTGGGTGCACCATCCTCAGAAATGTGGACACAGCTCTCAACTGCCATTGCCGGTGGACTCACCTACACCACGATACTTACCCTATTTTTGACCCCAACCCTGTTGGTGTTAAAGGAGCGTCGCAAGGACAAGCGGCTCGCGCAAGCAAGGCATAGCTGATCTCGGAGCTAGGGTGCGCCTTAATGGCCACCCTACGCCTCCAGTCATTTCAATGACCTATCTCCTCGTCTTAAACGGGTTGCCTGCCGTAGGTAGGGCATGGAAGCCAGCAAAGCAGGCAGCCCAAATCCGACCGCCCTTACTGATTACCCACATGCTTGGCTTAGACCACCCGATCAATGCATCCCGTTCCTACCTGTTTGTGTGATTCATTGGCAGTAAGGGGCCTGAGTCGTTCTACCCGGAAAATGTGCTTTATTAAAGAATCAGATATCGCTTAATTCATTCTAGGATCAATTAATGGGTGGCCGGCGGGGTCGCTCAACCATGTCGTTCAACCATGTCGTTCAACCATGTCGTTCAACCATGTCGTTCAACCATGTCGTTCAACCATGTCGTTCAACCATGACAATCGCGGCAACGGATAATGCGTTTCTACACAGGCAGTTAACCATAAAAAAAGGGCCCTAGGGCCCTTTTTAATCACGCTTTGTTATAACACGAATTGGTAGAACACCGCACCTGCTACATACCCAATCAGGGCAAGTGGCGACATCACTTTCATGTACCAAAAGAAGTTGATGCGTTCCATGCCCATAGCAGCAACGCCAGCTGCAGAACCAATAATAAGTACGCTACCTCCAGTACCAGCTGCATAGGCCAAAAATTCCCACATTTCATGGTCCATTGGGAATGTCACCATGTCATACATGCCCATTGCGGCCGCAACCAATGGCACGTTGTCTACGACAGAAGACAACAGGCCAATCAAAAAGATGATAATGTCCATGTTGCCAACAGATTTGTCTAACCCAAGTGCAACTGACGCCAATAATCCTGTGGCCTGCAAGGCAGAAACTGCCAACAAGATACCTAGGAAAAACAACACGCTGGCCGTATCAATACGCTTCAAGACAGTCACAAAGTGAAGGCCGGCACTCACCACTTCTTCACAGTTTTTCTTGTGCATACGCTCACTGACCACCCATAGCACAGACATACTGAATAGCATGCCCATAAACGGCGGCAGGTGTGTAATGGTCTTAAACACCGGAACAAACAACAAACCCAACATTCCCATCGAAAAAATCAGGTTTCTCTGACCAGCGCTCACCTGATAATGGATGTTCTCTGGCAACGCTTCAGGAGTAGTCACCCGCTTACCCCGTAGGGTAAATGACAAGAATACCAAGGGTACTATAATGGTAATTAAACTTGGCAAAATCAGGGCTTTCATGATGTTCAGGGAGCTAATTTGCCCGCCGATCCACAACATGGTGGTGGTGACATCACCGATAGGAGACCATGCACCACCAGCATTTGCTGCAATCACAATAATGCCCGCAAAAAACAGTCGGTCTTCTCTAGAGGAAACTAGCTTGCGCAACAAAGAAATCATGACGATGGTGGTAGTCAGGTTGTCCAATGCAGCTGATAGGAAAAATGCAATGAGTCCCACAATCCACAATAATTTTACGGTGCTTGTTGATTTGATGCGGTCAGTGATAACTGAAAAGCCCCCATAGGTATCCACCAGCTCTACAATGGTCATCGCACCCATCAAGAAGAACAAAATACTAGATATCTCGCCCAAGGATTCAATTAACTGATGGTGACTCACCCAAGTCGTTGCGATTTCGGTAGCGTCTTTTAGGCTATGCTCGTCCAAAAACCACTGTGGCAAACTCGAAATATCTACAAGCGTGCTAGACGAAAGAATGTAAACGGTCCAAACCAAAACGCCTGTAAGTAACGCAGAAGCGGTCTTGTCTATATGAATGCTGTGTTCAGTCGCAATCGCGATGTATCCGAAAACGAAAATGATGCTGATAATAATGAGTTCTATCGACACGGAAATGTCTCCAAAAAGAAATGTAGTCGAAACTTACCCATAGAAAACCGCTGGGCAATAGGTCTAAGCAGATCTATGCCATGCTGGCGGTGCCCGGATCGCAGTATGACTGCGAACATACACCAGCGGATGCGGCTTCAGACCAGAATACACCAGGTCAACACAGCGGCATTTATCAGTATAGGATTCAAAAGACAGCATATCCAAATCAACATCATCGACGCTTTCAATACTAGGGCTAAAGAGTGTCGCGTATTCAATGCTGATGGGCGTATCTGAGGGCGGAACTGACTGTCGTGACGAGAAACTCATGACCAACAGCAAGACCAACACCATCCAAAATGAATGCAGCCAGTAGCTGTGTTGTTGAACCTGGTGAGAATGCGTCATGGCCATCACTCGGATGTCGCCTTACCACTGAGGTGAAGGCAGTCACAGGAATAAATTTTGTCGCGATTATAGAGTAGGAATTTACCTTTAAATAGGCCCGATCTTGTTTGCCGATAATTCCATGTATTCGTGGCTTTACATGGAACCGCGTCGCACGCCATTACTGTCGACAGCAATACAATCTAGGCTACCTATGTGGCTAACAATTCAAAGCGAGCGGCGATGTCTGAGGGGTCAAATGGCCACGTAATCGCCACATTGGTGGCGGGAAAATACAGCACAGGAATTTGCTCTCCATAGGCCGCGAAAGCATCGCTATCTTCTGCAACATCAATAGCTTCCGCGATTAATCCATAGTGCGTTAACAATGGCGTCACCATGGCTTCAGCAAGATCGCAGAGGTGGCAATCTGTTGTGTGGTAAAAAACGACCTGGATTGGCATCACGAATCCTTTTGGTTATATAAACACGGGTTGATTGGGCCATTATAAGTAATTGTCCGACATCAAGCTTGCTTCGTTTTGAGAAATTATCTCACAGCTGCATTCGTATATAGCGCATTATGTGGGTTATCATAGATAATCATGTTCACCCATCCCCAGCAATTAGGACAGAACCATGGCAAGACTCGACTCTCTTGTGATTTTTACAAGTGTTGTAAAAGCCAATAATTTCACCAATGCGGCGCATTCACTGGGCCTCACGCCCTCTGCTGTCAGCAAGCAAATCTCTTTGTTAGAAGACCGACTCGGTATTCGCTTATTGAACCGAACAACTCGATCAGTCAGTCCTACCGAAGCAGGTCAGTTGTTTTACAACCGCTGCAGTCGGATATTAGAAGATTTAGAAGAAACCGAGCACATGGTGCGCGACTTAGAAACTACACCTCGTGGAGTTTTACGCATCACGGCAACGCCGACTTTCGGTCGCAGTATGCTGATGAAAATATTTGCTGCCTTTTTACGCGATTATCCTGATGTGAATTTTGATTTGGTTTTGGCTGAAAAAAACCTTGATTTGGTCAAGGAAGGCATCGACCTGTCCATTCACCTGGGTTCACTGCAAGACTCGCGTCTCGTTGCACGCCCCGTCGCACGTCAGAAAGTCATCCTAACGGCTACCAAAGCCTACTTGGACGAATTTGGGCGACCAGAAAATTTGGCGGAGCTCGCCACCCACCACATGCTAATGGTTTCTGGAATTGACTATGCAGAACCGCGCTGGATCAAACGGTTTATTAAAGAGGCTGGGCTACAAAACAAAGAGCCACGATTTAAGGTGAATGATTTAGACACCATGTGTGAAGCAACAGTAAACAACATGGGTATTGCGGCACTGCCCTTATATATGGTCAAAAGCCACATTGAAAATGGTTTGTTGGAACACGTATTACCCGAGGTTAATTTTCCGAGCCGAACCATTCATGTGGTGTATCCAGAAAATCGGTATCTATCAGCGAAAAGCCGCGCTTTTGTCGATTTTATGGCCGAGTACTTTACCGCCAACGAACTCAATTTATAGCTTATAAATGTGACGACAGAGATCCAAAAAGCCCAGATGAAAAAAAACCGCCTGAGAGCGGTTTTTTTACGATAGACAGAACGCTATGGCTATTTCAAGAAATCGTTAATCCCTGCATCGGCAAACAATTGATCCAATGCCGCATTCAACGTTGTATTAATCCATTCTTGGTTCTGGGCATCAGACGCTAAGGTCACCAACTCGTTGACACTAGAGGCTGAATACTCATTGGTATAGGTAGACAAACCGCTAACGATCTCAACCGAAATCCCACTAGTGATCTCAACTTGATCCCTCATACCCTTGACCTTTTTATAGTCATAAGTAAGGTCAGTTAGTTTAACCGTCCACTTGCTGAAAGGTTCGGTATTACTCAGCTTAAACCCAGCCGTCAGTAAGCGGGTTTGCAAATAAATACTCATATCTTCTGTAGCACGATTATCCAACGACAATGTGCTAGTCGATTGATAGATGCCCCCACGGCTGCCGATATTGGTGCTTGACCGAGCATCAACCACCTGTAATTCAGCGCGCTTACCTTTACCTACCCATACAGACCCTTCCGACACCTGAGCATCAAAAGTAACTTGCTGTGGCGATTTCGCACAACCAGCCAACAACAACGCCAAGGACAATGCCAAAATATACTTCACAATAATGCTCCTACATGTATTTGACGTCATTCTGTGCATAACCCGAAAAATGACAGTTCGAAGATACCACCTAAATTAGTGTGCCGCAGACGATATAGCAACCTCAGCCGTTGAATATAGGCTAATAGTTGGCTATCCATTCAGCTTGCGAACAGGTTAGACTGTTGCCCAAAATAAATTGCCCACCATCCAGATACCTGTAGGAATCTTTTACCATGAACGTTATAAGATTTTATGTTCCCGGCTCCTATGAAAACTACAATCATATTTTACTATGCCCTGATACTCGGCAGGCCTTAATTGTCGATCCGTTTGACGCGACATTGGCAACCCGATGGCTATCTGAATTGGACGCGACCCTGGTTGGCATTTTAATCACACACGAACACGGCGATCATATTCGAGGCCTGTCCGATCTATTGGCCGTGCATAATGTGCCAGTGTGGGGGCACAAGGACATACCCGGTGTCAGCAATCCCATCGCAGATGGCGATCCAATCGCGCTTGGGAACCACCAGCTTACTGCACTTTTCACACCCGGCCACACATTCCAACATTTTTGTTTTTTAGGGCAATCTGCCCAATCTGGGCCGTTTCTAATCTGTGCAGACACACTATTTAATGGGGGTGTGGGCAATTGCCGCAGCGGCGATGTTGGACAGCTGTATAACAGCATCTGTCGCCTGCATACGCTGTTGTCGGATGACACGGCAATTTATCCCGCGCATGACTACCTATGTCACAATCTAGGGTTTGCCGCTTTATTAGAACCTGATAACCAACGCATTTCAGACGTTTTAGCAGACAATGCGTCTGTATTGCCAGAGCAAAGAGCGATCACTCACTGGGGATTAGAAAAAGAAATCAATCCCTTCTTGAGACTGGATAGCAGCACTTTAAAGCGGGAACTCAATAAAAAAACGGCAGCCTCTCTCGACACTCCCGCTGATGTATTTCGTGCATTACGTCACTTACGCGACCAATGGTAACCCTTTAAGGACAGGGATTAGATTGGCTATCGTGAATCGCTTGGATATCCCGAATCACATCGTCTGATAACTGCAGATCTACTGAGTCTATATTGGCCTTCAGCTGAGTCAGATTAGTGGCGCCAATTATATTCGAGGTCACAAACGGCTGGCGATTAATCCACGCCAATGCCATTTGTGATGGGTCTAGGCCATGATGTAACGCCACATCGACATAGCGCTGTGCTGTGGCCTGACCGATTGGCGATGAGTACCGCGAAAACCGCTTATATATAGACAGTCGGGCTTCCGGCGGCCAAGGCTTGGTAGCGTATTTTCCGGATAACATGCCCATCGCCAATGGTGAATAAGCCAATAACCCAGCATTTGATCGGCAAGCCACTTCAGCAAGACCAATTTCAAATGTACGGTTCAAAAGGTTGTAGGGGTTTTGAATCGACTGTACCCGGGGTAAATCCAATTGGGCTGACAACCGCAAATATTCTGTTAAGCCCCAGGGCGTTTCATTGCTGACACCAATTTCCCGAATTTTGCCCGCTGCAACTAAAGCTTTACAGGCAGCGAGTGTGGTTTCAAGCGCAATTTCATCTTCCTGCACCTGATGTTCGTACCCTAATTTTCCGAAGGTATTGGTTTGTCTATCAGGCCAATGTAATTGGTAAAGATCGATATAATCGGTCTGCAATTTTTTTAACGAGCTATCAACAGCTTCAAATATATGCCGCTCGGATAACCGAGCCTGCTCTCCACGGAACCACGCCATGTCAGACCTGCCAACGACTTTAGTCGCCAACACAACATCTTCACGCCGCCCAGTGCGTTTAAACCAGGTACCAATGTACGCTTCGGTTAGACCCTGAGTCTCAGGCTTAGGCGGCACTGGATATAGCTCAGCAGTATCAAAAAAATTGACACCCTGTGCCAAGGCGTAGTCCATTTGCGCGTGGGCTTCTGCTTCGGAGTTTTGTTCTCCCCACGTCATCGTACCCAAGCAAATCTCACTTACTGATAGTTCAGAGGTACCTAATTTTTTATATTTCATGCGCTCTCCATTGGTTCTTGGTCCCAACCTCACATATAATGCCCGCAAAACCCATACCATTTGGAATCGACATGAGTCGTGATAAGAAAACCCGCCGATTAAAAGGCAAATTAAACGTAAAAACGGGATCCAAAAAGAATTTCATCCTGGACAATGACATGGGAAAAATTCCGAGTAAAAACAAACTTGCTAAACACAAGCACCGGCTAAAGTCGGCCTATCAAAAGTCATTAGAAAGCGTCAATCCTAATGCTATTGACGCCAGCTCCGAATCCGACACTAACTGACAGTGTCGGATGGGTTCTAGTGATGTAGATTAGAAAGGTAGTCGATTGGCCACCGACTCAAACGCACTACTCATACTTTGGCTCGCCGTTTTTCCCATTCTTTCTACCAAAGTCTTTTTCACTTTGTACGATAATTCGTAAAGGGTGGCTTCTTCACTGAGATCCTGTAAATACTGGTCACTGGTGATAATGTCATCCACCAAATGGCGTTTTTTGGCTTCTAGTCCCAGCCAGAACTCTCCAGTAGCTACTGCCTCAATGTCGAGATTGGGTCTATTTTCAGACACGAACCCTTTAAACAGTTCGTGTATTTCACCGAGCTCTTGTTTAAATTTCTCGCGACCTTTCTTGGTGTTTTCGCCCATTAGGGTCAACGTCTGCTTATATTCACCAGCGGTATGCAACTCCACGTCCACATCATGCTTTTTCAACAAGCGATGAATATTGGGGACTTGCGCCAATACGCCGATCGAACCGACATAAGCGAATGGCGCCGCTAATATTTTATCCGCCACACACGCCATCATATAGCCGCCACTGGCAGCCACATTATCGATACAGACAGTGAGTGGGATGTTCTTGTTTTTCAGTCTCACTAACTGCGAGGCCGCTAATCCGTAGCCGTGGACTGCGCCTCCTGGACTTTCTAGTCGCAATACCACTTCTTTAGGCAGCTCAGGTGCGGACAATATTGCAGTCACCTCCTCGCGAAGTGACGCGACTGCGCTGGCTTGCATATCGCCTTTAAACCCCAAAACGAAGACATTGTTATCAGAATGATCACCGGCCTTTTCTTTCGCTTTGCGTGCCTTCTTCTCAGCTTTAGCCTGCTGTTTCAACGTGGCCTTATTGACAAAGAAGCCTGACATCAAATTCTGATATTGGCGAAAACGATCGTTTATTTTGGAGATCTCAATATGACCTTTGTCGCTTTTCTTCTGCCGCATACTCAGCGCCGCAGAAACCCCGATCACAATTAAGATAGCCAGTACGATGGTCACAGTTTTTAATAAAAATAGTCCGTATTCTGCCAAGTGATTATCCTCTCGAATTGGTATTATGCGTCGATTTAGAGTCTTTTATGACTAAAAATCAATAATATTAAGCAATGATTGCATACTGGGTTTCCATGCCTAAAATGAACTATGTATCTACACTCTGGTTGTAGACTGTATATAAGGGTTTTTCTACTGATTAAAACCCCTAGAGACTGCCTTTACCACTTTGAATTAAAGGAAATAATATGAGCACTGTAGCAGAAATTCTCAACGCCATTCATGGTCGATTTAACCCAGAAGCGGCAGCAGACTTAGATGTTGTATTTCAGTTCTGCATTGATGACGATGCTTTTTTCACTTTGAAAGTGGCTGACAAGCAATGTGAATTGATAGAAGGTGAATACGACGACCCGACCGTTACCTTGAAAATGTCTGAAGAGACATTGTCACAGGTAGCGAATGGCGAGCTTAACGGTATGCAAGCCTTTATGACGGGCAAACTCAAGGCAGAAGGCAATATCATGTTGGCTACCCGTTTGAGCGCATTATTTGGCCTGTAATTGTCGCTGTGGCGGCTTACTCCCTAGGGTTGTAACGCCGCCTCTGCAGGTTCATTTAATGGAGATAGTCCAATTTCACCAGCCGTCAGGTGCACATCAAACAAAGACCCGTCCATTAAGGGTACAAATTCAAGCTCAGCGATATAGGCGTCAATGAGTCCAATCGAATCGAGCAACACCATAGCAGGCCAGATTCTCTGACTCATGGTACCGATAACGGGTGGTTTGACCTTTGCCTTAAGCTCTTGCTCAAGGGTCATGTAACGGCCAGAAGCGCCTTCAAGCTGAAATAGAATGGGCAGCTTTTCACCCCCAGGCAGACCGGTAAAATCAATAATGCGGTAACTGGTGGTCCAAAAATCCCCTTCAACGGGATAGCCTTCAGCTGCTTGGTTAGCCACGGAGACATTCAATTGATATTGTTGTCCGCTCACCTTTGATATCGCAACGTGGCCCAAAGATAGATCGCCTTTTTGCACATTAAAATCTTTTAATTGGAATACCAATACACCCAAAATGGCGGTACAAGCCAACAACAGCAATCCAAAAGTGCCCTTTAACCAGCCAAAAAACCAACCTGATCGAAACAACAGCTTTAACGCAAATAGTGCCATCACAAGTGCCAATGCACCCATGACAACCATGATGATCATTAATGACATATCACACCTCTTTTGTTACCAGTCTCACCCACCAGACTACCAGTATAGTTCAGTTCACTGGCGCCCCAATTAGGTTTACCCAATACATTGACCTAGTGGATACCAGACATCGGTAGATTACCTGCAGCCAATGTTGCTCCCTCTAGTAAATTATCATGTTCTTTGGATCCATTTAGCATGTTGCCTAAGTACATTTCGATTCGTGATAATGCTTCAGCAAAATTTTCCAGCATCTTGCTGTTGAAAGCCGTTGCATTCGTAGACAACCGTTTTTCGACAAACAACATACAGCGCTCGATCACCGTCTCTGCTTCCGCATACTCTAAAAATATCAAACCACCCCTCACGGCATCTAAAGTAGTCAAGACCTCGGCTAGGTGCTCGTAGTCGTAATTGGAATCGACAAAGGCAGTGACAGCTCTTCGACACAGTGCCACGCCATTTTCTGATTCTTCTAGCAACACCACCCGTGCGGCTTGCACATGAGATTGGCCAATACCCTGCAAAATATCATTATTTGTTGACTGCTTTTGACCCATCAGCAATCTATTCACTGCACTTTCAGCATACATGATGGCATCAGCAATGGCATTTAGCTGAACGTTCGTTGGCATGGTGCTGTCAACCCAAGCAACTGATTTCTGCGCTTGAACGCCCAACAATTTGCTGGCAGAGGTAAGTCCAATGACCATAAGAATATCGGATATTTTCCGAATACCTATGTGTAAGGTTGGCGCATGAAAGCGAGAATCAGAAGCCCCAAAACCCGCAGCATCTATTTGGGTCTTTATCACTTCTAGCTCTTCTTTTATTGCCGTAGATACCGACCGCATTACCGAGCGGCCAGGACTGGTCAAAATGCGGCTTTGTTCAGCGAGCATATTTTCTAATGCTTCAGGCACTGGCATGCCATACCACATGGCTACTCTTTGAATCTGCGGCGATGCCCGCTGGCACAGGGCAATGATGTAAAGAATTTCACGTACCAAGTCCTTGGCTGGACGCTTGTTGAATCCCGGTTTACCCGTGTCGATTAACCGTTTAATTTGTTTGTCTAACTTAAAAAATAGCAGCAGCCGATTGGCATGCACTGTCGCTTCAACCAAGATCATCGCGTGCACAGCCACAGAAGCTAGCCAAAATAACCCAGCAATTGATGTGTTGGCGGCGATACGATCAATTTTTACCAGTGCAAAGCGCATATTGGTAAGAGCTGGTTTGACCGGCTTTCCATGCATTAAATTTAACAGTGATTTTTGAAAAAGACCTCGGAGTCGTTTGAGTTCCAATTCAACAGTATCATTCCATTTGAAGTCATTAGCGGCCTTTGGCTTTTTAAGTTGCGGCACGACATAGGTATAAAAGTGACTGTCCGGAAGGTGACTGACTCCTCGCGCCCTTCGAATCCGATTGATCTCTGAAATCAATGTTTCAGGATACACTTGGACAGTAACATCAAGGAATTCCAAATAACGGCTAATAAATGCCAATGACTGAACTATGGCCTCGCTGATTCGCTGGCCCTTTTCTGTTTGATGGTTCGCCTCATCCGTAGGGAATTCATTGAGTAATTTTCCCAATTCCTCACAATATAGCTGCGCAGCTCTATCCTCTAAAACAATAAAAATGCCACGGATCTGATTCACCGCTTCTATGGTGCTTGCCAAAGACGAAAACTGACTCATATCGACCAGAAAAGCATTGAAATCATTCTGGGCTTCTTGAACCGTTTTCTCTAATTCCTGTGTGACGTATTTAAGCGTTGAGGTGTTGCCCATGCTATTTATCCTGAAATGTTAGCGGCAGTGCCTAGTCCATGGCACGGTAAATCATTTGTTTACTTTACGATGATGCCTTTAAAGCTACCAATCAACCCGAGATTTAACAACAAGCGACTGATATATAAATGGCCCACGCAAGCCTTAACTGCAATTCTGCTTTATTCATTTCAAAGGTAACGAGAAATGGCAATCAAAAACAACAATAAATTCACCAATGCAGAAAAGTTGACGGTTAAATTACTGAAAAATTACATCGAATACGTAAATTATCCTCGAACCTGCGTCTTATTGGTCTATAATGCCGCGCAAAATTTATAGTCGCAGACTCAGCACCCTCCTATGCCACCTAAAACAGCGCATTTTGAGGCATGAGTTAGGCACTAATTCCTTTTATTCAAACGCTTTTCAGGAGCAGTTTATGGCAACTACCGTTGGCCAAGCGCTAATTTCCAATTTTATGGGGAACTCTCCCGCTTGGTACAAAAAAACGATCATAGGATTCTTAATCCTCAACTTCGTCCTGGTACTTGCGCTAGGCGACGCTGGTTTTACATTGGTCGGTTGGCTCTTAATCGGTGAATTCATCTTTACCCTAGCCATGGCTCTAAAGTGTTACCCACTGCTCCCAGGTGGCCTGTTGGCAATCGAAGCAGTTGTACTGGGCCTCGCGGGAAAGGGCGTCAACGAACAGGGGCAGCTAGCCGGTCCTGCGAATGTATTTCATGAAACATTGGCTAACTTTGAAGTCATACTACTATTGATGTTCATGGTAGCCGGCATCTATTTCATGAAAGATTTATTGTTATTCGTGTTCACGAAAATCTTTCTTCGGGTTAAATCCAAAGCCTTGCTGTCTTTGTTATTTTCAATTATGGCGGCATTTCTATCGGCATTCTTAGACGCGCTAACGGTAACGGCTGTATTGATCAGCGTGGCGGTCGGATTTTATTCGGTATATCACCGGGTTGCCTCCGACGGAAAAGATCATGATCATGATCATGATCAAAGCTCTGATGAGCAAATGAGTGCCAATCACAAGACTGATTTAGAGCAGTTTCGTGCTTTCTTACGCTCATTGCTCATGCATGGCGCGGTAGGAACTGCACTGGGCGGCGTAACAACGCTGGTTGGGGAACCTCAAAACTTGCTGATCGCTAAAAAAGCCGGCTTGGACTTCCTTGAGTTCTTTATCCACATGGCTCCAGTGACCATGCCTGTACTCGTTATGGGTCTGATAACAGTCGTTATATTGGAAAAGACCCGTTGGTTTGGCTATGGCGCAGAAATGCCTGAGTCAGTGAGAAGGATTCTCAATGATTTTGAAGCGCAACAAGTAGCGAAACGAGATATCAAAGACCGCGTTCACCTAGTGGTTCAAGCCATAGCTGCCGTGTTGTTAATCCTCGGTTTGGCTTTCCATGTGGCTGAAGTAGGTCTCATCGGTCTATCAGTTATTGTGTTATTGACGACGTTCAACGGTGTTACTGATGAACATGCCATAGGCAAAGCATTCACTGAAGCACTGCCGTTTACTGCTTTGTTGGTCGTATTTTTTGCTGTTGTGGCCGTCATTCATGAACAGCACTTGTTCACACCGGTCATTAATTACGTATTGACATTGGATGCTAGCATTCAGCCAGCGATGTTTTTCTTGGCTAACGGATTATTGTCTTCCATTAGTGATAACGTGTTTGTTGCTACGGTATATATCAACGAAGCTGCATTGGCTTTAGAGCATGGCACCATTTCTCGTGAACAGTTTGATCTGTTGACTGTTGCCATCAATACCGGAACAAACTTACCGTCTGTCGCGACACCCAATGGCCAGGCTGCATTTCTATTCCTGCTGACCTCTGCAATTGCGCCTCTGGTACGCTTGTCCTACGGCCGCATGGTGATTATGGCATTGCCTTACACCATCGTGATGACCACCACTGGCCTTTTGGCAGTCATGTATCTACTGTAGCCAATGGTTGCCATTGAATGACATCAGCCCCGAATCCGGGGCTTTTTTATGCCCCAAGTCGTATCAGCTTCAGATTCCGTTGAATATACAGATTGCTAGAAATTTGATAAAGTGCGCGCCACAATCCCTACCCATTGAAACACATGACACTAGACAGAACATTTTCAACCGCCCCCATGATGGATTGGTCCGATCGACATTGTCGGTATATGTGGCGCTTGTTAAGTAAAAACACCCTGCTTTATACAGAAATGGTTACCAGTGCTGCAATTTGTCATGCACCCAACATTGACCGATTTCTTGATTATTCTGATCAAGAACACCCTATAGCCTTGCAGGTAGGCGGCTCTCAAATCAACGAGCTGGTGACGGCTACGCAGTGTGCAAATCGATGGGGTTATGACGAGATCAACCTCAATGTTGGCTGCCCAAGTGACCGCGTACAACAGGGTATGATAGGCGCAGTATTGATGGGGCACGCCCCATTAGTAGCCGATGTGTTTAAAGCCATGTCTGACGTTGCCAATATGCCCGTGACCATTAAGCACCGCATAGGTATCGACGACAAAGACGATTATGGCTATACACAGGATTTCGTCAGCACCTTATACAATGCAGGGTGTCGCGTATTCATTGTGCATGCCAGGTCAGCCATACTGAATGGACTGAGCCCTAAAGAAAATCGAGAAATACCCCCACTTAAATACGAATCGGTATACCAACTAAAACGAGATTTTCCAGACGCAGAAATCGTCATTAATGGCGGTATAAAAACCCTTGGCGAGTCGCAAGAACACCTGCGGCATGTGGACGGTGTTATGATTGGCCGCGAAGCCTATCAGAACCCAATGATACTATCTCAGGTAGACCGAGAATTATTTGGGGGCAACACAGACTATGAGTCTGCTGTCGACTTGCTACACGACCTCGTACCCTATATCGATAATGTGGTTGCGCATTCTGGACAAGCCAAATTCGTATTACGGCATTGCTTAGGTCTTATTCAAGGTGTGCCAGGCGCACGTGGATTCAGAAGACATCTAAGCGAAAACATGCACAAGCCCGACACGACGAGTGACTTATTACTCGAAGCAATTTCTAGCCACCTGACCACGGCGTAACCTGCTTAACATTGTGAACCTAAGGATAAAACCCATGACACTGTCAAAACTAGACCAGTTAAAAACAATGACCACCGTCGTTGCGGATACAGGAGACATCGATTCAATTGCACGTTTAAAACCAATTGATGCGACTACCAACCCAACCCTGGTATTAAAGGCCATCGAGTCTGGTAAATATGAAGCCGTCATAGAAAAGGCATTATTGCTGGCCAAAGACGGCAATAATGAGGCGCTCACTGCTGGTAATATCGCTGATGCATTAGCTGTGAGCCTTGGTGTGGACATTCTCCAGCATGTGCCAGGTTTTGTGAGTACAGAGGTTGATGCCCGATTGTCCTTTGACACTGCCAAAACCATCGATAAGGCCCATGACCTTATTGCCTTATATGCAAAAGCGGGCATCGGTAAAGATCGAATATTGATAAAAATAGCGTCAACTTGGGAAGGCATACAGGCAGCCAAAGTGCTTGAAAAGGAAGGCATACATTGCAACCTGACGTTATTGTTTGCTTTTGAACAGGCACTGGCTTGCGCACATGCTAACGCCACCTTAATCAGCCCCTTTGTCGGTCGAATTCTAGACTGGTATAAAGCGGCGTCGCCAGAAGCTGACTTCACTGGCATGCAAGATCCCGGCGTCATATCCGTAACTGAAATTTACCACTATTTCAAACAACATGGCGTTTCGACAGTTGTGATGGGTGCAAGCTTCAGAACCGCAGAAGAAATTGAATGCCTGTCAGGTTGTGACAAATTGACCATCAGCCCTGCGTTGATCGATGCGCTGTCGCAAGACAATGGTGCACTGACACGCCAATTGACCCCGTCCACTGCTCCTGCTGAAGCACTAGATGCACAGGTTGAAGCAGATTTCAGATTGGGTATGAATAGTAATGCAATGGCGACAGAAAAGTTGGCGCATGGTATTCGCGGCTTTATTCAAGACCAAGTCGCCCTTGAATCCTTACTTACCGCGCGATTCTTGTAAGCGAACCAGTTAAACAGCAGCTCAACTCTAGGGCTGCTGTTTAACCCGCTACACTGACCCATGCATCAGCATTAAATGGCATTTTGAGATATCGTTTACCGGAATCATCCGGCTCAGGTAAATGCCCACCAGCGATGTTCACCTGTATGCTAGCGTATAACAATCGTGGCGTAGATAAACCAGCATCACGACCCTGCCTAAAAGCAACAAATGTGTCTTCTGTCGTTGCCTCAGACAATTGGATGTTAGCCTTCTTTTGCGCGCCAATAGTGGTTTGGCACAGCATTTCACGTCCGTTTGGTTGATAGTCGTGCCCTACCCAAACATGGGTCTCGTCAGGAAGGCTGTATAGCACTTCGTGGACGCTATGATACAGCGCCGCCGCATTGCCACCAGGAAAATCACAACGGCCAGTACCATAATCTTCCATAAAGAGCGCATCACCGGTAAAAACATGGTCACCAATATGGAAGGATAAACAAGCTGGTGTATGGCCGGGCGTAGGCAGCGCTTGAATTTGGAGCGTACCTGCAGATAGACATTCACCGTCTTTAATGAGCACATCAAATTGTGAGCCACTGGTATCAAAGGCTGCATCCAAAGACAGTACAATCTTGAATACCTGTTGAACGGCTACAATATGCTCACTAATACCCAATATAGCCTGCGGAAATCGCTGCTTATACAGTTGCGATGCACTGATATGGTCAGCGTGTGCATGGGTCTCAAAAATCCAACGTAATTGAAGCCCTTTTTCCGCTATTAGCGAACAAACAGCGTCAAACTGGTTGATGTCAATTTTTCCTGTAATTGGGCTGTATCCCAACACTGGATCTATCAGGACTGCATCTCGCGTTTGCGTATCCCAAACCACATAGGTGAGTGTGTTGGTTTCTTGGTCATAAAAATGTTCAACTTTCATCAATAACCTCGTTTTTTTTGTCTATCCAATTTTTTGCGCCAGTGACCGCATCATGGACATTGAAAAAGAAAAACTGCGGACCTAACAGATCATAGAAACCAGAAAGCTTCATAACGTCTAATACCGGACCCTTTACAGAAGCAAAGAAATATTCGATACCCTCTAGCCGCCCCTCTTCAATCAACTCATGCAATGCAGTGTCAGCAGAAGAATCCAACTGATTGACGGAACAGGCGTCAATTACAATCGCCTTCAATTCACTACCTTTTATGTTCTGATATTCACGGATCTTTTCCTTCAAAAAGGACACGTTTCCGTAATAGAACTGTGAGTCGAATCTCAATATCAAGACTGTTGGATCAGTTTCGACAGCAAATCGCTTAATATTCCGAAAGTCAGTGGTTTGGCCTACGCGCCCCATCACCGCAAAATGTGGTCGTGTTGTTTTCGCTAAAAACCACAATAAAGACACCGCGATGCCAATTAAAATACCTTCTTTCACACCAACGATCAGGGTGGACACAAAAGTGAGTGCTAATAACGCAAGGTCTTCCTTTTTTACCCGCCATAAATGCGTCACTTCTTTGAAATCAATGAGCCCATATACTGCTACTACAATCACAACGCCCAAAACAGCTTTGGGAATGAAATAAAACATCGGTGTTAAAAACAACAAGGCCAATGTGATACACACTGCGGTGATGATCGAGGCCAATTGCGTGCGAGCTCCAGCTGCATTATTAACCGCACTGCGGCCCAGACCGCCTGCAACAGGCATTGATTGAAACAGCGAGCCGACTATGTTGGCCATGCCCAGTCCAATCAGTTCTTTATTGGGTTCCAACTCATATCGATTTTCGCGTGCCATTTTCTTGGCAACGGCAATAGATTCAATAAAACCAATAAAGGCTATGGCCAACGCGGTTGGAATTAATTGTTGTATTTGGGTCAAAGATACACTGGGAACAATAAAATCTGGAAAGCCCTGCGGGATGTTCCCAACAACGGAAACCCCTACCAAATCTAGTCGGAAAAACCACACTACTGCAGTAGCCACCAACAGCAGTATCATAGAATTTGGTAACCCTTTGGCCCAATATTTCAGCGACAACATAAGGCCTAATGACAACGTCGAGATTATCAGTGTCATCGCGTGGGTATGATTCACTTGATCATATAACGCCGACAACAGTGTTATTAAACTTTCTGATCTTGGAATTTGAATACCCAGCAGCAGGCCAGTTTGTGAAACGATGATGATGAGTGCAGCCGCTGAAGTAAAACCGCTGATGACTGGATGTGACAAAAAGTTAGTTAAGTACCCTAACCGAAACAAACCCATACCCAACTGTATAACACCGATCATACCGGCCAAAATTATCGCCAGATAAATATAATTCTCTGTCGTTAATGCCCCTAGGCCTCCAATTCCACTACTCACCAACAAAGCCACCATGGCGGCAGGTCCTACCGCCAATTGCCTAGACGTTCCAAAAATAGCATAGGCAAAGATGGGCAATATACCTGCATAAAGACCATGAATTGCTGGCAGACCAGCTAACATCGCATAAGACATCGCCTGCGGAATCAGCATCATTGCTACGGTTAAACCAGCCGTCAAATCACCTCTGAAATCAGAACGTTGATAATGGGGCAGCCAATGTAAAATTGTTAGGTTATTCAAAAACCATTTCATTTCGATCTTCCAAGCCTACAAATTTGAATAGTCACCGAATGTGAAAAAACGGAGAGCGTCATGCTTGCTGCTGTATATTAGATAAGAATAATATATGAACGCAACATTATTTCATACAACAATACTACACGCCCCTACCGATCGGCTCCCTATTTCGCAAGAGTTCATTCGCACAAAAACACCTAAGTATTGAAAATTGACACGCATCGGAAAAAGTGGATAATAAAATCAAAGAAAATTCGGAAATAATGAGAAGCTGGAATGAGTACAACACAAAATGAAAATCGCCGCCCAAAAGTCTATACCAGTCGTGGCGCAGCTCAGCAAATGGGTGTCACTGGACGGACAGTTCAAAACTGGGTTACGGATGGCATTATTCCTGCAGTCAGAACAGCCGGCGGTCACATTAGGATAACCCAAGAAGCGCTAGATGTGTTTCAGACTGAAAAATTGGCACAAAGTCAGGCAATTAAACCTCGCAAAATTAAAAACGCAAGAATGAGCAATGTTAGAATTTTAATTGCTGAAGACAATGTAGCACTGTCTGCACTTTACGAAAGCATCCTAAAACAGAGGCACCCAGATGCAGAGGTGAAATTAGTTGCAAACGGGTTTCAGGCATTGCTTGAAATTGGCCATTTTTCACCTGACATTTTAGTCACCGATATTGATATGCCAGAAATGGACGGAATTCAAATGCTTCGGGCGCTTTACAACGCTGATATCGAGTTACCCAAGGTCACGGTCGTTATTACTGGACTTAATAAAAAGGAAATCAGCGCGCGCGGTGGATTGCCTGACAACGTGAAGCTAATGTTCAAGCCAATGCAAGCTAGAAAACTCTTAAAATTTGTTGATAACTTGGCTAATTAACGTGAAAGGTGATCATATAAACACTCAAACCATACCGGATAAAAAAGAAGTGCTTCTAACGCGCTCTAATGTCCTTGTTGTTATTCTTTTTCTTATTGCAACTAGCGCAATAGGTTTTTCTGCATTGAATACGATGAACATAAATCGTAACTTTTATCCTATGTTGGAGATAATCGATGATGTTGATTTGAATATTTCTAGATTTCATGTAGGGCTAGAGGAGCATATAGCGGGTGACCGAACAGTTGACATAACAAGCATATTGGAACGCAGCCATCGGGCTAACTATCTAGTAAAAACGTTGCTTAATGGTGGAGAATATAAAGGAAAATTTATAGCTATAGAGCTTCCCGAACCAGTGCGAAATGAATTAGCATTAATAGTAAAAAATATAGAGATACTAGATGAAGTCGCGCAAGTACGTGTTGAATTTACCCAATTGCATAAGGCCGGTAGTGACTTAGACATTGAGTTTGATGCAACCATTAAATTTATTGAGACTGCCCTAGTGCGTATCCAAACGCATAATCAATCTGTAATACGTAGTAACGCTGTATACACCCTAATATTAGATACTATCTCACTGCTAGTGCTTGTATCACTTGGTATTGGTAATGCGGTACTCGTCATTGCCGGTAGGAGAGACAATAAAAAACAGGCGCTTATTTCGATTGAACTGCTTCAGGCTCGACAGAGTCAGAAAGAGATCGCAGAAGACCTCACCACCCTGATTGACACCGCGAACGCCCCTATTTTTGGTATTGATGCCAATGGTCGGGTA